>JABZKU010000008.1 GCA_015257125.1 Prevotellaceae bacterium | reverse complement strand
ATCTTTTTGATTTTCTCCCCTTGCCCTAAATATACGTCTTTGGGTGTAAGATTACCTAATGATTTATGAAACCTTCTCCCATTATAATATTGGGTTCATCCGACATAGGGCGTGCTGCGGCAACGAGGAGAAGCACTTTTTTCTAAGGGCATCTGTCCCTAACTTCAGCCACAGCCACAGCCACAGCCGCAACGCGCGCGTACATGCGCGCGTCCGGCGTTTTTCGTGTTTTTGCCTTCACCTCTTCACCTTTCGGCTGTATCTCGCTGAAAATAAGCGTCTTGCGGGTGAAGGCTTCACTATTTTACAAAACGATCTATCTTCCTCTTGCTCAATGACTTATGTGTGAAGGCAGTTGCCTTCACCTCAACGCACCCAACGGGGGGCGGCGTCACGACAAAAACGACGGAGCAAAGTGTCCCGCTCCACGACGGCGCAGAGGGTGAAGGCAACACACCGAAAAGTGCACCCGCTTGCCTTCACCCGCAACGCGCTGTGATTCAAATGATTGCGAAGATTTTTAACGCGTGTTTGGATGGTGAAGCCTTCACCAGTAAGATGTTTATTTTCAGCTGATTGTGATCAAAAATGCACGCGGTGAAGGCAGAAAAACGAAAACTTGCTGTGTGCGCGTAACGCGCGCGCGTGAGAGCGATCGAGCAGTTGCGACGGTGCGGACAGCGGTTGACTGAAAACGGACTTCTTTTCACCGAAAGCTCACAACATTGGCGAGAAAGTGGAGGGGCTTCTCCTCCCCCTCGTACTTTCAACATTTAGCGGACAGCAATCACCTTACCTGAGGTGACATGCCCTGCACGATGGCCGCAGCACTTGAGATGTCGGATGAACACAAAAAGTCGGAAGCTGCCTAACGGCCTCTTCCGACAATAATAAGGGAGGGACGCTTGGCGCGAGCGGCTGTCGCGCCGGGGGCGTCGTTGCTCAACGAACGATGAGCAGGTAGTAATTCTTCTTGCCTTTTTGCGCCAAGAGATACTTGCCGTCGAGGAGATCTTCGGCTGTAATCTCGCGATCGAAGGCTTCGAGCTTCTCTTTGTTGAGGCTCACGCCGCCACCTTGGGTGAGTTTGCGCATTTCGCCTTTGGAAGCGAAGCATTGGGTGGTTTCGGCCAGCAGGTCGACGGCCTTCGCGCCCACCACTTGGTCACGGTTTACCTCAAACTTCTGTACGCCGTCGAAGACAGCGAGCAGGGTTTCTTCGTCGAGCTTGAGGAGGCTTTCTTTCGTGGCTTTTCCGAAGAGAATGTTGGTGGCTTCCACCGCCATTTCGTAGTCCGATTCGCCGTGTACGAGCACGGTCACTTCGCGGCCGAGACGTTTTTGCAGCACGCGGCGACCGGGGTCTTGACGATGCTCTTCGACGAGGGCATCGATCTCTTCTTTGGGCAGGCTCGTGAAGATCTTGATGTAGCGTTCGGCCTCTTCATCGCCCACGTTGAGCCAGAATTGGTAGAAGGCGTAAGGTGTGGTGCGATGGCGGTCGAGCCACACGTTGCCCTGTTCCGTTTTGCCGAATTTCTTGCCGTCGGCCTTCGTGATGAGGGGGCAGGTGAGGGCGAAGGCCTCGTTCTCTCCGCCGAGTTTGCGGCGGATCAGTTCCGAACCGGTGGTGATGTTGCCCCACTGGTCGCTACCGCCCATTTGCAAACGGCAACCTTTCGTTTCGTAGAGGTGCAAGAAGTCGTAGCCTTGCAGGAGTTGGTAGGTGAATTCTGTGAACGACATGCCTTCGGCGAATTCACCGTTGAGGCGACGCTTCACGCTGTCTTTCGCCATCATATAGTTGACGGTGATGCACTTGCCGACTTCGCGGGCGAAATCGAGGAAGGAGAAATCCTTCATCCAGTCGTAGTTGTTCACCAGTTCGGCGGCGTTGGGCGCATCGCTGTCGAAGTCGAGGAAGCGCGAGAGCTGCGCTTTGATGCAGTCCACGTTGTGGCGGAGCGTTTCCTCGTTGAGCAGATTGCGTTCGGCGCTCTTTCCCGAGGGGTCGCCGATCATACCGGTGGCACCCCCCACCAGCGCGAGCGGCTTGTGGCCTGCTTGCTGCAAGTGGCGCAGCATCATCACACCGCAGAGGTGGCCGATGTGCAAAGAGTCGGCTGTGGGGTCGATACCTACGTAGGCCGTCACCATGCCCTTGTCAAAGAGTTCTTCGGTGCCCGGCATCATTTGGTGGATCATCCCACGCCATTTGAGTTCTTCTACGAAATTCATACGTTATGTTTGGAAGTGCTTTTTTATCAATTTATTCGTTAGTGCAAAAGTACGACTTTTTCGTTGTCAAGACAAAAAACGGCGAAGCTTTCCCGCGGCAGTTGTCTCTCGACATGGTTTTTTCCTTTTCGCTTGCGCCATCCGCGGCCAGTCTATTGGGCGGCGGCAATGACCGGAAGTAGAAGTTTTCGCGCGATGTCGCGCGCAAATTAAAGTAGCCCGCAGCAGGGCAGCGAAAAAGTGCAAGTCTTTGGGTGAAAAACTCCCTGCTTTCGCGCGAAAACGCTCAACTTTTGCACAAAACGTGTCTTGTTTTTCTTGCAGGTGGTGTGCCGTTGTGTGAAACTCCTCGTTCGGGGATAGAAAAATCTTTTGTTTTCGATTCGCAACTCGGAGAAAATGAAGAGGATAGGGACGAAAAAAACGCTCCCTCCGCCGACCGTGGGGCACACGGTCGGGAGGGAGCGCCGAAAGAAGAACGTCTGCACCGGCAGCGATTACTTCTTCTGTGCTTTCACGGGCGCGGCAGGTTGCAGCACCTCTGCTTTGTAGCCGAACTTGGCAAAGCCCTTTTGGAGATTGGCCACATTGGTCACGTCGGCATCGAAAGTCACCGTCACCGTGTGATTTTCCACATCGGTCTTCATGTTCTTCACGCCCTTTTCGTAGGGGATGTTGCGCTTCACCTTGGCTTCGCAGTTGACGCAGGTCATTTGTTCCACCTTGAAGATAACTTGTTGGAGGTTTTTGGCTGCGGCACCGAGTACCGAGAAGAGGAAGACGAAGAGAAAGAGAACTTTTTTCATTGTGTAATCTGTTTTTTGAAATACGAAAAATGAGAGTAGGTGAGTGAGTTTATCGTGCGATGGTGTAGCGGAAGCCGGCGTAGAACATGGCGCCGTCGAGCGGGCCGTAGACCAGGGTGGGGTCGAATTGCGAACCGCGCGGGTGGGCAAAGTCGATCACGGCATTGGGCTGCTTGTAGCCGGTGAGGTTTTCGCCGCCCACATAGACGCTGAAACCGCGGAAATTGCGCGTGACCTGTGCCGAGAGTTGCGGGTAGGCTTTGAAATCGGGGTTCCACGACGTGGTGCCGTCGGCCAGCACGTAGTTGAGCGGTAGGCGTCCGCCGCCGTTGAGTTGGAGGGTGACGTCAAATTGCCACTTCTCGAGCGGCGTGGCGTAGGTGGCGGTGACGAGGGCCTTGTAGCGACTCTGCAAGGGTTTTTCCATGACGCTCACGCTGCCGTCGGGGCGACCGAAAGCGGTGCGCACGTTGGTGTAACGATAGGCGGCTGTGAGGTTGAAGCCCTCGAAGAGCGGGTAGGAGGCCTGCACTTGCACCACGTGAGAGTCGCTCTTTCCGTTCAGCCCGTGAATGCTGATCCGATGCGGGTCGGCATCGTAGTCCACCACGGCTTGTTTGTCGAAATTGGTGTAGTAATAGTCGGCACTCAGGTCGAGGACGTGTCCGCCGATGGGGAGTTTGTAGCCGATGTTGAGACCGTAGTTCCACGCCTCTTCGCGCAGGTGATCACTGCTGAAGTCGAGGGCGCGGCTTCCCGTGAGCAGATAGTTCATCTCCTCGGGCACCCAAGCGGTGCGGTAGCCCTTTCCGGCATTGAGACGAACCACGAAGTTGCGTCGGGGCGAGAATTTGAGGTGGGCGCGGGGGGTGACAAACGTGCCGTAGAGGTTGCTGCGGTCGATGCGCACGCCGCCCATGAGGGTCAGGGCGCTGCCGAGCGTGTAGGTGTATTGGGCGTAGGCGCCGGCCACGGTTTCGCGAGCGGAAGTGGGTAGGTCGACGCCGGGCGCGAAGGTCCGATCGCCCACCGTGCGACCGAAGTCATCGTGGTTTAGACTCAAACCGGCCGAAAGGGTGTGGGTGCGCTGCCACTGCGTTTCGAAGAGCAACGAAGCGTAGGCATTGGTTTGTCGCGCGTTGAAAATTCGGTGGTCATAGTTGGCGTTTTGCAAGTGGCGCGAGCCGGAGAGGATGAGGGCGATGTTGGTATTGTTCTCATCGTGAAACATCCACGCCGTTTTGTTTGTCGCTTCCACCCGTTTCGTGTCGATCGTCACGCGATAGGGATCGTTCATCGCTTCGCCGTGATGCGCAAACTGTCCGCCCTCACGCGTTTCGTGCAGGCCGCGCAGATAGAATTGCGAGAGGAGATGATCGCCGTTGTACGTCCAGCGATTCATGAGATTGAACTGCTCGGTCTTGGGGCGGTCGGCCAGTCCGTCGTGGTTCTCGTCGTGTGTGTGGAGCGTTTGGCTGTAATGCCCCAACACCGTCGTGCCCCAGCGTGCCGAAGGGAGCAAGGTGCTCTCCACATTTCCCTCGATGCGACCGTGCACATCGGCATAGCCGTTGAGCAACAGTACATTCGGGTATTTCACCTGCGGCTTTTTGTATTCCACATTGATTTGTCCCGTCAGCGACTCATAGCCGTTTTTTACGCTCGACGCCCCTTTGCTCACCTGGATGCTCTCCATCCACGTGCCGGGCACGTAGTTCAGGCCGAAGGGCTGGGCGAGGTTGCGCAGGGTGGGGACATTTTCGGCCAGCATCTGCACGTAGGTGCCGGCCAGCCCGAGGAGCTTAATCTGCCGAGCGCCGGTGGCGGCGTCGCTGTAGTTGACATCGACCGAGGGATTGTTGACAAAACTCTCGCCGAGGTTGCAGCAGGCGGCGCGCAGGAGTTCGTGTCCGGTGATGGTTTCGTTGTTTTGCGTGAGACCGAAGGCGTGAAAGAGGCCCTTGCGCTTGGCAGACACTGTGGCGGAGCGCAATTCCACTTGCTTGGGGGCTGTCGTCGCTTGGTCGGTGAGGGTGTCGGCTTGCTCGCGGGGAGCGGCGGTTGACTGCACTTGGGCGTGCAACGGCGACACGGCGGCGACAAAGAGCAGAGAGAGGAGGAGAGGAGAAGAGTGCTTCATTGTGTGTATGTGGATGGAGGTGGGTGAGCGCCCGAAAGGGGCTCCGTTCGTTTTGATGGTGCAAAGGTACGCGCTTCTTTGCCGAAGGGGGTTACAAAATTTCCGTTCTTTCTTACAGTATCCCCCTTTTTGTCCTCTGCCGTCCTTTGATTGCCTTTGCCGCTCCCTTATTTTCACGCTCTGCGCACCATGTATGACCTATATATAATAAGGAGTCCTTCCAATATAAAATAAGGAATGTTTTCAGCGCGGCGCTGTTTGCCCCTCTTTCGCCGGCCTCTTTCGCCGATCATCGGGGAGTGTACGGCCGAAAAGCGATTTTTCTCAATTTTGTTCGCATAAATCCCGTAATCTTCCGCATAACGATGGACGATTGTAAGAAAAAACGCAAGACTCGTGAACATTCGCCGCCGTATGCTTTGTCGACTTCGTTGTTTTATGCTAATTTTGCGGCATGCTTGCCCTTGTGCAAGTCGCACATCACGACATAAATTCACACACAACGTCATGAAGAAGGTAAAACTCATGCTGATCGGACTTTTCGCCGCCGTACTCCTGCCGAGTGCAGCGCAGCAAGTCCCCAAACTCCCGGCCGACGCCGCCATACGTCAGGGCAAACTCCCCAACGGACTGACCTACTACATTCGACACAACGCCGAACCCAAAGGACAAGTCAATTTCTACATCGCCCAAAAGGTGGGTTCGGTACAGGAGAACGACGACCAGCGCGGTCTGGCTCACTTTCTCGAGCACATGGCCTTCAACGGTTCGAAGCACTTCCCCAATGATGGGCAGCTCATCAAGTACTGCGAAAGCATCGGTGTGAAGTTCGGCCAAAACCTCAATGCCTACACCTCGACCGACGAAACCGTCTACAACATTGACGACGTTCCCGTGGCGGGCAACAACGTCGATTCTTGTCTCTTCATTCTGGCAGACTGGTCGGGCGGGCTGCTCCTCCAAGAGAAGGAAATCAACAAAGAACGCGGCGTGATTCACGAAGAATGGCGTATGCGTTCGAGCCCGATGATGCGCATCTTCGAGCGCCGTCTGCCCGAACTCTATCCCGGTAGCAAATACGGCTATCGTCTTCCCATCGGTCTGATGTCGATCGTCGACAATTTCAAGCCCGAATTTCTCCGTGCCTATTATAAGAAGTGGTATCGTCCCGACCTGCAAGGCGTGGTGATTGTGGGTGACATCGACGTCGCACAGGTCGAAGCCAAGGTGAAGCAAGTTCTCGGTGCCGTGCCCATGCCCGCCAACGCCGCGCAGTATGAGACCTACCCCGTGCCCGACAACGCGCAAGCCATCTACGTCATCGACAAGGACAAGGAACAAACCACGGCCTCCATCTCGATCATGCTCAAGACTGACGTCATCCCCGAGGAATACCGCGGCACGATGTTCGGTCTGCTCCACGACTACATGATCTCCGCCATGGCGCAAGCCCTCAACGGCCGCTTCGGCGAAATGAGTCAAAAGCAAGATTGCCCCTTCCTCATGGCCGGACTGGGTTATGACAACTACCTCCTCTCGAAGACCAAAGATGCCTTCTCGCTCTACATCTCGCCCAAGCCCGGACGCGATGCCGAAGCCGTGACGGCCGTCATGAAAGAAGTGAATCGCTTCACGAAGTACGGCATCACCGGCAGCGAATTGCTCCGTGCCCGCGAAAACTTCCTCAGTAACTACGAGACGCTCTACAACAACCGCGAGAAGCAAAAGAGCAGTTACTATGTGAATCGTTGCGTGCGCGACTTCCTCGACGGCACCGGCACCGCCGACATCGCCACCCTCTACAACAACTACAAGATGCTCGCCGGTCAGGTCAACAAGAAGGCCATCGACGAAGCCTTGTCCGGAATGAACTTCGCCAACGACTCCAACTTTGTCTTCCTCGCCATGTATCCCGACAAGGCCGACGTTAAAGTTCCTACTGTCGACGAGATGAAAGCCGCTGTGCAAGCCGGTCGCGATGCCCAAGTCGAAGCCTATGTCGACAACGTGAAGAGCGAACCCCTCGTGCCCGTGCTGCCCAAACCCGGCAAGGTGACCAAGACCACCAAAGCACCCTTCGGCTACACGCAATGGACCCTCTCCAACGGCGCCCGCGTCTTCTTCAAGAAAACCGATTTCAACGATGCCGAGATTCTCCTCACCGCCGACAGCTGGGGCGGCAGCTACAAGTTCGCCGACAAAGACGTGCTCAACGGCAAACTCGTCGAAACCGTCATGAACGCCACCGGTTGGGGCAACTTCACCGCCACCGAACTGCAGAAGAAACTCGCCGGCAAGCAAGTCGGTCTCAGTGTCGGACTCGGCAAGTACACCGATACCTTCGAAGGCAATGCCACACCCAAGGATCTCCGCACCCTCTTCGAACTTCTCTATCTCTACTTCCAGCAACCTGCGAACGATCCCGACGCCTTCCACAACATCATGGCTACGCTTCGTACGCAGTTGGAAAATGCCGACAAGAATCCGCAAAAAGCCTTCGGCGACTCCGTGCGCACCACGCTTTATGCGCCTAATCCCCGCACCGAGCCCCTCAAACTTGCCGATCTCGACAAGGTGAACTACGAGGAGATCAAGCGCCTCTACACCCAACGCTTCGCTTCCGCCGGCGATTTCGATTTCTACTTCACCGGCGCACTCAACGAAGACTCGCTCCGCACCTTCTGCGAGCAGTACATCGCCCCGCTCCCCGGCGTGAAGAAGCGCGAAACCTACACCGACCTCGGCATTCGTCCCCGCAAGGGCATGCTCATGAATCGTTTCGAGCGTGAACTCGAGAGCCCGCAGGCCATGCTCATTCAGCTCTGGAACGGCGAACAGCCCTACACCCTCAAGGACGCTGTGGCTGCCGATGCCTTCGGACAAGTCCTCACCAAGCGCTACCTCAAGTCCATTCGCGAAGACCGCGGCATGGCCTATTCCGTGGGCGCCGACGCATCGCTCAACTACGGTGTGCGCAACACTTACTCGCTCCAAGTCTTCGCCCCCTTCACCCCCGAAAAGTGCGACTCCGTGCTCCTGCTCATGAAGCAAGATCTGCACGAACTAGCCAAAAACGGTGTTCGTCCCGACGAACTCGAAGAAGTGAAGCGTTTCGAGATCAAGCAGTACGAAGAGCAGCAACGTAACAACAGCTACTGGCAAGGTCTCATGCAACAGCAGAACCGCTGGAACAAGGACAACCGCGCCGGTTATCTCGAAGCCATCCAATCACTCACGAGTGCCGACGTGCAGCGTTTCGCCAACAAAGTGCTGTTGCGCGACGGCAACTGCGCCACCATCATCATGCTCCCCAAGGGAACGAAGCAAGCGAAATAATCGCCTCGCTTCTTCCTCCCTTAGCACCAACGAAAATGTGCCGCCTCTCGATTGAGAGGCGGCACATTGTTTTTGTGTGTTTGCGGCGTGCGGCCGGCCGAAGCCTTGGCACATCGCCAAAATGTAAGAAAAGCGCGCGGCACTTAGAACGTGGCGCGGAACATGAAGCGGATGCCCCAACGCTGCGTGTCGCCGTAGATCGAGCCCGGTTCGTTCAAGTAAGTCAAGCGGCGCACATACTGCACGTGGATGATCTTGAAAATGTTGTGGATACCCACGATCGCTTCCACATAAGGCGTGTTTCGATCCATCACGCGGCTCTGTTGTTCATAACCGGTGGCCGTGAAGCGCGAGGGGAAGTAATAGAGATCCGTCGCCCCGGCGTTTTGCGCCAAATAGGGGTTGTTCTTGTCGGTGAGTGTGCCCCACAAGGCGTTCACCCCGATATATTCGCGCCATTTGAGTCGCTTCAAGAGCGGAATGCGGTTGAAGATCTTCCCGTTCAAGTCCCACGACACCATGGCCGAGACATAGCGATCGTTCATGAACTCCATGTTCTTCACGAGGTTGAACATCGCATCCTCTTTCACATACGAGGTGTTCGCCCACGGCATGAGCAGGAGGGGGAAGGGGACGCGGTTCCATTGCGCACCGGCCTTCACATGCGTCTCGAGTTTGCCCCACGACTTCACCCACCAGCGTTTGTAGATGGCCAGTTCGGTGTTGTTGTAGGTGTAGTCGCTCCACAGCCCTTTGGCGCCCATCGTGTGACTGAGGGTAAAGATCGGGGCGTTGTGGTTGGCGCGCATGCGGCGCTGCTTGGTGTTGATGAAGGTCGCGCCGGGTTGATATTCGAGCAGGAACGAAACGTCGCTCGTGTTCAGGAACGGCACGTTCACCGCTGCTGCATCCAGTCCCGCCGCCTGCAATTCGTCGAACGTTGCCGGTCGGCCGAGTCCCAAGGCCGCCGTTGCCCCCACCGGCTGATAGAAGAGCGCCGAGGTCGGTTCGTTGCGGTCGTGCTGCACTTGCGCTTTGAGGCGGAAACCGTTCGCCCATTCGCGTTCGAAGTGCAGTTTGAGGTTGCGGTTGTACATCATGTGGTCGACGTTCGTCCACTTCCATGCCAAGAACACATTGTCCTTGTCGGTCGGCAGGTGGAAGTCCGAGGGGGCAATCACGTCGTCGCGGTACGAAAGCACCAAGTTGGCCACCGGATACTCGCGCGGCAAGTATTTTTTCGGCACGAACGAGTAAGTCAATTCGCCCATGCCCTTCCAGCGGTGGTCTTTGAAACCGTAGGCCAAGTAGCCCTTGGCAAAAAGGTGCTTGTTGAGGTGCGCCGTGGTCTGTGCCGAGAGGCGCAGGCGCAAGCCGTCCACATCGTTGGTGGTGATCACCGTGTTCATCGGTCCCAAATCCACCTTAGAGGGCACACTCGGGTCAATCGAGGTTTCGACAAAGTTTTCGATCAGCGCCTTCGCCACCCAAATCACGGGTTTCGCCCCCGGCAGGTTTTGCAGGCTCGTCACGAACGAATCCATGCGCTTCTCGGTGTTGGTTAGTCGCTCCGGGCGGTGTTCCGCCCAGAAGGCATCCTCCTGCATCTGGGCGTCGGCCAGGGTACGCGTCGAGCCGGCGAACTTAAAGGCTGCATCGGGGATGGAATCGAAGGCAAAACCCGAGTAGGTTGTGCTGCGTTTCACCTGAAACTCGTGCAGGTTCTTCGCCGCCTTGAGCAGCACCAGCATGTGGTCTTTCGTCAGCACCTGTTCGCCCGAAGGCAGTTCTTCGTACGTCTGATCGATCTTCATCGACTGCACAAAGTTAATACCCGTGTTCATTGGTACCCCCATTTTTACACGCTTCACGCGATAGGTGCTGTCGGCCAGCACATAGAGTTCGCCCGAGAAACCGAAATCCTGCGCATTGTTGGGGGTGAACTGCACCTCGATGCAGCGATCGCCGTCGATCATCGTGGTGTCGGTGAGAAAATAGCGGTAGAACGCGATTCCATCGGTCGAAGAGAGAGGAGAGATAAACTGATATTGCAACAAACGGATGTTGTTGTCGTAGAGGTTCACGTCGGTGAACACATCCTTCATCATCGCGTTGAGCACATCGCCCGTGTTGATCAGGTCGTTGATGCCTTCGCTGCGCTGCCCGATCACAATGTTTTTGCGCGTTTGGTCGCTTTTGCGCCACAACTGCTGCGTCACCGTCTCGTCGACGGTGAGGGGCAAGATCAGTTTGCCCGTTTCGGGCGAAATCTCCACATGGTCTTTGAGGAAGGGCATCCGTTTGAGCTGTCCGTCCTCGAGCACCCGCGGCGTCACGTCGCTCACCGCGAAATTCAGTTTGCTGTATTGCTGCAGCGCATAGTAGTCGTGGAGTTTGAGGTCGCTGCCTTTCTTGGCGGCAATGACCTTGCGCATAAATTCCACTGCGGGGTTGTCTTTTCGCGAATACTTGGTGCGTTTCGCCTTCACCGTGGCCTCACCGAAACCGAGATCGGCCGATTTGAGAACAATGATGAGGCTGTCGCCGCCGGCCGTCGGTCGAACGGAACGCGAAACGTAACCCACCGACGAGGCGAAGAGTTGCCCTTGTCGGTAGGCCATGTTGAAGCGTCCCTCAACGTCGCTTTGCGTGGCCACCTGCGTGCCTTTGTAGAAGAGGTTGACAAACGGAATGGGCGCGCCCGTCTCGGCATCGACCACCCGTCCCACCACGCGCTGACCGAGGGCCAATGCGACGAAGGCAAACCACCCAAGCAAGAGAGTGAGAAGTTTTTTCATTGCGATGAAAGTAAAAAAGTTGTGTGAGACCCCGGGCACGGCTCTCCGTGCAAACCGGTGGACGGGCACAAAGATACGAAAACTATTTCGCTCCCTTGCGTTTCATTTCCGGCGAGAATGGGGAAATTGGTTTTTTTGCGTATTCCGCAATTTTTCGCTTTTCAAGCGGTGTCTCAAAAAAACGATGCATAAAAATGTCTTGTTTGTGGTATATTCTGTGTCTGTTCTCTTGTGTTGTGTTATTCCTGTACGATAAAACTTTCGTTTGTCAATGAAAGGTGTTTTTCTTGCTTCGTTTATCATTCAATCTCTGCGTTTGTTTGTCGAAATGTGAATTTAGTCGCTTTTTGTATATTCTAATATGGCAAAAGACAAGGTAAAATTGTTTGTTGCGTCATTTTTGTGGTATATTTTGTTTTGCGCTGTTTGAAGTTTTTATATTTGCAATCTCATCCATCTCTCAACGAGAATAAATTCGAAACTGCCGTTTTTTCGCACGCTCATCTCTTCGGTGGCGCAGTAGACTTGTTGAGGGGGAGATGGAGTTTTTCATCCCCGGAACCAATAAACGATCCAAACGATAATTACCTATGAAGAAAATGACCTTCTCTTTGGCTTGCTCCCTCGTGTTGGGAGGAGTTTCCGTACTGAGTGTAGCCTCTTGCGACAAGGACGGCGAAATGTCGAATGTGCCCGAAACACCGCGTGCCCAATTAGTAGACGGTAAGTGGCAGACGCCCGCGGCGACGCCCCATGCGATCCTCAGCGACGCGAGTGTGACCCGAGTCAACGAAGATTACTTCAATGGTAAACTTCCCGAAGACGCTACCTCCGTCATTGGTGGCTTCGTGACGCCCACCGGTCTCAAGGTAGAGGGAAAAGCAGTAGGCAATGAAACGCGTTTGGCGTGCACCGTGACCGGAGACACCCTGTCGTTGGCCAAGGTTACCCCCAAAGATAGCACCTTCTACGAGGTCAATGCCGCCTACGGCTGGAACAAGGAGGTGAAGTATGCCAAGTTCGAATATCCCAAGAGTGCCGTCGTGCGTGGACTGGGCGGCGTGAAGGTCGAAGGTGTGGATGCCGAGGGCAAAGCTCACGATGTGTCTGCCCACGCGTGGCTCGTCACGACTACTCCCCAAGAACTCCTCGAAACGCGCAAGGGAAGCAACCGCGCCCCGCTGCGTTTGTTGTTGCCCTTCATCAGCCCCGAAGGCTACAAGTGGATGGATGCTCGCTTCACCCTCGTCTTGCCCACCGAAGACCTCAAGAACTATCCGACCGTGAAAGTCACTTTGGTGCGCAGCGAAGGCAACGCCGTCGAAAGCGTTTGGAAGCGTGGTTGATCGCGCCCTTAGCCTCACCCCCTACAGCCGTCGCTCTTTCGGAGCGGCGGCTTTTTGTTTGTCCGGCATCGGGCATGATGTCCTCCTGTGCAGTCGGCCTATCTCCACCTCATTGAGACGGCGAAGCTCCCTCGAGTCGAGCCAATAATCATCTAAACCCGATTCGGGGAGGAAAAGCCCCAACGTTGAAACCAATGGATTTTTAGGAGAGGTGAGATAGACGTGCTGCTTGCGCAAGCGCGATAAAATCTCTTGGTTTGTATTAGTTTTTCGGCAATTATTTTGTTCTATTGCCGCAAAACTAATACCTTTGTCGTTCAATTTAGACAATAGAGGAGGTTACTATGTCCAATGTAAGAGATCAAATTATAAGCTATGCTCAAACGAATGTAGTGTTTCAGACGAATGCTTTGCTACAAAATCTACTTGAGCTCGTTGACACTTCAAAACAGAACATTTTGTGGCATTTGTATCGTCTGGTAGAGCAAGGGCAACTGTTGCGAGTCGGGCGAGGAGCATACACGATTGAGGTAAAGCCGCAATTTTTCCCTCACCCCAACGCAAAGGTTGTCCGTATTTATCAATTGTTGAAGGAACAATTCCCCTTGCTTCCTTTCTGTGTCTATAGTGGTGAAATTCTGGCGGATCTACAGCACCATCTTTCTTATAATAACAATATCTATACAGAGACAGATCGTGATGCCACCGAAATTGTTTTTCATTTTTTGCAAGACTGCAAGGAAAGGGTTTTTCTGTCCCCCGACGCAGATTTTGTCGCTGATTACATACACTTAGATCAAGCGTCGCTTATTGTAAAACCGCTGGTTTCAGAGGCTCCGACCCAAGAAATAGAAGGAGTCTCCTCTCCGCGCTTAGAGAAACTATTGGTTGACATTCTATGTGATAAAGACTTCTTCTATCTCCAAGGGCAAGAAGCTGCGTATATTTTTGAGAAGGCAACTCAAATTTATGGGATTAAAACCGATCAGCTCATGCGATATGCCTCTCGTCGTAATGCGAAGTCGAAGATCGAGCAACTGCTTGCAAAGTAAAGATTATGATCAAGAAAGAATGCCTCACGGCTGAATGGATCAAGTCGGTTGCTGAACAAACTCGATACAAAGACTTAAACCTTATCGAGAAGGTGATTCGGGCACTTTCTTTACTCGAAATGCTCCGGAGTGCAGGTTGTCCGTTTTGTTTTAAGGGGGGATCTGCCCTTATGCTCATCCTGGGGCAGTCTCCTCATCGTCTCTCCATTGATATAGACATCATTTGTCGACCCGGGACTGACATCGAGCCCTACTTGAGAGATATTGAGCGCTTTGGCTTTGTATCGAAGACGCTGGAAGAGCGACAGTCAAGAGGGGCGAATATCCCTAAAAGTCACTCCAAGTTCTTCTACCACATCGCCTATCGAGATGGGGCAAACAAGGAGTCTTACATCTTGCTGGATGTGCTTTATGAAGACTTGCACTATCTGCAAACCAATGAAGTGGAAATCGTTTCCCCATTTGTTGAGCATATTGGAGAACCATTGAGCGTGTTTGTCCCTTCTGTTGATGATATGTTAGCCGATAAACTCACCGCTTTTGCACCCAATACAACAGGTATTCCCTATCTCAAAGGTGACAGAGATTGTTCCTTAGAAATTATCAAGCAACTCTATGATGTAGGGCGTCTTTTCGATTGCAGTAGTGTGTTTTCAATAACGTCAGAAGCTTTCAAAAAGATAGCTCTCGTAGAGCTGCAATACCGAAAACTTGCTGAGGACTTGCAGCTAATTTATAACGATATTCGGAATACCGCCCTGTGCCTTGCGACAAGGGGAGCGCTTGGCCATGGTGACTTTAAGATGTTGCAAAGTGGAGTAAAGAAACTGAGCTCTCTTCTCTATAAAGGGAATTACCACATAGAACACGCCATCACAGATGCGGCGAAGGCGGCTTATTTGGCTACATTGATGGAAACCGGGCAGGAAAAAGTAGAACGATACACCGGAGATCCCTTGTCTGTTGTTCCTATGGCGTTAGCCTCTTCGGTGGATAACAAACTGAACAAACTAAAGAGAACTTTGCCCGAAGCCTATTTCTATTGGGTGAAAATCGGTGAGTTTTTAGGAAACAGAGATTAGTTTATCGGCAATAAACGGTCATTACTGCCGATATACTAATAATTGTGGTTCATCTAACCTTGGGAGTGAAGAAAAGAAGTGCAACCGCGATCAAAGAGACTGAAACTCAATGATTGCGGTTGCTTTTTGTCACACGATGGAACAATCCATCAAGAGAGTGGAGCATGATATCGTGTTGAAATGTCCGCTTGTGTGTGGGGGCGCGCAAGTCGTGAGGAGAGAGGGCGTTTGACTAATCTTTCGACCGGGTGGTTCGCGTAGCGCATCCCCAATAGCGTACTCCCAAAATCGAAGTGCAATCCAGCTGCCTTTTTGGTGTTTTCCTCGCGCGCGGGCGCGTCCGCCGTTTTTCGTTTTTTGCCTTCACCTCTTCACCTGTTGCGTGTAAATCGTTGGACAATAGGGTGATAAGTGTGAAGGCTTCACCTCCTTTGCCTTCACCTCGGTGAAGCAAAAAATGAGGGTGAAGTTCACGTGCAAGAGTTTGTGTATCAGGTGGGTAGGTGTGAAGGTGAAGGGTGAAGGCAAGAAATGCACCTCGACTGAAGCGCGGATGCGAGGGCGCGTGTCGTGTCACCCGCGTGTGGGGGAGTGGCGAAGAGTGGTGCATTTTGGACGAAAAGGAGTGGACTTTGGCGTGAAAGTCGTGTTGTTTCCCTCGTCGCGACAGGGAGGGCGGGTGCGGCGGCTGCAAGGTGGGGCAACGGCCTGTCGGCTTGTCGATGGGTGCACCACCCCCGATAGGCGACGGACTGGGGAACGCGACAGCGCACAGCAGAGCAAAATGACGAGAGGAGAAAGTGTGATTTTATGTTTTTTGTGATTTTGAAAAATGCGCTCCTTTGATGTTGAAAGTGAGCGGTTTGTGTGTGCCGTGTCGGGTGCTTCGCAGCGCAAGTCAGAAAATTTTCGGGCGCCGACTGTCACATTTCGCCCCCTTCGATTGTATTGGTAAGTGTGGCCCCGCTGTGCGTCGGAGTCGATCGCCGCTCTCCCTGTGGCGTTTTCTCCTTTGCTCTTCCTCCTCCCTGCCGTCGACGGCGAAAACCGACCGCCGCAAGCCCGAGCGCGGAACGCGGGGCACCCTTTGTTTCACCTTCAAATCTTGACACTATGCCTAATTTTTTCCGTCTCTTGTGCCGTTGGTTCCTGCGGCATTTTGTTTCCTCCGTACCGTCCCCCGTCGGTACCGAACAGCCCGCAGCAGCAGCGGCCGTTCCCGCTGTTTCGCCCCGTGCGGAGGAGAAGGGGGCGAAGCCTTCGCCCCTTCACGAGCAACTGCTGCGCCTGCTCGAAGAGCGGCACGAGTTTCGCTACAACCTGCTGGCCGAGATGCCCGAATTTCGCGAGCGCGGATCGGCCGCCGCCTTCCGCCGTGTCGCGCCCTTGGACTTCAACACCCTGGCGATCCACGCCATCGATGCGCGCATCGGGGTGTGGCAGCGCGATGTGGAGCGCGTGCTGCACTCGGCGCTCATCCCGGCCTACCATCCTCTCACCCACTTCATGGAGCAGCTCCCCGCGTGGGACGGCCGCGACCGCTTGCGCCCCTTGGCCGAGCGCATCTCGGCGAGCGCACTGTGGGTGCAGTGTTTCTCGGTGTGGCTGCGCGCGCTGGCGGCACAGTGGATGGCGCACCCCACCGTGACGGCCAATGACTTGGTGCCGCTCCTCGTGAGCCGCCGACAGGGATTGCGCAAAAGCACCTTTTGCCGCCTGCTCATGCCCCCCGAATTGAGCGACTACTATGCCGACAAGTTTGAACTCACCGCCACGGCTGCGCACGAACCGCGCTTGGCGAAACTCGGGCTGATCAACCTCGATGAGTTCGACCGCTACACGCCGCGGCAAAATGCGACGCTCAAAAACCTCTTGCAACTCAAATCACTCTCCCTGCGCCGCTCTTATCGGCAGGAGTTGATGGCACTGCCACGCGTGGCCTCGTTCATCGCCACGAGCAATGTGAACGAGGTGCTGACCGACCCCACGGGTTCGCGCCGCTTTGTCTGTGTGGAGGTGAATGCCCCGATCGACTGCTCGCCCATCGACCACGCGCAACTCTTTGCGCAGTTGCGCAGCGAGGTGCTGTCGGGTGCGCCCTGCTATTTGGATCGGGCGACGACCGAGGCTTTGGAGCGCTCGAACGCGCCCTTCCGTGTTTTCTCACCTTTGGCGGAGCGTTTTGCGCGCTTCTACCGCGTGCCGACGACCGACGAGCCGGGCGAGTGGTACACGGTGACGGAATTGTACGACCGTTTTCGCCGCCGTTGTCCCGCGGCGGTGCGTGGTCTTTCGCTCCAAACTTTCGGCCGTGAGGTGCGCAGCTTGGGTTTCCCGACCGCCCACCGTCGGCGCGGCAACTGCTATTGCGTGGTGGAGGTGTAGCGGGTGTTTTGGGCGGCCTTGTGGGGAATATTTGCGCAAAAAAGGAGGAAAAAGAAGGGAAACTGCTGTAATGGTCAGAGTTTTTGTTTTCTGTAGGCGCAAAAAAGTTCAATTTTAATTTTGCTAATTGATTGTTTTGTCATTATCTTTGCGCTGTTCAATAATAATATTTGTACTATGTCAATTAAAAAAGTAGGTTTGCTCCTCGTCTTGCCGGCATTGGTTTGTGCTTGTGGTAGTGATGAAGAGATTCGCCCTAAGGTAACAGAAGCAAGCAGAAATGATGTTTCTGCCTTTCGTTTGAGTCCGCAAGAAGCTGCATCTGCGGTGAGCGATTTTTTATCAGAACAACCGGCGAATGGAGTTCGTGGTGCAGTTGCGACGGACAATCGAGAAGTTGAAGCAGTGGTTGATCTGGAAGGCGCACGCAGGACACGCGGAGCAACAGCATTGACGGACAGTGTGACAAAGAATTTCTACTTTGTAACGCTCAAAGATGGACGCGGTTATGCCGTGGTGTCTAAGGATAAACGTACCTTCCCTGTATTTGCCGTGTTGGACGACGGAGCTTTTTCTCCTGACTCGCTAAACACTGAGTATATGCAGTATCGTTTGCAGCAGGCTCAAGAGGGACAGAAAAACGAAATTGTGTATTTCGACCAGAAGTGGGAAGAATACCTCGGTGAGCAGAAACATACTCGAAGTCAGAGTCTAGGAAATCAGAGTACTAACTACGAGAAAAAAACGCCAGAACAAATGATGGCGGATGGGTGGATAAAAATACGTGAGGCAGCGCCAAAGCTTAAGAACGTAAAGTGGGGGCAGCAACTGCGGGATAACCAAAATGGCGTATTTTCAATAGTCGGACTCCCCAAATCTGAGGCATACAAAAAAGAGATCCCCACCAATAACAGAACTTACGATGGAGAGTCATTTGGGTGTACTTCTGTTGCCTATGGACAGGTATTATATGCGCTTCGCAATTATCCCGGATTCAGGGATTTGAAGTATCATAATGGTGAACGCGTGTTGTGGGAAAATATGAATGATAGTACTTCTTTGGTTTATGAGACTCAACGTTTCTTGGGTTGGCTTACAGCGAATTGCAGCCCTACAAAGATTGGAAGCAGTACGATGATCTTTAATACTGATGCAAAGGATTTTATTCGCCCGCTCTTGGGTTCATATATCCATTCAAGATATGATAATTGCGTAGTCGCGAACGGCGATTTTGATGGTTATGGATGGTCAGAGAACGCACGTGTGGTAAAAGAGTACTTTGAGCACCCTGACAATTGTTTTGTGATCATGACTGCAGGCGCAAGTTCGTTAGGAGTGCTTTCTCAGTTCGATTTGCGCTATCACACCTATGTAATTGACGGTATAGTCGATTTTAATAAGCGTCAGCGGTACGGTTCCCTTTTTTGGAAACGTTGGAAGACAACCGTGAGACACGTCTATCACATCAATGCAGGATGGAGCGGCAAGTGTAATGGTTATTTTCTGTATGTTGACAGCAAGGATGGCTTCGAGTATAATGGAGCAAACGAGGCTGTTAATTATCGTTCAAAAGCTTCGTATCTTGTAATCCGTCCTAAATGAGAAATATGAATATCCTAAAGAGTTTTTGTTTGCTGAGTATCTTTTTCTTCAGCTTGTTCGCTGCTGTGAGCTGTGATGATATCTCTGCTGAACCTAAGGCTACGCCCCCCTTTGTAAAAATCCCTGCGGCGGGCGGAGAGGCAACTGCAAAGGTGCTTCGTATGGATGGTGGAAAACTTCGCACAAAATGGGCATACAAAAGCGTTGAAGTGGAGAAAGGTATCTTTTATAGAAGAGATTCAACGCTGCGTATTGACACTTTGACGGATGGCCGTGTGAAGTATTCGAGCACGTGGTATGCATTCTATGTAAGCATGAGCAAGAACGAGATACATGTGGTTGTCTCGCCCAATAAATCAAAGAATCAGCGTAGTGTGCGATTCTTGGGCGATGATTTATATGGCGCAGGTCTGGTGAGTTTTGCCGTCCACCAGGATGCTGACACCACTGCAACGAAGTAAGCCTGTTTCTCGTCTGTCGGAATTATAAATTATGAAATGGTCGGTGTCGTCTCTCATTCAAAGGGGCGACACCGATGGCGTTATGGCAGTAGGCGAAGATGTGGCTTAGTTATTCCGTTTGAGCTATGGCAGTATTGTACGACCGCCCACCGTCGGCGTGGAAACTGCTATAGGGTGGTGGAGGTGTAGGAGGCGTTTGGGGCGGCCTTGTGGGGAGTATTTGCGCAAAAAGGCGGAGAAAGAAGGGAAAGCTGCTGTGATGGTAGGAGTTTTTGTTTTCCCCTAACGAGAAAAAAGAGCATTCTCTGTTGCTTTCGCTTCTCTTCTTTGCTTATCTTTGCAGTGATTCTCGAATTTATTCTCTTCTCTTTACTAAACGAAAAAGTATGCGTATTTCTTCTTTACTCACTTTGTCGAGTTGGTGTTTGTTTGGCCTGTTCGGGGCTGTGAGCTGTGATGATCTCTCTGCCGAGCCTGCAGTTTCACCCTCTTATGTGGAAATTCCTGCGGAGGGTGGGGAGGCTGTGACCCAACTTAAGCAAACGGATGGAGGAAAATGGAAAAGCAAATGGGCTTTCCGCAATGTATATTTGGGTCAGGGGGTCAGTGTGAAAGACAGTGCTCTGCACGTCGACACGTTGACCGATGGTCGTGTGAAGTACGCGGGCGAGTGGTATGCCTTTTATGTTTCGAAACAGAGAAATGTAATTCAGGTAGAATTGTCGCCCAACGAAAGCCGCATCCAACGCAGCGTGACTTTCTGCGGTGAACACACAGCCGGGCATTTCACGAGCTTTCATTTTGTAGTCAGTCAAAAACCAATCACGCCGATGCCGAATTGAATGTGGTGTTTTCTACTTCTTTCTCATCGGGCATGACCTGCCAAAGCACACTGCAACCAGCCTGCGGTGGATGCAAAAAAGCGGCGCCTCACGAGAGAGGCGGCGCCGTGGTGTGAATGCCGTTGCGCGGTGATCGGTTATTTGCGCAGTGGTTTGAGATGGTCTTCGAAGTAGCGCGTGATGCGCTCGTGGAGGTGGATCATGTCGCGACCGGCCATGTTGTGGCCTTGTCCGGGATAGACGAAGTAGTCGGGCTGTGTGCCGGCATCTTCGCTGGCGCGGAGGAAGGCGAGGGAGTGCTGGAGCACGCAGGTGGGGTCGTTGTAGCCGACGATGATTTGCAGGCGACCTTTGAGCTTGGCGGCGTGTTCCACCATGCTGGCTTCGGCATAGCCCTCGGGATTGCTTTGGGGCGTTTCCATATAGCGCTCGCCGTACATGGCTTCGTAGTATTTCCAGTCGAGGACGGGGCCGCCGGCGACACCGACTTTGAAGACTTCGGGGTGGGAGAGCATGAGGTTCGTCGTCATGAATCCGCCGAAGCTCCAACCGTGCACACCGATGCGGGTGGTGTCGACATAGGGGAGGGCGCTGAGGTGCTTGACGCCTTCCATTTGGTCGGCCATCTCAATGCGGCCGAGGTGGCGATGGGTGCAGCTTTCGAACTCGAAACCGCGATCGCCCGATCCGCGATTGTCGAGAATAAAGAGGACGTAGTCGCGGTTGGCCATGTAGTATTCCCACGGACGAGCTTGGTAGTTCCACGACTCCTTGACGTTGGTGGCGTGGGGGCCGCCGTAGACGTAGACGATGGCGGGGTACTGCTTGTTGGGGTCGAAGTTGACGGGCTTGACCAAGCGGTAGTAGAGGGGCGTTTTGCCGTCGGCGGCCGTGATGCTGCCGCTTTCGACGCGAGGCATGGTGAACTCGCGCCAGGGATCGGCGGCTTCGAGGAGGCGAAGGGCTTCGTGGGGACGCTCGGTGCTGCGCACGACGATGTTGCGGTAGGTGGTGGGCGACGACCAGGTGTCGCGGAGATAGCGACCGCCGGGCGAGAGTTGGGCGCGGTGCACGCCTACGCCGTTGTCGAGGAGGGTGCGACGACCGGTTTTGAGATCGACGGCGTAGAGGTTCTCGCGGATGTGGCCGCTCTCGTTGCTGCGGATAATGACGCTGCGGGTGCGGGTGTTGAAACCGAGGAGTTCGAGCACTTCAAACTTACCGGAGGTGAGCTGCTTGAGCAGTTTGCCCTTGGTGTCGAAGAGATAGAGGTGGTTGAAGCCGTCGCGCTCGCTTTGGTAGATGAATTTACCGGCATCCCAGGGGAGGAAGGTGAGCGGGTTTTGGGGTTCGACGAAACGCTCGTTGGTTTCGGTGTAGAGCACGCCGAGACGCGCACCGGTTTGGGTGTCGTAGGCGACGAGGTCGCAGCGTTTTTGCGAACGCGGCACTTCCATGATGTAGAGGCGGCTGCCGTCGGGGCTCCAACTGAGGTTGGTGAAATAGCGATCGGTGGGATCGCCGAGATCGAGCCAGACGGTGCGGTCGTTCTCAGGGTTGAAGATGCCGACGGTGACCTTGTGGGAGGTCATACCCGCCATGGGGTATTTCTCGGGCGCGGGTTGGGCGATGCGCACGGCCGAGGGCACGTCGATGGTGACGAGCGGATAGTCGGTGACCATGCTTTGATCCATGCGATAGAAGGCGAGACGGCTGCCGTCGGGGCTCCAGAAGGTGCCTTTGTGGATGCCAAATTCGTCGCGGTGCACGGAGGTGCCGTAGAGGAGTTCGCGGCTGCCGTCAGTCGACACGGCGTGTTGGCGACCGTCGGCGGTGGTGACGTAGAGATTATAGTCCTTGGTGTAGGCGAGGGCGCGACTCGCCGGGGCGAAGTCTTGGTGGCCGATACCGCGCTCGAGGGGAATGGACCATTCGACGCGACGATCTTTCCAATTATAGTGGAAGAGGGCGCGTGCGGTGCGGAGAGCGGCGACGGGGCGACCGGCTTCGGGGAAGCCGGCAGAGGTGAGGGAGCGCAACACGCCGCAACGGGCGGTGTCGAGCGCTGCATTGACCTCAGCGAGGGTGAAAAGGCGCGTGCCTTTCGCGTCGAAACGGCGGCCGTCGGCGTCGCTGAGTTGCGATACCTCAGACACGTCGGTGCGAAGGAGCGCATCCCCCCACCAAGCGGTGAAAACGCTCTTGGGTTGGAGATTCCAATAGTTGGAACCGCCCCACATCAGGTCGTCGAGTGTGGGACGACGGAGAGTAGAAGGAGTGTTTTGCGCCATGCCGGTGAGCGAAAGGAGCGAGAGAAGAAGAACGAAGATTTTTTTCATGCGTGCAACATACTCATGCGTGAACGAAAAGGAGAACGGTGTGCCGGCCGACGAGCATCAGTCGTCGCGGCGCGAACGGGAGTAGCCACCTTGGTCGCGGCGGTCGTAGCCTCCGCGATCATTATATCCTCCGCGGCGATCGTTGTCGCGACGGTCATCTCGGCGACGGTCGGAGGGCTTGCCGTCGTAACGGTTTTGGCGGTCGCGGTTGTAGCCGCCGCCGTCACGGCGGTCGTTGTCTCGGCGACCTTTGAAACCGCCTCGATCGTTGTAACCCTTGCGGTCACCGGCTCCTTTTCGGTCGTTGTAAGCTCCTTTTCTGTCGTTAAATCCTCCGCGCTTGTTGAAACCTCCGCGGTCGTCGCGGCGTTCGAACTTCTCGCCGCGTTCTTCGCGTTCCTTGCGGTCTTTGGCGTGACGCACACGCTCGAAGGTGTTGTGACGGGCGCGGAGATTGCGATAGGTGGCGGCGAGTTCGGGATCGTCGGAGAAGTCGATGTTGCGATCGTAGCGTTCTTCGGCTTCGTTGCGGCGGTCGTCGAATCGGCGATCACGGTCATCAAAACGGCGATCGTCACGGTTGTAGTCGCCGCGGCGACCTTCTGAACGGCGATCGTCGTAGCGGCGGTTGTCGCGGTCGTCAAAACGACGTTCGCGGTCGCCGAATTTTCCTTTGCGGTCGCCGGCGGTGCGGTCGTTGAAGCGGCGATCGCCACGTTCTTCGCCTGCTCCGCGTCCATCGCGCTCTTCGTCATCATCAAAACGCTTGCGCGAGAAGTCGCGCTTGCGGCCGTCGCGGAAACGTCCCTTCTCTCCCATGCGGCGGAGTTCTTCGTCGGTTTTCACGACGTTGCCTTGCGCACGGAAGTTGTCGAGTTTGCCTTCAAAGGTGACGTATTTGCGGAGCTCGCAGTCGAGCGATCCGTTTTGGAGAGGCACTTTGAAGGAGGGACGCAGGCGCATGGAGTCGAAGAGTTCTTCGCGCGAAGAAATGACCCAGGCTTCGCCGCCTTGAAATTCGCGTTTGAGTTTTTCGCCCAGCGTGCGGTAGATGTCGGAGAGATCTTCGGGACGAAGACGCTCACCGTAAGGCGGGTTGGTGATGAGGAGCGCGGGCGATTCGGGTTGGGTGAAGTTGCGAATCTCGCGTTGTTCGACGGTGATGAGATCGGCCACACCGGCGGCTTTGGCATTGGCCTGTGCGGCTTCGACAGCGCGGAGATTGATGTCGAAGCCGATGATGCGGTGCTCGAACGTGCGCTCGTTGCTGTCGTCGTCGAAGATCGAACTGAGCAATTCGGGATTAAAATCTTTCCAATTCTCAAATCCAAACTTGCGGCGGAACACACCGGGGTAGATGTTGCGCGCCATGAGGGCGGCTTCCACCAAAATGGTGCCCGATCCGCAGAAGGGGTCGATGAGGTCGCAGTCGAATTGCCAACCGCTCATCTTGATCAAGGCGGCGGCGAGCACTTCGTTGATTGGAGCATCGACCGTGGCGGTACGGTAGCCGCGCAAGTGGAGGCTTTCTCCGCTCGAGTCGAGGGAGAGGGTGCAACTCTCCTCCGCTATATGAATATTGAGTCGCAGGTCAGGATTGGACACGCTGATGTTGGGGCGCTTTCCTTCGCGCTCCATAAAATAGTCGACAATGGCGTCTTTCACCTTGTAAGCGACGAATTTCGAGTTGCGAAATTCGGTGCTGTAGACGGTGGTGTCGACGACAAAGGACGTATCAAGGTCTAAAAATTCGTTCCACTCGATCTCTTTCACCGCTTTGTACACGTCGTCTGCGTTGCGAGCCCGAAAATGGGAAATAGGTTTGAGAACACGTACGGCGGTGCGGAGGCAGAAATTGGCGCGGTACATCATTTCTTGGTCGCCGCTGAAGGACACCATGCGACGGCCGATTTGTACGTCGTTGGCGCCAAGCTCGATGAGCTCCTGTGCCAAGACTTCTTCCAGACCTTGGAAGGTCTTGGCTATGAGTTCGAAGGATTGTTGCATTAAAATAAGTCGAGATGGAAAGTAAATTGGGGCAAAGTTACTATTCGTCGGTCGAATGTCCAAGATTTGCGGTTGTTTTTTGGCGGGCAATCGACGCGCGAATTTATTTTGCCGTTTGGAGCTGTCCGTTTACGAGGTGTAGCACGTAGGTGCGTCCTTTTTGTGTGGGAAACTCCATGGTTTGTTGCCCATAGCGCACGCTGCAGTCTTCGCCGGCCTGCGAGGTGATGCGCGCTTCGTAGAGTTGTCCGTTGCGCCAGTCGAGATCGACCACAAAGGCACCGCGGGCGCGCAGTCCTTTCACGCTGCCGTTGCGCCACGCATCGGGCAGCGAAGGCAGGAGGTGCAAACCGCCGATGTGACTTTGGAGGAGCATTTCGGCCACGCCCGCCGTACCGCCGAAGTTTCCATCGATTTGGAACGGCGGGTGCATATCCCAGAGGTTGTCAGCCGTACCGTTTTTGAGCAAATTAGCAAAGAGCTTGTAGCTGCGGTTGCCGTCGTGCAAGCGCGCCCACTGGTTGAGTTTCCAACCCATCGACCAGCCGGTGGCGCCGTCGCCGCGGTGGTCGAGCACCACGCGCGCCGCTTCAGCCAGCGCAGGGGTGGTGATAGGCGAAATCGTCGTACCGGGGTGCAGTCCGAAGAGGTGGTTTACATGGCGGTGGTGGTCGTTCGGGTCGTCGATGTCTTTGCTCCATTCCTGCAACTGTCCGTAGCGACCGATCTTATACGGAGCCAAATTGGCGAGCGTATTGTTCCACGTTGCCACCTCGCTGTTGTCGACACCGAGAATCATCGCCGCGCGCACCGCTTCTTGGAGGTTTTCGCGAATCACGGCGTGCGTGAACGTCGTCCCCTCGTCCACCGGCCCGTGTTCGGGCGAGGTCGAAGGAGCGGCCGTCAGTGTGCCGTTCGGCTTTTGCCAAAGATAGTCTTCCGAGAATTGCGCGCACTCCTTCAGCACCGGATAGGCCACTTGGGAGAGAAAACGCTTATCGCGCGTGAACTCGTAGTACTCCCACAGGTGCGTCGCCAACCAGTGTGCCGCCACGGGGTTGTAGTTCCACGACATGTCTTGGCTCACGAAGGGCGAGGTGAAGCCGAAGGGGTTGCCGCTGATACCGGCCATCCATCCGCGGGCGTTGAAATACTTGCGCGCCGTCACCGCGCCGGGTTTGCGCATGGAGAGAATGAACTCTGTGAGCGGTTCGGCACACTCGGCCAAGCCCGTCGTCAGCGCCGGCCAGTAGTTCATCTGGAGGTTGATGTTGTTGTGGTAGTCCACGCGCCACGGGCCGTCGACGTTGTTGTGCCACACCCCTTGCAGGTTCGCGGGGAGGTTGCCCGGTCGCGACGAGGCGATGAGCAAATAGCGGCCGAACTGGAAATAGAGCGCCTCGAGGTCATGATCCGGTGCGCCGTTGCGGTAGGCCGCGAGTCGGCGATCCGTGGGGAGGTTGCGGAGCGAGTCGGGCGTGTCGCCGAGTTGCAAACTCACGCGGTTGTAGAGCGCGGCGTAGTCCTTGTAGTGACGCGCAAAGAGGGAGGAGAAGTTGCGTCGCGCCGCCGCTTTCATCCATTTCGCCGTGGTGCGTTCGGGATCCACGCCCACATAGGCTTTCGGGTCGTCGAAGCGCGGATCGAGGTTCATGCGGTAGTCTGTGTCGGCGGTGAGCAAGAAGGTCACCTCGTCTGCCCCCTTCACCGTGAAGCGGCCGTCGGTGTTCGTCACCGTGCCGCCTTTCGCCACCGCGCGAAGGCGCACCACATAGCGCATGCCGTTGTTGTCCAACTGTGCACGATAGACCAACCCCTCTTTGCCCTCCGGCACCATCTTGCCCTCGGCACAAGGATTCGGCGCATAGGAAAGGGTGAGGTTTTGTTGTCCGCGACGGTCGGCCGTGAAGCGTACCACCAGCACGTTGTCGGGGTAGGAGATGAACGCGCGACGGGTGTAGCGCGTGCCGTCGGCCGCAGTGAAGTTCACCGTGGCAAAGGCCGAATCGACCGAGAGCGTGCGCTCATAGTCGCGGATCTTCGCCTCGTCGAGCCCCGTGGCGATGTGGAGTTCGCCCATTGTGGTGAAGGAGCCGAAGCGGAAATCCTTCTCCCCTTGGGTTTCGTAGGACGCCTTGCCGTTGAAGTTCTCGCGGGTGAGTCGCGCCGCCTCTTGGCCGTTGCCCTCGGTGAAGGCACGGCGAATGGCTTTGAGCACCGGCGCGCTATCTTTGTTCACATCCCAGTAGTAAGCCGGTCCGCTCTTCACGCCGGGGCCGCCTCGCCACAGGCTTTTCTCGTTGAGCGTGAGGCGTTCGGTCGCCACCGATCCCATGAGGTTCGCCCCCAAGTGGCCATTGCCCAACGGCAGCGAACGGCGTTCCCATTCGGGGTCGGGGTTCACGGCGGCATCGCCGGCGCTGACGGGTTTGCGCAGGCTGTCAAAGCGTTCGGGGTGACCGCCCCACCAACTTTCGGCGCCTTTGAAGGAAGTCGGTTGGTCAAGTCGAATGACGTGGTCGGCCGTGGATTGTGCGGCGGCCGTGCCGGCGCTCACGAGCAGGGCAAGCGGCAGCACATGGCGAAGGAAGTGCATGGGAGGTGTGGAGGTTAGGGAGTTAGGCTTGGTTTTGACGTTCGAAAGCCGCGCGAATCGCGTCGGCCGTGGCTTGCATCTCTTCGGCGGGGAGTTGCAGTTTGGGTTTGCGGAAGTCCATATCGCCCTCGTCGTTGAGGGGGATGAGGTGCAAGTGGGCGTGCGGCACTTCAAGTCCGATGGCCGCCATGCCGACTTTGCGACAAGGCAGCGCTTCGCCGATGGCTAGCGCCACGCGCTTGGCGAAACGGTGGTAGGCGGCGAGCGTTTCGTCGTCGAGGTCGAAGACATAGTCCACCTCGCGGCGCGGAATCACGAGGGTGTGGCCTTTCGCCACGGGATTGATGTCGAGAAACGCGTAGAAGTCTTCGTTTTCCGCGCATTTATAGGAAGGGATTTCGCCGGCGGCGATTTTGCTGAAAATAGTCATGGTGTACCGGTATTTGTAGTGGAGAGTAGGCGCCGAAAGCGGGGGCGCACTGCGTTTTCGCAAATATACTAAAAAGCAGCGAAATGTCGGCGGCTTGTCACGCAAAAAAAACACCCTTCCCCGCATTCCCGGCGAGTGGAAAACGAGCGGGTGCCCCGAGTGGCGAAAAGGCCGACAACCTTTCACGGCATTTCGGCGGCGAGCACGACGCGTGCAGTCTACACTCCGGTGAAAGCTGGGGAGAGGAAAGAGAAAGTAGGGCGTTTTCGTCGAGAAGTGGAGCATTTTTCTTTTTTTCTTCCCCACTTTCGTCAGTCAGTTGCGCCTTTCGTTCACTCTCGCGCCCGCGTGTGTGCGCACTCAGCGAGTTTTCTGTTTTTTGCCTTCACCGCGGCACTTTCTCCTTTCAATTTATTGATTTTCAGTGCGTTGTGGGTGAAGGTTTTACCTTTCGTTGTTTTTGCTCTATTGCCTTGTGAATCAAAGTGTTAGGGGTGAAGGAACGATTTGCGATTAGCGTTCACCGAAACATCGCCGTCCGAAAGAGCAATGAGGAAAACATCGACGCGAATTTTCGGTCCGAAATGAGGGTGAAGGAAAGGTGAAGGAAAAAAGGGGGGAAGCCTTCACACGTAAGTAGGTGATATATAGTGAGTTGGGTGCGATTGGTGAAGAGGTGAAGGAAAAAATCAAAAATTACTGGACGCGCGCCCGCGCGAGACTTGGCTGTAGGTACATAGAAATGGGGGCATGAGAAAACAGGAGTGGTGGTTTAGGTGTTTTGTGGACAAATGAAAGTAAAGTGGGTTTTATGTGTCTTCTTGTTTACGGGTCGCGTGTCTGTGTTTTTCATTTGTCTTGTAATGTGTGCGAGGCGAGAAGTGAACTGTTCATTCTGTGTAGTTGTCTGTGGGTGAATACCACAAAAAAGTAAATAATCGTGCCGTCGGGTGCTTTTTTTGTGCCTTTCGTTTGGTCGCTCACGGGCTTTCCTCTACATTTGCCTTATGAACCCTGCCGCTTCACGGCGGCACACAAAGCAACGATTATGAAACGAATCTACTCTCTCCTTTGGGCGCTACCCGTCCTGCTCGTGAGTGCCTTGTTCCTAACGTCCTGCGTGTACGATCCGTATTACGACGAAGGTCGTGTCATCGACAACTATTATAACAACTCCAACTATAACGGCTATGGCGACCGCGGTCGAGCCCGAGTCGTCAGCGGCGAGTGGCAAGGTGATTTCGGCATGTTCTATGCCGTGGTCAACCCCATCACGGGACAAAGCGTGCAGTTCGATTCGCGCAACTCTTATGTGCTTTTCCAACCGAATTACTACGGAGCCAGCGCGGGTTGGGGTAAGCAGATCGACTTCTACGAGTACGGCCCCCTCTCGCGCCGTTACCACCGTTTCTATTGGGAAGTACGCAACGGCGTGCTGTATCTCAGCTATCCGTCGGATCATAAGCTCGATGTGGCCATCTATGACTACTATTTGAGCAACAGTCTCTTCACGGGACGTGCCGGAGATTCGAACTTCCGTTTCAGCCTGCGCAACCTGAGTTTCACGGGTTGGAACACCTATTCCGGCGACTACTACGATTACGACAATGTCGCTTGGAGCTGGAGTGCCTACCGCGGCACCTCAGCCGATGACACCTCCACGGTGCAAACTCCGCTTGTCGTGACCTCCGGTCGTCGCGCTCAACCCTAAATTGTTGATATTCTTTCATCATAACGCCCACTCCCGTCGTGTTCCTACACGGCGGGAGTGTTGCGTTGGGGCGGTACACGACGCGAGTTGCTCCTTCACTTTGGATCTGAACGTGCAAGCCATCTTCGATGTTTTCTCCGGTAAAAAGACGGCGAGCATACAAAAGAAAATCAACAGTAGTCCCGGATAAAAGCTAAAGTTTGAAACACCCAAAGCAGAGTTCTACAAAAGGATTGTCTATTTTTGCACTTGCCGTTTGACTCTACACTCTACTATTTAATATAGCACGAATGGCAGCAGAGAAATTTATAGGGTCTGATTTGTCACGTAAACAAGGATTACAAGATGTCGCAAAAGCATTGGACGTTCACTCATATTATCCGTTACATTGAGGAATATGAACGAAATCCTTTACTCATAGAAAGGATGAAGTGGGAGTTTATTCTCGAAGGAGAATACATAGTTGAGTTCGTGAAGCTATGTAAACATCTCGTCCTGGAACGAACGATAGACCCCAAGAAACATCAAGCCGCAGCGATTTGTTTGAGGTATTCTTCGCAATTGCTATTAAAAAAAAAGAGGGCTATAAGACGGCTTGGTGTAGAAAAAGAATACGTATCTGCAATCTTAAGACAGTATGACATACATTATAGAGAGTATGGGGACAATGAGCATCGAGTCTTTTTTCTGGATACAGGTATAAATCTATATTTCAGCAAGCACGATCAATCCTTTATTTATATCATACAAAGGATTGAATTTTCCAATGAAGAATATAGGTCTTTTATCCTCAAGGTTCTTCCGGTAACAAAAAGCGAATGGTAGCTACTCCCGAGAATACCTCGTTGTATCAAGTGCAGCAGCTGATAAAAAAGGCCGGCGCAATCATTGTTACAGCACCGGTATTCCGGTAAGGTACGACTGGTCAGGACATTGATAACAAAGAGACTTACCTGTGGTTTTAGGGATGAAAGATACTTTGAACTACGGTTATTATGCCCTGAACGATTGCCCTATCACTCCCATGTCAGATGCCCCCATAGAATAGTCTATTTTTGCACTTCCCTATTGACTCTACATTCTCCACGTATTGCACATCGCGTGCATACTTTTGCGTGGAGTAGGGTAGTGCGAGCAGATATTTTCGGCTAACTTTGCAACACCAAGTCCCGATGCGACTGCGGCGCGTGTGCGTGCCGGTGGTCGTGGACGTTTCTCCTCAACAACTGATTGCGAAAAAAATACTCCCGTATGCCCATCTTTCATCTCAATTCCTTGTCGGATCCCGGCGTAGAGGTTTATAGTGCCTTGACCGAAGCGCAGTTGCGCAGCAAAGTCGATCCCTCGCGGGGCGTGTTCATCGCCGAAAGTCCGAAGGTGATCCACGTGGCGCTCGATGCGGGTTACGAACCCCTTTCGCTGCTCTGCGAGGAGCGGCATCTCACGGGCGATGCGGCCGATGTGCTCAGCCGTTGCGGCGACATCCCCGTCTATACCGGTGCGCGCGAACTCTTGGCGCAGCTCACGGGCTACACCCTCACCCGCGGTGTGCTTTGTGCCATGCGCCGCCGTCCCGAAACGTCAGTGGCAGAAGTGGTGCACGATGCGGCGCGCGTGTGCGTGATCGATGGGGTGACCGACGCTACCAACATCGGCGCGATCTTCCGTTCGGCCGCCGCTTTGGGCATGGATGCTGTGGTGCTCTCGCGCACGGCCTGCGACCCGCTCAACCGTCGTGCGGTGCGCGTGTCGATGGGCAGCGTGTTTCTCGTGCCTTGGGCTTGGTCGTCCGATCCGGTGGCAGAGTTGCAGGCACTGGGTTTCCGCACGGCGGCCATGGCGCTGACCGATCGGTCGATCTCGCTCGACGATCCAGTGCTGAAGGCCGAACCGCGCTTGGCGCTCGTGATGGGTACGGAAGGCGACGGTCTGGCCGACACGGTGATCGCGAGCACCGACTACACGGTGCGCATCCCCATGTATCACAACGTCGATTCGCTCAATGTGGCTGCGGCTTCGGCGGTGGCTTTTTGGGAGTTGCGGAAGAAGTGACCGGTGAGAGCCACCATGCTGGCGATTGGTTATGTTCTACTGCTTGCGTAAGCTTTTGTTACGCTTGTTGCATCCACTCGATAGCCGCGATGGATTGACGACACCGAACCATTACGGCTCAGAAAAAGCCCAAGCCCTGCCACCGTCCGCAAGGACGATGCGCAGGGCTTGGGTTCGTAATGGGGGTAGGTCGGGAGTTACATCGATAATTTTATGTCAACTTCCTCCACGGGGCTGGGAACTGCAGATTAGCAGAACAATAGATACCTTTGATGCTGCGTAGGCAGTCAGTTACATCGAAACGGTCGATTTCACTTGTTGACCGGCGGATGAGGCCTTCGATTCAGCCGTGAAGGTACCGGGAATGGTCATTCCTGTTTTGCGGTTGTATTGGGAGCTACCTTGTACGGTGATGTCTATTGTGCCCTGCGGATTGTTTTTGCGGGTCATTTTTCCCTTAAAGCTCACGGTGAGCACATCATCGGTTACTTTCTCGAGTGTGTACACCGCATCGCAATCTACTTTGTCGGTGTGTGTCTTGCTCGTCCACGAATCGCCTTGTCCGATAGGGTATTCGGGGAAGTATTTCAAGTTGTTGCTGAGGTCTGTGGAAGCTCCCATTTGACTTTGGAGCATCGCTGCGTATTCTTTGGGCAGTCCTTCGTAGGTGGTTTTTCCGACGGAGTTGCCTCGCTCATTGGCTTGTACGATCACGTGTAGCTTAGAAAACAACTGTTTGAATTGCTGCATGGATTGTTCCATTGAGCGATCGGCCTCCTCGTTGCCAGTAGATACCGACATATCAAGAATTTGTGTGGAGATAGTGGTGACACCATTTTCGCGTGCGGTGGGCGTCATCTGCATTTTCATTCTCATTTGGCTGGAAACACCCTTTCCCACGGCGTTTATTTCGGTTGTGGTGGTTAAATTGTACACGACGGGTTTGTTGAGTTCGGGAGCGAAGCGGTAAGTGATCTTTTCGCCGTTTTTCTTTCCGCAAGCTACGGCCGTCAGGAAACAGAAGGAGAAAAGTAGGAAGTGAAGTAACCTTTTCATGGTAGTTTTTTAAATTAGATAAGACTCGATTTGTGATATTACAGAGGATTATGTCATCTCATGTGTGCAAATATATGACTTTCTTCTTAATAAACCAATGGTTGATAAAAAAATAATTTGCGTCGAAGGTGTTTCTCTTTTCTCTGTCCAAAACGAGGAAGAGGCGTGCTTTAGAGAACGGCTGTGCAGTAATGGATTGAGACGAGCGGACAGACAAAAACCATCCCGCAGGCGTTGTGGAATTGCCTGCGGGATGGTTGTCGTTTGTCGCGTGTCTCGTTCCCGTTCAGTGGGGTAGGAAACGGCGAAGCTGTGGGATCAGACAGAGATGTCGAGAATCTCGAGCTGGATGACACCGCGGGGCGTTTGTGCATCCACCACGTCGCCGACCTTGTGGCCGAGAAGGGCTTGGGCGATGGGCGTGGTGCTCGAAATTTTACCGGCACGGAGATCCGCTTCGCTTTCCGAAACGATGGTGTACTTCATCTTGGCGCCGACCTTCACGTTCTTCATTTCGACGGTGGAGAGAATCTGCACGATGTCGGTGCGGAGTTTCGACGTGTCGATGATCTTGGCTGCCGCGATGGTAGCTTTGAGCTCGTTGATTTTGTTTTCGAGAATAGCCTGTGCTTCTTTGGCGGCGTCGTATTCTGCGTTCTCGGAGAGGTCGCCTTTGTCGCGAGCTTCAGCGATGGCGGCCGAGGCGGCGGGGCGGTCGATTTGCTCCATACGGCGGAGCTGGGTCACGAGGTTATCGTAACCCTCTTGGGTCATGTATGCCATGGTGTTGATTTTCTTTTTTAGGAGTTGGGTGAAGTGGGGGGCAGCGGCATCAGTTGTCGCCGCCTTCGTGCTGCGTTGTGCCGTTGCCTTCGTTGTTGCGTCCGGGTTTGCGGCGACGTGCTCCGCCGCGGCGGCGACGGTTGTTGCGACGTGCGGCCGGTTGCTCGGTGGGCGACTCAGCGTCGAGTGCTTCGTCGGCGTTCTCCGGTGCTTCGGCAAGTTCGCTGTGTGCACGTTCCACGGCGCGGCGGTGGGCTTCTTCGCGCTGTTTGCGCTCAGCCTTTTCGGCACGTCGGCTTTGTTCGGCCGGGGGCAGCGTGGTGTTGGTGTAACCGGCCGCATTTTGCGCCTTGTTCTGACGGCGTGCACGCTTCTTCTGTTGCTCTGTGCGCGGTGCGGGCGTTTCCGTAAGCTCGATTTCGATCAGCTCACTTTCGGTGGGAGCGACTTCGGCATCGAGGGGCGATGCTTCGAACGGCTCAACCTCAAGTGCGGTCACGCTGGATACCTCTTCTGCGCGTGTTTCGCTGTGGGGAGTGGTCACGGGCACTTCGGGAGTGCGCGGTTCGGACTGCGCTGTGTTGGCGGTCGTGTGTTGCTCTTCCACTTCGCGTGTCGAGGTTTGTACGGACGCTTCTTGTGTTGCGCTCACGGCTTCGGCCGGAAGTTCCATAGGAGCGAAAACGGCCGTCTGTTCTGCGGGGGCAGACTTTTCGACTGCTGCCGGCGTTTCCGTACCTTGCGCCTCAATCCGGTCAGATTGGGGCAGGATGTTGGGCGTGTCGGGCAGCGATTGGTCGGTGGCACGCGTCGAGGCAACCTGCGGTTGAGGCGCTGTCGTGGCAGCTTCTTCTGTGGCGAGCACAGTAACCTGCGGAGCGGGAGCTACCGCTGAGGTGGTTTCGGCAACGGCTTCCACAGTCTGCGGCGTCTCAACGGCGGGTGCTTCTTGCACCACGGGAGCCGGTTCGTGCTGCGGCGCAGGAACTTCCACTTTCGGTTGTTCTACGCGCTCAGGAGCCGGTGCGGGTTGCACCTCGGCTTCCTTCGCTTGCGCGGATTCGTTGCGCTTTTCGGTGGACTGATGGTCAGCCACCGGCGCCTTCTTGGCGTGATCGTCGTTGTTGCGTTCGGTGGATTGGCGACGTTCCTCACGCCCTTCACGTCCCTCGCGTTCTTTGCGCGCTTCAGCGTTTTTGTTTCTGCGCTCTTTGCGCTCCGTGTTGCGCTCTGTTTGATGCTTGGGCGTTTCTTCGCTTTGTTCGTTGCGCGCCTCGTTGCGTTCATTGCGCTGTTCGCCGCGGTTTTTGCCGTTGCGGCGCTCAGCGTTCTTTTCTTCGCGGTTGTCCTTTTGACGTTCGTTGCGCTTTTCGTTGCGTTCGCCGCGTTGCTCGCCGCGATGGTCTTTGCGGTTGCGTTCGCCGCGGCCTTGTTCCTTGCGACCGCTGTTGCCTTCGCTTTGTTCTTGGGCGATTTCAGCTTCGATTTCGTCAATTTTGGGGAGCACGAAAAACTCTTCGGCACCCATCGCCGTGCGCTTTTCCTTCGCGCGGAAGACGCCATCGAGGAATTGGGGTTCGCGGCGGAGTTTGGTCAACGCATCTTTGGCCGCAGCCTGATGGCTCTCTTTCTTGGAGTAGCCTTTACCCTCACCGGCATAGAGTCCTTCGATGACGACGGTGGTGAGGAAGGAGGGGCCGTTGGCTTTGTCGTGGTCGGCGGCGGTGTCTTTGAATTCGAGACGGATGCGGTTTTTCTGACTCCACTCGAGGAGCTTGCTCTTGAAGTTCACTTCTTTGCTCGCCACAGATTCGAGATCGAGGACGGCGCCGATGATGCGTTTTTCGACGAAGCGGAAGGCGTAGTGAAAACCTCGGTCGAGGTAGATGGCGCCCATGAGTGCTTCGAAGGAGTTGCCGCCGAGATAGGAGTTGTGGGTGCGGCTGTGGGTTTGGCTCTGAATGAGGCGATCGATGTGCAGCTCCTTGGCGAGACGGCCGAGTGATTCGCGCGATACGATCTTAGAGCGGGTGTTGGTGAGGAAACCTTCGCGCTTGTTGGGGAAGTGTCGGTAGACGATGTGGCTAACGACGGTTTCGAGGACGGCATCGCCGAGAAATTCGAGGCGCTCGTTGTTGAGCGGTTTGTTGCCGAGTTTCTTGGAACGATACTCTTGCGACTTATGGGCGAAGGCCGTGCGATAGAGATCGATGTTGTGCGGGCAGAAGCCCATGATGTCGTAGAGGGCAGAACGAAACTCTCGGTCTTTAGAGAAAAAGAGTTTGGCTCGGTCGAATAGATTTTTCATAATGGGAGGGGAGGACGGCCAACTCATCGCGACGAGGGCGCGAAAAATAGTTTTGTACGCTTGGTCATTACGGGTGTAATAACCAAGCGTACAATCGCTATGTTTCGTGTGTTCCCTCGTGGGGATGTGTTGCATTCAGTCTTCTCAGGCTTGATACTTCTTGACGATGCAGCAGGCATTGTGTCCGCCGAATCCGAAAGTATTGGAGAGCGCTGCACGCACGGTGCGTTGCTGAGCCTTGTTGAAGGTGAAGTTCATGTTGTAGTCGATGTTTTCGTCGCGGTCGTCCTCATCGTGGTTGATGGTGGGCGGCACGATGTCGTTGTGTACGGACAGGCAGCAAACGATGGCTTCAACCGCACCGGCGGCTCCGAGGAGGTGACCGGTCATCGACTTGGTGGAAGAGATGTTGAGTTTGTAGGCGTGATCACCGAAGAGTTGCGTGATGGCTTTCGCCTCCGAAACGTCACCGACGGGCGTGGACGTACCGTGCACGTTGATGTAGTCGATGTCTTCGGGTTGGAGACCGGCGTCTTCGAGTGCGCGCTGCATCACGAGTTTTGCGCCGAGACCTTCGGGGTGCGAAGCGGTGAGGTGGTGCGCATCGGCGCTCATACCGGCACCGGCGAGTTCGCAATAGATCTTCGCGCCGCGAGCCTTGGCGTGTTCGAGTTCTTCGAGCACGAGGATACCGGCACCTTCACCCATCACGAAACCATCGCGGCTCTTGCTGAAGGGACGGCTGGCGCGTTGGGGATCGTCGTTGCGGGTGGAGAGGGCGTGCATGGCATTGAAGCCACCGAGTCCGCCGGGAGAAATGGCAGCTTCGGCACCACCGGTGATGATGGCGTTCGCCTTGCCGAGACGAATGAGGTTGAAAGCATCGGCGATGGCGTTCGTAGACGAAGCGCAGGCCGAAGTGGTGGTATAGTTGGGACCATGGAATCCGTACATGATCGAAATCTGTCCGGAAGCGATGTCGGCGATCATCTTGGGGATGAAGAAGGGGCTGAATCGCGGACCTTTCTCTTCTTGAGTCAGGGCGTATTCGCTGATTTGTTCTTCGAAGGTATGGATACCGCCGATGCCCACTCCGAGTACCACGCCGATGTTGTCTTTGTCGACCGTTTCGAGGTCCAGACCGCTGTCTTGTACAGCTTGCATTGCCGCCACGACTGCATATTGTTCATAGAGATCCATTTTGCGAATCTCTTTGCGGTCAATGAAATCTGCTGCCTTGAAGTCTTTCACTTCGCAGGCAAAGTGCGTTTTGAACCGTGAAGCGTCGAAGCTTTGGATAGGTGCTGCGCCGCTAACGCCGTTAATGAGGCTGTTCCACGTGGCTTCGAGGGTGTTGCCGACGGGGGTGATGGCACCGAGACCGGTGACGACTACTCTTTTGAGTTCCATAGGGTGTGGGGATTAGTGGGAGATGCGTGAGATGCTACGCTGAAATGTGCTAATGCACAAGGTGCCGCCGAGGGGGTACCGTAGCGCATTAGCACATTTGCGGAGAGATGACACTCGGGCCACCTCTTAGAGCGCAGGCAAGATTACTCGGCGTGTGCTTCGATGTAAGCAATAGCGTCGCCTACGGTAGAGAGCTTCTCAGATTCCTCTTCGGGGATCGTGATGCCGAATTCCTTTTCGAGATCCATCATGAGCTCTACAGTTTCGAGCGAGTCAGCACCGAGATCGTTGGTGAAGCTGGCTTCTTCGCGCACGTCGGCTGCGTCAACGCTGAGCTTCTCTACGATGATAGCCTTTACTTTTTCTGCAATTTCAGACATTGTTGTTGTTATTTTGATGATTAGAAATTAGTCATTTCTGAGGTTACGGCTGCAAAAGTAGTGGTATTTCTTCAAACCGGCAAAGGTTTCGCCTATAAAAAGCGCCATTTTTGCGCATTTGCGTGCATTTTGTGCATATTTCTGAGCGCGAAATGCCCTTTTTCGAGTCTTTTCGGTTCATCCTCCCCATGGCGTGAAGCGGCAATCTAACCTTAGGTAAAGTTATTGCCGTACGCTAAACTTTAGAAAGTACGAAGGGGGAGGAGAAACCGGTGGACTTTCTCGCCAAAGTTGCGTGCTTTCGGTGAAAAGGAGTCCGTTTTCAGACAGCCGTCGTCTGCGCCGCCGCAACCGCTCGGCCGCCTTCTCGCGCGCGCGTTACGCGCACTCAGCGAGTTTTCGTTTTTCTGCCTTCACCGTGTGCTTTTTTACTTGCAATCGATTGATTGTGAATGGTTTGTGTGTGAAGGTGTCACCGTGCAAACGTGTATCAAAATACTTTGTAATGGTTTGGCACACAGTGTGTTGCGGGTGAAGGCAAGAGGGTGCGCTTTTCGGCTTGCTGCCTTCACCCTCCGCGCCGCCGCATCATGGGGCAATTTGCTCCGTCGTTTTTGTCGTATGCCCCACTGTTCACAGGCGGCGTCGAGGTGAAGGTAGCTGCCTTCACACTTAAGCCATTGAACCATAGCGAGATAGGCGGTTTTCGGCGAATGGTGAAGCCTTCACACGCAAGGTGCTTGTTTTCAGTGAGATACGGCCGTAAAGTGAAGAGGTGAAGGCAAAAAAACGAAAACGCCTAACGCGCGCGTTGGGGTGGTTGAGGAGGGGCAGGTGCACTTTCGAACAAGAGGCTTCTGCTCATGCGGCATCGCGGCAAATGTCGGAAGCATCTCCACGTTTCCGCGAAACGAGAACTTTCGCCCTTAGGAGCCGGTGATGATTTTGCGGATGTCGTTGAGTTTGTTGAGTGCCTCGACCGGGGTGAGGTTGTTGACGTCGAGATGGAGAATTTCGTCGCGCACGGCTTCGAGCACCGGGTCGTCGAGTTGGAAGAACGAGAGTTGCGTGCCGCTGCTTCCGTTGTCGGTGTGATTGTTTTCCGCCGATGCAGGAAGCACTTGTCGGTTGTCGGCATTGTTTGTCTCGAGTTGGTGGAGAATGGTTTCGGCGCGTTGCACAATACTGTTGGGCATACCCGCCAAACGCGCTACATGAATACCGAACGAGTGTTCCGAACCGCCGCGCGCCAGTTTGCGGAGAAAGACAATGCGGTGATCTACTTCGCGCACCGAAACATTGTAGTTCTTGATGCGCGAGAAGCGTTCTTCCATGTCGTTCAACTCGTGATAGTGGGTGGCAAAGAGGGTGCGGGCGTGCATTTTCGGCCGTTCGTGAAGATGCTCCACAATGCTCCACGCGATGGAGATGCCGTCGTAGGTCGAAGTGCCGCGTCCCAGTTCGTCGAAGAGTACCAAACTGCGCTGCGTGATGTTGTTCATGATGTTCGCCGCCTCGCTCATTTCGACCATGAAGGTACTTTCGCCCACCGAGATATTGTCCGAAGCCCCCACGCGGGTGAAAATCTTGTCGACCACCCCCACACGCGCAGAGTCGGCCGGGACGAACGAACCGATTTGCGCCATCAGTGTGATGAGCGCCGTTTGGCGGAGCAGCGCACTCTTACCCGCCATGTTCGGGCCGGTGATGATGATGATCTGTTGCTGTTCGGTGTCGAGCAAGACATCGTTCGGCACATATTCTTCGCCCGGCGGCATGAGGGTTTCGATCACGGGGTGGCGTCCGGCCTTGATGTCGAGCACTTCGCTCTCGTCCACCACCGGACGCACATAGCGTTGCGCCATGGCCAAGCGGGCAAAGGAGTGATAGACGTCCAACTCGGCCAAAGCCTGTGCATTGCGTTGGAGTGCCACGATGTGTTCGGCGGCCGCTGCCACGAGTTCGCCGTAGAGACGCGTCTCGAGCACCAAAATTTTGTCTTCCGCGCCGAGAATTTTTTCCTCGTATTCCTTCAGTTCCTGCGTGATGTAGCGTTCCGCATTGACGAGCGTCTGTTTGCGAATCCACTCCGGCGGCACAAACTCCTTATACGTGTTGCGTACCTCCATATAGTAGCCGAAGACGTTGTTGAATCCGATCTTCAAACTCTGAATGCCGGTGCGTGCGATCTCGCGTTCTTGGATTTGGAGCAGATAGTCCTTGCCCGAGGTTTGGATGTTGCGCAGTTCGTCGAGCTGCGCGTTCACCCCGTCGGCAATCACCTGCCCTTTGTTCACCGTCAGCGGCGGATCGTTGCGCAGTTCGCGCTCGATGCGTTGACGCAGGGTGGTGCAGGCATCCAGTTGTTCGCCGATGTGGCGAATACTTTCCTGCGCCGATTGCTTACAAGCGTTTTTCAGCACCACCACCGTCTCCAGTGCGCAGCGCAGTTGCTGCATCTCGCGAGGGTTGATGCGACCCGTCGCCACCTTCGACACGATGCGTTCCAAGTCGCCCACCTTGCCGAGCTCCATTTCGCAGAGTTCGCGGAATTCCGGTTCGCGGAAGAAATGCTCCACGCTGTCCAGTCGGCGCTCGACGTCTTGCACCGACCGCAGCGGGAAGAGCATCCATCGGCGCATCAAGCGGGCTCCCATGGGCGAAAGCGTGCGGTCGAGCACGGAGAGCAGCGAAGTGCCGTCGCCGTGGTTGGTCGAAATCAGTTCGAGATTGCGAATCGTGAACTTGTCGAGTCGCACATAGCGCTGTTCCTCAATGCGGGTGATGCGGGTGATGTGCTCAATATTGTGGTGCTGCGTCTGCTCGAGATAAGTGAGAATCGCCCCCGCCGCCGTGGTGGCTGTGTGGAGATGATCGACGCCGAAGCCTTTGAGGTTCTGAACGTCGAAGTGCTTGAGCACCTTGGTGCGCGCCGAAGTTTCGGAGAAAGCCCAATCGTCGAGTTCGAAGACGAAATAATGTCCCGAAAAGAGTTGTTCGAATTTCCCCTTCTCGCCGCGTTCGATCAGTACCTCCTTCGGTGCAAAGCCCGTCAGCAGTTTGTCGATGTATTCGGAGTCGCCTTCCGCCACGAGATACTCGCCCGTTGAGATGTCGAGGAGCGAGAGCCCCACGTTGGCCGCGCCGAAATGCAGCGCCGCAAGGAAGTTGTTTTCGCGGCTCGACAGCACATTGTCGCCCAAGGCTACGCCCGGTGTCACCAACTCCGTGATGCCGCGTTTCACCAACTTCTTGGTGAGTTTCGGATCTTCGAGTTGGTCGCAAATCGCCACACGAAAGCCGGCACGGATGAGTCGCGGCAGGTAGTTGTCGAGGGCGTGGTGCGGAAAGCCCGCCATCTCCGTGGTGGCGTTCGCCCCTTTTTGGTTGCGTTTCGTCAGCGTGATGCCCAGCACTTGCGAGGCGATGACCGCGTCCTCACAATAGGTTTCGTAAAAGTCGCCGCAGCGAAACAACAGAATCGCGTCGGGGTTCGACGCTTTCATGTCGTGAAACTGCCGCATCATGGGAGTGAGTTCTTCTTTGGCCATAGGGGAAAGTGCGTGGGGAGATATAATATAATAAGGAGTAGGGCGTGTCGAGCGCGCCACTTGCAAAGTTACGCATTCTTGTCGAAACGCAAAACCGCCCCGTCCTACGAGAGGACGGGGCGGCGAATCATAAAGTGAGACGTAAAGTCAGCTTATGGCTTATTTTACAACCACCTTCTTACCGTTCACGATGTAGAGACCGGCGGGGAGGTGCTTCGTATCCTTCACGCGTACACCGGAGAGGGTGTAAACAGCGTTCACGAGTTGGCCATTAGCCACAACGCGACCTACAGTGGTGATCGTACCGTTGGTTTCAAGATACTTGTCACCGGTTTCGGTAGTCACAGGCATCTTCGTGAAGTAACCCGAACCGGCAGCAACCGATTCACCTACTTCAGAGAGGAGCACCTTAGAGTGATCAGCGTTGAAGACACCGCTATCCTTGTTCACCTTGGTCGTTTCGAATACGGGAACGAGACCGTTGACAGGAGTAGCAGGCGTGCTCACGGGAGCAAGCGTAGCGATCGTCTGAGCCTTAGAGCTGAGGAGGATCACCGTTTCATTGTCACCGTCTTCGGGGATGAGCACATAAGCCTGACCGGCTTCGAGCGTACCCGTGTGCTTCTTGAGCTGGATGCGGTTGTTGGCATCCTGACCGATTACGGTGTAGAAGTTGTTCGCACCGGGATCAGCTGCGATGGGCAGCGTGATGATCTGGGGAACGCCCTTCTTGATGGGGAGCGAGAATTCAGCATCGAGAGCGTCTTCAAGCTGTTGCTTAGCTTCCTTAAACGAGAAGGCCGAGTTGTCCTTACCGTTGGCTTCGTTCCAGAGAACGAGGTTCTTCGAACCGGGTTCGGCGTTCACATAGATGTGTTCCTTACCCTGCACGTCAGCCGTGTCAGCCACGAGGTTGAAGCAACCGGGGGTCTTGGCATAGCGGAGGTCGAGCGTGTAGGGGGCCTTGCGGAGGCTCATCACGCGCGTACCCTTCTCTTCCTTCGGAGCGAGGTAGAGACCGGTGTAGAGGTTCTGGTAGGTGTAACCACCGGCCACCTTCGTCAGCTTCCAGTAAGCACCGAGGCGAGTTTCGAAGTCGGGCACATCCTTGTAGGTGCTGCCGTCCTTCATGCGGCCGTCGAGCTTGAGGTAGTTCTGTGTAGAGGGCGTGTTGGCCACTACGCTGTTTCCTTCAACGCTGGCTTCAGAAGACTTGCTGACGATACGGTAGATACCGTCGGCGGGAACATTGAGCTTCTCAGCGAAAGCCTTGTTGGCCGCGTCGAGCTCAGCAAGGAGATCGTTCACCTGAGCCACCGTGGGTTGCTTCGTAGCGGTGATCGCCTTGAGCTTGTTTTCAACCGTTTCGATGGCAGCCTTGTAAGTAGCCTTCGAGCCGGTAGCGTAGTAACCCACTTCTCCGCTTTCTTCAGCAGCAGCTTCGAGTGCCTTCGCAGCAGCGATGGCCTTCGTCACGCGAGTGGGATCGGGGTAGTTCTTGAGGAACTGGTCGTAAGCAGCGCGGAGAGCTTCGATCGAAGCCTTCGTAGCCTTCTGGGTGTTGAGTTCGCCCTTCAGCGTAGCGATGGCAGTGGTGAGTGCCGTGCGGTCAGCTTGGGGAACAGCGTCGATGAGCGAGTTCTGGCCGTCGTAAGCGCCTTTGTAAACGCGGAATTCAGAGCCATAGAAGAACTTGTTGCCACTGGCTTCACCGTTGCCTACGGTCTTGGTCACTTCCATACGGAAGTACTTGTAAGCACCCTTATCGGCGGGGAGCTTGAAGTAAGACGTACCGGCGAAGTTGGTCTTCTTCACATCGGCGCCATTGTTGTCCTGCCACGTTACGGTGTAGGGATAGGTGAAGGTAGAAACAACGAGCGAATCCCAACCTTTGTTCTTCTTCCAAGCGTCGAAGTCAACGACGTTGTTGCCGTTTTCGTCGGTTACCACGTTGCCGTCTTGGTCCACCTTCTCAGCCTTACCGGCTTCGAGGGCAGCGTCAGTCTTGGCACCCCAGATCGTGATCTTTTCGGGTGCACCGCCGTTGGCGTTACCGTGGTTACGCTTCACCCACTTGAGGAGGAGTTCGCTCTCGGGGTTGTCGAGCTTGAATTGGAGGAAGTGGTTGCCCTTCCAAGCATCGTCACCGCCGTGCCAGCTGGTGTGGAAGTAGGTTTCGGCGTTGCTGTCGAGGAGAACTGCGGGGCTGTGTTGTTCGCCCACACCTTCTTCCTTGTCAGCCATGGGGCTCGAGAGGTTTTCGCCGTTGGTGATCAGACCATTGTTGGTCAGCGCACCGTTGGTCGACTCTTCGAGGCGCTTGCCCGAAGCATCAACACCCATGTAAGCGAAGCCCTTGTCGTAGGCAGCTTGTGCCTCGGCGATGAGCTTTTGTGCCTTTTCGTTGTTGATGTCTTGTTCGGCGCTCTTGAGGAGGTCTTGTACTTCCTGTTCGGTGATGGTGCGAGCCTTGAAGGTCGAACCGTCAGCCTGCCAGTCCCAAACTACGGTACCGTTGTGGTCACTGCCGGTGTGTACACCGCCGAAGTCCCAACGATCGCCGCCGTCGTAGCCCCAATACTTACCTTTACCGCGCCAGAGGTCGGGCGAGTAGAAGCAGAAGTAGCCGGGGTAGTTGCGGCTGGTCACGATGTTATAGGAAGCTTCGGCTCCATCCGTCATTTCGATACGAGCGCTGGGCACGATACCGCCGTTAGACGTGATGTTCTCAGCCGTACCAACGTAACGGTTGGTCGCCAAGTTCTGGAAGAAGAAGTAACCGGGTTTAGCGTCGTTCTTCGTTACCTTCCAGATGTACTTGAGGCTCTTGTAGTCGAGCGCTGCATCCTTCTTGTAGGTGATGTCGCCACCCTTGTAAGTCCAATGCAGTTGCTTGTCCTTGTCGTTCACAGCACCACCGTCATAGAGTGCACCGTCGTCATAGCCGGTACCCTGCGAGCGGTAAGAGGTGAGGATGTAGTAGCCGGGCTCGAGCACCTTACCGGAAGTGGTGAAGGTCGTGTAAGCCTTGGGCAGATCTACCACGAGTTGGTCGATTTCTGCATCGGTGGCTGATGCGCCACCGTTGAGAATCTCTTGCGACTTGGTGTAGAGTGCCAAGAAAGCGTTGTACTTCTCTGCGTTGTACTCACCGATGTTGTTACCGCGGGGGAACTTTTCGGAGAATTCGTCGAGGTTGAAGTTTGCGCCGAGCGATTCGGCGATTACAGCTTGGAGGTCTTCCTTAGCCGAGAGCTGGTTGACGGCATACACCAACCAAGCGTTGCGGTTGTAGTCCGTACCCTTACCGGCATCGCCGTTGAGCGAAGTCTTGGGGCAGGTGAGGAGGAAGTTGTACTCGCTGTACGGATCGTCCTTTTTCTTCGACTCGGTCGAAACGAGTACGATGGCGTTGTCAGCCTGCACAAACGTGAAGGTGCTCAAGTCGAGCGGCGAATTGCTGGCTTTGGCTTCTTCGACGTAAGCGCGCAAACCCTTGATGGTCTCCGTGGTGTCCGTGCCGTCAGCTTTGGCATGCGTCCACTCGTAGGAGTGTTCCGGATCGCGGGTTTCAGTGATCTGCTTCACTTCGAACTTCCAAGCACGATCCGTTGCGGAGGTGTAGAAGTTTTGGTTCGAAGGATCTGCAAGATACTGGTTTTCGTTTAAGCCTTGACGCTTGAGGTAGAAGGTGTTGTTACCTGCAGCTTCAAAGACAAAAACGTTGTCGAGCGTCAGGCTGGTCGTGGTGGTGAACTTCTGTCCGGCGAGGAAGCAGTTGCCATTGGCAGCTTCGGCAAACGCAGGCTGAAGCACATACGTTTGTCCCGCTACGATGCTGGTTACTGCACCTGCATTGACATTAGCCCCCCAATGACGAGCAGACGCACTTGTCGCACCGGCTACCAAGAGGGTGGCCGCAGCAAACAAATTGCAAACCTTTTTCATTGAAGATTTAACATTAAAGTTAGACATAGAGATAATTCGATGAAACACAACGCAACTTCCATGTGCCTCCCCATCGAAAACAGAAGGGACACGGAAGTTTTGTGCACAGTGTTCGTGCGACAAAGATAGAGAAAAAAAACTAGACATAGCAGATTTGCGCTTGGAAATCGTCCTTGTTTGCCGAGCATTTCTTGCATTTTGTCGCTCTTCTACTTTGGCTTTTTAGAAAAAAGTCGACGAATTTCAAAGTTTTCGTGCAGTAGTTAAGCGATCAGCGGCTTTCCGCGCCGCTTTTTTGAACCGGTGGGGGCGATCAAGAACGAAGACAGGGAGAGGGAATAGGAAGGTGGACAACTCGCTTCGAAAACCCCACAACTTGATGAGAAAAACAGTGGGGTTTTCGCGAAAAGAAGACGCCTTTTCAGGCCCAATGCTGAAAATCGATGCCCCCGTCTGCGGGAGTGTCATGCACCTCGGAACGTCTCGTCGCTTCGTCTCGCGTATACGACGCGCTCGCTCACGCGCCTCCTTGTCGAAAGGGCTTTTTGCCTTCACTTGTTCACCGATCGTGGCAAGTGCTTGTGCTGTCGCAAAACCGTGTGGAAAACCGCATGGGCTTTTCGTCGACGATGGATCCATTAAAGGGTAAAAATAAAGCGTCAACAACGCTCTCGGCGCGGTGGCCGGAGGGTGGTTGACGCTGTGTGTCGGGGTTAGCGTAGAGCAGCGGCTTTCGACAGAGAGTCGTGGCGCGCGCGGAGTTCGTGCACTGCCGTTTCGATCATGCTGTCTTTGCCGTTGAGGCGGTCGTTGGCGCCGAGGTGGCTGCGCACATCGGGGGCGATGCCGAATTCGGTGTGCTCGCCGTTCACATCGAGTGTGGGACTGGCCGAAAGACGTATGCTCCAACCGCCGGGCAGTTCGGAACTGAAGGGCAAACCAGAGCCACCGCCGGTGCGGTCGCCCACCAAAATCACGCCGGGGATCGTCTTCATGTACATGGTGAAGGCATTGGCGGCGCTGTAGGTGCGGCGGTTGATGAGCACGGCCACCGGTTTTTGCCAGCGAAAGCCGGAGAGGGGACTCAGGCGTACGGGGTTCGGTGTCGAGAATGCGTCGTGAGCCGGTCCGGTCTTGTGGGTGAGATAGCCCACGGTGAGCGTACGGTTGGTAAAGGCTGAGGCGAGGGTTTCGGCCGAAGTGAGTTGGCCGCCGCCGTTGCTGCGAATGTCGACAATGAGGGCATTGCAGAGGGCAAAGTAGCGCAGGATTTCGTGCAGATTGCCTTCGCCGATGGCGGTGTTGAACGAACTGCAGCGAATGTAACCCACATTGCCGGGCAGCACCTTGTATTGGAGGCCGGAGGCGGTGCGATGTTCGTCGGCCGGGCCGAGCACCACGCGCTGCAACGAGTCGTCGAAGTTGGTGGGGTAGGCTTCATACCATTGGGTGTAGCGGGCGGTGTTGAAGGGCGTCCAGAGATTGACGTGCCCGTCGCGCAGTTCGCCGCAGAGATTGCCCAATACCTGAAAAAGGGCTTCTTTCGACATGGAATCGGAGATCTGTGCGGCATAGCGACGGTGCACTTCGTTCCAGTCGAGTCCGTATTCTTTGTGTTTGTAGTCGAAAAAGCAGTAGTGCTCATCAATGATTTTCCACAAGGCTTCGAAGTCTCCGCGCGGGGTGGAAGGGAGTTCGTCGGCTTGTATGCAGGCCGTGAGCGAAGTGAGCAGGAGCGGCAGCGCCACGAGGAAGCGAAGGAGAGGTTTCATTGGGGAAGGAATTGAACTAAGCGCGAATAGCCGATGACGAAGGTGTGATTCCAAGCGTGGCGCTCCAGATGGTGGATGCGGCTCTGCCGAATGTCGGCCTTGTAGCCCACGGTGATGCACGAGCGCCGCAAGGGGATGCTCAAGGTGGTGAGCAGGCGCAGCGAGGGGGCGGAGAATGGGGTGGTGGGCATGACGTTGCGGTCGGTGTTGCCGAGGGAGAAAATCTCGTAGTACGACTGTCCGTAGTTGGGGGTGAACATCACGCCGACAAGGGGCACATCGAGTTGGTTGTTCCACACGAAGCGGCGCCCCATGAGCCGGAAGGGGTGGCGAAGGGCGGTGGAAAAGGCGAAGTCGACCGCGGCGCGCGCTTGGGCGGGGTTGTTGCCGTTGCGCTGATTGTAGGTGCCGCCGAGATGCAGTGCGCCCAGTGCCCCCACACTCCATTGCCACGCGGAACGGAGCGGGGTGAGGCGTTGGCGCCAACCGGCGTCGAATTGCATTTCCACATCCCATGCGATGCCGTTGCCCGAGGGGTTGGTGGCTTGTGTGCCGTTCAGATCAAAGAGGGTGACGAAGGTGTTGCGTCCTTCCTGCCCACAACGGCGCTCCCCGATGCGGGTGAAGGAGAGCGTCGGGCCGCCGTAGTTGAGGGGCGAGAGATAGCTGTCGTAGACACTGTTGTAGCCCACGCCGAAAAGCAGGGTGCGTTCGACACGGGGGCTGAGGGTGTCCGGGTCGGTGGGCTGCGGGTGGCGATCAGCGAGGGCGAAAAGCGGAAGGATAGCCCACCACGCGAGGAGAAGTGCTTTGCGGGTCATGTGTGAAGTGTAGAGGAGATTCGTTGCCATAGGCATCCATGGCGGTGAGGGCATAGTCGGCATCGAGCAGCGACGGCAGGGCGGGGCGATAAGTGAAGGCGGTGCCGGACAGACGGAGCGCCACGGCCACCGGGCCGCTCGCGGTGAGGCGATAGAGATTGTAGTGCACCGGAGTGGCGTCGGCGACGGCGTTCCAACTGAAGTGGAGGGCGGTGCCGTTGCGCCGGCGGTGGAGCTGTGGAGCTGTGGGCGGAATGCTGTCGATCCACGTCATGGCCGGCGGTAGCATGGGGCGCGCATAGTTGTCGTGCACGAAATCGAGCAGCCCTTTCACATTGTCGAGCAGGAACTGACTGCGGAAATAGGCTTCGCCCGGGAAACCTTCGGCGTGGATGAACCGCAGTTGCCGGATGATTTGCAGCAACGACCAGTTGCGCTCTTCGGGGGCGAGTTGGTAAGCACCGAGACCGGGCACGACGGGACGACCGTAGGCGTATTCCTTCCAGTTGACGGCGAAGGGATAGAAGTGCTGTCCGTCGAAATACATCATCGGATAGAGACCGTCCATCCATCCGCGGCGCAACCACAGTTGAGCGTCTTGTGAAACGGCGTCGCGGGCGTTCCACCCTTTCGAGGATTGTGCGGGCAGATCGGCGTATTTTCCGATGGGAGCGCAGGTGATTTTCACCCACGGACGAATGGCACGCGCGGTTTCACTGATGAGTTGCACGGTGCGGTTCACATTCTCGCGTCGCCACTCGGCTTTGGGGAGCTGATGTCCGTAGCGTGCATAGGTGCGGCGGTCGTCAAAGGGAATGGAGGGCTCGGGGTAGCGAATGTAGTCGAGGTGAATGCCGTCGACGTCGTAGTTGCTGACGATTTCACGCACAATCTCGGCCAAGTATTCGGCGGTGCCGGGCACCCCGGGATCGAGGTGCCATTTGTCGCCGGCGCGGGTGCAGAGTTTAGGATGACGGGCGGGCAGGGCTTGTCGGCCGAGGAGCTTGGCGTCGGGAAGCGTGTTGGCGGGGAAGGCCACGAGATAGGCGTGCAACTCCATGCCGCGGCGGTGGGCTTCGTCGATGGCGAAGCGCAACACGTCGTAGGGCGGCGCTACACCGGGCGTGCCGGAGAAAGCACCGTCCCAAGGTTCGATCTGCGAGGGATAGGCTACGGTGGCGCGCAGACGTGTTTGAAAGAGCACCGTGTTGATGCCGGCGGCTTGCAGTCCGTCGAAGATGTGCGAAAGGCGTGCGCGCTGGTCACGGGCTTCGGCTTCGGTGCGCGCATAGTGGCGACCGGGCCAGTCGAGTCCGCTGTAGGTGCAGAGCCACACGGCACGAATGCCACGCGATGGGGGCGCGACGGGGGCAGATGGGGCTTGGGCTGCTGTAAGAAGAGGGAAGAGAATGAAAAGGAGGGAGAGGAAAAAGCGCATGGGCGGGATTTCGGGAGGTCGAACGGACGTTTAACGTAGACGGTGGTAGAGGGGGAGGAGTTGTTCGGCGGCTTCATCGCCGGCGGCGGCACGAAGGCTGTCGAGTTGGTGACGGGCTGCTGCGCGCCGGCCGAGATCGAGGAGCAATTTCGCGCGGTGCACTTGTAAGTCGCGGTCGTTGGGGCGCAAGCGGAGCAGTCGGGCGAGTCGCTCGAGGGCGGTGGCTTTGTCGCCTTCGCGTTCGGCGAGATCCGCGCCGACGGCGAGCGCCGTTTCATCGTCGGCGCCGTGAATCAAGGCCGTGCCGAGATGTAAAAGGGCTTCGTCTCGCTGTCCGCGTTCGTAGAGATGGAGGGCGATGAGGCTGTGGGCGCGGGCATTGCGGCGGTCGGTTTTCAACACTTCGCGCAGAGCGGCGAGGGCTTGTTCGTCCCGGTGTAGCCGAGCGTAGGCTTCACTTTGAAGAAAGAGGAGGGTGTTGCGCTCGTCGGTGGTGAGGGGGTTGGCGGCGGTGCCGGTATTGGTGGCGATTGTGAGGGTATCGACCCATTGCAAGAGGGCGTGATCTTGTCCGCCGGCGGCGAGGCATTGGGCGAGCGCGACGCGCGCTTCGCTGTAGTCGGGACGCCGCGTGAGGAGGGCGCGCAATCGTTGTTCTGCATCGTGCCATTGGTGACGTGCCATCAAGATTTTGGCGATGTTGAAGCGCAAAATATCATTGCCTGCCGCATCGGGATCGTGGGAGAGGGCGGCTTCGAGCGCACGTTGGGCGGCGGAGAGTGAGTCTTGGCGGAGCGCGGCGAAGGCTTTGCTGACTTCGCGACGATAGGCTGCGGTGTCTCGCGGTGTTGCAGTCGTTTTTGCGTTACCGATTCCCTCCACGGCATTATGGGTTGCCGATGTTGGAGTGGAGAGATGGTGAGCACCGAGCCAACTACTTGCAGTAAAGAGCAGCGGGAGCAATAAACGGGCGTGTTTCATAGGCGGTTGAGGTGCTCGATCTCACGAAACACAGCCTCAGCCTCAAATCCGCGGGAAGCGGCGAAGCGAGCGAGTTTCTGCGCCGCAAGATAGCTGGCGCGGCGGTCGGAGGGATCGAATTTGAGTGAACGGAGTTTGGCGGAAAGCAGTTCTCGGAGCGTTTGTCGATAGGTCTTTTCGTCGATTTCTTCTTCGAGGGCGATGTCAATGAGGTGCTTGTCGATCCCTTTGAGTCGCAGAGCGTTGCGGATTTTGAGTCGTCCCCAACGAGCGAAGGCGGCTTTGTCGTGCACAAAGGCGTGGGCGTAACGCTGCTCGTCGATGAACTTTTCCTGTTCGAGTCGGTCGAGTACGCGGTCGATGAGGTCGGGTTCGATTTCGGCGGCACGGAATTTCTTCTCCAAGTCGCCGCGACAAGTTTCGCGACGGGCGCAATAGGCGCCGGCACGGCGATAGAGGGATTCGAAGTCGTGGGATTTCATCGTTTGATCAATGCGCGAATCACAAACCAAGCGTGGTGAGCGAGCGCGGTGAACAGACCATAATGGTGTGCCATGATGCGAAAACGCTCGCGGAGGGAGGCTTTGTGGTGGCGGGTGGTGAGGCCTTCGCTGAGATAGTCGGCGACGACCAAATGAGTGTTGTGCAACGTGAGACCGCGCTGCTCGGCTTGTTGCATTAAGCGGATGCACCAATCGTAGTCGGCCGAGAAGCGATAGCTGAGATTGTAGGGTTCGATGCGAGCCAGGTCGGTGCGGGCGAAAAACGCTTGGTGACACACGAGCATACCGTTGACAAAATCGTGCAAATGAAGTTGTTCTGGAGGCGAAAGTCGGCGTGCACGCAAAAATGTACCATTGTCGTCGACCAAATGCGTGTCGCCGTAGAGCACGGCGGGGAGGGTGTTGTGGTCGGAAGACGCGGGAAGTTGCGCGGCGATGTCGGACAAGGTCGTCGACGTGTGGAACTTGTCGCCGGCGTTGAGAAAGAGTATGTAATCGCCGGTGGCCTGAAGGAGTGCTTTGTTCATCGCATCGTAGAGCCCCTTGTCGGGTTCGGAGCGAAACACGAGGGTGCGGCCGTCTTCGATGCCTTCATAGAGCGCAAGGTATTGTTGCACCAACTGCGCGGTGTCGTCTTTCGAAGCGCCGTCGATTATAAGGTGCTCGATGTGCGGATAGTCTTGAGTGACCACGCTCTGCAAGGTGCGGCGCAGCGTGGAAGAGGCGTTGTAACAAACGGTGGCGACGGTAAAACGAATCATAAGCGAGAGGTTTCCGGCGAATCGCGGTGAGCGGTTGCGTCGAGGGCTTGTTGATAAACGGAGAGATAGCGCTGTCCGACGGCAGTGAAGGAATAATCGCGGAGCACTTTTTCGCGAGCGGCTTGCGAAAGTTGGTCGGGATCGGCCAAATCGAGCAGATAATGCAGACCGGCGCTGAGATCTTCGGCATCTTTTGCGGCTGCGACATAACCATTGCGCTCGTGATCAATCATTTCCGGAATGCCTCCGATGCGGAAACCCAAACAGGGAATACCGCAAGCGAGCGCTTCCATGATCGTATTGGGTAGATTCTCGGAAATGGAGGGAAGCACAAAGAGGTTCGCCGCGTTGTAAATCCGAACGATCGTTTCGACGTCGTAGGTGTAAGGCGTTGTGAAAACGGGAACGTCGAAAGCCGAGTGAAACTCTTCAGCTTCGCCGCCGAGAATGAAGAGGGCGGTGTTGTGGCGGTGTTCCGGATAGCGCGAGAGGTATTGACGAAAAGCCTCCACTAAATAGGGCATGCCCTTGTTGAGATTCGTGATGCGCTGGGCGACAAAGAGGACAATGCGCAGGGACGGATCGGTGGGAAGTCCGAGTTGTGCGCGAGCGGCGGCACGATTTTGCGGAGCGAAGACCGAAGTGTCGATCGGGTTGGGGATGTTGACCACCGTTTGTCCGCGAGTGAGCGAGGCGCTGCGGGCTTCGTCGGCCAACCAGCGACTGCACGCCACGAAAGTCAGGGTGCCGGCCGAATAGATCCGCTGTTTCTTCTTCCATATACGATGAGAGAGATCGCGCGGCGCACCTCCGTTGGGAAGATAGGGGCACGTTCCGCAAGATTGGCGGTAGTTCGTGCAGGACAATGCCAAGTGACAGATACCGGTCACGGGCCAAATGTCGTGCATCGTCCACACGACTGTTTTTCCGTCGCGGAGTATGTGTTTCAACTCGTCGAGGGAGAGCAGTCCTTGATTGATCCAATGCAAATGAATGACGTCGGCGCGGCGATAGGCCGCTGTTTCCGTCACCTTCCCTCCGGTCACGGCCGTATCCAAAGCGAAAAGTTGCTTTCTCCGGCCGCGCAGATGGAAGAAAATGCCCAATCTTTCTCGCAGAAAAGCCCATTTCATGCGCCACCGGTTCGGGAAAGTGTGCACTTGCGGGGAAGCCGTTTGTCGATCGCGCACCAACATTTCAGCCTCGACCCCAATGTGGGTCAACGCTGCGTGCAGGCGAGAGGCGGCAACAGCCGCTCCGCCGGTTCGTTCGCTGGTGTTGATGATCAGAACGCGCATAGAAAAGAGGATAGACTACAGACAAAAGTAGGAAGAAAGGTCGACATAACCAAATTCGCTGCGGGGCTTGACCAATGCCCGCCTTATTTCTTCAGAAAGAGGAGCGAGCAGGGTTCGATCCCCACGTTGTAGCGATGTAGAAAATCGCCTTCGGGGGTGTAAACACTCACGGTGCCGGGTTCGGTAAAGCGGATTTTGGGATCGAGCGTGCCGCGCGACGCAATATATATCTGCTTTGTGTGAGGATCAACGGCAATTGTTGTTGGATCGATGGGCTGTTGTACCTGTCCGAATAGCGAAGCTATCGCTGTACCCGAACGTGTGTCGCGCACAGCATAGGTTACGGTCGTCTTTCCGCTTGTCCAATCTGTGGTGGAGCGTACCAAATAAATGCGGTGCCCGTCGACGGCTGCGAAATTGGCCGCCGCAAAAGAAGTGGCTTCGTCGTTCTCGTCGATCTTCCAAATCTCCGCCGCGTGCGTGCCGTAGTCGCCCTGACAGGCGACGAAAACGTGGTTGAAATCGTCTTTATAGAGTTTTGTCGGATTCATCCCGACGCGAATTTCGCTGACGATGCCGAGGGTGTTTGGGCGCAGCTTGACTACCTTAAATCCGTTTTTGTAGCCCTCTTTATAATTATATCCGTCGCTGATCGCTACATATATATAATTATGGAGTGCCAGCACGCCGGCGGGGTTGGGGCCGACCGCGGTTTGGAGATCGACGGCGAGCGAAGCGGTGTCGATGCGTGAGAGAAAGCCGTCATTGTTCGTGACGAAAACGTATTTCCCCTGCGCGGCCACACCTTCCGGGGCTTGCGTGGGAATGGATTTGAGCAGGCGATGAGAAGCGGCATCCACCACCTGCACCAAATTGCTTCCGTAGCACGGAATGTAGATTTTCGCCCCGTGTAGAATCGCCTCTTGTGGAGTTTCGCCAAGCAGTTTACCATTGTTTGTGAGAAAGGCGTTTGCTGTCACAGATTGTCGTTGCGTGTCGATCAGCGAGTAGCCTCCGGGCAATTTCGTGGCTTGGTTGCCTTGGTGGAGCACCAGTACTTGCGCGGTCGTGGGAGCCGTTGTCTCCGGTTGGCGAGGAGTTCCTTTTTCGTCGTCGGTACAAGCGTTGAAAAGTAATGCTCCGGTGACGAGAAGCAGGCCAACACGGAGTAGAGCAAGGCGGGAAGAGAAAAACATAAGCGAAGTGATGAAGATAAAATACTACAATTATAAGTCGAAAGTCGCGTTGAGCGTCCACGTTCTTCCCGGTAGCGGGTAGCCGCGGACGTATTCGCGTTGTGCATCAGTGAGGTTCATCAGCGTGGCGCACAAGGTCAGGGTGGAAGTGCCGAGGGAGCGTTTCCACCACAGCGCCGCATTCCATTCGGCAAAGGCCGGTAGGCGCGAAACAGCGAGATGTTGAGGCGTCGACCACCGTTCGCCGGTGTAGACGAGCGAGGTGGAGAGACCGAGTGCGCCGTGTGCGGCTTCCACCGAGAAATATCCTTGATGAGTGGGGCGATAAGGGAGCGTCAGGTTGTAACTCCGTGAGTGAGGCGTCGACCGGTCGAGGGTTCGGCACAGCAACCAATGTCCCGTTGCCGCGATCGTGGTGCGCTTTTCGCGAGCGTAGCGCACATTGGCAGTCACATCAAGTCCAGAAGCCCGCACTTGGTCTAAATTCTCGGTGCGCCAAATGGCCGGTGTGAGCGGTACGGCCACAATACCGTCGCTGATTTTGTCGATAAAGGCATCTGCCGAAGCCTGCACCTGCCAAAGTCCGACAGCATACGCACCGACGATACCGAAGTTCAAGCGTTGCGCGCGTTCGTTGCGCAGTTGTGTGTTGCCGTAGCGGAAATAATAGTTCTCCGCGAACGTCGGTGGGCGAAAAGTGGACTGCGCCGTCGCGCGAAGGCTTACTCGGGTGCCCGGGGTGCGCCACAAGAAGGCGTGCGCCGTCCCTTGCAAACCAAAACTCCCCACGTTGTTGGCCGTTCCCAAGTTAGTCGGGTCAGTATTGCGCGCCGTGTTGAAGAAGTCGTGGCGTAAAAGGCGAAGCGTAGCGGATCCTCGTGCACGGCGGTAGCGTAGCGAGAGGGCTTGTTGCAGGCTTATTCGCCCCACTTCGCGTTCGGCTTGTCCTGTTTGGTGTAGTATAGCCCAAGTGCCGTCCACCGCATAGGCCCATTGCCAATGGACGGAAATCTGATGCTCCACGCCCGTCGAAAACCAGTATTCGCGTTGTCGATAGTCGTCTTGTCGCACGCCACCGGGGTATTGGCGATCGCGATCTTCGTACACCTTTTGACTGAATAGGGCTTGCGCGGCCACCTTCCATTGCCACGTCTTTCGCCGCAGCTGCCACTTTCCGTGCACCGCTGTTTCGTCATCGTCCATACGTTCGCCTTCGCGCACGGTGTAGAGCAACGTCGCACCGGGTAATTGCCGTTGGGCGTAGTGACCGCGAATCCCCAGTTCGCCACTGCCGACTTTCAGCCTGTCGGGTGTCATCCAGCGCACGGCCGGTGTCCAACTTTGAGTTTGTGCCCAAGTGCGTCGCCGATGTTCGCGCATTGTTCCGTTGTCAAAAACGAAAGGGTAGTCGTTTTCGGCTTTCTCCCCATCCAGTTGAAAACCCAGTCGGCCGATCGGTGTGGAAAGGAGAGCACTTCCGCCGGCACTTCGATAACCGAAAGCGCCCATCGCCGTCCAGATGCGTAGTGGGCGCCGCGGAGTTGTGAACTGCAGGGTGGCTGCCCCTAAAGCACGGACGGGAGAGAGCAGCTCCGGAGCGCCGCCCACATCGATCAGCAAGCCTTCGAGTTGATGTGGTGCAAAGCGCGCTACATCCGTCGTGCCGCTTTCGGCATCGCCCAGCGGAAAGCCGTCGACCATCACCGCGGTGTGTGTGGCACTGAGTCCGCGGGTGCCTACAGTCGTCGCCGTGCCATATCCTCCCAAACTGCGCACCCACACGGCGGGCAGGGCACGAAGCACATCGGCCGCCGTACTACTCGGCAGACGCTGCAGTGCTTCGCCCGATTGCGAAAAGCGCAATGTCGGCGTTTCCGTACCGGTTTTCTCACGCCGAGTGTGTACGCGTACGAGAGGGAGGGCGCGGAGGCTGTCGACTTTGAGCGAAGGATTGCCGGCGCAAGGCGAAACTGTTGTCGAAACATTCGCTACCATTTCAGTAGCCTGCATCACTGTCAAGCCAATGGCGACGAGGGAGGGCGGAAAAGAACGAAGATGCAGCGCGAGTAGGTTTTGTAGATGAAAAGGGGAAGGCAATTCTCGGAAATTACTAACTTTGTGGAAAAGAAAATAGATGAATATGGATTTTCAAACCGCATGCTCGGCGCTTGGCACCGTCACTGCTCGCGATGAAGTGGTAATGCTTCTTCAGCAGATCACCGCCTTTTTGTTGAAGGGTGGAGTGTTAGAAGTTTATGGAGTCGAATGTCGTCCTCTCGAATTGGAGAGTTATTTCTATCGAGCCGGTGTTTTCGAAGATGCTTATGTGCATGAGAACGAACGCCAACTCAATCATTTCGGGGAACTCTATGTCCACCGCATTGGTGCCTTGGCCACGTCGCACTACAAGATGGATAATCGCGTGTGCGTCGGCATTTGCCTTTCCGATAGCACCGATTATTATTACAGTGCCTTGATTCGCAGTGCACGTTTTGCAACAGGCGAAGAAGTTTTCGGCCCGAACAATGTACTCACCGCCTGGTTGCGACGCATCAATGCGCAGACGCATACTATGCCTCCCGAACGACTCGAATCTTTGCGTCCGGGTGGGCACGAACTCGCGCCGCTGCTTCCGCTCTTGGAGGAAAAACCTGTTTTGCGTTTCGAGCCGTCGGCGCTTGCATCGTCCGAAAGCGAGTCTCCCCTTCTCTTTTCCGTTCGGGTGGGCTTGGGCGACAAATCGCCCGCCGATCGTGATTTGCCGTTGCGCGGAGTCGTCGGCCCGTTGCTTGCTACGCGAAAGTACAAAGACAAAACTCGATTGCTTCGCGACTATCTCGAGGCGCACGCGCTCACCGGACAAACGGCTTGTGAGGCCGCGCGCCATTTGATTGGTAGTGTGCCATCGTGGGTCAAACAGCGCTGAGCGCAGACGGAAAAAACGCGTAGGGCTTCGCATCAATGGCCTTTCCTCGGACAACCTTCTTTGCAACACCCGGCGTGAGTGCCTTACAAAAACAAAAAATCGCCCCGTTCGCTGAAAGCTATGTGTAGCAGCGGACGGGGCGAGTGAGGTTTAGACGTAAAGGTCGTCGCGACCAAAGCGTACAAATTGATCTTCGTCAGCACCTTCCTGTTCGTCATTCCACAGCATGCGGTAGGTCATGACTTGTGCCACGTAAGCAATGATCATGGTGAAGTAAATACCGATGCAGCAAAGCAGAATACCGGAGGCGGAAACCAAGCCGGCTACAAAACCCAAGCCGAAGAGTGGCCAAAATAGTTCTTCGGTCTTATTCCAAGAGGCTTGCAGTGCTTCACCTATACTCGCATTGGGGTGGTCGATGAGATAGAGCGGGGCAAACACCCAACGAACGGCGATAAAAATACCGGGCGCAATGAAGAAGACAAGGCCGAAGACGACGGCAAGACCATAAATGAATTGGCAAACCGCGAACTTGACATAAACCGAAACCTGCAGGCCGTGGTCGAAACTGTAGCTTCCGCCATTTTCTTTCAGAATCTTGAGGATGGAGGCAAAGATGCTGACGGTGACAAGTGCGTTGATGCCAAGTTGCAGGAGCGAGAAAAGTAAGGAGCCACCGACTCTAACTTCTTCGCTCGAGGACAGACCCGAGATTTGCCCTAAGAGGCCACCGATAGCATTGGCCGCAAAAAGAATAGCTGCCATGGGAAGTCCATAGGACTTTGCGAAATCAAAAGCCTTGCCGATGATGTCGCCCGTGTTGATGTTGATCATGAATGGTCATTAGAAATTCTTGGTTGCGAATATACGTATTTATAGAAAAATAATCGCCCCGACAGCCGGTAATTTGGGCGTTCGGAGCAAAAAAAAGGAAGTTCGTCGGGAACTTCTTCGTCAAAGTGCCAATGGCACAAGTAATAAAAGATGGACCGATTCCGGTCTTTACTTCCCCATTTGGGAAGTAAGAGGTCGAGTGGACGGCCGTTTACTGCTCTGCCTTGAGAGCGCGGAGTTGGTTGTAGAGCGATTGGCACATTACGCCGTTGCCCATCGAACGATATCGAGCAATGCGATACTTCAGTTCTTCGATCATAGTTTTTTGCTTAGTCATATTGTTGAGTTTTAGTTGAACATAGAGATGCAGTGCATCTCGGTAATTAGTTAGTGTTACGTCCGCGAGACAGAGGGACTTACGTTTTATCTCTCTATGTCCTTTGAAGCTGTCCCTGTGTCTCGTTTTCGTAGTGCAAAGGTAGAACGGAAAGCAAGGGAAGGCAAGAAAAAAGACGAGAAAATGCACTTTTCACAGTTCGTAGTAGCGGCTTTGAGAATCGGACTTGACAAGCTTTCGATTGTGGCGCGATGACTTTGTGCGGAAGTTTTGCGCAAGCCTCCCGACAGGGGATTGTAGGTGCCGATAAGTTGTATTTTCGCGTTGTAATCTCTATATTGCAAACCAGATTTGCTCGCACTTTCGTCGCACTCAACGGAGCGCGTTTTTCGCCCCGCGTTGAAAAAGGGCGTATGCGATAATGTTTCATTCTATATTATGAACGCGCGCGTGCGAGAGAGAGTCACAGAGTTTTTCATTTGCCTTCACCCGGTAGTCAAAACGCGACCAAGTGTAAGTACTTCTGATAGTTATGGGTGAAGGCTTCACCCTTGTTTTCCTTCACCCTTTTCGATCTCCTGATTCGTGCTCATCATGCGGTGTTAGAAAGTGGAGCAGCGGCATAAGAAAGTCTGAAAGTCGAGGTGAAGGAAAAAAAGATCTGTTTTATGTTCACTGCAATATGATGATGATTAGTGCGCTATCGAGTGGGGTGAAGGGTGAAGGTGATTCTCGGAAATGGCTGATGTGCGCGTGTGCGTACGCAAAAGGAGGAGAAACAAGGGGAGTAGAACGAAAAAGTCCACAGGTTTGCTGGCAAAGTGGGGATGTTTCTCGAAAAAGTGCGCTTGTTTTTGCGAAGGCTTGAGAGCGAACTTTCGTTCCGCCTGGACTTCCTCTTTGGGGCTACCGCGTATTTCGTGTCATCGGTGGATAAGCGAACGCGGTTTCGCGTGCAATCTTCGGCTGCAACGGGGATAAAAAACAAAACTCCCCTTTTGATCATTGTCAAGAGGGGAGTTGTTGAAAAGCTGTGCGCCTGATAGGACTCGAACCTACACGTCTCGCGACACCAGATCCTAAGTCTGGCGCGTATACCAATTTCGCCACAGGCGCATTTCAATTGCAAAAATACATCATGTGCCACGATTTCCAAAGAAAGGGGCGCACTTTTTTTGTTCAGTGGTGGCGAATTTGTATTTTTGTAATTCAAACTCTCTGTAGATATGAACTTTGTCCTGTGGTCTCGCTTCGCTAAATTCTGCGTTTCGCTCTCCCATTATCGGGTGGGGCTGAGTCGTTGTGTGAAGCTGTGCATATTGCTCTTACTCTTCCCCACAATAGCGCAGAGTCGGTCGTGTTTTGTGATGAAATCGGACAAAATGGAACGATTTGCATCGGAATGCGCGCCACGCTTCGCTCTTCAAAGTTCGCAAATGGCCGATCCGGCTGTACCGACGGCACATCCCACCATGGTGGTGATCGCAGCCGACGGCAAAGAGACGGAAGAGACCGGGTTTGACGGCAGTGCGCCGCTCCGCGTGCGCTTCGAAGCGCGCGCCGCCGACTACGGTTCGCGCACGCCGCTCTATGAGTGGCAGTTTCGCCGCGACGGCAACACGACGCCCTTCCTCACACGCTACGATGCCAACACTTCCTACGAATTCACCGAGAGCGGCACGTTCGTCGTGCAGCTGTTGATCTCGTTTGTGGAGGGCACCGACACAGTGACTTACACGCAAGCAGATGCTTTTCGCATCGCGATCTCCGAAAGCAAATTGGAATTTCCCAACGCCTTCACGCCCAACGGCGACGGCATCAACGATGTGTTCAAAGCCAAGGAGGGCTACAAAAGCATTGTGCGTTTCCGCGCCTTGGTGTGCAACCGCTGGGGGCGCAAAGTGCACGAGTGGCACGATCCCGCCGACGGATGGGACGGCCGCATCGGTTCGGCTGAGGCGCCCGACGGGGCCTATTACCTCAATGTTGAGGCGCGAGGTGCCGACGGCCGCAACTATCACATCAAGAAAACCATCAATCTCCTGCGCCGGTTCGAAGAAAATCGTTCCGGCAGTGCGCGTTGATACGACGACAACATGACAGAACAAGACAAGACTTTTCAACACGGTAAGATCGAGGTGCTCGGTGCCCGCGTGCACAACCTCAAGAATATCGACGTCGATATCCCGCGCCACGCCCTCACTGTTGTCACCGGACTGAGTGGTAGCGGAAAATCTTCGTTGGCCTTCGACACCATTTATGCCGAAGGTCAGCGTCGTTATATTGAAACTTTTTCGGCCTACGCCCGAAACTTTCTCGATAATCTCGAACGTCCCGATGTAGATAAGATCAGCGGTCTTTCGCCCGTGATCAGCATCGAACAGAAAACCACCAACAAAAATCCGCGTTCCACCGTCGGCACGGTGACGGAAATCTACGACTTCCTCCGTTTGCTCTATGCGCGTGCCGGCGATGCCTATTCTTATGCCAGCGGAGAGAAAATGGTGAAATACACCGAGGAACAAATCATCGGTTTGCTGCTCGACCACTATGCCGACCACCGCATCTACCTTCTTGCGCCCCTGGTGCAGCAGCGCAAAGGACACTACAAAGAACTCTTTGAAAGTGTGCGCAAGAAGGGCTTCATCCATGTGCGTGTGGACGGTGAATTGCGCCCGCTCGAAGCCGGTATGCGCGTCGATCGTTACAAGAATCACGACATCGAAGTGGTGATCGACAAACTCAAGGTGCAAGCCAAGGACGAAGAGCGACTCAAAAAGAGTGTGCAGCAAGCCCTTTCGCAGGGCGACGGCCTGATGCTCGTGCTTGATGCCGACGATGAAACCGTGCGATATTACTCCAAACGCCTTATGTGTCCCGTGACGGGGTTGGCCTACCGCGAGCCCGCGCCGCACAATTTCTCGTTCAACTCCTCGCAAGGCGCTTGTCCGAAGTGCAAAGGCTTGGGCGTGGTGAATGTCATCGACCGCGAAAAGGTATGTCCCGATCCGAAACTCAGCATCAAGAAAGGGGCACTCGTTCCGCTCGGGAAATACACGAAAACGCTCATCTTTTGGGCGATTGAAACGGTGCTCGAACAATACGGCTACACGATCGACACGCCCGTAGAGGAATTGTCGGACGAAGCACTTGATGCTGTCTTCAACGGTACCCCCGAACTGCTGCGCATCCCGGCGGCGCGCATGGGACGCAGCGACGATTATTACGCCGATTTCGGCGGTGTGGTGAAATACATTCGCCAAATGGCCGATGCCGAGATGACTGCTGCTTCGCAGCGCTGGGCAGAACAATTCAACACCACGGCCTGCTGTCCCGAATGCAAAGGGGCGCGTCTCAACCGCGAGGCCTTGTCCTATAAATTTGGCGATAAGAACATCGCCGAACTGGCCGCGATGGATGTGGCCGAATTGAAAGAATGGCTCGATGGAATCGGCGAAAATCTCAGTGGGAAGCAACAAGCGATCGCCACAGAGATCTTGAAAGAAATTCGCTCGCGCCTTTCGTTCCTCCTCGATGTGGGACTTGACTATCTCTCGCTCGACCGCACGGCGATGACCCTTTCGGGCGGCGAGAGCCAGCGCATCCGACTCGCCACGCAAATCGGTTCGCAGTTGGTGAATGTGCTCTATATTCTCGACGAACCCTCGATCGGTCTCCATCAGCGCGACAATGTGCGATTGATTCGCTCGCTTGAACAGCTCCGCGACACCGGCAACACTGTGATTGTGGTGGAGCACGACAAAGACATGATGATGGCCGCCGACTATGTGGTGGACATCGGCCCCCGCGCCGGACGAAAGGGTGGGGAAGTGGTGTTCCAAGGCACGCCGGCGCAGATGCTCAAAAGCGAGACGCTCACCGCCGATTACCTGAACGGCACGCGCCGCATTGCCATTCCCGAACAACGACGTGAAGGCAACGGCAAAGTCTTGCGCATTGTCGGTGCGAAAGGTAATAACCTAAAGAACGTCACCGTAGAGTTTCCCCTCGGCACGCTCATCGGTGTGACAGGCGTTTCGGGATCGGGCAAATCGACCCTCATCAACGATACGCTCTATCCCATCTTGTCGCAACACGTTTATCACTCCTTGCGCGAACCCCTCGAATATGAGCGCGTCGAAGGATTGGAACATATAGATAAGGTGGTGGCTGTCGACCAGAGTCCGCTCGGTCGCACGCCGCGTTCGAATCCCGCCACCTACACCGGTGTATTCGATGATATTCGACAACTCTTCGTCAATCTGCCCGAAGCAAAAATCCGCGCTTACAAGCCCGGTCGCTTTTCGTTCAATGTGCGCGGCGGCCGTTGCGAGACCTGTAAAGGCAGTGGCTACAAAACCATCGAGATGAACTTCTTGCCCGATGTGTATGTGCCCTGCGAAACCTGCCACGGCAAACGCTATAACCGCGAAACGCTCGAAGTGCGCTTCAAAGGAAAAAGCATTGCCGATGTGCTCGACATGACAATCAATCGCGCGGTGGAGTTTTTTGAGAACGTGCCGAATATCTTGCACAAAATCAAAGTACTGCAAGATGTGGGGTTGGGTTATTTGAAACTCGGACAATCGTGCACCACGCTTTCGGGCGGTGAGAGTCAGCGCGTGAAACTGGCCACCGAATTGTCGAAACGCGACACCGGCAGTACTGTTTACATCCTCGACGAACCTACCACAGGCTTGCATTTCGAGGATATTCGCGCGCTGATTGACGTGCTCAACCGCTTGGTGGAGAAAGGCAACACAGTGATTGTCATCGAACACAACCTCGATGTGATCAAAGTGGCCGACTATCTCATCGATATGGGACCCGAAGGCGGTCGCGGCGGTGGAACGATGGTGGCCTGCGGCACGCCCGAAGCCGTAGTAAGTGCAGGAAAAGGCGACACAGCCCGTTTCCTCAAAGACGAATTGCAATAAGGACAGCTTTCCTGACTCGGCGACGCATCAAAACATTTGCGTAGCCCAATCATTAAGGCATGCTGTTGGATAAGGTGTTCAAAACTCTTCGATATTTCCGCGTGGTTTGTGCACTTGGAAGGGCATATTACGATAAAAACATCGATTTCATCGAATCTTATTTCGATGCCGGAGCATCTCCTCTTACCTTTTCCACCCACAATAATAATAGAAACAAAATACCCTCTTTACTAATCCCTAAATTCCTTTCCCATGTTTGAAGGACAACCCAAAGGGCTATTCGCCCTCGCTCTCGCCAACACCGGTGAGCGTTTCGGCTACTACACCATGTTGGCCGTTTTCGTGCTGTTCCTCCAGGACAACTTCGGATGGAGTGCCGCTCTCGCCGGCTCGTACTATTCCACGTTCCTGATGTTCGTCTACTTCCTCCCCTTCATCGGAGGTATTCTCGCAGACAAGTTCGGTTATGGCCGAATGGTCACCATCGGTATCTCGATCATGTTCCTGGGTTACCTCTTATTGTCTTTCCCCTTGGGCAACGGTACCATGGCGATGGTCGCTATTATCGGTGCATTGGCGCTGATTTGTATGGGAACGGGACTGTTCAAAGGTAATCTCCAGGTGATGGTCGGCGACCTTTATAAGCGTCCCGAACTTTCCGGGAAGCGCGACGCAGCGTTCTCTATTTTCTACATGGCCATCAACATCGGTGCGCTCTTCGCCCCGAGTGCAGCTGTGAAGATCATGGAATACGCGCAAGGCATCGGTTTCTCGAAAGCCGACAGCTATCACTTCGCTTTTGCCGTGGCTTGCGTCTCGTTGGTCATCTCGATGATCATCTATTTCGTTTCGCGTTCCACCTTCCGTCATGTGGAAGGTAAGCAAGAAAAGGCCGATTCCACCGAAAAAGCCGCAGAACAAGAAGCTGCTGTGGAACTTTCGCCTGCTGATACGCGCGCTCGCATCGTCGCCCTCTGCCTCGTGTTCGCTGTTGTCATCTTCTTCTGGATGGCCTTCCACCAAAACGGTCTTACGCTGACCTACTTCGCCGCTGAATTCACGCAGAAAACGTCCACCGGCATTCCTTCCATGCTCTTCGACGTACGCACTTTGCTCCTCTGCATTGTGTCGATCTATGCCGCTTTCGCAGTAGTACAGAGCAAAACGACGAAAAACCGTGTCATCGCCACCGTGGTGGTACTCGTTTGCGCCGCCTTGTTGATTGTGCTCGGGTTGAACGTACCCGCAGAAACCAAGGTGGCCGCTCCCATCTTCCAGCAGTTCAACCCCTGCTTCGTAGTAGGTCTGACCCCGATCAGTGTGGCGCTCTTCGGCTGGTTGGGTGCTCGCGGCAAAGAACCCTCTGCTCCCCGCAAGATTGCCTATGGTATGATCGTTGCCGCTATCGGTTTCGGTGTGATGATCTTCGCCTCGCTCGGTATCGAACCGCTCGAAGCCCAAGTGACCGAGAAGTTCAACATTGACGAAAGCATGAAGGCAAAAACCGAGGAAATCGACAAGGAAGCGCAAAAGCTCATCGATGCCCGCACCGCTAAGTTCAACGAAACCAAGGAGCAAATCCAAACTGAATTGAGCAAGCGTCAAAAGCAAGTAGACGATCAAGCGGCCGCACAATTGGCCCAAGCCACTACGGTAAAAGACAAGAGCGAAATCAATAAGAGCGCAGCCGTCCTCAAAGCCAACAACAGCGGACAATACGAGCAAATCACTGAAATTGCTCGCTTGGCCTATGATAATGAAGTAAATGGCATCAAGTCGGCCGCAGCACAACAGAAGATCCAAGCGCAGACAGTGGCCAAGATGGCGAAAGCCGAAGTCGAAGGTCAGATCGAACAAGGCGGACTCCTCGTTTCGCCCGGTTGGTTGATCCTCACTTACCTCGTCCTCACCTTCGCCGAGTTGCTCCTTTCGCCCATGGGTATCTCCTTCGTGTCGAAGGTGGCTCCTCCCCAATACAAGGGTATGATGATGGGTGGTTGGTTTGTCGCCACCGCAGTGGGTAACTTCCTCACCGTTATCCCCGCCCTCCTCTGGTGCAAAGTACCTCTTTACGTTGTATGGACGACCCTCGCCGTGCTCTGCCTCGTTTCGTTCATCTTCATCTTCTCGCAGATGAAGCGTCTCGAAAAAGTAGGCTAAGCCCCACTTCCCCAAAACAAAACAAGCCATCGCAATCTTTGCGATGGCTTGTTTCGTTTGTTACCATTCAAAACCGAATCCCAACTCGGTGAAATCGGCTTTTAATCGGTGAGCCTTGATGCCCAAGTGCACCGAAGCCCCCTTCCACATCGGGAGATACCAACGCGCACCCACGCGTTCGTAGTAAGGCGTTTCATCGAAGGTTTGCATCCTTCCCGTCCGGCGATGCAAGTACCAGCCCAAATGCACATAAGCGCTGAAATCACCGTAATGTGCTTCGTGTTTCAAAGCCAATCCGCATGCCCAAGGGCTATATTTGTCGTTTTCCCCGTTCGGCGCTTCTCGGTTTTTGAGCGTTTGCACATACGGCAGGTAGAAAAAGTCGGCACCCAAGCCCGTCGCCCAGCGTCGAGCATAGCGGAACATCCTGTCCATCTGCACATTCGCCACCGCATAGCGTTGAAAATGCTCCGTGCGGTAGTCCGCTTCCGAAGGGGCAGTACCGTATTGTGTGCTGATCCAGTCTTCGATCAAAGTGCGCATGCCCATACTCGCCCCGGCGCGCCAAAACCAGCGCCGGGCAAAGGGCGTTTTCGCCGCAGAAGGTGGAAAATCAGCGTTTTCATCGAGGTCATATTGTACCGTCAGGGTCGGCAACACCGCATTCAGTCCTTTGTTCGGACGATAAGTCGCCCCATTGCTCACATGGCGAAAGGCCAAATCGCCGCGCACACTCCAATGTCGGCCTAAACGTTTCGCCCCGTAAAGCGAAGCCCCGAAATGAATGAGCCAATGTCCGCCCGTCAATTCGTTGTCGATGTTGTCCGCCTTCGCATAAGGCCGCGTGCAGAAAGCCAATCCCTCTTCCAGCGCGTAGCCCATTTGCCAACTTCCGCTGCGCCACAGCGGTCGACTGAACGACACCGCAAGGGCAATCACCTGTCCCGGCGAAGAACTGTAGTCCACCGGCACCGCCTGTCCCCAATCGGGCGAAGGCCGTTTGCGCATCTTCACGCCCGAGTAGTCGGTCAGTTGCAGATTCACACTCCATTCCGGATAATTGTAGTCCGCGGCATAGCCGTCGGGTGCCGTTTCTGTGCGCCGTCTCAAACCGAGATGAAAACCTCGGCTTGCCGCACGCTCCATCCACGCACGTTGGTAACGATCCATCGTCAGTACATGGCCCACGAAAGCCCCGCCTTCCACCGTCGTCGGACGAAAAAAAGTCGATTTCATCGAGTCGGCCTCCGTGGTCTGCGCCTGCGAAACGAGAGCCGAGCCGAGTACCCATGCAGACCACACACACCCATTGCCGATCCACCGAGGAGCGGAGCGAAGAGACCGGAAGCAAAAACAAGGTAATTTAAGCATAGGCGCAAAGATAGCCAATTTAGCGTGACTGCTTTCGGCATCGCCGAGAAAAACGTAACTTTGCCTACGATGAATATGCGTCTTTTCCTCTCCCTCCTCTTTCTTCCGTTGTCGCTCTTCGGTCAGTCAGCCGCCGAGCGACGCACCCCGCTCGAGCGTTCGTTGGAACAGCGCGGTTTGGTCGACGTGAGCGTGGCCGTTCCCGGTGTTTTCGTCAGTTTGATGTATGCTCGCCCCGACAATTTCGTCGGTCGCGTGCTCTATACCGACCTGCATCGCGCCTATTTGTTGCCCGAAACCGCCCGCGCTCTGCACCGCGCCCAAACCGCCCTGCAACGCAAATATCCCGATTACGCCCTCAAAGTCTACGATGCCGCCCGCCCTATGCGCATTCAGCAGCGCATGTGGAACGCCGTTGCCGGAACATCCAAAAATATCTACGTCAGCAATCCGGCGCACGGAGGCGGATTGCACAACTATGGACTGGCCGTCGACCTCACCCTTTGTTGGGCGCGCGACGTACGCGATGGTTCCGGTCGTTTGCTCCATGCCGCCGGCGACACCACCGGTCTTTCCATGGGAACGCCCATCGACTATCTCGGTGCCGCGGCTCATGTTCGCGACGAAGCCCGACTCTTGCGCCGCGGCATCCTCCGCCCCGAACACGTCCGCCTGCGTCGCATCTTGCGCGAAGCCATGTCCGCCGGCGGTTTTCGTGTCCTGGCCACCGAGTGGTGGCATTTCAATTTCAAAACCCGCGCACAAGCCCGTGCCCACTATACGCCCATTCCCTAAATGATCGATTGCGCTGAATACTACGAATTCATCGAAGCCCATGCCGATGAACGAGTCGAAGATCTCGCCCTGCGTCTCGCCGCTTTCCCACCCGAAGCGCGCACCTTCATCTTGCGCCAAATCGAAGGACGCCAACGCTTGCGGGCGAAAGTCCCCTCGTGGTGCGAAGTACCGCGCTTGCATTTTCCGCCCCGCCTCTCGCTCGAGCAGTGCAGCGGCGAAGTGACGGCGCGCTACAAAGCGGCGTTGGTCGAGCGCTGGGTCGAAAACCTCGAAAAGCCCGTTTTGGTCGATCTTACCGGCGGTTTGGGGGTCGATTTCTCATTCATGGCCGCTCCTTGCACAGAGGCCATCTATGTCGAGCGCAATCCCGAATTGGTCGAACTCGCCGCCCACAACTTTCCCTTGCTCGGTCTCACGCACGCCCGCACCGTCCATGCCGATGCCTTGGACTACCTTTCGTCCCTTTCGCCCGTCGATGTCCTCTTTCTCGATCCGGCGCGTCGCGATGAAATCGGCCGAAAAGTCGTACGCATCGAAGCCTGCGAACCCGATGTCTGTGCGCTCTCCGAAGCGCTGCGCAGCCGATGTCGCCACCTGTTGATCAAACTTTCGCCCATGCTCGACGTGCGCGCTGCGCTCGATCGTTTGCCCGGCATCGAAGCCGTGCACATCGTAGCCGTCGACGGCGAATGCAAAGAAGTCCTCTTGTGTTGTCGCGGGCTGCTCCATACCGAGTCCGGCGGCCTCGCCCCGACGGAAGTTCCCATCACCTGTGTTGACCTGTCGAGCACCGATCGCCGCACGCCACATAGCTTTACTTTCACCCTTTCCGCCGAATCCATCGCACCCCTACGTCTTGTGGGCACTCCCGTGGGGTGGCTCTACGAACCCAATGCCGCCGTCCTCAAAGCCGGTGCCTATCGCACCCTTGCGCAGCAGTTTGATCTCGATGCCCTCCATCCCAACACCCATCTTTATGTAGGAGGTGGCGAAACGCCGCGTTGGGACTTCCCCGGCCGCGTGTTCCGCCTGCGCGAAGTCGTTGGTTTCTCCAAATCAGAGATGCGCCCCCTTGCTTCGCTCAAACAGGTGAATTTGGCCGTGCGCAACTTCCCCGCCACCGTGGCCGAACTGCGCAAACGCTTCAAATGGGGCGAAGGCGGCGACCTCTATCTCTTCGCCTGCACCTTGGCCGATGGGAAAAAAGCCATCCTTGTAGCCGAGAAAATAAAAAAGTGAGGTTGCAAATCGCTGATATACAGCGGTGAAATAATTTTGTGGAGAAAAAAATGAAGTGAGGTGTAACTTTTCGCCCCCTTTGTCCGTCTTACTTATAGAGGCATGAAAGAAATAGATTTCCAACACGACCTGCTTCCCCTTAAAAACAAGCTTTATCGGGTAGCGCTGCGCATCACGCTCGACAGCCTCGAAGCCGAGGATGTGGTCGAAGACACCTTGGTGCGTGTGTGGGAACGTCGAGCCGACGTACCGGACAACATCCATTTGGAAAGCTATTGTTTGACCATCTGTCGCAATTTGGCCATTGACCGTTCCGAAAAGAAAGATGCCGGTCATCTTTCCATCGATGCCGCTTCGGTCGACACCCCTTTGGATGCTGACCACCCCGACGAAGAACTCGAAAAGCAAGAGCGCATTCTCTGGGTGAAGCGGGTGCTCAACAGCCTTCCCGAAAAGCAACGCACCGCCTTGCAACTGCGGGAAATCGACGGACGATCTTACGAAGAAGTGGCACAAGTGATGCAAATCACCGAAGCCGATGTCAAAGTCACCCTTCACCGCGCACGCAAAGCGTTGAAAACCGCGCTCGAAGCCGACTTACATCGATTCTGATGCCCACGCCTCTTCCCCTATAAGCATTCTCTCACATGGACTACGTATATATTGAACAACTGATCGATCGCTACTTTGAAGCAGCGACCACGATCGAAGAAGAGCGCATCCTCCGCGCCTTCTTCTCTCAAAGGGAGGTGCCGCAGCATTTGCGACACTACACCCCGCTCTTCCTGATGGAAGCCGATGAAATCGCAGAAAAACCTCATCTCGATGACGCGTTCGACCGCAAAATCATGGCACGTTTGGAAGCAGAGGGACTCGCCCCCGAAGTGCATGTGAAAGCAGTGAAGATGACTTTCGCCGATCGCATTCGTCCCTTGTGGCGAGCAGCGGCAGCAGTGGCCATTGTGGTACTGGTAGGCACCGCGGCTTTCGAAGCCGTCGACCGCTCCAACAGTTCACCCGCAGGGGTTGCACTCGAAAGACAACAACAAATCGATTCGGCCGGACTTGAAAATTCACCCTATCAACAACTGCAAAACGGAATGAAGATGGCCGCAACCATCGACTCTGCACAGAACAACGTGCACAACTGAGGAAGATAAAACAACACATTGCTCTATTAAAACACCCCCACTGATCCCCTTCGGTTTCAGTTCTCTCTCTTCCCCCTTGCCTTTGGCAAACGAACACATCGGAAAGTGACCCGCTCGCTTTCCGATGTGTCGTTTTTGGGCGCTGCGCCCCCGGTCTCCTTGTCCGTTCGGTGCGAGAGGCAAAGGTGTGCCCCCTTGTTTCCCTGTATTTATCCAGAAAAGCATATACGAAAGTTTTCTTTGCATTTCTCGCGCGCGCGTGCCTACGCGCGCGTCCGCTGTTTTTCGCTTTTTTGCCTTCACCCTTCACCTTGCTCCGGTAAGTAGATGAGAATAAGCGCATTGAGGGTGAAGAAAAGGGTGAACATTCAACCCAAAATGCCTTCACCTTTGCTTCTCCACATGTTGATATTATATAAATCAAAAAGAAGAATATGCGTTTTTTGTGCGGGTGAACATAAGATGTTCACCCGCAAGTATTTGATTGATAGCTTGTTATTCGGTGTGGTGAAGGGTGAAGGCAAAAAACGAAACTTGCTGAGTGAGCGTACGCGCGCGTAGAGAGGCGGTTTCATCGGCTTTCTGCAGTTGTTTACTCCCTTCCTTTCATCGCGTCGGAGCGTACTGTATTTTTGCGGCCGAATAGCGAGCGAAAGTAGTCTGTTTTTGCGTGAAAGTTGCGGTGTTTTCGATCAAAATGGAGGAGATTCAATAAATGTGGGTGTAGCGATGAACTTTTTTCCCCCTTTCATTTGGAAGATACCATTTTTTTTTTAGTTTTGCGAGCATAAGCCATCAGCCGTGAAACACCTATTGTTCGTGTTGTGCTGGCTGCCGCTCAGCTTGTGCGCGCAAGTGTACGATGCCGGTAGTCCGCAACTCTCTTGGAACGATTTTGTCGACGAATATCTTTCGATGCTCGACGATGAAAGCGAAGAAGCCAATGTTTTGACCCTTCGCGGCTACGCTGCGCTCGATGAAATAGAACCTTTTCTCGATCATCCGCTCAATTTGAACACGGCCACAGCCGAAGATTTCCGCGCTTTCGCCTTCCTCAGCGCAGCGCAGATCGACTCGCTGTTGAGCTATCGGCACCGCTTGCGTGCCTTTGCCTCGCCCGGCGAATTGATGGGCGTGCGCGGTTTGGACTATCGCCGGCGGCGTTGGCTTTCACTCTTCACCTTCGTGGGGGATACCCTCGTCACTTCACAAAATTGGCGAAAAAGGTGGTTTTCCGGCCGTCACAGCCTTGAAATGCGCGCAGAACTACCACTCTGCCGTCGCAAAGGTTTTCGGCCGTCAGATCGAGAGGAATTGCTTCGCAAGCGTTCGCAGTTCTTTCTCGGCCCCAATCTCGGCACGGCATTGCGCTATCGCTACGCCGCGCACCGCGAATTGCAGTGGGGCTTGTCGTTCGAGAACGACGTGGGCGAACCCTTCGCTGCGCACGGCAACCGCCCTTTCGATCATGCGGGCGCTTTTGTGACCTATCGAGCGCGCGATGGGAAGTGGAATTGGTTGGTGGGCGACTATCGTTTGGCACTCGGCGAAGGGCTGCTCTTCGGGCATGCTTTTTTCGCCCACCCCTTGTTGGAGTTGGAGCGAACCGGTGCACGACAGAGTCGGTTCATGCCCAATTCACGGTCCAACGAGAGTCAATTCTTGCGCGGCGCGGCGGTGCGCAAAGCCTGGGGCGCATGGAGCCTCACCGGTTTCGTTTCCCACGCGCTGTGGGACGCGCGTTTGCACGGCGACACCGCAGTGACCCTTTACGCCTCGGGGCTGCATCGTTCGCTCGATGAAATCGCGCATCGGCACACCTTGGGCGTGACGACCTTGGGTGCGCGTGGCGAATGGATTTCCGGCCGTTACACGCTCGGTGCGACGACTTATTTTGCCGGTTTTTCTCCCCCGGTGTTTCCGCGCGAACGGCACTATTCCTTCGGCTACTTGCGGGGTGACCGCGCGGCCGGGGTTGCGTTGGACGGGAGTTATGCTCACGACGGCCGCGAGGTGAGAGGCGAATTGGCTCTTGATCGCAACGGCAACTTATCGGCCGTCGCTTTTGCGCGGTTTCATCGAAGTGATCGTTGGCAAACTGTTTTATCGTTGCGAGCACTTTCTCCCGCTTATGTCGCGCCTTATGCGCGTATCGGACAAGATGGTAGCCGCGCACAGAATGAGATCGGAATTTCGGGCGCGATGTGCTATGCCGGTTTCCGCAATAGCCAAATTCGCGGTTTCATCGATGCCTTTCGTCATCCGCGTCCCACCTTTCGTGCCGCCGCTCCCTCCGTTGGCATGGCCGCCGGCGCGGAATGGGAACACCGGCGGGGTGCGTGGGGACAGTTGCTCCGCTATAGGGTGAAAAGCAAACAGCAAACCATTGCCGGATTTGCGCCGCATTTGGAGTTTTGTACGACGCATCGGCTGCGCGCCCGTTGGAGTTACGAACGTTCGCGCTGGTCATGGCAGGCCAGCCTCGATGCGACGGCATTTCACAGCCAGACACGTCCACAGCCCAGATGGGGTGTGATGGCTTCGTTTCGTTCTAAAGTCGCGATTTCATCGATTTGGCAAGCGGCCTTCTTCGGTGCGGCCTTTTCTGCCCCCGATTTTTCCGCTCGCTTATTTGCCTACGAACCTCAGTTGCGCGGTCGCGGTGCTTTTCCGGCTTTCTATGGTCGTGGATTTGCCGGCGTGTTGCTTTTGCAGTGTAAACCTTCCCGGCATTGGATCGGCGAATGTCGCTATGCCCTGATCTATCGCTCCGATCGCGCCTCCGTCGGCAGCGGCATGCAGCGCATCGATGGGCACAATCAACAGGATTTGGCATTGCAGTTGCGTTATGTATTTTGAAGCACCCGTCTCGCAAGACTGCTCCCCATAGAATAGGTTGGTAATCTCTAAGTATTAAGTATATCATGAAGAAAATCTTACTTTGCTGTGCCGCTTTGCTGTTTGCCGGCGGTGCAATGGCTCAAAATGAGAGCAAGTGGCGTGAGTTGGCGCGTCGCGACTATGAGCAATGTTTGGCCAAGTTCGATTCGTTGCAGCGGGTTTGGCCGCAAATGTCCGATGAAGATCGTCGTGCGGCCTTGTCTGCGCTTCGCACGGAGGGAGAGGCGGTGCTTCCCGCCCTCACGAGTGAGCAAATCAGTGCTTTCTTGCACAGCTTGTCGAAAGCCGATCTGCATTTGTCGAAGCCGCTCGGCGCCTATGCCGACGAACTTGCACATTTGGAAACGTCGCTTCTCAATGGCTTGGCGCGTCGCGAACAGTCCACCTATGCCACGGAGAAAAAAGACTGCCAAGTTGCAGCGACAGTGAACGGTCTTTTGTTTCTTTCTGTAGACGGCCGCGATGAAACCGTTGATTTCGCTAATTCGCAGGGCGCATTGAATGTAGAGGCCGATCGTGATGAAGTCTATGATGTGAACCGCCGCACGTGGAGTGCGAAGACGAAGCGCGGCACGGAAGTGAGCTATACGACGTACTTCCTCTCCAATGCGCTTGCTGTGCGTCACGGGGGAGCACTTTATCGTTTATCCCTTATCGACGGGGCTTGCGATGAATCGCTTCCTTATCTCGGGGTGCACTACTATCATGTGAATGGACGCGAGTGGTGTATGGTGACGGTCTACAAAGATCAAGAGCTCCCGCTCCAAACCTCAACGGGCGATGCGGCGAATGGCAAGAAGCTGCGCGTGAAGGCCGGTTCTGTATTGATTTTTGAAACGCCTGCGAATAAGAATTTCAAAGGATAAGGAAGCACCGTGTGACAGCCTCACCACTCGATGAACAATACATAATAACTCCCCCTCATGTCCGATGACGTGAGGGGGAGTTTGGAATATATAGAATTTGTTCTGTGAGGAGGGTTTCGATGAAATAGTGTAGTTTGTAAGCGTATGGAGAGGTTCTTCAAATCTTGAGTCCCTTCTTTTGGAACTTTTCGGTGATGTCCGTCCGTGTTCCGTCGGCGGCGTAACGATACATGCGCTGGTTGGTGGTCGGACAGCTCAGTGGGCCGCAGGTTTCGCGCCACGGTCCGAGTTTGACGTAAGTGGGGGCGTCGAGCGCATCGAATCCATCGGGCAGTTCCGCACGGCCGCTATACCAGCCGGTGTGCAGATGGGGATGCGTTTTGCGGAGGATCGAGAGCAAGCGGAGCACGGCGCTCGGATCGTTGTCGCCTCCCATCAGTGCGGCGCAGGTGATGGTGCGGCCGTATTGTTCAACCAAGGCGAGCCAGCGTTCTTCGGTGAGCTCCTCGCCGTTGTCGCCCCAAAGATAGGTGCTGTGACAACCCGGACAGGCACAAGGGCAGCGCGAGAGGTTCACGGCGAGGGTCACTTCGTCGGGAAATTCTTGGAAAACGATGTCGTGGTTGACGTATTTGAGCATGATGAAATCGAGAAAATGGACGTTTTTCGCCGATGAATTCAATAGAAAACCCCGGCAAACGGCTGTTTACCGCTTGCCGGGGCGAATTTCGGAAGCATCGACGAGAGGCGATTCTAACGATGCCGTGGTGTTAGGCTTGCGCAGGGTTGAGCGCACCGTAATAACGGCGTGCGGCTTCTTTCTGTCGGTCGACGGAGAAGTTCGAAACGCGCTTGAGATAGCCGATGACGCGAGTAAGATAATCGACGTTGTGGCTGTGGCAGTGCGGGCACTCCGTGAGATAGCGCTTGTCGATGCAACCACATTCGTTGCAGAGCGTGTTGGGGATGTTGAAGGTGAAGTAGTTGCAGCCTTCTACAGCCGCCACGCGGAGGAGGTGGCGATATTGGGGTTGCGAGAGGTGCTCTTCCAGATTGCAGTGGAGGGCGCTGCCGCCGGTGAGGTGGTCGATGTATCGACGACCGTGGAGGCGGAACTTCTCGATGGGATCGGTGTTTTTGTTCTCCACGATGTAGAAATACGAGTTGTAGCAGTCGCGCGGCACGTAGTAGCCGTCTTCGCGATCCCAGCGAGCATGCTTGACCCCGACGTTCTCGGCGGGAATCATTTCGCAGTTGAAGAGCAGATCCTTTGAGCGGTATTTCTTGTTGTAGGACTCGATGAGTGAGAGAATGCGCTCAACGAAGTTGCAATACTCCTCATTGTCGCTGATGGTGATGCCGAGGCTTTCGGCCGCTTCGACCATACCATTGACACCGATGGTGAGATATTGGCGCTTGATGTTGATGTAGCCGGCATCGAAGAGGGGGAGCAGACCGCGGGTGCGCATCCATTCCAGGTTTTCGTTGTAGGCCATCTGCACTTTGTGCATCAAATCGACGATTTCATCGAGATATTCCACGTAGTCGCGCCCTTCGCGCGTGGCTTGTTGCACACAGCGGTTGAGGTTGACGGTGAGCACCGACTTCGAACCGGTGGAAACGCCGCCGGCACCGAGGCTGTAGGAGAAACCGTTGTCTTGGATTTCGTTGCGCAAGCGGCAGCAGCTGGCAAGCGAGTCGGCGTTGTCGCTCATATAGGTGAAGAATGAGTGACCTTTGGCGTACATTTCTGCGGTGAAATCGGCGTATTCTTGGTCGATCACATCGCCGTCTTTGCACAGGAGTGCCATCGTTTCGACGGGGAAGGTGAGCACGCACTTCGTTCTTTCTTGGTTGAACCAATTCATGAAGCGCTTCTGCAACCAGTTGAGCGGCTCCCAGTGAGGGCGTGAACCGTCAGGGAAGCGGAATTCTCCGAAGAGCGATTCGAAATAGAAGCGGTCGTAGTAAGAGATGTTCCAGAACACCGATTGGAAGTTGCGGGCGCCGGTGGGTTGGTTGATGGAATAGACGATTTGTTCGAAGCAATCGGTGATCACCTTGTCGATGGTGCGCTGTTTGAGCGAAGCATCCACGATTTCATCGGCGCGGAGGTAGTAGTTCGTGCCGTATTCCTTCTCGAGGAAGTAGCTCATGTACATCAAGAACTCAACTGTGGCGATGGCACCGCTGAGCATGGAGCTGACGATGAACACCATGTTGATGAAGCCACCACAAAACGATTTGAGGTTGGTGGGTGCCGTCGAGTTACCGCCGATGGACTTCGTGCCGTTGAGCAACCACGGATACATTGTGATGGAAGCGCAGTAGTTGGCGAGCGAAGTTTCGTCGTTCTTGTAGATATAGTGGTGATCGAGGAGGTAGAGATAGCGATCGGCGGCCTCTTTTCCGTACATCTGCTTGAGTTTGTCGCAGAGCAAGCGGCGGTTCAGTCGAATGAAGTCGCCTTTGGGTATTTCGCCGATGAGGGTGGCAAGATTCTTGTTCTCAACATTGGCATTTGCATCGAACTTCGAACCGGTGGCGGCGTTGTCGGCGTTGCAGTAGTCGATGAGGAAGCGAAGCTTTTGCGCTGTTTCGCGATCCGTGGTGTGGCGGTTGCGATAGACAATAAAGGTCTTGGCCGCATTGTAGTGGCCTTCTTTCATCAAGGCAACCTCCACCTGGTTTTGAATGTTCTCCACATTCATCCCATTGCAGAAGTGCAGGTGCGACATGATGCGTTCGAGCGATTCGGCATTGAGCGGATCGTTCGATGCGGCACACGCTTTTAGGATAGCGTTTTTGATTTTATCGATGCAGAAAGGTTCTTCTGAACCGTCGCGTTTCGTGATGATGAAGTTTTCGGTGCTCATATTCGTTGTCCTGTAGACGAGGTAAAAGACGAAGAAGCCGCAAATCTGATCAAATTGGGGTGTTTCTTCGTGTGCAGTGGGGATATAGTGCGATTGGCTCGCTTGTTCTTTTTTTGTGCCGCGAATATAGGAGTAAAAAACAACAAGACAAAGAAAAAATGAGCCGAAAAAAGTAGGAAGTTTTCAAGGTGCTAAGAATCAAAGAGTTTGCCAAAATGGACAACTTTTTGATGACTTGCAAAGCGTAATATGCTGAAAAACAAGGTAGTCAGTGTGTATTTTGGATAACTATACGATTTTTGGTGTTGCTGCGAGATTACAAAATGAGGGGATAAGACAGCATTTTGAATGTGCAAGTGCAGGAGTGAGAAACGAGTTGGGAGAGTGCCGTCGGCGAAGCGCTATTTTCGGGTAATCCACCGGCGAAAACGCTGCGTGAAACCTGTGTTTTTCGCCAAAAAGTGCCACGAGTAGGCCAAAGAGAGGAAAGTGGCAAAGAGGCCACCGCCCCAATGCAGATAAAAGTGCTCCGTTTGCACGGCAGCGACGCCACCGAGTAAGATTAAGAGCTGAACTGCGCAGCGTTTTCGCGTGTCGGCTGCGAGTGCAAAGTGAAAGTAGTGGCTGTAGGTGAGTAAAGTCACCCCTAAATAGACGATGTGGCAGAGTGTCAAGGCCAGTCCGGCACCGGGCATGCCAAGAAGTGGGTAGCACAAGGCCATGGCGGCGACAAAGGCCACCGAATAGCTCGATTCCACCAGCAGATAGAGTCGGCTTCGCGAATGAGCCAAGCCTAAGTAGGCTACCGGGGTGCAAATGGCTTTGAATAATAAATAAGGAGCCGCTGCTCCAATCATCAAAACGGCACCGGAGAATTCGCGCGAATAGAGAATATGCACCGCGGCGGGAGCGAGTAGACAGAACAAGGGCAACAAGGGTGCGGTGAGCTGGACAAGAACGTCGATTTGACGGTTGACGGTCAAGTTTTGTTGTGCCGTATCGCCGACGGTGGCCGACAAACGCGGGAAATAGTCCGCATCCATCGACATAAAGATGAGTCGGGCGTAGGTGACGGTGAGCGTAAATGCCGCAGCATAGAGGCCTACGGCATCGTTGCCTTTGTGAATGCCGGGGGCGTCGCAGTGCAGGAGAATCAAGCGCACGAGGTATTCGCCGCCTGCCGCGACAAAACCGGCTGCGGCGTAGGCCAATCCCAAACGAATCATGCGGCGACCACGGCGCAAAAAACGCCAATTCATCGGTGCAATTTCGTAGCGAATGCTTCGACTCGCCGCGCGCCAATGCATGGCGCAGAGGGCTGTTGCCGACAACACAAGGGCAGGAACGATGCCGCGTGTACCCCAAAACCAATAACAAGTGGTGGTGGCTATGAGGGTGGTGACGGCGCCGAGGGCAGAAACGGTGGCGATTTTTCGCAGACGGCGCAAGCCTTTCAATACGGCGGCTTCTCCTCCGCAGAGGGTGGTGAAAAAGACCATCGGTGCCAGCAGTACGAAGTCGAACGTGTGGCTACCGTCGCCCCAAAGCAGGCGTGACCAAAGCGGAGAGGCAAGGGCGGTGACGGCGAAGCCCAACAGTGCGGTGAGAAACACCCACGAGCGAACCAGTTTCACATAGTGACGAATGGCGGTCGCATTGCGTGTGCGCCCGAGTCGCGCAATATGTGGCACGGCACTGAAAGCCAGTCCCATGTTGGTGCCCGAGGCGATGAGATCGGCGGTGCGTCCGAAGTTGTCAATCTGCCCCATGCCTCCCGTTTTGAGCAGCAAAGCCGTGATTTTGTTGCGCACCATCGCCATAAGGGCGTAGAATCCTTGCACACCGCCGAAGAGGCCGGTGTACTTCAGGATACGTCCCACAGAAGCGTCGGAGGTTTTGGTGCGAGGAGGCATGTCGGGAGGGAGAGAGGAGGGGAGGAAGGGGAAAAACAAACGAGCAGCCGTCGGCGAGCGATGGGCGTACGCCGAACGGCTGTTCGGAAAAAGTGTCGTGAAAAAGGCGATTCCATCGGTGAGACTTGAAAGTCTGTTCGATGAAATCGCTTGTTTTGTTATTTCAGTACGCCCAGTTCTTTGCCCACCTTGATGAAGGCGGCAATGCAACGGTCGAGGTGTTCGCGGTTGTGGCCGGCCGAAATCTGCACGCGGATGCGCGCTTGATCCTTCGGCACAACGGGGTAGTAGAAACCGGTCACATAGATGCCCTCGTCTTGCAGGCGAGCGGCGTAGTCTTGCGAGAGTTTCGCATCATAGAGCATCACCGCGCAGATGGCGCTTTGGGTCGGTTTGATGTCGAAGCCGGCTTCCATCATCTTCGTACGGAAGTATTCCACGTTCTCCACGAGGCGGTCGTGAATTTCGTTGCTTTCATCGAGAATCTTGAAGGTCTCGATACCGGCACCCACCACCGAGGGAGGAATGGAGTTGGAGAAGAGATAGGGACGGCTGCGCTGGCGGAGCATGTCGATGATTTCCTGGCGTCCGGTGGTGAATCCGCCCACCGCACCGCCGAAGGCTTTGCCGAGCGTGCCGGTGTAGAGATCGACACGTCCGTAGGTTTCGAAGAATTCCGACACGCCGCGGCCGGTTTTACCCACCACGCCGGCAGAGTGGCTCTCGTCGACCATCACGAGGGCGTCGTACTTCTCGGCAAGATCGCAGATTTTGTCGAGCGGGGCTACATTACCGTCCATCGAGAACACGCCGTCGGTCACCACAATGCGGAAACGCTGTTCTTGTGCGGCCTGCAGTTGGCGCTCGAGATCCTCCATATCGGCATTGGCATAGCGATAACGCTTGGCTTTGCAGAGGCGTACGCCGTCGATGATCGAGGCGTGGTTGAGCGCATCGCTGATGATGGCATCTTCGGCCGTGAGCAGCGGTTCGAAAACACCGCCGTTGGCATCGAAGCAAGCGGCATAGAGGATGGCATCGTCCGTTTTGAAGAAGCGCGAGATGGCTGCTTCGAGTTCCTTGTGGAGGTCTTGGGTGCCGCAGATGAAGCGCACCGACGACATGCCGTAGCCACGAGCGTCCATGGCCGCCTTGGCTGCGCTGATCAGGCGCGGGTGGTTGGAAAGACCGAGGTAGTTGTTGGCGCAGAAGTTGAGCACCGTTTTTCCGCCCACGTTGATTTCCGCCTGCTGCGGGCCGCAGATGAGACGTTCGTTCTTGTACAGACCGGCTTCGCGAATGGCGGCCAGCTCCGTTTGGAGGTGTTGTTGGAATTTACCGTACATAGGTTGGGTTAGATTATGGAGTGGCAAAGGCCGCTCCGAAGGTCGGTTTTGAATCGTGGAGCAAAGGTAGTGAAAACTCTTTGAACGGCGGACGCGTGGGCGCAAAAATGCAAAGTTGGCTTTCTATTTCTTCTTCTTCCTCGTCTGCGGCTCTGCCATTGTCGTGCGCTGCTTCGTACAGCGGGCTTTCTCTTGGTGCTGAGCGCTCGGATTTTCGGTGCAGGTTCTCCCTTTCGTCGATGAAATGGGCGAGTATGATCGAAAAATGGTGATGTTTTCGATCAAACTCCACCACTTTTGCGCAAAACCTGTGGAGTTTCTTGAGTGGTGGGTGGACGTATTCATCGCTTCATCGAGTGGTGAAGCGAAAGTGAGAGAGAAGTGGATGAAATTGGTGCGTTTTGTCGCAGCAAAGTGGTCGCGGAAAAGAAAAAGCCCCGCATCGAGGAGGATGCGAGGCTTAGTTTTGGGGATTGTAAGACGCCGTTTTTTAGAAACGAGCCTTGAGACCGAGCGTGAATGCACCTTGGCTGTAGCTGTTGGGCAACACTTGTTCGCGGATTTCACCGAAAGCGGACACGTTCTTGGAGAGGGCGTATTCCACACCGCCACCGTAGTTAGCGCCTAAGCGAACCGTGTTGTCGCTCTTCACGTAAACGGTGGTTGTGTTGTCAGAGTTCACCTTCCGGGTGCTGTATTCCACCGACCAGCTGGTGAAAGTGAAACCCAACATGGGATAAACACGGAACTTGTCGTTGATGCGGAAGACATAAGCGCCGTTGGCACTGAGATCCCACATCGAAACACCGCTGTGCTTGAAGAAGTAGTTTACAGAACCTTCGAGTCGAACATTATCCGTTACGAAGTATTGACCGCGGACGTTAAGACCTGCGCTTTCTACTTGCGTACCGAAGACAAGACCCACACCGAGTTCTTTCGTGTCTTTTTGTGCGAAAGCCGAAGTACCGAGGCAGGCAATAGCGGCAAGGAGGAAAAACTTTTTCATCTGAGGATAGTTGAAATGATGAGGAGAAAAGTGCTGTGGCTTCAAGGGATTTGGTGGTTGCTGACGCCACGGTGCACTATAGGATTGGTGCAAATGTAGTAAAACTTTGCCGATTGTTTCGTTAGTCTGAGGAAAAATACGCGAATTTGCACTCAAAAGGGTCACTCGATGTTGAGAATCTTGGCGCCGGAGGGCAATTCGAGTTGTTCATCGTGGCTGACGAGTACGATGGCGCGGCGGGTATGCTCGCGCAGCAGGGAGGCATAAAGTTCTTGTTTCGCGTTGCGATCGAGATGCGTGTCGGGTTCGTCGAGGAGCAACAGTCGCGGTTGACTGACGAGTGCGCGCGCCAAGAGTGTACGTTGCCACTGCCCGCCGCTGAGGTTGCGGATGGGGTATTCGGCCAAGGCTTCCAACCCGAGTGATCGCAGGGTTTCTTCGGTGAGTGCACGGTGTCGCGCGCCGTAGCGTTGCCACCATTTCAAAGTGCATTGCAGGCCCGATTGCACGGTGTCGAAGACCGTGATGGGAAATTCGCGATCGATGGTGCGATGTTGCGGCAGATAACCGACGGTGAATGCTTCGCGGCGGATCACTTTGCCTTGCATGGGCGGCAACAAACCTGCCAACACTTTGAGCAGGGTGGTTTTTCCGCCGCCGTTTCGTCCACGGAGTACGAGGAAATCCTCGTCCCATACCATGAGCGAACAGTCTTGCAAGATTATTCTGTCGCCGTATCCGGCGTCGACGTTTTCGAGTCTAATCAGAGGAGGAATCATGGGCGGATGAGGGTTGAGCGAGTGCGCGGGCAATGTGAAGGAGCTGTTTGTCCCATTCGGCCGAGAGAGGCGCGATGGAGACGACGCGCGCGCCGATGGCTTCGGCTAATCTTCGCGCGGCGCGGCCGGCATGTTCTTCTTGGACAAAAACGACTTTCACCCCAGCGGCACGGGCTTGGTGAATGAGTTGTTGCAAGTGCTCGGCCGATGGTTCTTTGCCGTTGTGCTCAACGGCGAGTTGGTGCAGGCCGAAATCACGGGCGAAGTAGCCGAGTGCGGGGTGATAGATGACGAAAGTGCGCTCGTGCTTTTGGTCGAGTAGGGCACGGATGGAAACTTCGAGCGAATCGATGTGGCGGAGCAGACTGTCGCGGCGTTCGATGAAGAAGGCGGCGTGTGTCGTGTCGGCTTTGCAGAGGGCTTCGCACACATTGCGCGCGATTTGTCGGCCGGAACTGACGGAAGTCCAAGTGTGGAGGTCGATACCGCCGTGCTCCTCCTCGTGCCCATCGTCGCACCCCTCCATGAGGGGAATGCTGTCCGACACATTGACAGTGACCAAACGGGGCGCGTTGGCGGTGAGTTTGTCGAGTCGTTCGCGTTCGAAGCCCAAGGTGCCCACGCTGAAATAGAGTCGCGAGTCGCTCACCTCCACCACTTGGCGGGGCGTCAACTCATAAGTTTCGGGACTTGCGCCGGCCGGCACAAGGGTATTGACTTCAAAATGCGGACCGGCAATGTTTTCCACGAAATAGCGCAGTGGTTGCACGCTGACTGTGACCGTCGGTGCCGATGTGATGCTGTCGGAGCAAGCTACACAGAGGGAGAGTGCAGCAGAAAGAAACAACAGGGTGAGGGCGCGCATGGGAGAAAAATGAAGAGAAAAGCACGCCATCGTGCGAACGATGGACGTTTAGAAACTGAAAAATTGAAGGGCGGTGAGCACAAGCACACCGAGGGTGCAGAGGATAAACCACACATCGGCCATTCGTCCGCGGGCGAGGGTAAGGTGGTGGCTGATCATCGGCGTATAGACTACGATGAGGAGCGGAAGCAGGGTGTTGCGCTGCTCGGGATAGAGTGCTGTGAGGAGCAAAATGGGAATTTGCAGCACGGTGAGGGCATAGAGAAATTGGCGCGTGCGAATCTTATCATTATAAGATGAGGAGAAAAAATGCGCCGTGGCCACCATGCCGGGCACAATCACTGCGGCGTAGCCCACCCAATGGGAGAGGGGAACATCGGTATAGGCAAAAGTCGGCAGCGGAGGGAGTTGTTCCCAAAGTTGTGCCGGAACAAGCGTCCAATCGAAGTCGCAAAGGGCGAGTTGAACCGCAAGATAAATCCAATAGGGGAGCGCAGCACCGAGCAACGCACCGCCGAACGCGCTGAGATTGAGTGCACGAAGTTGCACCCCGGCGGCAAAGAGTAAGAAGGGTATGATGATGATCAGCTGCGGGAAGGCGAGACTTCCGAGGCTCAGGAGCAGGGTGGTGTGGAAGAGCGTGCCTTGTGTGCGCGTTTGTCCGTAGGTTCGAAACAAAACAAAGTAGGCCGAAAGGAGCGCCGCCGCCGGAATGAGATGCAAACCGAGGTCGTGGAGCGTGGGGAAGGCCGCCATCAGCACCAAAAAGACAACGCTGTTCATGCGAGAGCGGACGCGCAGCAAATGGTAGCGGTTGTTGCACTCGATGACCACATAGGTCATGAGTGCCGTGGCGAGCAGTCCGCCTCCCAACCGGAGACTACTCAGGTTGGGGAGCATCCAAACGGCTGCCGTGACCAGGGCCACGAGGGGAAGTGTGGCGAAACTCTGTGTGAAGTTTTGGCGAAATCCTTTTTGGCGCATGAAGAGGCTGAAATAAGTAGCGGAAAAAAGCTACACCGCCCGAACGTAGTGCATACGTTCGGGAGGTGAAATTACAATTAGAGGTCGAAACCGATATCGGAACGGAAGTATTTGTCGCGATATTCGATTTGTTGTGCCCCGCGCATGGAGCGTTGCAAGGCTTCTTCGCGCGTAGCGCCGTAACTGCTCACGGCAATGACGCGACCGCCGTCGGTGACGAGTTGTCCGTCGCGGAGCGTGGTGCCGGCGTGGAAGACCACGCTGCCTTCGATGTCGGTGCCGGTGATGGGATAGCCCTTCTCGTAGGCGCCGGGGTAGCCACCGCTCACACACATGACGCAAACCGCGGCACGTTCGTCGAACTCAATGGAGCATTCGTCGAGACGTTCCTCAGCCACGCCCTCGAAGAGTTCAACCAAATCGCTCTTGAGACGAAGCATCACGCTTTCGGTTTCGGGATCGCCCATGCGACAGTTGTATTCGATCACCTTCGGTTGTCCGTCGCAGTTGATGAGTCCAAAGAAGATAAAGCCCTTGTAGACAATGCCTTCTTCGCGAAGTCCTTCGACGGTGGGGCGAATGATTTCGCGATCCACTCGCGCCATCCATTCCGGAGTGGCAAAAGGCACGGGCGTAACGGAGCCCATGCCGCCGGTGTTGAGACCGGTGTCGCCTTCGCCGATGCGTTTATAGTCTTTCGCTTCGGGCAGGATCTTGTAGTTGCGGCCGTCGGTGAGCACGAAGACAGAACATTCGATGCCCGAAAGGAATTCTTCGATGACCACGCGCGAAGAAGCGTTGCCAAATTGTCCGCCGAGCATTTCGCGGAGCGCATTTTGCGCTTCCTTCAGTGTGGGGAGAATCAAAACCCCCTTACCGGCGCACAGTCCGTCGGCCTTCAGCACATAGGGCGCTGCGAGCGTGGCGAGAAATGCGCAACCTTCTTCCACTTGCGTGCCGTCGAAGGTGCGATAGGCGGCCGTGGGGATGTTGTGGCGCTGCATAAACGCCTTGGCGAAGTCTTTTGAGCCTTCCAACACGGCACCGGCTTTCGAAGGACCGATGACGGGGACGTGAGCCAAGGCAGGACGTGCCGCGAAATAGTCGTAGACGCCCTTGACTAACGGGTCTTCCGGACCGACAACGACCATGTTGATGTGGTGCTCGAGCACAAAACGCTCAATGCCTTCGAAGTCGTCGGCGCGCAGAGCGACGTTGGTGCCCACTTGCGCCGTGCCGGCATTGCCGGGGGCGATAAAAAGTTGCTCGATTTTGGGACTTTGGGCGATTTTCCAAGCCAGTGCGTGTTCGCGACCGCCGGATCCAAGCAGAAGAAGGTTCATAATGATGGGGGGATGAGAGGTTTGTGCAGAAAGAAGAGGAGGATGGGTCAAGGCCGGAGAATAGCGTTGTAGCGCGCACGGTCGTTGAGCACGTCGACGGCCGCATCGAGGTCTTTGTCGTTGCGAAGTCGATAAGCGACCACGCCGGCACGTCCATATAGATTATTGATGATGGCCGCTTCCACGACTTCGCGCACGGGAATTTTCCATTGCTCCAAATCCGCTTGGAGATTGGGTTTTAGTTTCGCGGCGAGTGCTTCAAACTCTTGCGCGGCGCGTTGGTCGTAGCCTTCAAACTTGGCCCATTGCTTCACGCGATCGAGTGATTGGCGCGTGCGACTGTCGTAGGTGAAATCGCTTTTGACCATATATTGCTTGAAGGCTTCGAAATCTTGGTCGGACAAATGAAATTCCGTCGGCGCAGCAATCTTTTTTCTTGTGTTGCAATAGTCGGTCACAAAGTCAAAGAGCTGTTCCGAAGCCTCAAGGTAAGCAATCAAATCGGGGAGCGAGTCTTCTTCCACGACGATGTCGGGGGTGATACCGCCCCCGTCACGAACGAGACGTCCGTGGGTGGTGCGAAAAATTTTGCAGAGCGAGTCGGGAAGGTGGCGCGGTTGTCCGTCGGCACCGCGATTTTTGAAGTCATAGGCCTGAATGCAACGCCCCGAAGGGATGTAATATTTGGCCGTGGTCAACTTCATCATGCTGCCATAAGGGAGGTTTTTGGGCGTTTGCACCAATCCTTTTCCATAGGTGCGTCGTCCCACAATCACTGCGCGGTCGTAATCTTGCAAACTGCCCGAAGTGATCTCGGCCGCGGAGGCCGTGGCGTAATTCACCAAGACGGCAAGCGGCATCCCGGTGTCGAAGGGGGAAGTCGTGGTCTTGTAAGTTTCGTTCATGTCGGGGTCTTTTCCGCGTGTACTCAACACTTTCTTCCCCTTCGGAACGAAGAAATTGACCACTTTAACGGCCTCTCCCATGAGTCCGCCGCCGTTGTTGCGGAGGTCGAACACCATGCGTTTCGCCCCTTGTTTGCGAAGTTGGTCGAACGCATCGTGGAGGTCTTTCGCGGTATCTTCGGTGAAAGTGCTCAACAAGACGTAGCCAATTTGGTTGGGAAGGAGCGTGGAGTAAACCACCGACGGCTGTTTAATGGTCTGGCGCGTGATGCGGAAGCGCAGCAGACGTTCGCGTCCCGGTCGCTTCACCGTCACGGTGAACGTCGTTCCGGGATTGCCGCGCAGCAGGTTGGAGATTTTTTGACTATACTCCCGGCGTTCCGTCTTGCCGCACACGCCCACATCCTTGTTGTCGATGCGCATAATGATGTCGCCCGAGCGGATGCCCGCCAACCAAGCGGGCATGTTCAGATAAGGCGCGTCGAAGGCACAGCGATCGCTGGCCTTGTGATAGCGAATGGGCGAACCGATGCCGGCATACTTGCCGGTCGTCATCAAGCGCAACTCGTCAGTTCGTCCGGCTTTGTAGAACTCGGTGTACGGATCGAGACGATTCAGCATGTAATTGATGGCCCCTTCCACCTGTTGTTCCGCGTTCAGCGTGTCGACATAGTAGAGGTCGAGATCGCGATAGAGGGCGTTGAAAATATCCAGCGCCTTCGTTGTGCGGAAATTATGGGGTTCCTGCGTCTCCTGTGCTGTCAGTTGTGTGGTGCAGCCCACGAGGAGCAGTAAAAAAAGTAGACGTCTCATGAAATGGAGAGAAAAAGTTTAGTGTGTTGAGCAGCGTGCGGCACTTTCAGCGCGCAGTCGTTGCCAAGTGGTGTCGGGAAGTTGAGTGCCGATGACCTGAATCACTTCGCCGGCGCAGGCGGCGCCCTCGCAAAGGCAATCTTTGAGCGAACCGCCGAGCGCATGGCGGTGGAGGAATCCGCCGGCAAAGAAATCGCCGGCGCCGGTGGTGTCGAGCACCTGCGCCACCGGAGTGGCGGGAGCAGACACACATTGATCGCCTTCGACGGCCACCGCACCGCGAGGTCCACATTTTACGATCGCGATCTGACAGGTCTGAGCCAAAAGGCGGGCCGCTTCTTCACCGATGCGGCCGGTCATGGCGCGCGCCTCGTCTTCGTTGGCAAACACGATGTCTATATTCGGGAGCAAACGCTCGAAAAACGCGTGTTCGCTCTCCACGATGTTCCAGGAAGCCAAATCCAAACATACTTTTGCACCGCGTTGGTGCGAAAGTTCGACGGCTCGTTCAATCAATTCGTGGTTTTGCACCAAATAGCCCTCAATAAAAACGTAGTCCACGTCTTGCGGCATTGCAGCGTCGAGATGTTTGGCCTCGAGCAGGGCAGCTGCGCCGAGATAAGTGGCAAAGGTGCGCAAACCTCCGTCCGAAATAAAGGTGTTCGCCACCCCCGTGGGGAGGGAGGGGTCGCGGAGAGGAATGAATTTCACGCCGCGTTGCTTCGATTCGGCTTCATAGAAAGCGCCATTTTCGTCTGCGCCGATGCGTCCGACGAAGCTTGCGTCGCCTCCCAAGGCGGCAATACAAGACAACGCGTTGCTGGCCGAACCACCGTTGCTGCGCTTAAAGGAGAGGGATTTTAGACGGTTTGCAATTTTTTTGTGGGTCGACTCTTTAATCAGCGTCATTCCTTCTTTGCAAAGGGATAACTCTTTGAAAATGTTATCGTTGTCTATTTGGATTAAGGCGTCAACGAGCGCGTTGCCAAGGCCTAAAATCTTCTTCATGCAATTTTCTTGTCAATTTTCTTCTGCAAAGATAGTGCTTTATCCAAAATAAAGTACTACTTTTGCAACGCAAACGGAGATAAGCCGCTTAGATTTCGAAAGCTCAGCGCACTTCTCCATCAGAGTTGCAACTGCTTCAGTAGCTCAGTTGGTTAGAGCACCTGACTGTTAATCAGGGGGTCGT
>JABZKU010000056.1 GCA_015257125.1 Prevotellaceae bacterium | reverse complement strand
CTCACGACGAAACATTCCCTCACAGAACTTATATAGAGATGAAAAAACTATCTCGGAATTTAGTTGTCAATGTCACCACTTCCACTACAATGGTCGGTGCTGTTTCATTGACACCGCGAAAATACGGACAAAAGTCGAATCGACCAAATATATATCCTATTTTTTTCATACAAATCGTGAACGACTTTGCCACTTTTTAAGCAGTTAAATCGCTTTATCCATCGAAGATTTGAAAATTCTATACCATTTATTAACTACAGCAAGATTGTATTTTATCTCATCTCACGGGCGTGAAAATGCACAACAAACTACTTATCAGAAAATTAGCAACGCAAGGTTTAAAAATGCGCCGTATTAAAAAAGTGAAGTGTGCTTCGCCCGGGTAAGAGCAGAAAAAAATTGCTTGCCCACCCTCACTTTTCCGAACAAACGTCCACAAAAGCGGCGATTCGATGCAAATATGTCACATTTTCAAGTCGATCGCTTGCCCTAAGCCAAGCGTCCTTCACCGACCGCCCACTGTATTTATACTTGGAGGGAGATGTTTTATGCGCATATTCAGAAGAGCGCTCATTTTCTCCACACTTTTCGCACAAAACTTCTCTACTTTTGGCCAAAACGTCTCTGCTTTTGGAGAAAAGTGCCCCACTTTTTCAGCCCCGTTGCATGCCGCACTCGCGACAAGGCACAAAAAAAGGACTGCACCCCAATTCATTGTACAGTCCTTTGTCTTTCAATCCAAACATGAAGCAGCGTTTCCGCTTACTTCGCGTGGCACGCGTTTACTTGGTTGCCCCTGTAGCCGCGTCAAAAGCCTTGTTCACAGCTTTTTGTGCGCCTTTCTCGGCAGCAGCCTTGGCCTTGGCACCGACGTTCTTCGCGTCGCTTTCCACGACTTTGGCGCCACGTTGTGCAGCAGCTTTGGCTTTCTTGCTCCAAGCCTTTGCCTTGTTTTCGGCAGCCTTCGCACCGTTTTCAACGGCTTTCGCGCCACGTTGTGCAGCGGCTTTGGCCTTGTCCTCGGCAGCTTTTGCGTCGTTGGCTACGGCCTTTGCGCCGTTTTCCACAGCCGCCTTGGCGCTGTTTTCGGCAGCTTTCACGTCGGCAGCAGCGGCTTTGGCGTCTTGTTGTGCGGCCGCTTTGGCTTTTGCAGCGCCGCTGCAAGCGGCTTTCTTGCCTTCTTCGCAAGCCTTTTTGGCCTTGTTTGCCTGATCGCATGCGGTCTTCGCGGCTTGCTGACCTGCGGCGGCAGCCTGCTTGGCGCCTTTCTCGCAGCAAGATTTCACTTCTTTCTTGGCTGCATCGGTATTCACCTTCACCACTTGTGCGGAAGCAGCGGTACCTACGGAGAGAACGGCGGCGAAAGCCAAACCGCGGAGCAGAGAGTTGAGATAGAGTTTCATTGTTCTGTTGTGTTAGTGGTAATTTCTATTCGTATAGGAGTGAGCTTTGTCAAGACTCACGGCGTAATCTTTTACAGACGTCACGTTTTTCCCATCTGTGCTTGCAAATGTAACACGTAAGCGCGGCGAAAACAAATCAAAACGTCAGAATGTGGAAATAAATAACATTCGGTGGCAAAATATCGCGCGCGAACTTATCATGTAGAGAACTACAGTTCCTCACGCGCGAAATCGATGGCGCGGTTGATGTAGTCGATGAAGGGGCGCACCGCCGTGAAGGATTCGAGCAGGCGATCGGCGAAATCAGGGGCGGTCACCTCGGCCGTGGTGGGTGTGTAGGCCAAACAGAAGTTGCGCAGGCTGATGTATTCGCTCCACGGGGCGTCTTTGTCGAAACCCTTGGGGTTGCGCTTGAGGGCATTCTCGCGCAGGAGGGTGAAGCGCGCCTCGGCAGCACTGCGCACGAGACGATCGAAATCGCCCTCGCCGTAGACGATGTCTTCGCGCAGCACTTGCAGCGCTTTCGGCTCGATGCAGTAGTGACCGGGCGCGACGATGTGCTGCGTTTCCCAGTGGAAGGAGCCGAAATCGGCGCGGTTGTCTTCGGCACCGATCTGAAAATAATAGCCGGCATAGCCCGATTTCTTTCCGCCGCGGCAGATGAAGGCGCCCATGTGGGTTTTGTAGGGTGTTTTGTCGTGTGAAAAACGAGTATCGCGGTAGATGCGATAGGTCATGTCGCGGGCGGTGAGTCCGGCGAGGGTGGGATCGTCGGCGGCCATGCGCTGTGCCAAGGCTTCGACCCACGTGCCGAACTGCGCCTGCGCAGCTTTGCACTCATCCTTGTGTGCGGTGAACCACTCGCGGTTGTTGTTGGCGGCCAGTTGGCGCAGAAAATCGATGATGGTTTGCATGAGCGAAGGAGGAGTTTAGAGTTGGCGAAGCAGTTCGGCGCAGGCGTCTTCGCAAAGTTCGATGACATATTCGAACGCGTCGGACTCTCCATAATAAGGATCGGGAATGGAGTGCTGATCGGGGTGCTCGGTGAGAAAATCAGAGAGGAGCACGACTTTGCTCATCAGCCCTTCGTCGGGACAAAGCGCGCGCAGGCGGCGGAGATTGTCGGCGTCCATGGCCACGACGCGGTCGAAGGTGTCGAAATCTTCGGCCTTCATAGGGCGCGAACGGTGGGAGAGATGATAACCATGCGCGGCGGCGTGCTTGCGCATGCGCACATCGGCGAGCTCACCCTCGTGGTAGTCGATCATGCCGGCCGAGTCAATGAGCGGAAAGTCGGCCGTGCGGCCGGCACGCTCGACGTGCTGACGAAAAATCTCCTCGGCAATGGGCGAACGACAGATGTTGCCGAGACAAATAAAGAGAATGTTCATGAGTGAATGCGTTGTTTAGGTCTACAAAGATAGAGATTTCGAGCCAAACCGGCGGGGCTGTTCGCAATTTTCATCGAACACGACGCTTTTATTGAGTGCAGTGGCACGAAAAAAGCCGCCCACGAGGAGCGGCTTTTGAATGTGTGTGGAATAGTGCGCGAGCACCCGGCAGTGGGGGCGAACTTCACCGAAATTATTGTGCGATGCGCTTGCCGTTGCGGCTCACCACAACGGTACCGGCAGCGGGTTGCTGCACGCGACGACCTTGCAAATCATAGAGTTCGGCGGCCGATGTCTCACGGTGCACTGCAGTCGAGCGGATAGCCGTGGGGGCTTTGAACTTACCGGTCTTGGCGGCTTCGCGCAGCGCCTGAATGAGCGCCTTGTCGGGCGTGATGGCGTAGTTGTCGCTGAGCGTCCAGAAATTACCGGGCTCAGTGGCACGCGAACGCTGTGTGAGGGCGGCGCCGTCTACCTTGGTCGGGTCGGCACAGAGGTCGGCCGACGCTACCGAACGCGAGGTTTGGTTCACGGCACTGAAGACAAACTGCCCACCGCTCATGCGGATGTTGACGAACACGGGGGTGTCGCTCATCGTGCTGGCGGAGTTGCTGCCCTGCGCTGCGGGATTGAGGAACTGATGCGTGGCGGCATTGAACACCAAGTACTGATTGGTGCGGCCGTGATCCACACCGACGATGATCCACGAGGCATTGGCTTGCGCCAAATCGGGAGCCGTTTTGTAGAGTTCGAGCGCGTTCTTTCCGTCAATGGGGGCGGCGCCGCGCAAAGTGGGGAAGTTTTCGCCGGCTTCGGCCGTCAAGGTGCCGTAACCACTTTGGTTCGTGATGACATAGGCACGCTCAGCATTGAGATCGGACAGTGAAGTCACGGGACCGTACTTGAGCACACGGGCATTGTTCGCCAAGTTGCGAAGGGCTTCTTCGAGTTCAGCCCCGGTTGCGGTGGCCAAATGGTCGCGCACAGCACCGAGGTATTTCTCCACATCGGCCGTGGCATAGTAATTGAACTGGCCGGCGTTGGCAAAATGTTTCTCGACCAAGGTGCGCAAAGCGGCGGCATCCTTCACTTGGAAGTTGACTTCCGAGAGTGCCATGAAGTGTTTTCCCCCTTCGGAGAAACCTTTGGTGAAATTCAAGCGGAGGAACTGACCGGCAGGCAGGGTCAGGGGGCTGTCGAGGGTCAAGACTTGCGTGGCGGACTTGGGCAAAGTGTAAGTTCCGACCGTCGTCCACGGACCGCTCGTGCGCGTGGCGGTTTGCACCTGCACGGTGCTGGCGAGATACTGGTTGGCATCGCTGTGACCGGCGTCGGTGGTCAAAGTGATGCGTTCAACAGTAGTTTCGCCGTTGTGCGAGAAGGTGATGTAGTGCGGGTAGTTGGTCTTCGATCCGCTCATCCATTCAGTGTGCCAGAAGGTGGAGTTGTCGCCGTCGAGGACGAGTTTCGCCAAACCATTCTTACCGTTGTTCTCGCCGCGCGCCTCTTGTGAACTGAAGGCGGCCACCTTCCATTCCGACTGGGGAATTTCTGCGTAGGTGTCGCGGAGTGCAGTGCGCATGCGCTCTACATCCTGCGCTTGGATGGCGGGAAGCACGTCGCGCTTCACCAAATTGGCGAGCACGCTGTCTGCAGGCAGGTAGTCGGGGTCCTTTTGGTAGGCAAGGTTCACCCATCCGTTGTGATCCTTGGGCTCGATGTAGCCGCCGGACTGCATGAGGATGGCGGGTTCACCTTCGAATTCCACCGCCGTTTGGTAGCGGTCGTTGCGCGCTCCCTTATTATTTCCGCCGTCGGTGTGCCCGAACCAGAACTTATTGCGGTTGTACCACTCGCCGCCCTGCATCGAGCGCGTGAAAGCGCGACGATAGTAGGCCAAGTGGGGCATAATACCTTGGCTGGTGCCTCCGCGTGTGAATTCTTCGAGGAAGGCATTGAAGCCGCTGCCGAAATACAGCACCTGACCGGCCATGCGCTGCGAGGAAATGTAGTGCCATTTCTCATCGACGCCGCGGATGTTGAACCAGGCGGAGATGATGGTGTTTTGGAAGCGCGAACCGTCTTTGAGAATGATCTCTTCGGGACGCACGTTGAGGAGGAAACGCGCCCACTTGCCGGGTTTCCAATAGTCGCCGTTCATGAGCACGTGCACACCGGTGCCTTCTCCGCCGAAACGCTCGGCCACGGTGTTGCGGCGCGTGCTGTCGATGGCCATCACCCCGCTGCGCTTGAAGTCGGCAAGCGCCTTGTCCTTATCGGTGTCGCCGTTGTCCCAAGTTGAAAAAATGATGGTGCGGTTTTCTTCTCCGCTGTTCAGACGGCCGTTGTTCTGAATACCGATGTAGCCGTTCTTGAATCCGAAGGCTTCGACGTAAGTGCCGAGATAATCGGCATCGGCCGGGATGAGGACTTCGTCATAAATCCAGTCGAAGGCATCTCCGCTGGGCAAATTGGTATTGGAGCTTTCAAAACCATTGAGGTGGAGCGACGGAATGCTGCGCCAATCGGCCATGTACACCGCATTCGCGCCCGTCACGTCGGTAGACTTGATGGTGAATGCGGACATTTCGGTGTTCGTCACGCCGTCGCGGAGCAACAAGCGGTACCAAGCCGTTTCGGGAGCACGGAAACTGAAGCTACGCGCTGACTGTCCGGTGATCACGTCCTCTCCGGTGTTCATGTTCCGTACGTCGATCTTGCCGGTGTTACCGGAAGTAATGGTATAGTTTCCCTTCGGAAAACGCACTACCCAACAGGGGGTGTAGCCTTTCGAGGGATAAAATTGCGAATAGGAGTAGTTCCCGACGGATTTTCCGTTTTTGTCGAGAATGTACCCGCCTGCCGTGCCCTGATTTTGAACGCTGATGGTCCATTGTTGTTGTGCGAAGGCTGAGATCGCAGCGAATGCAAGGCCGCAGGCGAGGAGGAATTTCTTGTGCATAATCTTGACTTTTTCTTGATTTGAAAGCGTGTCAAGGGTCGAAATAGGGTATAAATAACCGGTGACAGCTGCGAAAATAGGGAGAAATGCCGAATTATGCAAGACGCACACGACATTTATCACCCATAAGTGTGTGATGATAACGCAAATTCGCACTCCGATTCGCCCGACCTGCATTCAATGGAACGCACGGGTATTGAGCAAAGATGAAATCAACACACGATTTCTCGCCACTCATTCTCTTTCCCTATCCTTTCGTCCGAACGCAACAAAGCCCCGAGTCTCTTTCGAGTCTCGAGGCTTGTTGTAAAATGGCG
>JABZKU010000029.1 GCA_015257125.1 Prevotellaceae bacterium | reverse complement strand
CCCGTGATCAACACGAACAGAAACATGAGCGTGCTCACGCCCACGATGAGTTTGCCCCACCAGATGCCTTCGCCCTCGTGGGGGAAGTCGAGCAACCAGCGGTGGAGTTTGAACATCACTTCGAAGAACGGGAGATGTTCCTTCGGGCCGGCGACGCGACCTGTGTAGGGATCGACGAGCCACTCGGTGCGCGGAGGCGCAGAGAGGTTGAATTCGTAGTTGCGCGTGCTGTCATTGGGAATGCTCACGCCCGTTATGGTGACGCCCGGCTCAAGATGCGGCTCGACACGCTGCACCAATTCCGGGAGCGGCAGGCGACCTTGAGCAGACACTTGGGCTTCATAGCGATCGTGGTAGGCCCATTCCGAAATTTCGCCTGCAAATTCGATCATGGCACCCGAGAAACAGATGAGCGCGATGACCAAACCGAAGGGAACAGCGAGCCAAAGATGGAGACGTTTGAAAGTTTTTTTCATTGGTAGCTGGGTTGAGGGAAAAAGTCCGCGAAAGCGCGCCGATCACCACAGTGATGGCGCGCCAAAGCGGAATTTTGTCGTTCACACACCGGACAGTGGATGGGAACGATCAGAACAATCAATTAGAAGGGGAGCAGACGACCGACTGCATTGAGTTGAGTGGCTTCGACTTCCACGCCACGAGTGGCCACACCGGTGGAGAGATTGATTTGGTAGATGGCCGGATTGCCGGTTTTTGTCTTGACGGGAACGTAAGCCACGCCGTTTTCTGCAAAGGGACGGTTGCCCAACGACACCACATCGGCGGGGAGGCCGGTGACGGAGACGAATTTACCGCTCTTGGCGCTGAAAACGCCGAGTTCGTTGGCCAGATCTTGGTTCGTGAGCTGACCATATCCCTTATTGTAGAGGTAGAACAGGAAGTTGTCGCCGCCAACGGGGAAGGTGCGCTGGAAGGCGCGACCGCCGGTGAGCGTTTCGAGGTTGAAGTAGTAGTTCTTGTCGAAGTCGGCTTCACCTTTCTTCACGCGCACCACACCGGCGGGAAGGGAAGTCTGCTGGCGCTTGTCGGTCATGGTCTTGGCGAAGCTGGGAGAGAAGACGTAAAGATCGCCGTCGGCGTCGTTCCAGATCATTTGGAAGTACTGCGACTTGAAACGTCCGCAGGCGTAGCTGATTTTGTCCGTCTTGATGAGCTTACGTCCCTCGAATGCGTTGTTATCAAAGATGGCGATCCAGCATTCGTCGGGATATTGCGTCCATTGCAGTTCGCCTTTCTTGTAAGCACTGCTCTTGCTGCCGCCGTTCTCCTTCTTGACGAGATCGGCATAGCCGTTGCGAATGTATTTTCCGCCGTCTACCGACGAACCGTACTGGCTTAATCCCATGGGGATGGCGGCGGCGTAGAGTTTACCCTCGCGTTGGAGCAGACCGGAGAGGGTGACGTACTCACCGTTGCCGAGGAAATTCTCAGAGAGGAACTGCGGTTGCTTGGTGTCGTTGTTGCGTTCGGTCTCGGCGGGGATGTTGAGATAGGAAACGAGGAAGGTTTTGGGCAAATAGCCGTTGGCGTCGGCAAATTCCTTGGGGGCGTCGCCGGTCGAAACGGTCATGAGTTCGTCGTTCCACGTGCCGTAGGTGGTGAAGCGGCGCACTTCAAAACCTTTGTCGCGCTTTTCGAGCTGACCGTTGCGCAGAATATACGAACGCGTGGTGCCGGCGTTCGCTTGATTGTATTGAAGCGTGCAGAGGTACTTGTTTTGGAAGAAAATGTACTCGAAACCGCCGTCGAAGAGGAGGCCATTGTTGCGTGGGCTGAGCGTTCCGCTTGAAAGGTCGGCCGTGGTGAGCAGCACATGCGAGGCGGCATTGCCCGAAGCGGTGATGTCGGCGGGAATAACGAAGGTGCCTTTTTGTTCCACCACCGGGGTGACGGGAGAGTTGTTGGGTTCGTCAGCGCCACAGCTCGTGAGGGTGGCGGCAAGCAGGGCTGCGGGAAGCAGTGACTTGGAGAGGGAAGGGAATTGCATGAAGCGTTTGAATTTGATTAGTTTGTGTTGTATGGAAAAAGTGCAGGATTTATCGCCCGAAGTTGAAACGTACTTTGGCGTAGAAGGCGCGTCCTGCTTTTTGTAAGCTGAAATTATCGTAGAGATTCTCGTCGGTGAAGTTGCGTGCCTCAAGACTCACGGCATAACGCCCATTGGCGAGCGTGAGGGTGGCGTTGAGGTTGTGCGAAAGTTGGGCGGGAACGACGTATTCGCCCTTGTTCGCGCCGAAACGTGAGGAGTAGAACGTGAAACTGTGGAGATATTGACTGTCGTAAGTCAACGAAAAGACGCGACTGCGCGAGGAGTTCAGCGGCCACCGCAGGGTGAGATCGGCATCGGCGAACAAATAGGGGAGATTCGGCATGCGGTCGCGGTAACCATAGTTGCGCGTCACGCCATCTTGCGCCAAAGGCATGTTGTCTCGCACGTCCATGTAAGTGAAGTTGGCGCCGGCGCTGAGGCGGTGCCCAAGATCGTAGCGTAAGGAGGAGTTGAGGCCGTAAGTGCGCACGCGTCCGAAATTGACATAGCTGGCTCCGAAGCGACCGCCCCCCACACTGATGACATTGCGCTGAATATAATCGCGCGTATCGCGGAAGATGCCGCCCACCTCGACCAACAAGTGGTGCAGACCGCTGCGCAGTGTGTAAGAAATGTTCAGATTGACGTTGTGACTCTGCTCGGGTTGCAGGGTGACGCTGCCGCTTTCGAGATCGTCGTCGCCGAAGAGTTCATCGACATTGGGCAGGCGACAAGCGCGTTCGTACGACAATTTGCCCTGCCAATGGGGAGAAAAACGATAGGTGCCCGCTGCGCCGAAGCCGAAGAAGCCCAGTTGGTGCTCCTTGCGGACGAATTTTTCTTGCAAATCGCTGGTACTCACCGGACCGCTCACTTGTAAATGATAGAATTTCCCGAAGGCGGTCACATTCCAGCGCTCGTTGGGCGTAAAGAGGTAAGAAAGTCCGCTGATGTGCTTGGTTGTTCCGCGTCCGATGGGGGCTTTCTCGTTCTCGCGCGCTAAAAGTGAGGTGGAGTTGCGATCGAAGCGGCCGAAAGTGTGGTGGAAGGTGAGGAGGTTGCGCTCATCGAGGCGAAAACGCGCATCGAGTCCGGCATTCCAGTTGTCGTCGTTGTAGCGCAAGTGGAGGTAATTTTGCTCGCCGGGGGAGTTTCGCGGAATGGATTCGCCACGCCAGTTGAAAGCGTAGGCCGCTGTGTCGACATTGGTGGTGAGGTTGCGATTATAGTTGGCCGTGAGCGTGAGATCGAGGCGGTTGTGCAGGAGATTGCGCTTAGCATATTGCAGCGAAGGCATGAAGGAATGCCCGAAACGATACTTCTTGCCGTAGACGACCTCCTGTCTTACGCCCGTTTGTAGGTCTTTGTGCATGCCGGCCAGCGTGAATCCGAGCAAAAGTCGGTCGGCCCACGGTCGATTGATCACACCGCCGCGCACGGTCAGGGCTTCATTGTGATAAGTGTCGTGGAATCGGCGCACCCGCTCGGGATGTTTGAAATCAATGCTCCCATTGCTGAGATCTTTCACGGGAGCGGTGATCGTATAGTTGTTGTCCGAATAGTTTTGAAAGGCACTCATTTCGAGTTTCCATCCCGACTGCCAAGTGCGATTCCAGTTGAGTGTGCTCTTATGCGTGTTGAATGAACCGCCGGCATACGAACCGTCGACGTGCCATCCCGATTGTGGCGTCTCGGTGACGATATTGATCACCCCACCAATGGCGTCTGCGCCGAAAGTCACCGGGACAACGCCTTTGTACACCTCGATGTGTTGGGCAAAATTGACCGGTATATTATTGAGTCCGAACGCACTTCCGACGCCTTCTTGCGGAACGCCGTCGATGAATACTTTGACATGTTTCCCGCTGAAGCCGTCGAGCGAGACGTTCATGTCCGATCCCACACCGCCGGTCTCGCGAACCTTCACACCCGGCGCAGCTGCCAGCGCGTCGCCGAGCGATTTAGTCGTATTTTGCAGCGCGCGCGTGTCGATGGCTATGGTGTTGAAAGCCGAATGTCGCAGCCGGCCGAGCCGACCTGTGGTGACTTCCACTTCGCGAAGGCTGTTTTGGAGCGGAAGTAGGCAAAAATCCAGCACCACCACGCTGTCTGCCGAGACTTTAAGCGCATGCGTGAGTTGACGATAGCCAATCGCAGAAACGGTGAGGGCTTGTTGTCCCGCAAGACGCCCCAGTTTGTAGACACCGGCGGAGTCGGTCAGTGCATGGCGCCCCGTTCCGCGAACGGTGACCACCGCTTGTGGCACAGGACGTCCCTGTTGGTCGGTGATTCGTCCGCGCACTTCGCGATCTCCGGCCGCATGACCGGCTGTGGCGCACAACAAAGCGGCAAAAAGCAAGGGCATGCGGCGTGAGCGGGTGCCCATTGCAGAATGAGCAGCGCGCAAACGGAAAAATCTCGTGAGGTAGGGGAACGAAATAGGGCGATCGGAAGTCATCTTGTGTCGTTTTTGTGTGGAGCGATGCCCACCCAGAGGGTGGCTGTGGGGAATCGGGGTTGCAAAGTTACGGCATTCGATTGCGCCGTGCAATCACTACATTTGGGTATTTTAGAGTCTTCGAAGTGTTAAGGGAATTTTCGTTTGTGTTAATTCTGTTTCTTATTTTGCGAACTGTATTCTCAACCTTACAAAATGGACTTGCGCGACATAAAAAGCCCGTTTCTTACCTACTCATCGCAGGTCGCGGAATGTCCTTGAGTCGTATTTTTATTTATTTGTACTTGGAAATGGAGAATCCGCGGAGTTTTGCGATACTGTTATAAGATGTTTGCGACAAAACGTCAGAAAAAAGTAAATACCTATCTTTGTCCGACGAAAACATTGTGACATTTTGGAAACACATCGCTTTAGATTGAGACCATTTGGGATTACCGTTCTTTTGCTTCTCTTGATTTGTGCTTGTACTCACCGAGAGAAGCGCTATGTCGTGGGCATTTCGCAGTGCTCAGACGACGCTTGGCGCGATAAACTCAACACTGAGCTACGCGTGGGCGCGCGATATTATGGTGACATCGACTTGCACATCGCCTCGGCTAGCGACAATGATCAAACGCAGGTGCGACAAATCAATCATTTCATTGATGAAGGTGTCGATTTGCTCATCATTTCGCCCAACCAGGTGAGCACGATTTGCCCGGCCATTGAAAGAGCGCGCAAAAAGGGCATACCGGTGGTGCTTTTCGACCGAAAAACCAACACCGACAACTACACGGCCTACATGGGAGCCGACAACTATGGCATCGGTCGCATGATGGGTAATTATGTAGCTTCGCGCTTAAAGGGCAAAGGTCGCATCGTGGAAATCAAAGGTTTGCGAGGATCTTCGCCGGCCATTGAGCGCCATCGCGGTTTCTTAGACGCCATTGCGCGCTATCCCGAGTTGCACATCGTGACAGCCTGTTACGCCGACTGGGCACGCGAGAAAGCCACCGTGCGGATGGACAGCCTTTTGCGTGAAGTGGAGCACATCGATTGCGTCTTTGGCCACAACGACGAAATGGCACAGGGGGCGCGCGAAGCCATGGTGCGTGCAGGGCGCGACAGTAGCGTCTTGTATGTAGGCATCGACGGATTGCCGTCGAAAGGCGGAGGCCTGGAGGCCGTGTATGCCAACCGACTATCGGCTTCGTGCATCTATCCCACGCGCGGCGACTTGCTTTTGGAACTGGCGCGCAACATTCTCGAGAAGAAACCCTACAAAAAAGAAAATGAACTCCCCGCTGCGCTCGTCACCTCCGAGAATGCGACGCTTTTCTACATGCAGGGCATCGAACTCAAGCGACAATACCAGCGATTGGAGTCGTTGAGCAACGATGTCGAGGAGAAGGTGACACAATATAACAATCAGAAAATCCTACTCGTCCTGTTTGTGGTGATTTTCCTGCTTGTGGTGGGCGGCGGTGTACTGATGTTGCGTTATTATCGGCTGAAACATCGCTTGGCCGAAGAAGCCGCCAATGCGAAATTGCGCTTCTTTACCAACGTAAGTCACGAATTCCGTACACCCCTCACGCTGATTGCCGATCCGATCGACCGCTTGCGAGAGAGCGAGCATCTCGACGGACGCGATCGCCAACTGATGGACGTGGCACATCGCAACGTCAAAATCCTACTCCATCTCATCAACGAAATTCTAGATCTGCGCAAAGTGCAGAACGGCGCCATCAGTTTGCAGTGGTCGCGCTTCGACTGCGTGGCCTATCTCCGCCTATGGATGACCGGTTTCAGAAGTTGGGCGGAACGCATCAACGTCAATCTCTGTCTTGAAGCCCCCGAGCACTATGAGATGACGGCCGACCTGGCGAAGGTTGAACACATCTTCTATAATCTCCTCTCCAATGCGCTGAAATTCACTCCCGAAGGTGGAACAGTAACGATTGCATTACGCCCCTTGTCCACAGGTGCCGAATTGGCGATTACCGACACGGGTGAGGGGATTGATGAGGAGAAATTACCGCACATCTTCGATCGTTTTTTTCAAGCTTCCGACAATACGTCGGGGGGTGCGGGGGTCGGTTTGGCCATTGTCAAGGCTTATGCCGAAGCGCAGGGGGGCACGGTGCACGCCGCCAGCCATCCCGGCAAGGGCAGCACCTTTACGGTCTTTTTGCCTGCACGCCAAGAAGAAGCCCCCGAAGTGCCGGCCGCGGCTTTGCCCCTCGAAGCTGAAGTAAGCGCCATCGCCGAAGTCTACCGCGTGGGAGAGAGCGGAGGAATGGAAGACAAACTGCTCGTCGAGCGGCTCATCAATCCCGAAAACGGCGGTGCTAAACCGCAAGTGCTCGTCGTGGATGACAATCAGGAAGTGCGAGAATATGTGGCACAACTCCTGTTGCCCTACTACGATGTGTGGATGGCGCCCGACGGCGAAGTCGCTTGGAACGAAACCCTCAAGCGCATGCCCGATTTGGTGGTGAGCGACGTAGCCATGCCCAAGGTCGACGGTTTGGAACTCTGCAAACGCATTAAAACGAGTGAAATCACAGGCCATATCCCGGTGCTTCTACTCACGGCCAATGCACTCGATGACGATCAGCGCATCGAAGGCTATGAATATGGAGCAGAGGCGTATGTGACGAAGCCGTTCAATGGCAAAGTACTGCTTTCGCGCATCGAAAATCTCTTGACCACGCGCCGTTTGTTGAAGGGGCATTTCGCCGGCAACGAAGTGGAAGAGGTACAAGCCTCCAATGCTGATGCGCAATTTATGGAGAAGTTCAAAGCAGCCGTGCGCGCCAAGTTGGCCAATACCGAACTGAACGTCGAAGAACTCGGTGCCGATTTGGGAATGAGCCGCGTACAGCTCTATCGCAAGGTGAAAGCACTTACAGGGCTCTCGCCGGTTGAGCTGATTCGCATGACGCGACTCAAACGAGCCGAACTGTTGCTGCAACAAGGCGGCAAGACGGTCTCGGAAGTGGCCTATGAAGTGGGATTTTCTTCGCCCTCTTATTTCTCCAAATGCTTCCGAGATTATTTCGGCTGCTCGCCGGGAACAAAAATGCGCCCAAGTTGAACGTAAACAGCCCCCATTGGCGTGGGCAAACTTGCGATCTGCCGGTTGAGGCTAGTCACCGGTAAGTGTGCGCTGCGCCGATATCATTACGAATCTATAGCGCCGCCTACGTTGTTTCTACATAACGTAGGCGGCGCTCTTTTCACTCTTGGCCACTTAGTGAGAAAAGAAGACGACTTTTGGCGAAAAGTGGTCTGTTCTGCGTAAAAAGCAGAGGAGTTTTTGCTCATAGTCGTCGAGCGCTCAACAGAAGGAGTGTAGCGCCACCTAAAAAAACGAGTCTTTCGTCTGAGGGATGGGGCGCAATGGAGTCGACTGTGGCAATCGAGGACTGCTCGGCACCGGTGTTTCGAAGGGATTTGAGGGGGAGGGATGGAGAAAAAAGCACTTTTTCACGACCGAAATCCCTTTTTGGGGGGGTGTAATTTTGTTTCAAGGCCATTTTCTTGAGTTGTGGAAGATTTCTGTGTTTTTGTATATGTTCTTGGTAATGAGTTGGTTGTGTTTTTTGTGGTATATAAAGAAAATGACGAGATATAGCAAAAATGTTTCATGAACGATTTTTGCCGTCATAGGTAACGAATGTAGTAGGCTTTGAATGAGGGAAGCGCTACCTTTGCACTCGTCAAACGAACCGAGCATCGGATTCCGAACTTATTCGGACAAGTGATGAATGAAATCGGTTTCGTGGAGAATTGATGCATATTTGCGTGCGTAGGGCGGTCAAACATTTCCCTCACAGACTAGACAGCAGAGGTAGACGCCCATGGGAAGAAAGCTGAGTGCGACTTCCTGTTCTACCCCGACGGAGCATCCCCTCACAGAACTGAATGAACGATTGCCCCCGTTGACCAACACAAAAACGTGCCTGAGAGAGCACGAACAGAACAACCGCCCTACGCTGCAAATTTGTTGCCCTTTTCATTGTTTTTTGAACAAGCACTCCGTTGGAGTCTTTCGCTTTGCGGCCTCGAGGATTTTGGCTTTTGGCCTAAACTCGCGGCGCTTTTTGCTTTATAGCTGCAGCGCCGAAGAGGTTGCCTTTTCTCTTATCATTTACCCCCCCTAAACTTTTAGGCTATGAAACCTTATGTCATTGGTTTGGGAGAAGTCCTGTGGGACGTGCTGCCCGAAGGTAAGAAGCTCGGAGGAGCGCCTGCCAATTTCGCCTACCATGTTTCCCAATTCGGTTACGATACGATGGCCGTCAGCGCTGTCGGCAATGATGCGCTCGGCGAAGAAACGCTCGAAGCGCTCAACGAGAAGCAGTTGAACTTCTGCATGCCGCGCGTCGATTACCCGACCGGCACCGTGCAAGTGACCCTTGACGACGAAGGGGTGCCGACTTATGTGATTCGCGAGGGGGTGGCCTGGGACAATATTCCTTTTACCGCCGAATTGGAGGATCTGGCGCACCACACCAGTGCGGTGTGTTTCGGATCGCTTGCGCAGCGCAGCCCCGAATCGCAAGCTACAATACAGGCCTTCTTGAAGGCGCTGCCCGAAAATGCGTTGAAAATTTTTGATATCAACTTGCGCCAAAACTTCTACACCCGCGATCTTTTGGTCGAATCGATGAAGGCGTGCAATATCTTGAAGATCAACGACGAAGAGTTGCTCGTTTTGGGACACCTCTTGGAAATTTCCGGTCTCGACATGCAAAACAACTGCTGGTTGTTGTTGGGTAAGTTTGATCTCGATGCCTTGGTATTGACCTGCGGTGTGAACGGCAGCTATGTTTTCACGAAGGGGAATGTTTCTTATCAGGAAACGCCCAAGGTGGAGGTGGCCGATACGGTCGGTGCCGGCGATTCTTTCACGGCGGCTTTTGTCGCCGGCTGGTTGAGCCGTAAGCCGATTGAAGAAATCCACCGTGCGGCGGTCGAAACCAGTGCCTTTGTGTGTACCTCACATGGCGCAATGCCGGTATTGCCCGAGCACATCAAGACAGTGTATAAATAGCGCGTGAGCGCTGCATCGGACAACGATAAACCATCTGCATAGAATGAACATGTGCCCCCGCAAACCTTGATGGGTTTGTGGGGGATTTTTTGTATTTCGACGAGGGGATGCGATGATACGGAGCGACGCGCCGCGGCAGAGTGGGGGAGGAAAGTGCGAGAAACGGGGACGAAGCGTCGGAACGTTACCTAAACGCCGAAACATTGGGCAACGCCCATTTGCAGACCATGATCGAAAATCGTGTGCGTGTGCGCTTGTGCGCGATGTTGCAGGGTAGAGGTGAAGTACGTCGGAAAGAGAACGCGAAGTTGTGGGAGAAGTGCATAGAAAAAACCCCACTTGCCATGGGCAAATGGGGATTTGGGGATGAGGAATTGCGTTGTATGGACTTAACGCAGATAGATGAATTTCTTTCCGTTGCGAACATAGAGCTGGCCGCTGACGGGTTGCGTCACTTTGCGACCATTGAGATCGTAGATCGTGGCGGAATCGGTGTCGCGTTGTACGTGTTGTACGGAAGAGATGAGGAAATCGCCGAGCAATTCAGGAGCGGCACCGGCCGTCTTGGAGATTTCAATATAAGCCTTGCCGGCGGGAATGCTCGTTCCTTCTACCAAGCCGAAGCTAACTTTTTGAGCTTCTGTATTGTAGGCCATCGCATAGTAAGCAACAGAAGCACTGCTGACAGTGGCTGCCGGAATTTCAGTCAACGAGCCTTTGAGATCGTTCTTCGCGGGAACTGAACCGACTTCTGTAGACACATCGAGCGTGTACTCACCGGCGGATCCGGTGATGATGACTGCCGTGTTGGCCGGTACCACATTGCCGATGGGCGTCAGCTTGAGGATGTGCTTTTGTGCGTCGATTTCACCGACATTTGCCGTGAGGCCTGCGGGAAGTTTCACCGTCTTGTCACCATAGTAAGTGGCATATTGCGCCGCCGACATCGTGAAGGGGAGGCCTACAAACTTGAAGAAGCGGGGAGTGTGTAGGCCTGATATATCCTTATTAGTAAATACAAAGGATTCTTTGATATTCGTGTTGATGCAGAGTTCGAATTTTTTGTGTTTCAATGTAAATCCGTTGCCTTTGTCTGCAGATATCTTTTTCTTGGCGATGTCGAAATATATTCTTTGAGAATATTCTCCCAGTATCAATGCATTGTGTGATCGGGGATTAACAAAGTATTTATTAGACGTTGTGTGTTTAACCGTAAATCCTTGAGAATCGTGTTCAACTTTCCATACAGCTGCGTTGAGAGGATTCAGTATTTCATGCTTGGTTCGGAAAAAATCCGAAGTTAGTATAACAGTCTTTCCTCTTTCCTTATTAGCTTCAGTCGATTGCATATTGCCGATTAAAGCCTCATCAGTAGTCGGATTGACCATAACATAATACCCCTCAGTGAAATCCGCTTGAGAAGTAACTTCTTTGAAGACACCGTTGAAGTTTTGCGCCTGACTTGACAGAGAAGGGGAAAGGAATCCCAAAACTGCCGCTACAAGATAGGTAAAGGTTTGTTTCATAAGTGTAGGGTTGTTCGTTTTATCGTTTTACAATAGAACTTTGCGTGGCTCCGCATGCTGCGGCAGCGCCTGCAAAGAGTGTCGTTTTCAAATCGATTGTTTTGACGCGGAGTTTCTTCCCGCCGACACGCGTGAGTTTCGTGCCGTTTTTGGTAAGCGCCTCTTTGTCCGTGATCCAATCCTCAGCTTTGAGCTGGTTATCTTGCTGAGCGTCCGTGAGGGCGTCGTATTGATAGCGAATGTTACGCAGGGTGGCTGTGTAGCCACCATCACGTACTTCGAAAGTCAATTGGCAAATGATCGTGGCAAAGTCTGAAACCCAGGCCGAACGTTTGAACCAGAGGGTTTCGTGCAGCGTCATGGCCAAAGTTCCCTCTTCGGTTTCGGCAGCTGTGATGCGCGAAGCGGGGAGGGCATTCGGGCGCTTGAGGACTTGATCCAAGTATTGTTTGAGCTCGTTGAAAATCGCGTCGCGTGTCTTTCCGGGGACGGCGTAGACTTGTTGGAACACGACTTGTCCGTTGACTTCGGGCACGGCGCCGGCCAAATAGAGGTTTGTCTCGCCTGTGGCGTGGACGGTTTGCGCTTTTTGCGCCTGGCATGCGATGGAGCTACCGGCGAGTGTTGTGCTCTTCGCCGTGGCTTGCTCGCCGATCGAGGCGATCAAGGCGAGAAATAGGAGAGAAGTTAGCTGTCTCATAGACTGAGGATTATTCGCAAAGTTACAATTTCTGTATTGAGTACTCTACTAATGGATAAAAAAAAGACAAGAAAAACATTCTTCTTGCGTTTTTGCTTGTCTAGACTTAGCAATTCTGTCTGTAAGAGGACTGAAAGTGCAGGGAGAAAAGAGGATAAAGCAAAAACACGCGGCGTTTCGTCGACAAAAGCTGCCGTGCGAAACGCCGCGTGCGTAGAAAGTGGAGAATAAATAAGGCGATTCTTTGGATAGCCACTGCTTATTCTATAAGGAATCTGCCTAAGTGGGTACCGCGAATCGATTGCGCCGATGGTAAAACAGCGGCAGTGCGTCGAATTTAGAGGAGCATGTCTGCTCTGACGCGAGAAATCGTGGCAGAATCGACAAATCGAGCGGCAATGGCGAAAGCGAAATCAACTGTGCAGCCGGGGCCGCGTGCCGTAATGATGTGTCCGTCTTCGCACACCCTGTCGTCGACGACTTGCGCGCCGCGCAGTTCGTGTTCGAAACCGGGATAGCAAGTGGCGCGTCGCCCGTTGAGCAGATCGCGACGTCCGAGTACCATCGGTGCGGCACAAATGGCCGCAATCAGTGTTTCGCGCAGGTTGTGCGCGATGAGGGACTTTCGAAGCCCTTCGTGGAGCGAGAGGTTCTGTGCACCCGGCATACCACCGGGAAGAATCAAACCTTGACTTTGAGAGATTTCGCCTTTGCGAAAAACGGTGTCCACCATGACCGGGATACCGTGTGAGCCTTTTATCAGTCGTGTGCCGGTTACGGAAACCGTAGCGACTTCAATGCCACAGCGTCGCAAAATGTCGATGGTGGTCAACGCTTCTATCTCTTCAAAACCATCAGCTATAAATATGTGAAGCATAGGCTATAGAACGGGAGGATTATATGATAGAGCGGAGATTGGTGATCCGCCGGAGGTAGGGTGTGCGATCCTACCTCATCTATGACTGAACTTACCTTCCCGTTTGCAGGCAGTTCAGGTAGTGTTGTATGGTGGGTTGGAGTCCCATGCGCAGTGCGTCGCAAATCAGCGCGTGGCCGATGCTCACTTCGTCGAGCGCAGGGAGTTGTTGTGCAAAAAAATGGAGGTTTTCGAGACTTAAATCGTGTCCGGCATTGATGCCGAGTCCCAAGGTGCGACAGTGTCGCGCGCATTCTACGTAAGGAGTGATGGCCGAGTGCCGATTGTTGGCATATCCGGCAGCGTAAGGTTCGGTGTAGAACTCTACGCGATCGGCTCCGGCACGCCGAGCATAATCGGCCATTGAACAATCGGGATTGATGAAAATAGAGGAACGAATGCCCGCCTTTTTCAGTTCCGACACGATTTCAGTGAGAAAATCTTGGTTTCGTTTCGTGTCCCATCCGGCGTTAGAGGTGAGTTGTTCGGGGGAATCGGGAACCAGCGTCACTTGTGTGGGGCGAACGCGGCATACCATGTCCATAAACTCCTCGGAAGGGTAACCCTCGATGTTTAATTCGGTGCGGATGGTCTGTGCAAGCTCGAAAACATCGGAACGGCGAATGTGTCGTTCGTCAGGCCGAGGATGCACGGTGATCCCTTGTGCACCATAAAGTTCACAATCCAGTGCGGCTTGCAGCACATCGGGGTTATCACCGCCGCGCGCATTGCGAAGCGTCGCGACTTTGTTGATGTTTACGCTCAGTTTAGCCATTCTTTCTTTGGTGCTATGAGGAGAAAGCTGTACTTTTGCCTAAAACAGGGGGACTTTTCGGCTTTCTTGTCGCAAAAGTAATCATTGCAATGCGATTATGCAAGCGGCATCGCGTTAAGTTAGAATAAACGGACTTTGATATGTGTAATCTATCACGTCGAGTAGCAATTTTTGGCAATTGTCACCAGGCGGAAAAAAGCGATCACACCGAAGCAGTGGTGCGTTTGCTTCGTGAAGCGGGTATGCAGGTCGCGGTGGAGCGAGAGTTCCTCAACTTCCTGCGAGAACAGACGGTTCACGGCCGTTTTTTTCAAACGGTGGATGGCTTCGATACAGCCGAATGCGCTGCCGATTTGGCCTTCTCCATGGGAGGCGATGGTACTTTTCTCACAGTGGCTGAAAAAGTGCGCGATCGACGGATCCCTATATTAGGAATCAACACCGGGCATCTCGGCTTCTTGGCCGAAGTGACGACGTCCGGTCTCGAAACGGCCATCGCTCGTGTGGTGCGCGGTGAGTACGAAGTGCAAGAACGCAGTTTGATCGCCATAGAAGATGAGGATAAGGAATTGACGCTTTATCCTTTCGCGCTGAACGAGGTCGCTTTGCTCAAATATGACAATTCTTCGCTCATCGAGGTCGAGACGCGTGTGGAAGGAGCTTTGTTGGCCAATTATTTAGCCGATGGCCTTATTATATGCACGCCTACGGGATCCACGGCCTACTCCCTTTCGGTCGGAGGCCCAGTGCTCGAACCTCAGTCGGCCACGATCTGCCTTTCGCCTATCGCGCCGCATAGTCTCACGGTGCGCCCGGTGGTGCTGCGTGACGATGTGACGGTCGAAGTGCATGTGCGCAGTCGCAGTGGACGTTTCTTGCTTTCGGTGGACGGGCGCAGCGAAACACTTTCGGCCGATCGCGTTTTGCGCATTCATAAGGCGCACTATACACTCCCCGTGGTGAGTACCCCGCCGCACCATTTCTTTTCTACACTGCGAGAAAAAATGATGTGGGGAAAGGATCGACGTCATTAAGATTTCTCTCTTGGATCAGAATTGTAGTTCCTATCTTTAGTTATGGCAGCCCAACGCCCATTTTCCCAATTATTTCTTTGGCTGTGGCATCACGGTCGGAAATTTCGTACACAGACGGTGCTCAACACCGTCACGGGATTGTTGTCTGTGGGATCGGGCTTGGCTTTTGTGGGGATTACAAAAACGGCAATCGATGTCGCGACGCACAAAAACGACACTTTTACGCTCACGCAGGTCATTGTAATGATGTTGTGCGTCATGTTGTTTCAAATTGTGATCAACTTCTCCAACCGCTGGGTTCGGGCTTTGCTCGGTGTGCGCGCACAGAATCGCATGCAACAAGTCATGTTCCACAGGTTGTTGAGCCGCAACTGGATGAACATTCGTCACTATCATAGTGGTGATGTGCTGAATCGCTTGTTTAAGGACGTGGGGACGTTGGTGGGACTGCTCACTGACGACATTCCCGGTTTGATCACTACCATCGTGCAATTTATTGGAGCCTTTTGTTTCCTCTGCACTATGGATTCCCGATTAGCTTGGGTGATTGTGGGGATTCTGCCGCTGACCTTGATCATCAGTAAACTCTATATGAAGCGTTTGCGCTCGCTCACTCATCAGGTACGTGCCGAAGAGAGTAAGGTGCAGAGTGCAATTCAAGAAGCGGTGCAGCATTCGCTCGTCATCAAGACGTTGGATAGCTTGGATTATGTGGTCGGACGTTTGGCCAACACGCAACAGCATTTGCATTCCAAGGTGATTGAAAAAACAAAATATTCGAGTTTTTCGGCCACCTTTGTCAATTTGGGTTTTGCCGCCGGCTATTTGGTGACGTTCGCATGGGGCGTTTTTGAACTGCAGCGCGATGCCATCACCTATGGTGTCTTGTTGGCGTTTATTCAACTTGTCGGGCAAATTCAAGGCCCGCTTCGTTCGCTCTCCAGTTATGTGCCCACCTTTATCAATGCGGCCACAGCGTGTGAGCGACTGATGGAGCTGGAGCAGATGCCGGCTGACCGTGCTGCGATGAAGCGAGCTTTTGCTTCGCCGCAATCTACTACTGAAGCGGGGGAGAAAAAAACGCGTCGAATCTCTCCGACGGGATTGAGATTCAGCCATGTGACTTATCGCTACACGCCGACTTCTCGAATCGTGTTGCGCGATTTCTCTTTTTATTTCGCTCCCGGCACTGTTACTGCCATTTTAGGTGAGACCGGTGTCGGTAAAACGACGCTGGTGCGCCTCTTGTTGTCGCTGGTACGTCCGGTGGGTGGCTCCATGGACTTTGTGCTTGAGGATGGTTCTACGATGGCGGTGATGGCTGAACATCGTAATTTGTTTGCCTATGTACCACAAGGTAATAGCTTATTGTCCGGTACAATTCGCGATAATCTGCTGTTGGCCGATCCACAAGCCACCGAGGAGCAGATGCGCACAGTCTTAGAAGTGGCGGGCGCCGATTTTGTTTTTGCGTTGCCCCAAGGAATCGATACGATGTGTACCGAGCAAGGCGGTGGTCTCTCGGAAGGTCAAGCGCAGCGTATTTGCATAGCTCGCGCTTTGCTGCGCCCTTGCCCGTTTATGCTGTTTGATGAAAGCACGTCGGCTCTTGATGAGTCGACAGAAGAAGGGGTGGTGCAGCGTTTGGTGGAATATTGTGCCGGTCGTACGTTGATTTTTATCACCCATCGCCCGGCGGTGTTGCGCTATTGTACTCATCAAGTCCATTTGGCTCGCCCGGATGGAATGGCTGCTCATCAAGGTGCGTCAACTTCGCCTGTGCGTAGGCGCTTCACGGGCGAAATGTTGTGAAGTCGTAGGTCGTGTGTCTGATTTACGGACTCGAGCCTTTGCGATGGGGCACATTCTGTAAGTCAAAGATCGTCTGCGCTGAGATAAAGGGCGAGTATGTCCTTTGCTTCACGCTATATAGATGCCGCAGAGCGACAGGAAAAGGGAGGTTGTGTTTTATCAATCGCAAAGGTAAAACATTTATTTCGGATATTCGTGTGTTTGTGACGGAAAATGCTTGTTTTTTTCGAGTTGAGAATGGGTTGAGTGAAAAGTGGTGGACTTTCTTTCGATTCTCCTCTTGTTTTGTATGTGATCTCACTTCTTTTCTGAGAAATCGCGTTCGTTTCTATTTGTGTTGTTTGCAACTGTTCCTCACGTGTGTGGGCGCGCTTAGGCGGACACGCGCCTGCGCATCGCGCACTCAGCGAGTTCGCAATTCTTGCCTTCACCCTTCACCTTCACCCCTAATCGATTGATAATTTGTGATTTGCGGGTGAAGGTGAAGGGCTTTTTTGTACTTCACTGGTGAAGGCAAATCTTCTTTTGCCTTCACGCCTAAGTTGTTGTTCATCAGTTTTTTATCCTTGCTGGGTGAAGAGGTGAAGGTAAAAAACGAAAAACGCTGGACGCGCGCGCGTATACGCGTGTTGATATGTTGTGCAGCATATTATTGTTGATGGGGAGAGGTTTGCTTTGTGGGCAGATCTCTTATTCATAAGTGGAATTTTATATTGATGAGAGAGGATAGGCAAGTCAATTTCGTTTTATGGATAAGATGGACTTTTGTGCTATGAGGAAAGGTGGGCTTTATATGAATGGTATAGCGTGTTTTGTCATCAACCATATTGTCGGTTTTTCAACTTCTTCTTCTTGCCGAGTTTAATTCAAGTGATGTCATACGCGGTTTATTCTGATGACGTTGGTTGTGAAGGGGCTGTTTTCAAGTCGAGCAGACAGTGCCATGAAAAAGCTGAAAAACTGAAGGGGTAAAATAGATTGGGAGGAAAGGGATGAGCAGAATTTTTGCTGGGTTTTCTCCTCTCTCGGTGGATTGTGTAAGGCTGATATTTCAAATTGCGGGGTGTGCAAAGAATTTCGTCGTTTTTTTTCGTGGGAAGTTTGCATGTTGTTTGCGACAGATGTACCTTTGCATCGTTTTCATGGTATTAGATTTAAGGTTAAAAGAAGATTGGTTGTCGGGAGACAATCAATTTTTTTGTACCTGTACGTTCTACCGCTATGAAGCACAACCAACAAAAACTCAAAGCTTTATGGAATTGAAAAAAGTCGCTCTCTTTGATTTAGACGGTGTGGTGCTTGATACCGAAGGGCAATATACGGTGTTTTGGCAGACGATCGGTGAGCGGTATTGCACAGAGGTGCCTGATTTTTCCACACGAATAAAAGGGATGTCTTTGGTGCAGATTTTGGCGTCTCACGAGAAGTTGCAACAGCATGAACACGAAATAAGAAAAGCGATAGATGAATATGAGGAAACGATGAGTTATCCGTATATTCCCGGTGCCTATGCCTTTTTATGTGCATTGCGAGAAGCCAGAGTTCCTCGGGCAGTGGTGACAAGCAGTAACCGCGCAAAAATGGAAAATGTCTATCGGTTATTGCCGGAATTCGAATCGTTGTTCGATCGGGTTTTTACAGCCGATGACATAACTCGTTCGAAGCCAGCTCCCGATTGTTATCTTAATGCTGCGCATCGTATGGGGGCAGATCCTACGGAGTGTGTGGTATTTGAGGATAGTATCAACGGGTTGAAATCCGGTCGTGCAGCCGGTGCCTATGTTGTGGGGCTCTCCACTTCTTGTGCAGAACGAGATATTGTGCCTTTAGCAGAAATGGTTGTGCCCAGCTTTGTTGATGCTACCACTTGTCTTGCTTTGTTTGAGAAGACTCGGGGGCGCTAAAAAAAGTCACTTTGCTATTTATAAGCATTTGTTCCATGTGTTTTTTATGAGGAACGCTAAGAAAAAGCGAATAATGCTTGGAGCGTCTTGAAAGAATGATTAAATTTGCCCCAATAATTATGCTCACGCATTAGTTTAATTCATAGTCACACTCATGAAATCACTATCGATCTACGCGGTCGGACTTTCAGCACTCCTGTTCAGCGCGTGCGGATCTTATCAGAAAGTTCCTTATTTTCAGGACCTCAGTGATGCCACCGAGGTTTCGGCTTTGGCGGCCAATGTTGAGTTGCTTAAACTCGAAAGCGGCGATAAATTGAATATCGTGGTTAGCAGTGCGCTCACTCCCGAAGCAGCTGCACAATATAATTTGCCTTTGCTATCTGCAAGAATCGGCGCCAAGGATAACAATTTGAGCGGTGCGGCTCAAACGACTTCTCCCTTTTATGTTGATACAAAAGGAGATATTGATTTTCCGATACTTGGTAAAATTCGTGTCGCAGGTTTGACTCGTGAAGAACTCGCCGAGCAAATTCAAACAGCACTCAAAACCCGAAAATTGCTTAATGATGCGGTGGTGACGGTTGAAGTGCTGAATCACTATGTCAATGTGTTGGGTGAGGTAAATCATCCTGGACGAGTGCCCATAGCAAAAGATAACTTGACTTTGCTTGAAGCCATCAGTCAGTGCGGCGATTTGACGATTACCGGTGAACGCGATAACGTCTTGGTGATGCGCAAAGATGGCAACAAACGTCGTGCTTATCGTGTAGACCTTACGCAAGCGCACAATGTCTATGCGTCACCTGCCTATCAACTCAAACAGGATGACGTGATTTATGTGCGCCCTAATGAAAAGCGTCAGCGCCAAAGCACGCCGGTTGACAATGTTTGGCAGAGCCCCGCGACTTATCTTTCCATTACCTCTGTGATGGTCTCGGTGGCAGTGCTCATTAGTAATATTGTAAAGAAATAATATCTCTGATATGTCAGAACTCGAAAACAGCTCCACAGCCGAACTCGAAAAGAGTGGCGGACTGGATTACGCGGAGCTCTTTTATCGGTGCCTATATAAATGGTATTGGTTCCTTCTATCTGTCGTTGTCTGCCTGATCATTGGTTATGTCCAGATTCGTCGTACGACACCAGTTTATGTGCGCGCGATGACGGTGATGATCAAAGACAATGGTAACTCACGGAGCTCATCGCTTGATCAGCAGTTGCAGCAGATTGGTATCGTGCAGAATTCGAAGGTGGCCAATGAACTGATCTCTTTCCAGTCGCCGGCTTTGATCTTGGACGTGGTGAAGCGCTTGCATCTCGATATGAACTATAGCACGCATGGATTCTTCCATGATAAGCCGCTTTATGGTTCTACGCTTCCCATTCAAGTGCAATTCCTTTCATTGGGTGATAAGGATGCTGCAAAGATGGTCGTGAAGTACAAGGCCGATGGTTCGTACGAAATGACTGGATTTGCATCTAATCGTATTGGGGAATCCCAGAAAGAACGTGTCGTCAAAGGTCGTTTCAACCAAGTGGTGAATACCCCTGTTGGCCGCGTCTTGGTAACGCCTACTTCACATTTTGGGGCAGGCAATAATTTGCCCATTCAGGTCTTCCGTTCGACGATCTATGATGCGTTGAATGCTTACACACGTGTTCAAGTTACCCAAAAGGATAAGGAGTCGACGATGTTGCAGTTGGCAATTTCGGATTACTCCATTGAGCGTGCAGAAGATGTGCTTCGTACGTTGGTGGACGCTTACAACGACGCCTGGCTTGAAGATAAAAATAAGGTGGCTGCCAATACTTCGAAGTTTATCAACGAGCGACTTCGTGTGATTGAGACCGAATTGGGCAATGTTGATCGCAGCATCTCTTCTTATAAGAGTAGCAACCTGATTTCTGATGCACCCAATGCATCGCAGGTTTATATTCAGAAGACTGAAGCGAACGGCGATCGCATGCTTGATTTGCGCAATCAGCTCTATATGGCTGAAATGATGCGCAAGATTGCGGGTAACAGCCAAAAGCTCGAACTGCTTCCCGCAAACTCGGGTATTCGTTCCGGTTCGTTCGAAGCCATGGTGAATGATTACAATGCTACAATTTTGCAGCGTAATCGTTTGGTGAAGAACTCTTCTACGGATAGCCCTGTTGTTACAGAAATTGATGCGCGCATCAATGAGCAACGCCAAGCGATCGTAGCGACTATCGATAACCTCGTGATGACTCTCCGTGCGCAGTTGCGCGATGTGCAGGCTCAAGATGGTTTGCTCAACTCGAAGATGGCTCAAGCTCCGACTCAAACTTCCTATCTGACATCGATTGGTCGTGAGCAAAAGGTGAAAGAATCGCTCTATATCTTCTTGCTGCAGAAGCGTGAAGAAAATGAGCTCTCTATGGCTTTTACGGCTTACAATAACCGCGTGATTACGCCCCCGATGGGCTCGAATAAGCCCGTTTCTCCCAAGCGTCGTAATACTTTGTTGATTGCTTTCGCAATCGGTTTGGCAATTCCTCTTGTGGTGATTTACGCTTCCATGGTACTCAATACGCGAGTACGAGGACGCAAGGATCTGGAGAAACTTAGTATTCCCTATGTCGGTGAAATTCCGTACGATGAGATTAAGACGAAATCAATTTGGCGTCGTATTCTCAAGAAGTTGGGTATCCGTAGTTCGCAGATTGACGTTGCGCGCAAGGACGTTGTCGTTAAGGCGCAGAGCAACAATAATATCAACGAAGCCTTCCGCGTACTGCGTGCGAACTTTGAGTTCTGTACGAAAAAGTATGGACGTGGTGTCGTTACAATGGTGATTTCTGCCAACCCTGCTTCGGGTAAGACCTTCTTGACAATGAACTTGGCCATGAGTCTTGCACTCAAGAAGAAGCGTGTTGTTGTTGTCGACCTCGATATGCGTAAGGCGGCTACATCGAAATACGTGCGCAAGCCGCAGGTGGGTATTTCCAGCTACCTCAACGGACAATGCGAACTGAGCGAAATCATCCACCGCTATGATGGAGTTGAACTTGATGTGATTCCCGTGGGTATGCTCCCGCCGAATCCCACCGAATTGCTCTATGAAGATCGCCTCGGTCAGGCTATCGAGCAACTTCGTAAGGACTACGACTACGTATTTATCGACTGTCCTCCTGTCGAAATCGTGGCAGACTCTGCGATTATTGCACCCTTCGCAGACATTTCGCTCTTCGTTGTACGTGCTTATCTCCTGGAGCGCTCCATGTTGCCCGATGTCGAGCAACTCTATCGCGGCCAACGCTATCCCAATATGTTCATGGTGCTCAACGGCACAGAAAGCGGAAGCGGATACGGCTATCGCAAGTACGGTTACCGCTACGGCTACCGTTACGGTTACTAATTTACCGAACTCAGCCTATTGCAACAGCACAACCGCTCACTGCGGGTGTGCTGTTGCACGCTTAAAACACTTGTGTACTAGTTATGCGAATTTTGGCCATTGATTATGGAAAGAAGCGTACCGGATTGGCAGTTACAGACCCTGCGCAGATTATCGCAAACGGTTTGACAACAGTCGAAAGCGGTGAATTGCTTTCCTTTCTCAAATCTTACGTTGAGAGAGAACCGGTTGAGCGTTTTGTGATCGGTTTGCCGACGCAACCGAACGGCCAACCTTCTGAAAATCTCCCTCGTGTCAAGACGTTTGCTGCAAAGTTAGCTAAGATGCTACCGGACATTCCGATAGAATTCTACGACGAGCGGTTCACTTCAGTGCTGGCTCATCGTGCAATGATCGATGGTGGGTTAGGACGCAAGCGACGTCAAGACAAAGCGCTGGTCGACGAGATCTCTGCTACGATCATCTTACAAAATTATATGGAGCACCGCCGTCTGTGCTGAATAGCGCAGAGAAGTCTGTCGCGCATGTGAGCGCATCGCGGTCTCTTTACTCAACACAATTCTCATGTTCTTACCTATTTACATTTACGGACAACCCGTACTGCGCGAAGTTGCGCAAGATATAACCCCCGATTACCCCGAATTGCCCACGTTGATCGAGAATATGTACGAGACGATGGAGAAAAGCGACGGGGTTGGACTCGCTGCTCCCCAAGTGGGCTTGTCCATTCGTCTGTTGGTCGTTGGCCTCGATGTGCTTTCGGAGGATTATCCCGAGTACGCCGGTTTCAAACGAGCCTACTTGAATGCACATATTGTCGAGACCGAGGAAGAAACGGTCAGCATGGAAGAAGGATGTCTCTCTTTGCCCGGCATCAACGAACCAGTGCGTCGTCCGAAGCGCGTACGTGTACAATGGATGGATCCCGATTTCACGCAACACGACGAATGGGTTGATGGATTCCTGGCGCGTGTTTTGCAACACGAAATTGACCACCTCGACGGCAAGCTCTTCATCGACAGTATTTCCCCTTTGCGCCGTCAACTCATTAAGAAAAAACTTTCGAACCTGCTCAGCGGTAAATTCAGTTGCCGTTACAAGGTGAAAACCAAGTAAGAATTGCCGAATGACCGACGTCTTTCGTCCTCTTTTTTCTTCACTTCGCAGACGCGGTTTGCGTGTCTGCCTGCTCATGGTCTGCGCTCTGTCCTTTTTTGGGGTCAGAGCGCAAACCCATGTTGAGCATGTGTTGGACATGGGGCGTGTGGCGTTGTCGTACGGTGATTATATTACAGCGATTTCGCTCTTCAACCGAGCCATAGAAGCGCGCTCCTATACGGCAGAAGCCTATTATTTGCGTGCTGCAGCGAAATCCTCACTCGAAGATTACGCAAGTGCGGCTACAGATCTGAACGAGGCGATTCGCCTGAACCCGTTTCGCTCGGAGTTTTACGCCTTGCGCGCCATTTGTCGGATACATGCCAAGCAGTATGAAGACGCTGTGACTGATTATGGAAAGGTGTTGAGCGAAAGTCCCGATGACCAGACGGCTCAGTTCAATATAGCCGTCTGTCGCCTGGAGCAAAAGCAATACCCATTGGCCGATTCGCTCACCGATGTTTTCATTCGGAAATGGCCAACCTATGTGCGGGCTTATTTGATGAAGGCGCAGATCAAATTGTTGCGCAGAGATACGGTTTCTGCACTGCATTGGATGGATTCTGCCTTGGTCATTCGTCCGAATGAGGCTGAAGCTTGGGATTTCAAAGGGCGCTATGCGCTGCAAAAAGGGCAATATGCTCTGGCTGACTCCTTTTTGACCCAAGCGGTGCGCAACAATGCGAACTATGCTGACACCTATATGGCGCGAGCACAGGCGCGGCATGCGCAGAACCGCTATTCTTTGGCGCTTTCAGACTACGATCGTGTGATAGAACTGATTCCCGAACACTTTGTCGCGCACTACAATCGCGGATTGCTGCGTACGTTTATCGGTGATGACAATCGTGCGCTCAGCGATTTTGATTTCGTCTTGAAAAAGGAGTCCAACAATACGCTGGCGCGCTACAACCGCGCCATACTCCGCGAGCGAGTCGGACAGTTTGCTGCAGCGGCGGCAGATTATTCCGTTTTGTTGCGCGCCTATCCCCATTTCACAGCAGGCTACGCCGCTCGTGCCAAGTGCCGTCGGCGCATTGGTGATGTGCGTGGCGCTTTGGCTGACGAAAGTCGCGTGCAGCGTGCGCAACTCGACTTCTTTTTCAATGCGAGGCGTAAATCTGTGAAGAAAGTTCGCAAGCGTTCGGAGCATGCCTTAGAGCAATATGATCAACTGATCGAAGAAGAAGTGGATTCTGCTCGTACCTTCATCACCGCCTATTCCGGAAAGGTGCAGAATCGCAAGGTCGATCGCGTATTTCTTGCGCCGTTTCGTGTCATCGCAGCTGCAGACACCGTCTCCGATCACCGCTCTGTGCTTTATCTCTCCGTTTCCGGGACGTTGAAGGAGCACAAAGCGGAAGTGAGCGCCGAGCCCGGCGAAATGATTTCCGCAGATCAGTTGCACAAGTGGCTGAAATCGAATTCAGTAGTACAACGTGCTTTGTTTTTGGCACAAGAAGCCGCGATGTTGCCCAATGAACGGGCAGACGAGGCATTGCAATTACTCGAAAAAGCCACGCAATTACAGCCGAATGCGGCTTATTTATATTACAACAAAGGTTGTGTGCTCGGCGCACAAGGTCGTTTGGACGAAGCGCGCGGCGCCTTCACAAAAGCATTGACACTCGATGACCGCATGGCCGAGGCCTATTACAATCGCGGTGTGGCGGCGTTGCTCGACGGACGTGCCGCCGATGCGCTTCCCGATTTGAGCCGAGCGGGCGAGCTGGGCATCTATCGCGCATACAACCTCATCAAACAAGCGAAGAAAACTCTCCAATGAGATCCATAGAACTGCTTTGTCCCGCCAAAAATGCGGAAACCGCTTTCGAAGCCATTCGTTGCGGCGCGGACGCCATATATATAGGAGGCCCCTCCTTCGGGGCGCGTGCCGCAGCCGGAAACTCTGTCGAAGATATACGTAGCATTTGCGATTTTGCCCACCTGTATGGCGCCCGCGTCTACGTCACGCTCAACACCATTCTCTACGACGATGAACTGAGCGAAGCCGAAATGATGGTCGGTCAACTTTACGAAGCCGGTGTCGATGCCCTCATCACGCAAGATTTGGCCTTGCTCAAGATGAACCTCCCCCCGATTGCGCTTCACGCCTCCACACAGATGGATACGTGCACGCCCGAAAAAGCCCAATTCTTGGAGCGCGCTGGCTATTCGCAGATCGTCGTTGCGCGCGAACTCTCCCTGCGTCAGTTGCGCGCCATCAGCTCTGTCGTGTCCGTTCCCATCGAGGGCTTTGTGCACGGCGCATTGTGCGTGAGCTACAGCGGACGTTGCTATGTTTCGCAGCATTGTTTCGGCCGATCGGCCAACCGCGGTTGCTGCGCCCAGTTCTGTCGGTTGAATTTCGACTTGGTCGACGCCAACGGCAAGGTGCTTTCCACTGGACACCAGCTGTCCATGCGCGATATGAACCGAACCGAGAGCATCGAAGACATGCTCGATGCAGGCGTCAGCAGTTTCAAAATCGAAGGACGTTTGAAAGATATCAACTATGTGCGCAACGTCACGGCGCACTATCGTCAACAAATCGACGCCATCATTGAGCGCCGTCCCGACGAGTTCCGTCGTTCGTCGTTCGGCACGTCGAAGATTGGCTTCACTCCCCAAGTGGAGAAATCTTTCAATCGCGGATTCACCGATTATTTCCTCCACGGTCGTCGCCCCGATGTTGTCTCCATGCGCACCCCCAAAGCCATCGGAGCGCCGGTGGGCAGCGTGCATCGCGTCGGAAAGCGCTCGTTCACAGTCGACGGCACGGTCGAATTTGCCAACGGCGACGGCCTTTGCTATTTCGATGCGCAAGGGACGTTGCAAGGCTTTCGCGTGAACCGCGTCGAAGGGCGCGAACTCTTTCCGTTGCGCATGCCCGATTCGTTGCGCCCCGGCACCGAACTGTTTCGCAACGAGGATCGTGTGTTTGAAAAAGCCCTCCACCGCACCCCAAGTGAGCGCTTGCTGCACATTAAAGTGACGTTGAGCGAACGCCCTGCCGAAGGTTTTACGCTTTCGGCCACAACAGAGAGTGGAGTAGTGTGCAGTTTGGAGTTTGCAGCCGAGTTGGTGGAAGCCAACACCCCACAAGGCGAAAATATTCGCCGCCAGTTGAGCAAATTTGGAGGTACGCCCTTTGTCGTCGATCAGGTTGAGGTAAACACCTGTGGCGAACGCTTCATTCCCGCTTCGCTTTTGACTGCTTGGCGCCGTGAACTGACGGAGAAATTGATCGAAGCGGCGCGAGCCGCCCATCAGCGCGATGTGCGTCGTCCGTTGTCCGACGATTTCTCCCTCCGTGGTTTGAACTTAGACTACACGGCCAACGTGTCCAACCGCTTGGCGCGCGAATTTCTGTTGGAGCACGGTGCCACAGAAGTGGCGCCCGCTTACGAAATCACGCCCACACCCGGCGCACAACTCATGACGTGCAAACACTGTCTTCGTTTCACGCACGGACAGTGCCCGCGCGAAACCGGACACGAGCCGACTTGGCGCGAACCTTTGGCGCTTCGCTTGCCCGATGGGCGTGAGTTTCCGCTCACCTTCGATTGCATGCGTTGTGAAATGAGTGTCGGAACAGAACGTTAGTCAGTTGTTGTTATGAATTTTATCACCCGATTTCTCCTTTCGGTAGGCTGCTTGTTGCTGATCGTGGGATGTCGCGACACGCGCCCGCGGATGATCACATTCGGAGAGCGCGATACGCTCGATTCGGTGGCTTTTGCGCGGACGCATCACTATTGGAAAAACTACAATTTCCTCACCCTCGACTCCATTCGCCTCTCGGCTTCCGATCCCTCGGGCGTAGTTGGTGCTTATGGTGCCGACTCGGTGCAACTCGGCGTCTCAGATGCCATCGTGGTGGCCAATGTGGCCAACGTACCCACCGACAGCATCGACAGTACTTGGGTCATGGTGGCGCGCGATGTCGAGACAATGGGCTGGGTGCGCGAGCGCGACTTGTTGCCCCACGTCGTCCCGGATCAATTCATCACGCGTTTCATCCATACTTTCTCCCTGGGGCGCACATGGGTCGTACTTTCGTTTGTTGGTTTGGCCTTGCTGTTCCTCGTTGTCCAAAATCTTCGCCGCGGACGCCTGCAGATGGTACATTACAACGACATCAAGAGTTTCTATCCCACCTTGTTGTGTTTGGTCGTTAGCAGTTCTGCGGTGCTTTATGGCGCCTTACAGCAGTTTGCGCCCGACATGTGGCAAGAGTTTTACTTCCATCCCACGCTCAACCCCTTTGCGCCGATCGCTTGGCCGTTGCGTATCTTCCTACTCAGCCTGTGGGGAATGGCGGTGGTGGGGATTGCCGCGATAGACGACGTGCGCAAATTGCCCGGTGTCGTCGATGATGTGGCCTATCTGGTCATTTTGGCAGGAGTGTGCATGGTGCTTTACCTCTTCTTCTCGCTCAGCGTGCACATCTACATCGGTTACCCCTTGCTGTTGGCCTATTGGACGTTTGCTCTGCGGAGGCATTTCCGTTTCACGTCGGCTCCCTATCGATGTGCGCGCTGCGGTGAAGCCCTACACGCCAAGGGCCGATGCCCGGCTTGCGGCGCCATCAATGATTGAACGCTCGTTGAGGGAAAACATTCCCTCAACGAGTTTTTTTGTGCCCAAACCCCCGAAAAACAAGCCTACTATGAGAAAAAACAAGGCTTGTTCTCAAAAAAACGCCACAACATTTGGTAGAAACAAGTGAAGTTTGTATCTTTGCATCGCAATTAAGAACAAGGGCGCTTAGCTCAGCTGGTTCAGAGCGTCTGCCTTACAAGCAGAGGGTCGGGGGTTCGAATCCCTCAGCGCCCACTACCAAG
>JABZKU010000007.1 GCA_015257125.1 Prevotellaceae bacterium | reverse complement strand
TGGGCGTTGCGGATAGGGAAATCGTGTCGTTTTTAAGTTTAGCGGACAGCAATAATAAAATTTGGGATTTGCTTGATGAGTCTTTTTTGGACAAGGTACTTACCGAAGATAGAAACTTACGTTTGATCCTGCAACAGGAACGGATTGTTAATAAGTTTGCAAAATACATAAAGGTTAAGGTTATGAGTAATAGGCTATCTGCTCATATACTCTTGGATCAATATACATGCAGAAGCTTAATAGATAATGATGAGACGTATTTCTTCCCGTCATCATTGACGTCTGCCGACAAGGAGCAGATTATTGTAGACTTCTTGAAACAAGACGAGCCTAACCTCAACTACGTGAGGCTTGTGACTCAAGTAAGAGATAATGCTAACGAGATTATCCTTACCCCAAAGACAAGGCTGCTTGCAAAAGATGTGGAAAAGCAATTGAATGAGAAGCTCTTTCACAAGGAAAACGCGGCTCATTTTGCTTATGGTGTGGAGTATGATAGAAGTGATCACATTCCACCAACTAGAGTGGAGACACGAGAAAACGGCTTTATGCAAGTTCATAGTTGGAAACATGTTGAGGGCTTAAACAAAATGGAGAAGATTCTCGCTTTTGGAAATCTTTTCGGTTTACTTGGCGAGGATTGTCTTGTAAATATTGTCCATAAGGATTGCGAAACAGACGGTCTAGAATCTGTTCTTATGAATTGTGGCAAGGATGCTTACTTCATGAATCTCTGTTGTCAAATCAATAATAACCTCGCAGTCATAAATACAAATTTGTATTCTCGAGTGCTTCCTGCAATGGGAAACCGGCTGGAATCCTTAGTGAAAGACTTCTACGAAAATCATTTTAAGGAAGACTATGGTTATCCGGCTTTGCGATTAGTATTGCCTGCAGAAGATGCTGACTGGGTCTCTAAATGTCGGATTATAATCCCTGAATTGGACTCGGTTTCAAAACAGTATAATACGTTTGTAGAAGAGGGGGATATAGAACCGAGATTATTTGCATACGGGAAACCGTTACTAATGACAGATGTTAGAAGCCTTTTTTGGAATAAATATTACGTGATTAAGGGGAATCCTCCAGAGATTGTTGAACCGATGATGCTTTTGTTCAGACCGGCAGAAACCCTTGATGTTGTTGACGGATTTGATACTACGGAAGTTCGCGGATTTTATGATTTTATTACGAGTTGTGAAGTCCCTTATTTGGTTTACGAGAATAATCACAACAAGAATAAGGTAGACAAATTGATTGCCAGAGAGTTCGTAATGGTCGACGAGGATGGGGTACTAAGACCTGGAAATCAATCCGCAATTGAAATATTAGGATGCCTTTGGCGCAATCGTGTAGTATCGTATTGGCATCACAGTAAGTCGGTTCGCGATTTACTAGACAAATGGAGAGAAGGAGATTTGTTAGAAATTGATGACCACCTACTTTGCGAATCTGAGCGTAATCTGTTCTCTTATTATCTCAATAATAACAAATATACTAATGGGCCCGCTATCCGAAACCAATATGCACATGGAGGAATGCCTATAGATGATGATGTGCAAGTCCATGCCAAGAACTACTATATCCTTCTTATGCTATTGATTCTGCTTCTACTGAAAATCGAAGAGGAATTCAGAATTGGGTACAAAATACTGAAGAACGAGCTCTAATTGTTCTCATAAAAGTATCCCCGATAAGGTGCATAATTGAGTTTAGTTTCTTATATTTGCCACCGATAAGGTATAGAAGAACGTGCGCGAATTGGGTTGTTCCTGTGATAAATCCTGAATCTGACCCAGAAAACTGCATTTAGCATACATCTTCAGCGTGCGAGACTTCAAGTAATAGATACAAGTATAAGATGGTAGTGAGGACAATCATAGCGCAGTATGTAAAGGAGATGCGCAAGAAATATAAACTGACACAAGTCGACCTCTCTGAGAAAGCCGGAGTGGGTTTGCGCTTCGTGCGTGAATTGGAACAGGGCAAGACCACGCTTCGCCTCGACAAGATCAATAAGGTGTTCGAACTCTTTGGCTCGGAGTGTGGACCCGTGCCGATGAAACGAGAAGGAGATGACGTATGAAACAAGCAATTGTTTATTGGAAGAGGCTAAAGGCTGGGATCCTCACAGAAAGAACCTTTCATCCCTAAAACCATAGTCAACTCTCCTTGAACCGCCTCACTCGAAATGTTAGGTCAACAAAATAACGGGCGCACTCGCGATGAGTGCGCCCGTTATTTTGTTGGGGAAATGGTGTTCGGGTGAACACGAAGGGAATTAGTCTTCGTTTTCTTCCTCTTCCTTGGCGATGAGTTTGTAGCCCTTACCGTGGATGTTGATGATTTCCACCTCTTCGTCCATACGCAAGTGCTTACGCAGCTTGGTGATGTACACGTCCATGGAGCGTGCGTTGAAGTAGTTGTCGTCGATCCAAATCTTTTTGAGGGCGAAATCGCGCTGGAGGATTTCGTTCATGTGTGCGCAGAGCAGGCTCAGGAGTTCGCTCTCCTTGGTGGTGAGCTTTTTAGAGGCCTTGCCGTCTTGCACCTCGGCTTCGAATTCGGTGCGGATGCGTTGTGCATCGGCTTCGTCGCTGCAGGTGTAGCAGAGAATCTGCTTTTGGGTGTCGAAGGTGTAGTGCTTACCGATGTTGTAGAAGGTGCGTTCGCGGTTCTTCTTACCTTGCACACGACGGAGAATGGCGTCGATGCGGAAGGTGAGTTCTTCCATCGAGAAGGGCTTGGTGAGGTAGTCGTCGGCACCGATGCGGAAGCCTTCGAAAACGTCTTCTTTGAGGGTCTTTGCCGTGAGGAAGACGATGGGCACTTCGGTGTTGGTCAAACGGATTTCCTTTGCCAAGGTGAAGCCGTCTTTTTTAGGCATCATCACGTCAAAGACACAGAGATTGTATTTGCTGCGGAGAAATTCGCGGTAGCCTTCTTCGCCGTCGTTGCAGAGCACGGCGTCGTAGCCTTTGGCCAAGAGATATTCGCGGAGGAGCATGCCGAGATTCTCGTCGTCCTCGCAGAGGAGGATTCTTACTTTTCCGTCAAGAGTCATAGTGATAGGTATTTGTGATGAATATTTTTGTTTACATCAGTCGTCCATGATGGGAAAACTGACGGTGAAGGTGGTACCGTGGCCGTATTTGCTGTCGACGGTAATCGTGCCGTGGTGTGCTTTCACCACGCCGGCCACGTAGGCAAGTCCGATGCCCACTCCTTTGACGTTGTGGACGTTGCCGGACGTCACGCGATAGAAGCGATCGAAGATGCGCTTCAGGTCTTCCTTCTTAATTCCGATGCCGTTGTCGGAGAAGGTGATGACGAATTGTTTCCCCTTGTTGAAGGTTGAAACAACGAGTTTGATCGGCACTTCGGGACGGCGGTATTTGAGCGCATTGTCCAGAAGGTTGTTCACCAAGTTGGTGAAGTGCATACGATCCGCGTTGATGATGGGATCTTCGGCATCGATATGTGCCTCGATGCTTCCGTTGGGATCATCTTGCTTCACTTTGAGTTGGAAGGCCATGGTGGCTTCTTCCACGACCGTGTTGGCTTCCAACTCGTCGAATTTGAAGTGGATGGCGTCGATGCTGTCGAACATCGAGAGTTGCAAGACCTTTTCGGCCAGCATGCGGAGTCGTTTCGATTCAGAGAAGAGTACGCTGTGGTAGTCTCTGACTTTATCGGCCGGTAGCGTGATGCTTTGGTCTGAGAGCATCTGCGCAACGAGCGAAATCGAGGCAATCGGCGTTTTGAGCTCGTGGGTCATGTTGTTGATGAAGTCGGTCTTCATCTGTGAGAGCCGTTTTTGTCGATAGATGCCGATGAGAGTAAAGATGGAGATGGCGAGAATGAGCAGACTGAAGAGGCCGAGGAGCAGCATGATGCCCGTTTCGCGCATGAAATAACTGCCGAGATCTGAAAATCTCACGACGAGAATGCCCATGCGAGCGGGGGAATCATCGGCAAAGATCTCTTGTTTGTACTCTTCGTCGGAAGAGTCTTCGTTGTAGTCTTTGCAACTCAGCACGGTGCGCCCGTCTGTGGTTTGCACTTTGAAGTGATAGTGCACGAGGCGCAAGTCGATGCCGTTGTGTTGCAATTCATTTTTCAGCAGCACATCGAGTTCTGTGCGGTCGATTCGCTGTTCCAACGGTTTGTCGGTGAGGCGATCGATGTTGTTGTAGATCACTTCGTCGACGAGGTGTCGTTGTTTGAGGTATCGTTGTCGGAGGGTGGCTTTGATGGAGTTGTCGCCGAACGCATTGAGTGCAATCGGGTACTTACGGCCGAAGGAGGGGCTGTGGGGGATGCGCATTTGGGTGCTGTCTTGCACCGGGATGGAGAGCGAGTCGGCCAGCGCTCGGGCTGTACTGTCATCGGGGAAGCCCATTTCGGTGTCCAAACGGTGCTGTACCTCGCTGATTTCGAGGGCATGTGCCGTTTGGTAGAGTGCGCGTTGGACGTTTTCGGCGAACTGTCGGCGGCGCATGTCTTGGATCTGATGATAGTAATATACCTCCGTTCCGATCAATGCGAAGATCGCAAGGAACATCAGTGCGGCGGTTATCCAAATTGTCCTCCTTTTCATACCGCGAATATAGTTAATTTTGGGTGGAGTCAAAACCTTGTAGTCTACACATCGTGTAAAAATAGTATCTTTTATAGAAGAGTTGGGTTTGACTTGTTGTTCTGGCAAGTTCTTTCGTCAAGAAGAAAAACAATCGGCTCATTCTCCGTTAAGAATGAGCCGATTAGCGAGACGTGTCGTACAAGGGGGAAACGTGTAGATGTAGCGAAAATTGAGCATTGCTCGTTTGGCTTTTCGCTATTTTCGCGTTTTCTGCTGCGAATGGAGCGTTCGTGAGTGTTCGAATAAACTTATAACCTTGTATCGTTTTCCAAATCTTTGTTTTTCGTCTGCCGAGATTTCGGGCGAGAAAAAAGAGTGGAATCGGCCGATTGAAGGTGTGGCGTCGCAGCGAGGCGTGCGCAGTTCAGACAGTGAAGGAGAGGAGGCGTTTGATGAATTGGGGATCGTCGAAATCGCGTGTGCCGGTGTCCGAGCGATTGAGTGCGGCGATTTGGAGCATCTCCTCGTCTGTGAGTTGGAAGTCGAAGATATTGAAGTTTTCTTGCATGCGCTCCTTGCGTACCGTCTTCGGAATGGCAATGCAACCGCGCTGAATCAGCCAGCGGAGGGCGATTTGTGCCACGGTTTTGTGGTGACGTTGCGCGAGGGAGATCAGCAGTTCGTTGTCGAAGAGGCCTTCTCCGCCTTGGGAAAGGGGCGCCCACGCCATGATACGCGTGTCGAAGTGGTGGAGCAGTTCGTCGAGCGTTTGTTGTTGGGAGAAGACGTTGGCTTCCACCTGATTCACGGCCGGGAGCACTTTACCGTAGGCGGTCAAGTCGGTGAAGCGGCCGCGAGAGAAGTTGCTCACGCCCAGGGCACGTACTTTTCCCATCATGAGGGCGGTTTCCATGGCGCGCCAAGTGCCGTAGTAGTCGCCGTAGGGCTGGTGGATGAGGAGCAAATCGATGTAGTCGGTGCCGAGACGTTGAAGACTCTCGTCGATGGAGGCAGCCGCTTTGCGTTCGCCGGCATTGCTGATCCAGACCTTGGTGGTGAGAAAGAGGTCTTCGCGAGCCACACCGCTGCGGCGAATGCCTTCGCCCACGCCGCGTTCGTTTTGATAGACCTGTGCGGTGTCGATGAGGCGGTAGCCGACGTCGATGGCGTCGGCCACACAGCGTGCCGTTTCTTCGTCACCGATTTGAAAAACGCCGTAGCCGAGTGTCGGCATCGGCAGACCGTTGTTGAGTTTGATGTACTCCATAATAATATAGACTGATGAAAACAGCTCTTTGGGTGCCACCGTTGGCGGGAATCCGAGCGGGGCGCGAAAAGGGCAGAGGAGAAAATAGTAAAGGTGGAGGTGGGAGGACTGGTCAGCGCACGCGGAAGACGCGAATGCCGATGGCATGCGAGATGCCGGCGAGGTAAGCGGACAGGGTGCGCGAGTCTTCGATTACTTTTTTGTACTGGCTCGAAGCATGGAGCATGTGCAGTTTGCCGTCTTTGCCCCAATAGGCCAAGCCTTGGTGGGAATAGTCGAGTCCGTCTTTGCGGGTGACGACGGCGATGACGTCGCCATCGTGGATGGCGCCCAACTCATTGCGGGAGAGATCGACGTTCTTTTTCGGGATGAAGCGGCCGACGTTGCCTGAGTATTTGCGCTCCAAGCGTGCAATTTCGCGCACGCGTTCCGGATGGTTGCGCAGCATGGGGTAAGAGTCCGCATGGCGGCTCATATAGTGAAGATCGATGTGGAGAGGTTGCGTGAGATTCGTCGGGAGAACGACCTCTTCAATGGTTTTGCGTCGCAGGTGGTCGGCCATCCAAAAGGACAGGTAGTGCAAGCGCGAGGTGTAACCGGCCACGTGTCCGTCGAAGTAGCGCAGGCGTTCCAAGTTGCGGCAGTAATCGGCAAATCGGCGTTTGCCTTCACGGCGTGTCATGGCCAGTGCCGAAGCGGTTTCGACGAGCGTGGCGCAGTCGAGACCGCGGAGGTTGACCACTAAGCGTTCGGGATCGGCCACTTCGAGTGTGGCAGCCACATAGGGGCGGCCTTTCAAGCGGCGGGCAAAGTCGAGCGAGGTGCGGAGTGAGGTGTCGTTGAGCAGTCGTTCCACTTCCTGTTCGTCACTGCGATCATAGATCACCTGGGCAGTTGTTTGAGGCGCTGCGGCCGAGGACGTCGTGGCAAGGGCAACGGGGGAGTGCAACGGGAGAACCGTCGGACGAGCATCGCCTGTGGGGGCGAAACTCAAGGCGAGCAGGAGGGCGGAAAGGCGCAGAGTGCGCGAAAGCATTGGGAGCATGGGGCGAGAAAAGAAGAGGCGGCGAGAAAAGCGCAAGGCTTCTCTCGCCGCGAAAATTAGGATAGACTTATTTGATGAGATCGACCGAGCGCTTCACAAAGGCATTGAGCGCTTCGCCGCGGAGCAAACCGTTTTGCAACAAGGCCAAGTCGATGAGTTGCGGCACCACTTGGTTCGTGCGTGCATAGTCGGCCAGCACCGTTTCGCGCTGTTTGCGCTGTTCGGCGATTTGATCGTTCACCGTTTTGAGTTCGTTCTTCTCTTCCTCGGTGATGTCTTCGGGCTTGGTGTGCTGTTGTGCGGCTTCGAGGGCTTGCAATCGGGCGTTGAGACCGCGAAGTTCCGCATCGATGGGCGCGAGACGTTCGGCCGTGGCGGCGTTCAGTCCGTCGTTGACGTTGCGCACCAAGGGATGGTCGGTGTTGAGCACCAGGCTGTAAGTGTCAGGCAGTTCGCCGTAGAACGACATGCCGGGTTGCAGGCGAGCCTGTTCCTTCATGCGGCGCATGTATTCGCTCTGCGTCACGAGGACGGGAGCCGAGTTGGCACCGAGAGCGGAAGCCTCGACGTGGAATTGTGCTTTCTCTACATTGGGGAGCACGGCGCTGAAGACGCTGCCGAGGTTGTCGCGCAACTGTTGGTCGGCTTCCGAGGGCGTGTTGTCGGCCTTGCGGATGAGGTTTTCCAACGTGTCGCCGTCGACGCGGGCGAACGACGTCTTTTCCCACTTCTGTTCGAGCATGTTGAGCAGCGGCGCATCGAGTTGACCGTTGAGCAACAGCACGTTGTAACCTTTGGCTTTCGCGGCTTCAACGTAGGCATACTGCGCTTCGGGATCGCTCGTGTAGAGGCAGATCAGACGGTCGTCTTTGTCCGTTTGGTTTTCCTTCACCGCTTCGCGATATTCCTCGTAGGTGTAGTATTTGTTGTCCACATCCTTGAGGAGAGCGAAGTTTTTGGCCTTCTCATAGAAGTCTTCTTCCGAGAGCATGCCGTAGTCGATGAACAAACGGAGGTCGTCCCATTTCTCCTCGAACTGTGCGCGGTCGGATTTGAAGAGCGACGAGAGGCGGTCGGCCACCTTCTTCGTGATGTATTGCGATATCTTCTTCACGTTCGCGTCGCTTTGGAGATAAGAGCGGCTCACGTTGAGGGGAATGTCGGGACTGTCGATCACACCGTGCAAGAGCGTGAGGAAGTCGGGCACAATGTTTTCCACCGAATCCGTCACGAAGACTTGGTTGCAGAAGAGTTGAATCTTGTTGCGGTGGATTTCGAGATTGTTCTTGATCTTCGGGAAGTAAAGAACGCCGGTGAGGTTGAAGGGGTAGTCCACATTGAGGTGAATCCAGAAGAGGGGCTCATCCTGCATGGGATAGAGGTCGCGATAGAATTGGCGATAGTCCTCGTCGGTGAGCGTGGAGGGCGTTTTCGTCCAGAGCGGCGTGGTGTCGTTCAGCACATTGTCCTCTTCGGTCTCCACTTGCGTGCCGTCCTTCCACTCGGTCTTCTTACCGAACACGACGGGAACAGGAAGGAAGCGGCAATATTTGTTGAGCAAGGTTTCGACGCGCGCTTTTTCGAGGAAGTCTTTATTTTCCTCGTCGATGTGGAGCACGATGTCCGTACCGCGTTCGGCTTTCTCCGTGGGTTCGAGGGTGAACTCGGGGGTGCCGTCGCAGCTCCATTTCACGGCTTCCGCCCCTTCGCGGTAGCTGCGCGTGACGATGTCCACGCGGCTCGACACCATGAACGAGGAGTAGAATCCCAAACCAAAGTGGCCGATGATGGTGGCGGCGTCCTCTTTATATTTTTCGAGGAAGTCCGTCGCCCCGGAGAAGGCGATTTGGTTGATGTAACGGTCGATTTCTTCGGCCGTCATACCGATACCGTTGTCGCTCACCGTGAGGGTGCCGGCTTCTTTGTCGATTTTGACGGATACTTTCAGGTCGTCGAGGCTACCCTTAAACTCACCTTTGGCCGAGAGGGTGCGGAGTTTCTGTGTGGCGTCTACGGCGTTGGAAACGATTTCGCGGAGGAAAATCTCGTGATCGCTGTAGAGGAATTTTTTGATGACGGGGAAGATGTTTTCGGTCGTAATGCCGATGTTACCTTTTTGTACTGCCATTGTATTGCTAAGTTTTTTGTTCTATGCCACAAACCTTGCAACAACTGTGCCAATCGTCAGTTACTGCCGCTTTGTCGCGTGCTTTCGCTGCTTACGCCGGGAGTGTTGCGCAGCAACGTGTCCTTCACTCATTATATACGCGCGTAACGCGCGCGTGAGGCGAAGTCTTTGTGTATTTTGCCTCGCAGGGTGGGGCGAGCGTGCAAAGTGTAGAGAGAAAAGTGGGGAAGTTGCGGCGAAAAGTTGTCTGCTTTTCGCGAAAAGTCCTCCACTTTGGGCAGAAAGTTGGCTTGTTTTCGGCGAATGAAAGTGACGTTTGGATAGGAATAGCGCGTGCGATAGTCGAAAATGTAGAGTAGACATGATAAAAAAGCTGTTGGAAACGCGGTCATTTCGAAGATAAAAACTATCTTTGCCGAGCAACATAACTCCCAACGTATGAAGAAACTTTCAGCATTCATCTTCCTGCTTGCCGTCCTCCTTGGCGTCATGCAACCCACCGTAGGTTGGGCCGATAAGGCCGCGGTGGAGAAGATTCTCCGCGAAGGCGGTATCTTCAGAATCAAGAATCGCGGTTCCGGACGTTATGCTACCGAGGCAACGGCCACGGGTAAGCTGACCGGACAAAGCAAAATCACAACGGCTGCGCAGAAACTCACACAAGTGTGGATTCTCACCGCCAACAATGGCAGCTACACCGTGCGCAATGCCTCTACCGGTCGTTTTCTCAACGACCAATCGGGCAACCCCATGGTCACTTCTGCCGGTGCCAAGAAATACTACCTCAAATATAGTGAGGCCAACGCCAAGAGCGGTAACACCGACTACGTTACCCTGTCTTGGAAATCAGATTTCAGCGGCAACGACTGTCTGAACGAAAACAGCGGTTCGCGCAACATCCTCGGTTGGAAAGCCAATTCGCCTTCAGTGAATGACAACTACTCCGACTGGGTGCTCGAAGCCGTGACCGATGTCAGCAAAGACGAAATCAAAGCACAGCTCAATAAGGCCAGCGGTGCCATCGAACCCACGGAAAACGGCTACGTTTACCTGACCAATGTGGCTTACGGTCGCGTGATGTCAGAAGGTTCCGGCTCGCACGAACTCAGCACACTGCCTCAAAAGGCCGGCGACTTCTCGCAGGTGTGGCAGATGGTGAAGAAGGGCACAAAGTGGGCGCTCCGCAATGCCCTGACCGAGCGTTATGTGGCTACTCAGGGGGGAGAGCGTTCGCGCGCCTACAAGACCGTTGTGTCTTCCAACCCCAGCTTCACGCTTTCGGCCGGTACCGACGAATTTACGCCCAGCTATGGTTTCGACGACAATAATAATGTCGGACTCCACAATGACGGTGCTCACCGTGTGGTAGGTTGGGATGTGAATATGCCCGAATCGCAGTGGATCATCACCAAAGCAGAGGTAGACGAAGCCGCATTGGCTGCTGCCCGCAACAACTTGGCCGAGTTGACCGACTTCAGCGGTTCGAATCTCCAAAAGATCAAGAATACGCTCGCCATCTACTTCACCAATCCCGGTTGCACGGAGCTCAAAGCCGAATTCCAGGCGCTTTCAGATGCCGAACTCACCGGAAAGATGAGCCAACCCGCAGGTGGTTCTGCCGGCAACTACACGCCGCTGCCCGCTTCTGTGCAGGCCATGGCTTTGAAGGTGAAGAACAACTCATGGGGACACCGTGAAAAGGAGTTCCGTGTGTACGACTACAAGCCTTATTCTGACGATACGCAGTGGAACAGCGACAAGCTCGTAGGAACAGGCTACATGTTCTCGCCCCAAACGGGTCCCACCGGTATCAGCCTCAAGCGTGGCGAAGCTGCATTCATCTATATCAACAGCGCCGGTTTCGTACCTTCGACGAAGGTGGAGGCCATGACGACAGAAGGGCTCAGTGTAACCGGTCCACGTCAGCGCTTGAACCCCGGTCTGAACATGGTGGTGGCCGACAACGACAGCCACCTGTTCATTGTCTACACGATCACCGACACGCGCAAGAAACTTGAGTCTGTTCCCGCCCTGCAAATCCACATCGAAGGCGGTCGCGTGAACGGTTACTTCGACATCACTCGCGGACACACCAACGCCGACTGGCTCGACATGGAGAAAACACTCTTCAAAGACCAGGTGATCCACATGAAGAACAAGTATTACCAGTTCAACATGGATCTCGCGGGCGTGAAAGAGCAACTCAATCGTAGCGAGTTCTCGAAGAAAGATGCCGACGGCACGCCCATGGGCATCGAAGGTGTACTGATGCGCTGGGACGAACTCGTGAAGTGCGAACACGACCTCATGGGCATCGATCACTATCTCGATCGTTTCAACTGCATGCTCTCTGCTTCTTCCTCTTCGAAGGGCAACCCCTACGCTTCCACCTACGGTACTTACTACCCCGGTGTGGGCGATTACTTGAACTATCAGCGTTTCACTCGCGGATCCGAGGATGACGAAGGAGCTCCTATCTGGGTGATAGCTCACGAAACGGGTCACATTCACCAAAAGGCCATCAACATGGCTGGCGACACAGAAATGTCGGTGAACTTCTTCTCGCAAGTTTATCGTTGGTTGCAAGGTACGAACGTCGGACGTGGACGTCCTCTCTCCAACCCCATAGCTGACTTCCACCGCGGTGCCTTCCGTGACGAATACAACATTTGGACACGTAGCCGTATTTACTTCCAACTCTGGCTCTACTACCAGCTCCAAGGACATCACCCCAAGTTCTATCCCGAACTCTTTGCCAAGTTGCGTAACAGCCCGATGACGTATTCCACGAATTCAAATGCGCCCATCAGCGGTCTGGACAACTATCTCAAGTTTGCGATGTTCGCCAGCGACGTAGCACAAGAAGACCTTTCAGAATTCTTCCAATTCTACGGTTTCTTCAAGCCCGTCAAGAATCACAACACCGGCGACTATCACGACAACTGGTTCACCACCACGCAAGCCGATATCGACAAGGCCATCGCCTACATGCGTAAGTATCCGAAGGCGCACCCCGGTATCTTCTTCATCGACGAACGTATCCGCAAGATTCAGGCAGAAGGCGTAGGCAGCAAGCCCGGCCAGATGCGTTTGTCCACCTCTGACGACGCAACTCCCGGCGATGCTCGCGAAGTAGGTGATGTGGGTATGGTGACCGACTTCCGCAACGATCTCGAATGCTCCGCCTACAAGGTGACTGACACCAACGGTCGCATTGCCGTTGACCGCAACAGCGGTACCGGTGCAGTCGGCTTCAAGGTTTACGATACGACCGGTAAACTCGTTTATGTGTCGAACACCTACAACTTCACCATTCCTGCCACGATCGTACGACAAGGTTACTTCGTTGTCTGCGCCTTTGGTAATGGTAAGCAACAGGTGCTCTCCGGTGCTGAACATGTTCCGGCCAACTTCCTCGATCCCGCAAAGACCATCACCGGTATTTCGGGTGTCAAGGTAGACGCTGCCAAGGATAACGGCAAGGTTTACGATCTCTCCGGCCGCCCCGCTGTTGATGTGGATCACGGCGTGCGCATTGAGAACGGTAAGGTCGTTATCAAGTAATGCACCGCCGTGCGACAAAGGTCGCACCTTTATAAATTAAGCTATTTGGATGGCTCCCCGCGCTCGTGAAGAGTGCGGGGAGTTTTTAGTGTTTCCGCACAATGTCGACGTGAAAAATGTAGCCGAAATTTGTTTCTTACGCCATTTATTCGGAACTTTGTATAGTAACGGCCAATGATGGTGCGCAAGATGCGCACAAATGGCGGCCTCTACCGTATAAAAACGCTTGTAGTATGAAACAGGTATGCTTTCTCCTTCTCCTCTTCCCGCTGCTTTTGGGAAGTTGCGTCACCGGTTCTTACGGGCTTGCCCGTGAAGTGCGTCTCGGCATGACCGAAGCACAAGTCATTCATTTGTTGGGTGCACCGCAAGCGCGCGAAGAGACGCCGGATTCCGCAAAATGGGGCTACCATTGGGAGCAACCGCTCGGTAATAAGGTGCGAAACATGGAGTTGAAGTTTCGTGAGGGGCATGTGGTGAATTTCCTACTTAGTGAAGTGCCTGTCAGTGGGCGAACCGGTTTTGAGGCCGGTTCACGCCGATCACGCGAGGAAGTCAGCGAAGATGCCTACATCGACATGCTTTTGGAGTTGAAGTCGGCGGGTTCGGACGGAAAACGCCTCAAGGTGCTTGACCGTTCGCTGCGACAACTGCAACTCTCCGGACGGCAAGCGCGCGGTTTGTTGCGCCAATTCAGTTTCGACAGTGAGCGTTTGAAGGCGCTTTCGATCATTGCGCCCAATTTGCCTTTGAATTACGATAAGGACTTGTTGATCGACACCTTCACTTTTTCGAGCAATGCGGCCGCAGCGCGCACGCTGCTTGAAGCCCTGCACTGATTGTGGCGACCGCTTTCTTCATAGCAATTAAAACAGCATGCAAACAACAACTATATGTGCCGTGGCCACCGCGCCCGGCGGAGCACTCGGTGTGGTTCGTGTGGCCGGTGCCGACGCAATCGCCGTGACAGATCGCATATTCCGCTCTCGCGGTGGAAAATCACTGGCCGATCGTCGCGCGCATTCGTTGGCTTTCGGACAAATCGTCGACCCGCAGGATGGAACGCTAATCGACGAAGTGCTCGTTTCCGTTTTTCGCGCGCCGCACTCCTACACCGGCGAAGATGCCACGGAGATTTCGTGCCACGGTTCGGCCTTTGTGCTGCATCGTGTCGTCCAACTGCTGATGGCAGCCGGCGCCACGCCGGCAGAGCCCGGAGAGTTCACGCGACGTGCATTCTTGAATGGTAAAATGGACCTGTCGCAGGCCGAAGCGGTGGCCGATCTCATCGCTTCGTCGACAGCGGCATCGCATCGTGTGGCGATGAGTCAGATGCGTGGGCACTTCAGTCAGCGTTTGGCCGGCCTGCGCGATCAGTTATTGCATCTCACCTCCTTACTTGAGTTGGAGTTGGATTTCTCCGATCACGAAGATTTGGAGTTTGCCGACCGCAGTCAGTTGGATGGCGTCGCAGCCGCGGTGGAAGCCGAGACGGCTCGATTGGCCAATTCGTTCTCTACAGGCAATGCCCTGCGCGAAGGTTGGCCGGTGGCCATCGTCGGTGCAACGAATGCCGGGAAGTCGACGTTGCTCAACGCGCTGTTGCAAGACGATCGTGCGATTGTGAGCGACGTGCACGGCACCACGCGCGATGTGGTTGAGGATACGTTCGTGTTGGGCGGCGTGCTTTTCCGCTTTATCGACACTGCCGGTCTGCGCGACACCACCGATCAGGTGGAACAAATGGGCATTGAGCGGAGTCGTCGGCAGTTGCACGCGGCGCGCACCGTGATTTTCGTCCTTGATGTGAATTGTGTGGAAGCACAGCTCGCCACGCTGGCCGACGAAGTCTTTTCGGCACGCAACGAGGGCGATGTTTTGGTCGTGGTCAACAAGGCCGATTGTTTAGCCGCCCTCGCCGGTGGGGAAGAAGCCGCCCTTTCGCGCCGTGCAGCGGTGGAAAGCGCAATTCGCGCCGCCGCGAAAACCCATGGCGTCGATCCGCAAGTGCTTTTCCTCTCCGCCCGAGAGGGGGAGGGCATGTCTTCGCTCTGTGATCGGCTGGTTTCGACGGCCGCTGCGGCGCAGGAAACGGAAAGCGACGTGGTGGTGACCAATGCGCGCCACTATGCCGCACTGACCGCCGCTCTCGATGATGTGCGCCGTGTGCGCCGCGGTTTACAGTCGGGCATTTCCGGCGACTTTGTGGCACAGGACCTCCGCGAGTGCATCCACCATTTGGCCGAAATCACCGGCGGCGAAGTCACAACCGATGAGGTGCTCGGCACGATATTCAAGAACTTCTGCGTGGGGAAGTGAGCATCGGCAAAAAGAGCTGATCGAATGTTCGGGCAGTGAAGACATTTCCCCCTTTCTTCAGAAAATATTCCTCCAAACAATAGATGAAAACCTTGTTTTTGGCCATCGCTATGGCCTTCCCCGGTACTTTTCTTTCGGCAAGTGCACCCACCACGACCGAAAGAGGAATGGTGTATATTTGTAACAGCAAAAGTGCGCGGGCTTATCACGCCAGTTCCGATTGTCGTGGGCTGAATCGTTGCAATTATGATCCTGAGCAAGTGAGCGAATCCACGGCAGAGCGTCGTGGTTTACGTCCTTGTAAGATTTGCTATTGAGCGCAACGCGCATCGCCTTGAAACAAAACGGGCACTCCATCGCATGGAGTGCCCGTTTTATGTTCGAAAGGGGAAAGAACTGCGATTCCTGCAGTGAGTTTTATTGCATCTTCACCTCATCGATCTTGACAATGCCGTTAACGATGGCGTAGATCGTGAGTCCGCTTACGGAGTGAATGTCCAATTTGCGCGAGATGTTTTTGCGGTGCGTGAGGATCGTGTTGATCGACAAGAAGAGATGCGCCGCAATCTCCTTGTTGGTAAGCCCTTTGACGATGTAAGCGATGATTTCTCGCTCGCGTTCGGAGAGCGCGTTGGCGTCATCTTCGTTGTTGGGCAAGTAGGTCTTGTTGGCAATGCGCTCTTCGAGGTGCTGCACCGCGGGAAAGAAGAGCACATCTTCCATTTCGCAGTGGGCGCGGAGGTCGGCTTCGCAGTTGTAGATGCTGAAGAGCACGTTGCAAAGCAGGTCGCTCGATGCGCCTTCTGCGGGAGTATAATATTTAATGATGATGTTTTTGAGCTCTTGCAGCTTCTTGTCCATCGCATCGTGCCCTTTGGAGTATTGCTGAATGCGGAAATCAGAGACAATCTCTCCTGAAATGAGGCGATCGACGTAGCCGAAAATTTGGCGGTTCTCGTGTTCCATGTGTTTGCGCACCTCATTCATATATTCGTCGTAGAACTTAAGAATGAGGAAGGCCACCTCGTTCTGTCGCGAACAGTCGATGGCTTCGAGAAGTTTGCGGCGGAGGTGTTGAAGTTGGAAGTCGAGGAAGAAATCATGCGCAGCACGGAGATGGCGCATGAGGGTGGGCATGTGTATTTTGTCCACATAGAAAGGAGCAACGGAGGGTCCTTCTTTCATCACGTTGGCGACGGCCAAGAAAGTATTGGTGTCCACCTGCGAAGCCTCGCACACTTCTTTTACAGTACGCTCACCCACGCCCAATTGAATGCCGAAACGGCTGATCATTTGGAGTAGTGAGGGCTGTGAAGCGATGACTTCGCACATCTTGTCTTGCTCAGTGTAATTGAAACCCATATAGTATTCGTTGAAAGAGGGTTGAAGCATCTCAAAAAGGCCGTGCGCGATGCGAAAAGTCAACATTTTGCGCCGCACAACAGACGCTTAGGGGCAAAGATACGATTTTTTTGCGAGTCGATAATCACTACATGTGGGTATTCCTCTTGCGATTTTAAGACTTTAAGCCCCAAAATAACTGTAGAAATACCCAAATGTAGTGATTGCGTTGTTTAGGAGAAGTCCGTAATTTTGCAGTGAAATTCAAAGTGAGACGAAATGAAAACCCAAGGAATCGCGTTGTCCCTCCTGTTAGGGGCCGCTTTTGCGAGCACTGCCGCCGCACAATGTCCCATCAAGGACAGCATTATGGGCGTAGGCTCGAATTTTGAAACCTACACTCCCGAAGCTTCGGTACAAAACGCACAACGTCCCGACGGAATGACCGGTGCCACGGTGCAACATCGCGACTGTGCGCATGGCAAAAACCAGTGCGAAGGCAAAAAGAATCCCTACAATGATGAGTACGACGGCTTCCGTCGTTTCCGTTTGGGCGGTTATGGCGAAATGGTTTCGGCCTTCAAAGATTACGGCATGAATCGTTTCTACGGTCATCCCGAGGGGAGTCCGAAAGAAACACGCGCCACGATTTCGATTCCTCGCTTTGTCTTGGCACTCGATTATAAGTTTTCGCCCAAATGGATCGTGGGAGCGGAGATCGAATTCGAGTCCGGTGGTACCGGAACCGCCCTCGAACTCGAAAAAGCCGAGAATGGCGAATACGAAACCGAGTTGGAGAAGGGTGGTGAAGTGGCCATTGAGCAATTTCATATCACACGTTTGATTCATCCCGCCTTCAATGTGCGTGTCGGCCACATGATTGTGCCCGTAGGCTTGACCAATGCGCACCACGAACCGATGAATTTCTTCGGTACCGTGCGCCCCGAAGGCGAATCCACGATCATTCCCTGCACTTGGCACGAGACAGGTTTGGCTTTCTTCGGTAGTTTCGGCAAGCGTGCCGCGCGTTTCAACTACCAGGCGATGGTCGTTTCGGGCTTGAACGCCAATGGTTTCGATCGCAACAACTGGGTGCAGAAAGGCAAACAAGGTAAATTTGAAGAAGATCGTTTGCAACATCCCGCGTTTGTTGCCCGTTTAGATTGGACAGGTCTTCCCGGTTTGCGTGCCGGCGTGAGCTATTATCACTGCGGCAACGCCGGTGCGAATGCCGATATCCCCACGATTTATAATAAAAAGTTCCCCGTCAACATCTTTTCTGTCGATGCGCAGTACGAACACCCCTATGTTATTGCGCGCGCTAACGTGTTGACCGGCACGCTTGGCAATGCCGGAGAACTGAGTGCCCGCAACAGCAACCTCAATAAGCTGGCGCCCTACACGCGTTTGGCACCTATCGCTAAACGTGCCGTGAGCTATGGTGGTGAAGTGGGACTGAACTTGCGCAACATCATCGTTCGCTGTGGCTCCGAAGATTTGCCCGAAATCATTCCCTTCGTTCGCTACGAATATTACAATGCGCAACAAGAGGGCGAGAACACCCGCACCTTCATTTCGGTGATGGATCCCCGTTTCAAGACCTCCATGTGGGTGTTCGGTCTGAACTATCGCGTCGGCAACGGCATTGTGGTGAAGGCCGACTACACGACGCGCCGCATCGGTGGCGGGCAGTTCAATTCTGAAAATGAATTTGCCCTCGGCGTCGCTTTCAACGCGTGGTTCCTCAATAAATAAGCCGTCTTTTCGACACCGTAAGCCGTGTTCTTCCCGGTACTTGTCTGCTCCCCGGCGTTTTCTCCCACCGACATGCCGCAGCTTCACGAAAATGAAGGCGAAACACGGCCACGGACAAGAGACACCTCAATCGGAATAAAACTAACCTACAACATATCTCTACAAAATAACCTATTATGAAAAAGTGTGTGTTTGCCCTTGCCCTTCTCCTTTCGGGAGTCGGCACTTTCACCTCTTGCGGAAGCGACGAACCCAAGAAGGTCGTAGCTCAAGATCCTTCCAATTTGGACTACAACTCGTCCAATGCCGGCAACTGGAACAGCTACGCTCATCTCGTAGCGCGCCTGCTTGTCAACGATTCGAAGACGCTGTTGCGTGCTTGGACCGAACAATATGAGTCGGACTACGATGCCGAAGGCAATCCCCTGTCGTATGCTCGCTTGTTCCAAGGCGAAACGCCTTACACCAAGGGCGAAGACGGCACGCTCACGGCACGTACGCCTTATTTCAAGACTCAACTCGACGCGATTGAACAGCTTGTCGACGGATGCGTGGAGATTTCCGGCGAGGTCGGCGAAAAGAAAATCGGCGATCCCCTCGAGAAGTACAATAAAGGCAAGGTCACCGAAGCCCTTTATGCCGTGGAATCTTGGTATTCTTGGCACTCTCGCGAAGACTATCAGAACAACATCTTCTCCATCCGCAATGCGCTCCTCTGCTCTCGCGACGGTAAGTTCGATCACACCGAAAACGGCGTGTCTATCCTCAACTACGTAGCCGCAAAGGGCAACCACCAGCTCACACAGAAGGTGTACAAGGCCGTCAACGCGGCTGCCGCTGCCATTAAGGCCATCCCCCAGCCCTTCCGCAACAACATCAACAGCAAGGAAGCCCTTGCTGCACAGGAAGCCTGCGGCGCACTGAGCGAAGTACTTGAAAAAGAACTCAAACCTTGGTTGCGCGAAAATGCCGATGAGGCCGCTTACAAGCAAATCATCAAGAAGTATGTCGACGTGGTGGTGCTGCCCACTTACAAAGATCTCGTGACGAAGAACGAAGCGTTGCTCAAATCTGTTGAAACGCTGCGTGCAAAACCCAGCAACGAGGCCTTCAAGAACGCCGCCAACGCATGGCTCGAAGCGCGCGAACCGTGGGAAACGAGCGAAGCCTTCCTCTTTGGTCCCGTTTCGAAGTTCAATCTCGACCCCAACATGGACTCTTGGCCTCTCGATCAGGTGCAAATCGTCAATGTCCTCACAACGGGCGACTATTCTCAGTTGACTTGGAACCCCGGTCAGTCGGAAGAAGCCATCCAAACAGCACAGAACACGCGCGGTTACCACACCCTTGAATATTTGCTCTTCAAGGACGGCAAACCTCGTACGGTGAAATAAGTCATTCCGAGTCTCGTTTTTTGAGCCATATCGTCCGCTCCTCTTTCTCGTGCGGAAATACGCGAGACACATTATGTTTCAAAGAACGCCATCTTCGGAGGGTGCAACCGCACGGGTTGCGCCCTCCCTTCTGCATTTCCAATCTATCGCCGCAAAGGCGTCGCGCCGGCGTGCGAAACCGGGATGCGTCCCAGGGAGGTTGTGCGCATGCGCACGACCGACCCACTTAACTGACGAACAGTTATGAACAAAATTCTTACTCCCTCCATTCTTCTTCTCGGCGCCATGGCCTTGCTCAGCTGCGAGAACGACGATTTGCAGGTCACCGAAACCGACATTCCCGCCGGATATGCCCCTTCTGCTGGCATTTCGACGGTCTATATGAGTTCGTCGTTGGCCTACGACCAGAGTTCTCCTTGGGTATCGGGGCAATTGGCTCGCCGTTTCCAAGAAGGCGACGGACTTTATGATGATCCGCGCTCGTCGTCCGACGGACTCGGCCCTGTTTATGCCGGTTATGCCTGCGGCAGTTGCCACCGCAACGCCGGTCGCACTGTGCCCGCCGTCTGGACCAAGCGCAAAGACGGCGCATACGGCTCGGGCGACTACGGCTTCTCGGCCATGTTGTGCTACATCACGCGACGCAACGGTGCCTTCTTCCAAAACTACGGCCGTGTGCTGCACGACCAAAGCATCTACGGTGTCGACGCCGAAGGCAAGGTCAAAGTTACCTGGCGCTATGAAAAGGGCACCTTCCCCGACGGCGAACCCTACGAACTGGCCGCCCCTTCCTACACCATCACCGACTGGTACAAACCCGGCCCCGACGGCAAACCCATTCGCCCCGAAGATCTCTTCATCACCGTACGTATTCCGCTGCGCCACGTCGGCATGGGACAGATGATGGCCCTCGACCCGAAAGAAATCGAAGCTTTGGCGCGCAAAAGCAACTATCCCGAATACGGCATCTCCGGTCGTGCCAACTACATCTTCGAGCGCGGCAAATATCAACTCGGTCTTTCGGGCAATAAGGCGCAACACGCCGACCTCACCATCGAACTCGGTTTCTCCAGCGACATGGGTGTGACCAACAGTCGCTACCCCGAAGAGATTTCTGAGGGACAATCGCAGATTGCGCAAGCCGGTGCGATGGGATTGGCCTACCGTGGGCTTGAAGTCTCCACCCAAGACATGGAGAACGTCGATCTCTACCTCCACACCCTCGGTGTGCCCGCCCGTCGCAACGTGAACGACCCCGAAGTGAAGCGCGGCGAACAAATGTTCTATCAAGCCAAGTGCCACCTCTGCCACGTCACCACCTTGCGCACGCGTCCTCGCGGTGCCACCTTGCTGGCCGGCACCGAATTGCCGTGGCTCGGCAACCAAACCATCCATCCCTATTCCGACTATCTGCTCCACGACATGGGCAGCGAAATCATGGGCGTGGGCCTCAACGACAACTATGTGAGCGGACTGGCCCGCGGTTGCGAATGGCGCACCACTCCCTTGTGGGGCGTTGGGCTCCAAGAGAAGGTGGACGGCCACACCTATTTCTTACATGACGGCCGTGCGCGCAACTTCACCGAGGCCATTCTCTGGCACGGCGGTGAGGGCGAGGCTTCCAAGCGTCTTTTCATGAAGATGCACAAGAAAGACCGTCAAGCCCTCCTCAAGTTCCTCGAATCGCTTTGATTCGGCGCCCTTTTCCCTCTTTCTTTCCTTTTTCTACATTTTGTCATCACACGACAACTCCCTTTCAAAATGAAACATATTCTCGCTTTTGCTTTCGCCGCCTGCGCGTTGCTTCCGCTCCACGCACAGGACGAAGCCACCGCCAACGGGGTGGTGAGCATCGACGACAACCGCGCCCTCACCGTGCGCAGCAACAACGGTAGCTTTGAGTTCAAACCCTATCTCATGGTGCAAACTCACGGCGCGTTCAACTGGTACGACGACGAAGGCCTCGACAAGGCCTACAACCAAGACAACGTAGCCAACTCCGGCTTCGGCTTGCCTTATGCCGTGCTCGGTTTCACCGGCAAAGCCTACGACAAAGTCACCTACAACCTCTCAATCAATGCCGCTGCCGGCGGTGCCAACGTTCTGCAGCAGGCCTGGTTCGACGTGAAAGTGAACAACGGCTTCGGTCTCCGCGCCGGTAAGTTCAAGACGCCCTTCGCCCACGCCTATCTCACCACGCTCGGCGAAACCCTCCTGCCGATGTTGCCCACCTCGCTCACGGCTCCCGTCATTTTGCCCCACTCGCTCAATGCCGTCACGCCCTCCATGGCCACCGGTTTCGATCTCGGTGTGGAAGCCCACGGCTTGTTTGCCGTAGGCGGTCAAAGCAAATTGGGTTATCAGGTCGGTGTGTTCAACGGCACGGGCGCCGGCACGAATGCGGCCACGAAGACTTTCTCCGACGATTGGCACATCCCCTCGTTACTCTACGCCGGTCGCCTCACTTATCAGCCTTGGGGCGTGATGCCCGCCACGCAAGGCAGCCCCAAGCACCTCAATGCGCGCAAAATGCTCGTCGGTGTGAGCAGCAGTCTCAATGTCGAGAGCGAAAACGAGAGCACCAACGACACACGTTTCGGTTTTGAGTTCGCCATGCTCTACCACCGTTGGTATTTCGCCGCCGAAGGCTACGCCATGCACATGGGTTTCACCAAACGTATGAAGATCGACGACAAGTTCAACTTCTACGGCGGTTATGCGCAGGTGGGTTATTTCGCCACGCCCCAACTGCAGGTCGCCGCGCGCTATGATTTCTTCGATCGCAACGGCACGGACCTCGACGGCACGCTCAATTCGCCCGCCCTCGGCCTCAACTATTTCTTCCCCGGCACGGGGCTGAAGCTCTCGGCCATGTATCAGTACACCGGCCGCTGGAAGCACAAAACGCAGCTCGATCGCGACAACGACGACCTCGGCATTGCCACCCACAGCGCCCGCTTACAGCTGCAATACTCCTTCTAAGCCCCCACTTTCTCCTACGGACATGAACAAAATTCTTACCCTTTTGTGGTGTTGTGCCGTTGTGTTGCTGTCCGCTTGCGATTCCGGCAACATCGAGGAAGACACCACAACCGCGGCGCGCGAAGGGCTCAGCATCCGCCTGAGCGGCAGACTGAGCGGTGCCGAAACGTGGAGCGATCGCTACCAACTGGTGCTCGCCGCCTTCGATGGCGGCAGCGACTACTCGCTGGTGCAGAAAGAAATCCCGACGCAGTTGCTCGACGGCGACTCGGTGAACTTCGTGCTGAGCGGCATTCCCGCCGAAGCCGAGAAGGTGCAGTTGTGCGTGGTCGATCGAGTGCGCGAACGCGTGGCCACCTTTGCCGATTTCAAACTCAACGCCAAGATGTTTGAGCGCACGCGCGACACCCTGCGCTTCGAGGTGGGGCGCACCAATGTGAGCATGTATAGCGTGGTCGAAGATCAACTGTTTGACAACCTCTGCAGCAAGTGCCATGGCAACAACGGTCGTGCCGCCGCAGCGATGGATCTGCGCAAAGGTCACGCCTATGGTGCCACGGTGGGCGTAGCCGCCCATCTCGACCCCACGCAACAGCGCATCGAAGCCGGCAATGCCGACAACAGTTGGCTGGTGCGCGTGCTCACCGAGGGCAACGAAGGCCTCACCCACTACAAAGACCACACGCTCATTCTCAACAATGAGCGCGACAGCAAGTATTTTACGCTCCTCAAAGACTGGATCAACGCCGGAGCGAAACCCTAATTTCTACGAGACTGCGAGAAGGCCAAAAGCCTTCTCGCGTCGTGTCTTTCAAAACAATGGACTTTTTGCAAAAAACTTGGGAAGAAATCGGCATAAGTTGTGGACTTTCTTCCTATATCTCCCAACTTGGCCCGAGCGAGTACCACGTTCAACTTCATGTGAGCCCACAAAACGAGGGTTTCGCCCAGCAATATGCGCGCCTACAGCGTGGTTTCGAGCGTGTTTGCGCCGAATTATTGCCTGCCGATGCGCGCCCTGTGCTCAAACGCTACTTCGTGAGCGATGCCACCAACCAAGCTCCGCTCATGGAGTCGGAAACGGCGTGCACCGTCTCGGTCATTCAGCAGCCGCCGCTCGACGGTTCGAAAATTAGCCTGTGGGTCTATTTTCTCACGGGTGCTGACGTGCAGTGCGCCGACGGCGTCACCACGGTGGAACACGGCGGTTATCGCCACCTTTGGCACATGGGCATGGAAAGCCCCGCGGGCGATTCGGCGGCACAAACCGAGGCTTTGCTCACCCGCTACGAGGGTGAACTCACGGCGCAGGGTGCCACGATTGCCGACGACTGCGTGCGCACTTGGTTTTTCGTGCGCGACGTCGACACCAACTACGCCGGGCTCGTCAAAGCGCGCCTTGACAACTTCCTCCGTGTGGGATTGACGCCCGACACGCACTACATTTCGTCGACGGGCATCGGCGGTTTACCGGCCGACACGCGTTCGCTCGTACAACTCGGCGGCTATGCGGTGAAAGGCTTGGAGCCCGGGCAGCAACGCTACTTGTATGCCCTCACTCACCTTAATCCCACCATCGAATATGGGGTGACGTTCGAGCGCGGCACGGTGGTCGAATACGGCGATCGCGCACAAGCCTTCATCAGCGGCACGGCCTCGATCGACAACAAAGGACAAGTGGTGCACGTCGGCGACATCGTGCGCCAAACCCACCGCATGTGGGAAAACGTCGATGCACTTTTGGCCGAAGCCGAGATGAATCTCGCCGAACATGCGGCGCAAATCACGGTCTATCTCCGCGATACGGCCGACTATGTCACGGTGCGCGACCTCTTCGCCGCGCGTTTCCCGCACGTCCCCACCGTCATCACTCTCGCCCCCGTGTGCCGTCCCGAGTGGCTCATTGAGATGGAATGTATCGCCGTAGCCGATCGTCAGCATGAAACTTACCGTCCCTTCTAAACTCCCGTTCTATCTCCTCGCTGTGCAGGTCGTGGTGCTCATCGCGGCCACGATTGTCGAGCACCTGTGGGGAAGTACGGCGGCCTATGCCCACATCTACGGCAATGTGCTCTTCCGCTTGCTGTGGGCGGGCATTGTGCTCACGGGAACTTGGGTCATTGTGGGCCGAAGGCTTTGGCATCGGTTGCACGCCCTCGTGCTGCATGCCTCGTTTGTCGTGATTTTGCTCGGGGCGCTGTGCACCGCCTTTGGGGCTGTGAACGGCAACCTGCATTTGCGTGTGGGAAAATCGTCGCGCCTCTTCCTCACCGACGACAAAGACGTGGGGCGACTGCCGTTTGACGTGAAACTCACGCAGTTCACCGTCCACCATTATCCCGGCACCGACACGCCTGCCGACTACGAAAGCCGTTTGCGTGTGGTGGGTCGCGACTATGTGGTGTCGATGAACCGCATTGCCGAAATAGACGGCTGGCGCATTTACCAAACTTCCTACGACACCGACGGAAAGGGCAGTGTGCTCAGCCTTTATCACGATCCGTGGGGCATACTCCTCACCTATGTGGGCTACGGGCTCCTGTTTGTTTCGCTGCTGTGGTCGTTGTTGGCGCGCGGTGGCGCGTTTCGCACTTTGTTGCGCCATCCGGCGCTGCGCCGCACCGCTTTTGTGCTGCTCTTGGCGGCAGGGTGGGGCAGTATCGGGGCTTCGGCGTCAGATTTTTCCGATGGAAAGCTGCGCACCATCGCCCGCAGCAAGGCCGACAGCATCGGGCGGCGACAGATCGTCTACAACGGTCGCGTTTGTCCGCTCAACACCTTGGCTGTGGATTTCTGTAAAAAAATCTCGGGCAAAACGAGTTTTCGCGGACTCACTGCCGAACAAATCCTGCTCTCGTGGGTGTATTATCCCGACGAGTGGCAAAATGTAGCCATGGTGCGCATCAAAAGTGCGGCTTTGCGCGAGCGGCTGGGCATCGTGGGCGATTATGCCTCGGTGGCGCAGTTGTATGCCGGCGGCGAATACCGTTTGCAGCGATTGATGGCGGCCGAACGCGACCCTTCTTCGCCGTTGGCGCGCGCCATTCAGGACACCGACGAGAAAGTGGGGTTGATCGTGATGCTCTACAAAGGCACGCTCATTCGCCCCCTGCCCGCCGATGCGAAAGCGGCGCAGTTGTCGGAAGCACGCGTCACGGCCGAAATCGTCTACAACCGCATCCCGGCCGTGAAGATCGCCTTTATGTATTGCCTCACCCTCGGTTTCTTGGCCTTCGGTGTGCAGGTGAGCGGGCGTCGACGGTCGTGGCTCGACGGAGTTTTCCAATGTGCCGTCGTCACCGCCTTTGTTTGCCTGACGTTGTGGTTCGCTTTCCGTTGGTATTTGGCCGGTTTCGTGCCGATGAGCAATGGTTTTGAGACGATGCTCTTGTTGGCGGTTTGTGTGTTGGGCGTTGCGAGCCTTTTGATGCGCCGCTTTTCGTTTGTCGTACCCTTCGGTTTGCTCATCGCCGGCTTTGCGCTGTTGGTAGCCCACCTCTCTGACATGAATCCGCAGATCACGCCGCTCATGCCCGTGTTGAGTTCGCCCTTGCTCAGCTTGCATGTCACGATTATGATGTTCTCTTACGCGTTGTTTGCCCTGGCCTGTCTCAACAGTGGCTACGCTTTGTGGTTGTCGCGCCGCGAATCGAACGCCGTGCGCGTCGAACAACTCACGGTGCTCAATCGTTTGCTCCTGTACCCGGCGGTATTTCTCCTCTCGGCCGGCATTTTCATCGGTGCCATCTGGGCCAATGTCTCGTGGGGACGCTATTGGGGCTGGGATCCCAAGGAGGTGTGGGCGCTCATCACGATGTTGATCTACTCCTTCGCCCTGCATCCCGGTTTGCTCCCCGCGTTGCGTCGCCCGCGGCCGTTCCATTGGTTCGTGCTCCTGGCCTTCCTGAGCGTGTTGTTCACCTATTTCGGGGTGAATTTCCTCTTGGGCGGTCTGCATTCCTACGCTTAGGCCGTGCTGCACGTCGTTTCTCCCGAGAAAAAGGCCGAAAAATGAGCCGTATATCTAAAAAAAAAGTATCTTTGTGGCAGCGAAACCTTGCAATTGGCTTCGCTGCCCTTGTTTTTCCTATACAATGACTCCAAAACAGGGGCAATGACCTTCAAAACGAGGTTGTTCTCGACGAAAAGTTGAGTTCGACTCTCATGGCGTTGAGGCTATTGCCGAACAGCGTCGTCCGAAACGAAATTAAATATCCCTTGCAAATGAATAGAATTCTCGCCCTGCTTGCCGTCTTGTTCGCCCTTACGGCGCCGGCTTGCACCAATCTGTTGGTAGGCAAGAAAGCCTCGAAAAACGGAGAGTGTTTCATCACTTACAGTGCCGACTCCTACGGCATGTACGGTCGCTTGCTCCACTATCCCGCGGGCAAGCATGCGCCCGGTACGATGCGCAAAATCGTAGACGGCGACACCCACAAGCCCCTCGGCGAAATCCCCGAGGCAGCCTACACTTATAATGTGGTGGGCAACATCAACGAGCACCAACTGGCCATCACCGAAACGACTTTCGGCGGCCGCGAAGAATTGTGGCCGAAGAATCCTGTGGGCGGTATCGATTATGTGTCGCTCATGGCGCTCGGACTGCAACGTGCCAAGACGGCTCGCGAAGCCATCCGCGTGATGACGAGCCTTGTGGCGCGCCACGGTTACGCATCGGAGGGCGAATCGTTCTCGATTGCCGACCCCAACGAGGCATGGATCCTCGAAATGATCGGTAAAGGCGACTCTGCCAAAGGCGCTGTGTGGGTGGCTGTGCGCATCCCCGACGACTGCATCAGCGCGCACGCCAACCAAAGCCGTATTCACCGCTTCGATTTGAAGGACAAAAAGAATGTGATGTACTCGAAAGACGTGATCACGTTCGCCCGTTCGAAGGGTTATTTCAAAGGCAGCGATGCCGAGTTCTCGTTCTCCGAAGCCTATGCGCCGGCCGACTTTGGTTCGCAGCGTTTCTGCGAGGCCCGCGTTTGGAGTCTCTTCAACCGCTTCACCACGGGCATGGAAAAGTATGTGCCTTTTGTGGACGGTAAACACATCGGTACGTCGGAAGTGATGCCGCTCTACGTGAAGCCCACTCACCCCGTGACGTTGGAAGAAGTGATGGCCGCCATGCGCGACCACTATGAGGACACCCCGTTTGACGGTACGAAAGATGCCGGTTCGGGTGTGTGGAGTGCCCCCTATCGCCCCTCACCCTTGACGTGGGAACACAAGGGAAAGAAGTATTTCAACGAACGCCCCGTTTCGACCCACCAAGCCAGTTTCGTAATCGTGTGCGAACTGCGTAGCCGCATGCCCAACGCGGTGGGTGCCGTGCTGTGGTTTGCCAACGACGATGCCAACACCACACCCTTCGTGCCCATCTACTGCTCGCTCACCCAAGTGCCCGAATGCTTCGCCGACAGCACGGCCAACGATCACACCTTCTCTTGGAAGTCGGCCTTCTGGTTGTGCAACTGGGTTTCGAACATGGTATATCCGCGCTACTCGCAACTATTCCCGGCTGTGGCCGCTCGTCGCGATGCCTTCCAACGTCGAATGATCGAAGCCAAGCACGCGGCCGACGCGGAGCTGTTTGCACTGGCACAGGCCAATCCTGCCGCCGTGACGGAGAAAGTGAATGCCCTTGCCGCCCAATGGTCGGGCGAAATGATGCGCGAATGGAAGTCGCTCGGCGAATATCTCATCATGAAGTACAACGACCAAGTGGTGAAGAAAGAAACTTCTGCAGGAAAATGGGAACTCACGCCCGACGGTATCTGTGTAGATCCCGAACGCCCCGGCTTCCCCGAGAAGTATCGTGAGGTGCTTATCCGCGAAACGGGTGAAAAATACAGCGTACCCCAATCTAAATAATCCTCGCGACGAACAGCGAAAGGTGATTCTCCGGCATGAGAGAGTCACCTTTTGCAATTCTTTCCCCGTTTGTCGCGCCCAACATAGAAGCCTATGACAACCTATGATGTAACTGCCATCACCGACCGCCATCTCATTGCGCGTTTCGGACTCGACGCTCGAGAGATCGGAGAAGAAACGCTCCGTTTGGCCGAAAGCGAAATCGGGTTGCGCGAATGGCAACCCACGCCCGAAGACCTCGCCGCCTTCGAACGTGTGCACGAGCTCGAAGCCTTGAACGAAGAGATGCTCAAAACGGATAATTTCCGCAACTTGCTCGTCTCGCAGGCAGCCGATATGCGTGTGGTGTTGCTGCTCATTGCCGGTTGTGTGGTGCTGATGCGCCTCGTCAAGGACAACCCCGATGCCGAAGCGCGCCGTCGCCTCTCGATCGAGGCGGCGCACATCTACGCACCCCTCGCCCACAAACTCGGACTCTACAAACTCAAATCGGAATTAGAGGATTTGTCGCTCAAATACCTGGAGCACGAAGCCTACTATATGATCAAGGAGGCGCTCAATGCCACGAAAAAGAGCCGCGACGCCTATATTGAGAATTTTGTGGCGCCGATTCATCAGATGCTCACCGCCGCCGGACTGCGCTACCACATGAAGGGACGCACGAAAAGCATTCACTCCATCTGGCAAAAGATGAAAAAGCAACATTGTGGCTTCGAAAAAGTGTATGATCTCTTTGCCATTCGCATCATTCTCGACTCCAGCCCCGAAAATGAGGTGGCCGACTGCTGGAAAGTCTTCTCGCTGATCACCAATCGTTACGAGTCGAACCTCAAACGCCTGCGCGACTGGGTGACCGTTCCGAAATCTAACGGCTATGAGAGCCTGCATGCCACTGTCTTGGGTCCCGAGGATAAATGGGTGGAGGTGCAGATCCGCACCGAACGCATGGATGAGGTGGCCGAACACGGTCTCGCCGCACACTGGCGTTACAAGGGTGTGAAGAGCAGTGAGGGCGGTGTCGACAGTTGGTTGGCCGATATTCGCGCCGCCCTCGAAGCCGGCAAAGATCCGCATGTCGACGATGGCGTGCACACGGGCTTGAAGGAAAACTCAGTCTACGTTTTCACGCCCAAAGGCGACCTCTTTAAGTTGCCCGTCGGCAGCACCGTATTGGATTTCGCCTATCTCATTCACTCGAAAATCGGCAACCGCAGCGTCGGTGGTATCGTCGACGGCAAGAATGTTTCGCTTCGTCAACCGCTGCGCAGTGGACAGCGTGTCGAAATTCTCACCTCGAACACCCAGCAACCGCGCCTTGAATGGTTGAACATCGTGGTGTCTTCTCACGCCCGTTCGAAGATTCGTCAAGCCCTGCGCGAAATGAAAAGTCGCGACAGCGCCATGGGACGCGAAGTGCTCGAGCGAAAATTGAAGAATCGCAAGCTCGAATGGGACGAACGTGTCCTGAACCAACTCATCAAGAAACTGGGTTATAAGGAAGCCGGCGACTTTTACACCGACATTGCCGAAGACAAAATCGATCTCAACGCTTCGCTCGACACCTATGTCGAGTTGCAGAAGCGCGAAGCCGGTGTGGCGGAACGAGCCGAAGTGCGCAGTGCCGAAACCTTCAGTTTCTCCGACGCCGCTCCCACGGTCGATGCGGGACAAGAAGATGTTTTGGTGATCGACAACAGCAATCTGAAAGGCGTGCAATTCCAAATGGCACGTTGCTGCCACCCGGTTTACGGCGACGAGGTCTTCGGTTTTGTCACCGTTTCGGGCGGCATCAAAATCCACCGCGACAGTTGCCCCAACGCCCGCGAGATGCGCGAACGCTTCCCCTATCGCGTGGTGAAAGTGCGTTGGGCCGGCAAAGGCGGCAGCACTTATCCCATCACGTTGCATGTGGTGGGACAGGACGACCTGGGCATTGTGAACAACATCACGTCCATCATTTCGAAAGAAGAGCACATCATGCTCCGCAACATCTCCATCGAAAGCAACGACGGGTTGTTCTATGGCGAGTTGACTGTCCTGGTCGACGACACGACACAGCTCAATTCGCTCATCAAAAAACTCCGCACCGTGAAAGGCGTCAAAGCCGTTGGACGCTGAACAGACCCTTCGCGGGCGATAGATTTGTCGTTTTTTTTTGTAACTTCGCGTTCATGTAGCGTTTTCAGTATAAAACGTGCGATTTTTTCAAACCATGGTTAGCAAAAACTGCTGATCTATTTGGCGGATTGCTGAAATTGCGTTATATTTGCAGTATATAAAATTGAAACAGTCATCTAATATGGAACAAGTAAAAAGAGTTTACACATTCGGCGACGGAAAAGCCGAGGGCGACGCCTCGATGCGTGATTTGCTCGGTGGTAAAGGGGCCAACCTCGCCGAGATGAATAAGATTGGCGTGCCCGTTCCTCCCGGGTTTACCATCACCACCGAAACGTGCAACGATTATTATCGCGTAGGTCAGGAAGCCATCATTGCCGAACTTACCGATGCCGTGGCAGCCGCCATTGCTACAACGGAAGTGAGCATGAACAGCAAGTTTGGCGACCCCACCAACCCGCTGTTGCTCTCCGTGCGTTCCGGTGCGCGCGCATCGATGCCCGGTATGATGGACACCATTCTCAACCTCGGTCTCAACGACGAAGTTGCAGAAGGTCTCGCTGCCAAAACCGGCAACCCCCACTTCGTATACGACTCCTATCGTCGTTTCGTGCAAATGTACGGTGACGTTGTGCTCGGCATGAAGCCCGAGAACAAGGAAGCCATCGATCCCTTCGAAGCCATCATCGAGGAAGTGAAGGCCATTCGTGGCATTCACCTCGACAAGGATCTCACGGTCGAAGAACTGAAAGATCTCGTTGAGCGCTTTAAGGCCGCCATCAAAGCACAAACCGGCCACGACTTCCCCGCAGATCCCAAAGAACAACTTTGGGGTGCCATTTGCGCGGTATTCCGCAGCTGGATGAACGAGCGCGCCATTCTCTATCGTAAGATGGAGTCGATCCCCGACGAGTGGGGTACGGCTGTGAACGTACAAGCCATGGTGTTCGGTAACATGGGCGAAACCTCTGCAACGGGTGTTTGCTTCAGCCGCGACGCCGGTAACGGTGAGAACCTCTTCAACGGTGAGTATTTGGTAAACGCACAAGGTGAAGACGTGGTAGCCGGTATCCGCACGCCTCAGCAGATCACCAAGATCGGTGCACAGCGTTGGGCAGAACGTGCCGGTATCAGCGAAGAAGAACGCGTTGCCAAGTTCCCCTCCATGGAAGAAGCCATGCCCGAGATTTACAAGGAACTCGACACCTTGCAGAACAAACTCGAGCAGCACTATCGCGACATGCAAGACATGGAGTTCACGGTACAGGAAGGCAAACTCTGGTTCCTCCAAACGCGTAACGGTAAGCGCACGGGTACCGCAATGGTGAAGATCGCCATGGATCTCCTTCACGAAGGACTCATCGACGAGAAAACCGCCATCAAGCGTTGCGAGCCCAACAAGCTCGACGAACTCTTGCACCCCGTCTTCAACAAGCGCGCTTTGGCCGGTGCTCACGAGATCACGCGCGGTTTGCCCGCTTCTCCCGGTGCCGCCTGCGGTCAGATCGTCTTCCACGCCGACGATGCCGAAGAATGGCACGCAGCCGGTAAGAAGGTCATCATGGTGCGTATCGAAACCTCGCCCGAAGACTTGGCCGGTATGGCCGCTGCCGAAGGTATCCTCACGGCACGTGGTGGTATGACCTCTCACGCAGCCGTTGTGGCACGTGGTATGGGTAAGTGCTGCGTATCGGGCGCCGGTGGCATCGTTGTGGACTACAAGGCACGCACGCTCACCGTCGATGGTCAGACGCTCAAGGAAGGCGATTTCCTTTCGCTCAACGGTACGACCGGTTGTGTTTACGCCGGCGAAATCCCCACCGAAGCAGCTGAACTCAGCGGCGACTTCTCCGAACTCATGGATCTCTGCGCCAAATATGCTCGCTTGCAAGTGCGCACCAACGCCGACACGCCCCAAGACGCTCTCGTCGCTGCCAAGTTCGGCGCTGTGGGTATCGGTCTTTGCCGCACGGAGCACATGTTCTTCGAAGCCGAAAAGATCGTCGCCATGCGCGAAATGATCCTCAGCGAAACCGTTGAAGGTCGCGAAAAGGCCCTCGAGAAGATCCTTCCCTATCAGAAGGCTGACTTCCTCGGCATCTTCCGCGCCATGGACGGTAAGGCCGTCAACGTGCGTCTGCTCGACCCCCCCCTCCACGAATTCGTTCCTCACGATCAAGCCGGCCAAGAAGAAATGGCCAAGGCCATGGGCGTGACGGTAGAATACATCCGCCAGCGTGTCAACTCGTTGGTTGAGGCCAACCCGATGCTCGGACACCGCGGTTGCCGTCTCGGTAACACCTATCCCGAAATCACCGCTATGCAGACGCGCGCCATCCTCGGTGCCGCTGTCGAACTGAAGAAGGAAGGTCTCGATCCGCATCCCGAAATCATGGTGCCCCTCACCGGTATTCTCTATGAGTTCGAGAACCAAGAGAAGGTGATTCGCGACACCGCTGCCAAGCTCTTCGCCGAAGAAGGCGTGAGCGTAGACTTCAAGGTCGGCACGATGATCGAAATCCCCCGCGCTGCTCTCACGGCCGATCGCATCGCCACCCGCGCAGAGTACTTCTCCTTCGGTACGAACGACCTCACGCAGATGACCTTCGGTTATTCGCGCGACGACATCGCCAGCTTCCTCCCCGTTTACCTCGAGAAGAAGATTCTCAAAGTCGATCCCTTCCAAGTGCTCGACCAGAAGGGCGTGGGTCAGCTTGTGAACATGGCCGTAGAGAAGGGACGCTCCGTACGTCCCGAACTCAAGTGCGGCATCTGCGGTGAACACGGCGGTGAACCCAGCTCCGTGAAGTTCTGCCACCGCGTAGGCCTCAACTATGTGAGCTGCTCGCCCTTCCGTGTGCCCATCGCCCGCCTTGCTGCTGCGCAGGCTGCTGTGGAAGACGAAAAATAAGCAATCTATCTGAGTTCTGCTGTCGGGCTTGCCCGACGGCGGAACTCTGCTGTTTTTAACCCCTCAATAAATTTTTTCTCAATGAAGTATTTTCTTTATTGCCTGAAGCACTACGTTGATTTCAACGGCCGTGCACGCCGTGCAGAGTTTTGGTACTTTGTGCTCTTCAATTTCATCATCGCCCTTGTAGTGGGTGGTGTAGGCCGTGTGATTGGCTTCGACCAACTCGGCTCACTCTATTCTCTGCTCGTACTTCTTCCTGCTTTGGCCGTTTCAGTACGCCGCCTGCAAGACACCGGTAAGAGTGGTTGGTTCGTCTTTCTGGTATTGATTCCTCTTGTCGGCGCGCTGATCTTGATCTACTTCTACGTGCAAGACAGCCAGCCCGGTGAAAACCAATATGGTGCCAACCCCAAGGATCATCCTGCGCAATATTGATAGATGATTCCTTGCGCCTGTGCTTCGCTAAGCAAGGCGCATACATCCTCTATTTTAGCTCTCGGGAATCGATGTTCCTGAGAGCTTTTGTTTTGACAACTATGCAATATCGATTTGGTAAAATAGATTGCTACGGACCGGATGGATTAAAGAAAACCATTCCCTCTGTCATTCATTTAGGGAATGCTTCAAAGTATGGAATATTTTTCTGGTCTGAAGTAAATCACATAGACCTTGAGTATGCAGAGGAAATAGTTTCCTCAATAGAAATGCTACTGAGAGGCGAAGTCGATTTTTATGAAGGATTTGGCTTTGAGATGTATATGATAGAGTGTGATAGAGAAAAAGCAGTAGTAAAGAATGTATACGAAGACGACAAGGTAGAAGCTATTATTCCTATCGAAGAGGTTTATGAACTGATGAGAGACTGGCGAGATTTTCAACGAGCGTATTATCACAACCCTACCTCATCATAGAAATGGTAGGGTATAGAGCTTCCAGAATTTACAATAACAAGAGGTCTTGGAGTTTCTATCGAAGACGGAACTGAAATTTGGAAGATAACACGTGATGGTAAGCAAACTTTATACGCAGTATTTGATGAAGTGAAATTTACGGTTTTGAAATGATGAAAATAGAGAATAAGACAGGTAAGAGGATTTTGATTGGGGGAAGAGATTTGCCTTTGAGTGCCTATTGCAATGATGATAACGTGTGGTTCTGGTATATCTATACGAAAGAAGAGGTTATTCCGGGATTATTCTCAAAAAGCGGAGAGTACTTTAAGTTGTTTCTTGAAATGGGTCGAAAATATTCTTATCCCGCCTATGAAGGTCACATGTATTGCATTTACTTGGGGTACAAGTATGATGTTGAGAATATATGGCATGGATTATTGTTCATACTATACCCAAGCGAACGTAAGACGAGAAGACATTTAAAGTTACATTGTTATGATGATAGCCGAATAAAAGTTCCTTATGAGGAATTCATCGCTTCTTCCCCAATTATTTGGGAAGAGCGAGAGCCGATCTCTGATTTTGTTTTTGATGTAGAACCGCTGGTCTATCTGTTCAAAGACGATTCATATATTGAAGAGAATCTGCATGGTGCATGGCAAACAGAATATCAAACAAGGAAAATGAATAACGGTTGTATTCGATATAGCTCAATCGCAATATTGCTTATTATTATGCTATTGTTTCGTCTTATGCTATTGTTTCGTCTCTATTCCCATATCCTCTCCCTTCTCTATTGAGGTGGCAGAGGATAAGACCGCACCAGTCATCATTAAGCTACAGAATGATAGCTAGGGTGCGGATGAGTACGAATGGATCTTTTGAGGGCGGTTCGCGTAGTTCTTCACGAGAGAAGCAGCCCGGTGTCGTGACTTTCGCCGAAGCCGGTGAGCATAAGATGCGTCTTCGTGTGAAGCATGCCGTTGAGGAGAAGGTGAGCGATCAGCCCATACGATTAGATTCTGCGCTTTTCTTCTTTTTAGCCCCCCTATCACTCCAAATGTCGGGTGAACCGGCAATATCTTGAACTCCATTTGGAACTGGCTAAAGAAACATCTATTTCAAAGAACAACAGATGATCCAAACAACAGAGTTGAAGCAGGAGTAATTCTCTGAGAATTTACTCAAAGAGCTGCTGTACAATTAGTAAAATGTACAGCAGCTCTTTCATTTCAGTATAATACATACAAGCTCTTTTGCTTATAGCTTAGAATAAATGATTTTCCCTTGAGAAAGTCTATATTTAAACGAGGAATCTTTTCTTCGCTTACGACAAAATCTAAAGTAAAGTCCCAATCTTTCATGACTACAGGAATATTTTCACATACACCTCTTGTTTCTTTTCTTAATGCTTCGGCTATATTGGCTACTTCTTGAGTCTCTATTTTAGTAGGCATTACTCCAAAACTCCTAGGCATCTTATTTGTTCGACTACCAGTATCAAATAAGATTTTTGTTTTTTGTCCAGCAATCTTTCCTTGGAAGATGATAGCGTTTAGAAATGCACTAGAATAGTCTTCATGATTCTTCCAATGCAACTGATACTGGATATTTTGGGGGATTATTGTACGTTGTATCATTGAGAACTTTCCTAAATCAAATTCCCAATAGTCACGTTTTAGGACATCTCCTCCTATAATAAACTTGGGGGCATATTGGGCAAACATCCCAGACAAATTAAGAATATAGCAGCATACGTCGTAATACTTATGTCCTCCTAGATTAATACTGTCTAGATTGAATTTAAAAGAGACGACCTTCTTTCCGTTTGTATTGCCTATTACGGCATTACTCTTCTCTATTTTGATGTTACATGAATCCGCCGCAAAGATAGAATCCATGATGCATACAGAAGCTCCCGTATCTATCAGCGCAGAAATAGGAATATCTTTTCCCTCATATGAGAAAGAAGCATCAACATACATCCAATTATTCTTGATGGTAATAGGAACTTGCGCAGCTGCACTTAGCACTGAGATGATGAGTGTTGAAAGTAAAAATATGGAACGACTAATCATTGTATAATAGTTGTTGAGGAGAAATGAATTCAGTCCAAATATAGAGGTTTCTTATCAAATACAGAAGATATAGAGAGCGTTTTCTGCTTCATAATAAAATAACATGATGAACAACTTTGCCAATTCAAATGTGGTGCTTATTTTTTGCAATCGTCAATATTGACACATAACACTATAATCCCCCCCACACACAGTACGACTAATACTCATATGCGCTTGCTTACGGAGCAAGAACTCTAAAGTATTTATGGAGGAAATATCTTTACCTCTATTTGGAATTGGATAAAGAAGCATTTCTCTGTTCATGTAGATAGAGATCCTCAAATGGAACCTCATGGAGAGATTACTTTTACCCAGACGTTTTAAGAGCACCAAGAGAGCCTGCATATGCAGGCTCTCTTGGTGCACAATCTTACTCTACGAGCAAAATCCTTTTCTTAGTATAGTCTATAATAAAGGTTCTATCAAGTAGAAACTCTACATTAAGATAGCCTATAGATTCATTTGTCAGTAGAAAGTCTATTGGCAAGTTTATAGAAGAAAGTGAAAACTGTGCCGCTTGGACTCTTTCTCTATTTTTCCATACTATAGTTGTTGCAATGTTAGCAAATTCTTTTACAATTGTATCAGTTGGTAGAATACCCACCTCCTTGGGTAATTGATTATAACGAGAACCTGTATCAAAGAGGAAAAATGCCTTCTTGCCATTTACTTTGGCTTTTAACACAATACCATTATAGAATAAGGCACTACGCTTGTCCCAAGTAATAATGCCCTTATAGGAGAGTGAAGAGTTTTTATCTAAACATTCTAAGATGCAACTCTTGAGATTAAATTTCCATAGCTCTTTGCTCAAGATATCTGCTCCAATGATAAAGCGATGATTTGTTTGGAACTTACCAGACAAATCTATTATGGCGCACTTGACGTCTGTGAATTCTTTTCTTCCCACACATAAAATAGGAATTGTGGTGTAGAAAATACGAGTTCTATCTCTCGATGTGTTATATCCATTATAATCAGGATTTTGGGGCGTAATTCCACAAGAATCTACGGCAAAAGTTGAATCTATAACACAATAGGTGCATCCTGTATCTATCATTGCAGAAATTGGAAAACGCTTATCGCCATATGAAAAAGATGCTTCTACATACATCCAATTATTCTTGATGGTTATTGGGACTTGTGCAACAGAATAGAGTGCTGATGCGAGAAGTAGCAAAAGGAAGGATAAGTGGCGAGGAAGCATAAGATAATATTTAAGTTGAGAGCATAAAATGAAGCCTTTGCAAATGTAGGTATTTCTTTTGAGGTACAAAAAAAGTAGAGTATTTCTCATTGGAATGCACATTTTGCATTTGCCATAAGGTACACAATTCATAATTCCTCAATAGTATGACAAACAATCATATGCGCTTGCTTACGGAGCAAGAACTCCATGACATTTATGGAGGTAATATCTTTACTTCTATCTGGAATTGGCTCAAAAATCATTTTACTCTCTACGTAGAGAATGATCCTCAAATCGGTCCTAACGGAGGGGTTAGAGGCACTTTTACAATCTGAGAATTCTTTCTCAAGACACACAAAGGCGAGATGCAGTTAAACTGTATCTCGCCTTTGTGTCATATCTTTTTATTCGCCTTTAATCTAAAATGAATATACATTTGTTCTTGTAGTCTAGAACAATAGACTTGCCCCATAGGAATTGTGCATTGAGATAACCTTGTTTCTCGGGAGTAATAAACATGTCTATTACCTTATCAATAAAGCCAACTTTTAGTTGTGCCTGCTCAACAACTTGTAGCTCTTTTATGCTCAAGGATTCTGCAATATTAGCCGTTTGCTCTTGTTGAGTTTTAGTTGCGGCTATACCTAAAGACTGAGGAAGCTTATTTCTTCTGCTGCCAGTATCAAATAAGAAGTATCCCTTTTTGCCATTAACTTCTGCTTTAAGTATGATGTCATTAGGAAATATGGCTTTCCGGCTTGCCCATTTTATCTTCTGCTTTTGCTGTGGTAATTCTGTGAGGAACGATAGAACACTGTTTTTAAGGTCTATGTTCCACAAGTCTCTGCTCATGATATCTGCACCAATGATAAAGGAGGGGGCATATTCCTTAGCCTTTCCTTGCAAGTCCACGATGATGCACAAAACATTGTTATACACTTTCTCTCCAATAGCAAGTTGGGGTAAGTTTACTCGAGATACCGACATCGGAGCCTTTTGCGTGCTGTAGCTTATAAACGTAGTATCGATAGTAGAGAGTTGTAAATCTGCGGCAAAGGTGGAGTCTATCAAACAATAGGTACACCCAGTGTCAATAATTGCCGAGGTTTGGACGTTTTTCTCTTTAGACGATAGCATGGCATCTACATACAGCCAGTTATTCTTGGATGTTATGGGAATTTGTGCTGTCGAGCTGATAACAGATGCAATGGTTATTGAAAAGAGAACAAGAATGCGATTTATCATATAGCAAGGGGTTCTTGGGGATAATGATAGAAGAGAATGAATTGTATGATGCAAAGATAATGATTTCTGGCCAAAAGTCAGATAATGAAAAATAACAGCAGACCTAGACAAAAGCCGGGGTTTGAAACACCAAAAGCAGAGTTCTTCAAAAGAAGAGCCTAATTTTGCACTTGCCGGTTGACTCTACGGATTGAATCAAAGAATAGACACGCAATGCATTGCGAGTGCCGGTGCCCAACGCGTACGCGTATGCGCGCGCGTCCGGCGTTTTTCGATTTTTTCCTTCACCTCTTCACCTATTCGCGGCAAAGTATTGATGTATAGAGAGTTAAAGGTGAAGGCTTCACCCCGTTTTCCTTCACCTGTGAAGTGTTAAATTGATTGTTTTCTTCACTCGTAATCCACAATGTGACAGTGAGTTAGGGGTGAAGGTGAAGGGTGAAGGCAGAAAAATCAAACTCGTTGAGTGCGCGATGTGCAGGTGCGTGTCCGTTCGGGCGCACGTTCGTGTGCGCGAAGAAAGCGCGCGAAGTGGTGGTCAGTTCGAGTGGCGACTTTCTCGAAAAAGGTGGGAAGAAGAATGCAAAACAAGAGCGTTTTCGTAAGAAAGTCCACTTGTTTTTGGAAGCTGTAATTTGATTTCGCGATATATCAACTTTTTCTTGCTGTAAATTTCGATTATTCGAAATAAAAGATATACCTTTGCCCTCGATAAAACACAACCTTCCCTTTTCCCGTCGCTCTGCGGCGTCCCTATAGCGCAACGTCAAAGGGCTTACCGCCCGGCGAATCAGCGCAAATGCTCTTTGACTTACTGAACACAACCATCGGCCCATGCTGTCGTGTCGTGCGCTGATAAAGCCAACAACGGTTTATGCACTTCGGTGCTTATGCGTTCTTATAGAGCGCATTGGCTGGCCGGTCTGCGCTGAGAAAGGCGGGCGAACCTGTTCGTTGATCCGCACGAAAATCCCCCGCTGAAGTGTGGACTTCAACGGGGGAGGGATAATCGCTATGAAGAAGAAGGGGATGGGGAAGAACTTATTCCCAACCCAGGGCCGAAGCACCGAGAACGGCGGCTTCCGAACCTTTGAGGGTCGAAACGAGGAGTTTCGCCTTGACCTTGAAAATCTTCAACACGTTTTCATCGTAAGCCTTGCGCAGGGGCTCCATGAGGTAGTCGCCGGCTTTGGCCAAACCACCGAAGAACACAAAGGCCTCGGGCGAATTGAAGGTGGCAAAATCAGCGCAAGTGCGGCCGAGGAGTGTGCCGGTGTATTCGAAGATGTCCAAAGCGATTTGGTCGCCCTTTTCGGCAGCTTGGAACACGTCGAACGAGGTGATCGATTCGGGATCCAATTCGCGGAGGGGCGAGGGCGTGTCGCTCTTGGCGAGGAACTCACGTGCGGTGCGTGCCACGCCGGTGGCCGAACAGTAGGTCTCCAAGCAGCCTTTGCGACCGCAGCCGCAGGGACGGCCGGCTTCGGAGTGGTCGATGACCACGTGTCCGAGTTCGCCGGCGAAACCGTCGGAACCATAGACGACGCGACCGTCCACGACGATGCCCGAACCTACGCCGGTGCCGAGGGTGATCATGATGAAGTTCTTCATGCCGCGGGCTATGCCATAGGTCATTTCGCCCAGTGCTGCGGCATTGGCATCGTTGGTCACTCGACAGGGCACACCGAGTGCTTCCTCAAAGAGGTCGCAAATGGGCACAATGCCTTGCCAAATCAAGTTGGCGGCACGTTCGATCGTGCCGTTATAGAAGTTACCGCTCGGCGCACCGATACCCATACCGCGGATATTGTCGATGCCGCCTACGACGTCGAGTGCGGGTTGAAGGGCTTCAACCGCCGCTTTCACATAGTCATTGATGTCGGGATAGGCCTGCGTTTTGATGGCTGTCTGTGCGATGATGGTGCCGCGTTGATCCACGATACCGAAAACCGAGTTAGTGCCACCCATGTCGAGTCCGATCACATAGGGCTTTTCGAGTATTTCTTCCATGAGGATGCTAGTTTTATTCTTATTTTATTTTCGTGCTTGCAAATGTAGTCAGAAAATGCCGAGCATCCAAGTTTTCTCCCGCTTTTTTGTTAGCCCACATTGCAAAAATAGGTGGAAAGCACGTGGACTTTTCTGCGCATTGCATAAAGTGAAGCGCAATATGCAATGCGTTGCGCAGTGAGTAGACAGAGACTTCGCGCTTTTTCGGGCGTGATTGTCTGCATATCTCTCGCAGATTTTATAATTTTGCATCTCAAACTCACTTCCTTTCAAATGAAAACTACTTTTCTTCTCCTCTGCGCTGCGCTGTGCGGCGGTGTTGCAGGAGCCCATTCTCACGAGCTGTCGACGGAGTACGCCACGGCAGCCGACAGTCTTGTGCAAGTGGCCACGAAGGCTTCGGACAAGCAGCCGGAGAGTCGTCCCACGTTCAAACCCTCTTTTACGCTCGGGGGCTACATTACCGCGAAGGCTGAGCTGACCGACCGCGAAGGTGCTGCAACTTCGAGCAATTTTTCGATGCGCTATTTCCGTTTTTATGGTAGCGGTTATGCGTGGCGTGACGTGTTCTATCGTTTTCAGATGGAGATGAGCGGTGCGCCGGGCATTGATCGCGGGCCGCGTTTGCTCGATGCGTATGTGGAGTGGCGCAAATTTCCCGAATTGCAAGTGCGTCTCGGACAATACCATCGGCCGTTTGGTTTCGACAAACCGATATCTCCCCTGTCGGTAGGACTCGGCAGTTTCTCGCAAGTGGCTTCGAAATTGCAAAGTCTCAATGATCGAATTGGAGAGCACGTTTCCAATGGTCGCGACATTGGCGTGCAGGTGCAAGGTGACCTTTTCCCTGTGGCCGGTGGGCGTAAACTCTTGCACTATCAAGTGGGGCTGTTCAACGGACAGGGTACCAATCACGCAGACATCGACCACTTCAAGGATTTGATCGGCGGTTTGTGGATCTGTCCCGTGGAAGGGCTTTCTGTCGGCGCTTTCGGTTGGAACGGCCGTTTCACCGATCCTGCGAAACCTACGCTTCAACTCGAGCGCAAGCGCTATGCACTTGGCTTCATGTATGTGGGGCGTTGGGAGGCGCGCGGCGAATATGTGCACAGCCACGGCAGCACGACGAAGGGAGGCGCCAACGAAAGCGATGGTTGGTATGCGATGGCCGGTAGATCCGTGCCGGGCTGCCAACGCCTGAAGGTGTATGGCCGTTGGGATTGCTACCGCGACGATGCCACGACCTGGCAGGGACTGAAAACCAACTGGGGTCTTTCGGCCAACTACCGATTGGGCAAAAACTACCTGTTCCAACTCAATTACACCCACACGAATGATCGCGCGGGCGCCGATCGGAACTACAATACCATAGATGTGCAGGTTTCTGCCAAATTCTAAAATCCCACAGGGGGAACGACCGCAAGAAGTCGTTCCCCTTTTTTGGGCATAATTGTCGATGTATTTCGGATATTGGAGAAGAATGGTTCTGAATAAAATATAATCAGTCGGGATTTGTTGGGTGTTTATTTGTTCGGAATAGATTTGTTTGTAACTTTGTGACAATGAAAAGAAAAACACGACGGATCTTGTGCTAATGCAAGCGTCTTGTCTATAAGTATCATTCAAATTTAATTCTCATCATGGAAGAAAAGACATTCCAAAATCTGAAAACGCACATCCGTTACGGGAAGAAGTTTTTTGTTGTGAACTACGAAGGAGCAGACTACAACGTTAGATTATTTCCTTTTCAAGAGACACAGCAGGAACCGGAAGAAATTCATTGTATTGTAAGGACTGATGAAGACGGAAAAGTAAGTATTGTTCAAAATGTGCAGCATTACTTGAAGAAGAACTACCCGTTAAGTGAGAAAAGCAATTATGATTTTACTGTTCGGCGTGCTTATCCAGACAAAAAATACTATGAAGTAGAAGATCGTTTCGGCTTTTTCTTTCGACTCTATACCGATCAAGTCTTGCTTGAGCGTCAAATTGTGACGTGCAAGGTGTTGAGTATCAGTGAAGGTCGTTTGAAATTAAAATTGGAGAGCAGTCAAGGTGAGGCTTCTTCTGCAAACCCTGCCGACTCTCCATTTAATGAGCATACCCTTTCTGCGGTCATCGAAAAAGACCTCGGCCGTCGTCCTACGTTATGGGATTTGGATGAACTTTGTTGCTTGATTTTGGGCAGTAACGAACCTTTTGAACGCCATGCCGGAAAATGGGTGAGAAAGACTCTCCAGGCGATCCTTTATTCCGAGACCACGCCGACCGAAGCAGCGAATGAAGCCGAAGGCGGAACGGCGTGTGCGGAAGCTAATTATCAGCGGGTTGGCGAAGTGCTGAGCGAAATCCAAAAAGAGCTGCTGTTTGTTTTGGAGTCGACGCAGACGCTCAATCGTTGTGAAGAGCGTCAACGTGGTATTTTCCAAGAACGCATCACGACGTTGGTTGAGCAGTGTATGTTTTACATCAGTGCGGCCAAATATATTGAAGAAGGCGAGCACACTAAAGTGATTGATAAGCTGTTTGCTTCGCTCGAGGCTTCTCATTATATCTATCACGCCTCTGAGAAACTCGAGTTGATGATGTGCATCTTTACGTTGTTGCCGGACTTGATGGAGCAACGGATGAATGCTTTTTTCGAAATCATCACCGGAGCAGAAGAACGTTATTGGAAAACCGATACCTTCCGTCGAGCGTTCATTCGTTTGCTCGAATTTTATGTGTCTGAACTGTATGATGACGTGGCCAATATCGTCGATGAGAAGCACCCTGATTTCCGTAACGTCTTCAAAGCGCTTTCCATCCAACTATTCTTGGCCGATCCCAATCGCGACACCAATTTGTTTGATGCGCAACTCAACTATGCTCGTTTGTGTCGAATGGCTGCTTGTTTCCCAACGGGTAACACCGACGATTTGCTTCGTCGTTCAGTGCTTTCGCTTGCCGATGCCGTGGCTATTCAGGCTTCTTCGTGCTACACTTGGGCAGATGTCAACAATCTTCCGTTCGTTGCAGCCCGCCTGTCTGAGCAAGTCGATGAGAAGCTGCTCGCCGATTACAGCAAAAGTTATTTGACGGATCACATTCGCCTCACCGCTGATTCGTCCGGCATCAGCGTCGCGCCTCTCCGTTGTGATAGCAAGCAAGCCGTGCTACCGCCCGAAGCCATGCTCTGGGATCGATTGCAGTTTTTCACGGAAAAGAAACTTAACTGGCCGAATGCCGCGCTCACTTCGTTGGAAGAAGCCCGCCGTTTGTGGAACGACCTGGAACGCGATTTGGAGACTCGCCACTCCACGATAGAACAGCTTCGGCAAGCCCGCCGAAAAGAACGACCAGAGCGCGGAGACGAGGTGCGCATTGCTCCCTATGCCATCGATCCCGAGAATCCCAATCGCTTGCTCTGTCGCGTCGAAGACGATTATTATGAGGGAGAAGGCTTGCTCCCCGGTGGAAATCTTGCGCCTTACAATGTGAAGTACCTCAACGGCATCAATCCTTTTCGTCGTCCCAATGGCGAGCAACTCTGTGTCACGGCTCTGGTTGAAGGCATCACCCCCGATGGTCGCTATATTTTCTCGACCAAAAACGTGCTGCAGGAAGATTTGAAGGACATTGCAAACTTCGATGAACAGCTATATTGCCTAGTGGTAAGTTACGCAAATGGAGGCTGGGTTGGTTTTGCCGAAAATGGGTTAGGCGTCTATTTCGAGAACGGTGACGAATTCAATCAACGCCTATGTGACAATTGGGGAGAGGATTCAGGCAAAGTGTACGGCCGTCCGCTGATTGGGAAAGCCGTGCTCGTCACGTTGAAGGGAGCCGCGGGTCTCGGTCTCGCTCCCGTGGAAATCGAGGATGTTGTTGATCACGTGCGTCTCGATCAGGTCAGTGCCGTGGCCTATTGGGCAAACCGTTGCGGCGAAGGGTTAGACGAACGTGAGGTACCCACCGAGGAAGAGGAAGTTTTTGTAGCGAATTCCTTGTTCACTGCCGATCAACTCGACGAACTCATGCTTGTTTTGGATCAGGTGGCTAAGAGCGAAGAAAACTTGCTGCGCCGCTATCATTATGTTTCTGCTGCACGTCTGTTGGCCAAGCTAACGGATCGTGCCGAACGAGTGGAGTTCTATGAGAAATGGCGCGACTTGCTCGGCATGTTAGAGTTTTACTCCATCAATCATCGACTCGATGAAGGGCACAGGGAGAAGATCGACGCTTATCGTGCCTCGAGCACAGTGGCAGATGGTCATTTGCGCGAAAATATCGGCGTGCTCTACGTGCTCAGTTGCTTCGATCGAGTCGACTGCGAAAGTGGTTTGCTCGAAAGCACGCATAAGGGCGAGAGCCCGTTGGTATGCCAGTTGGCAGCGATCGTGATGGCCGCCCGATTGTTGAGCCGCGACAACTTTAGTCAAACACACGAAGAGATCATCCGCCACATCAACGAATTGCTGCACATCAGTGGACGAGAAGAGAGAAAGTCGATAGGTCGTGAGGACATTTGCACCGAGTTCAAAACGAGCATCGTTTATCCGCCTGAAAACCACATGGAAGCCAATATAACGCTGCAGACGTTGAATATTCTCCGTGTACTTAGCGCCTTCTACAACACCAAGGGCGGCACGCTCTATATTGGCGTGAACGATCATGGTATTCCCGTCGGAATCAGCAATGACTTGAATGATGACAAGTTTCGTAACTTGAAAGGGAAAGACCAGTTGGACGAATATCAACGTTACATTGCCACCGAGGTGCGCAAAGCCTTTTCTCCGTCCCACACCTCTGCTGATTATTTCAGCGTCGAGATGTGTGACTATGACGGAAAAACGGTTTGCAAGGTGTGCGTGCTGCGCCCCTTCCCCGAGTTGACTCGGTCGGGCGGTGTAGTTTATGAGCGACAAGGCTCGGAGAACGTACGATTGGAAGGCGAACAGTTGGCTCATTTTGAGAAGCGCCGCAAGGAGCGTTTCGAAGCGGAGCGAAAGCAGCGCTTAGAGGCCGAATATCAAGCGGCGGAAACCACGGTGCCTGAAGATCATGAGGCGCAGTGGAGCGGTGGGGAAAACTTCCAAACGAACGAGGTCGAACAACCGCTGAAAACAAGCGATCTCTCTGCTGACGCATCCTTCGAACCGACAATCGCCACTGCTACCCAACGCAACAATGTATTGTTGAATTATGAGGAGGACTTCATTTCTCCCTTATGTTTTCTGACCTTCTCGAAAAACAACTCTGCAAAGTTGTTGCGGAAATACTACAGAGCGGAGAAAGAGGATGCGCTCACCTTGGCGATTCATAAGGACGAAGAAAACGCTTGGTTGGTATTAGGTTATGCCGACGGAGGGTTGGTGCGCATTCCCATGAAGCATGTTCTCGACAAGGACGACTATAAGGAATTGAAACTTGCGTTGGAAAGCGAATTGGTTTTTGCCACGATTGCGAAAGAAGATGATGCGATACTCACATTCACCGCAGATCGTAATGGCGACCGTTCGATGCGTTTGGACAGCGTGCGCGCAATCAGCGAAGGTAGTTCCTTGCAAGCGCGTGGCGAATGCCTTGTCAAAGATAAATTCGAACGTCTCGTGAATTTCGAAGTGCTTACTGAGCGTTACATCACGTTGTTGGAAGAGAAAAAAGCTAAGAAGAAATTACTCAACAACGCCGGAGGCGGCGTGGGTGTTGCCTTCGTATGCAACGAGAAGAACAAATACTACAAGGTGCTCCAAACCATGGGCATTGATCCGAATCGTGATATCTTGCCCAATCACGAATAAGCACATCTTCTAGATGCAGATGCAATACGCTACGATAGCGTCGATGTAAAATGACAGCCCGCTGTTCACGCAAGTGAATGGCGGGCTGTTTTGTTGTTCAAACCGAATGAGGTGTTCTTCAAACCAAGTGCGGCGGTGGAGAAAGCGTCGAGTTTGTGCGAAAAGAAGTGGAGTTTGGAAGAAAAGCAGCGCACTTTTGTGCGAAATCAGTGCACTTTTGCGCGAAAGTCCTCAACCACGTGCGAAAGGTTCAGCACTCGATCTCCAAACCGTCGTAGGCATAGGCCATGCCTTCGGGCAGTTGAGCGTCGGCTTCGCACTGTCGCCCGGCTTGGTGACACATGTGGATGAAATAGGTGCGCGCTGCTCCGACGCGTCGTGCCATGGCGATGGCTTGTTCGAGCGTTTGGTGCGTGTTGTGCGGTTCGGGACGCAAAGCGCTCACCACCAGCGTGCGCACACCCTGCAGTTTCGGCCATTCGCTGTCGGGAAGGGTGGAAAGGTCGGTCATATAGGCCAAATCGCCGATGCGAAATCCCGCAATCGGGAGACGTCCGTGCATCACACGGATGGGCGTGACGGTGGCACCGGCCGCTGTGAACGATTGGTCGATGGAAAACTCGTGCATCGTGAGTTGCGGCGAACCGGGGTAGTGGTCTTTCCCAAAGCAGTAGCCCATGTGCCGGAGAATGGGGGCGGCCACGTTGGGTTCGGCCCACACCTCGATTGGACTGAAGTGGGAGAGCGGGCGAAGATCGTCGAGTCCCGCCACGTGGTCGAAATGTTCGTGGGTGAGGAGCACGGCTTCGAGCGCAGGCACGGCATAGGGAGTGCGGGGCGCTTCGTGGAGTCCGGCGGCGCGAGCTTGTTCATCGCTCATTTCAGCCACACGACGCTCGTGATAGGGGAGGGTGCCGGAGCCGAAAGGGTGCTCGGCAATGAAGCGCAGCATCTGCGAGCGAAAATCGGGGCCGCAGTCGATGAGCAAGAGGCGATGGTCGTCGGTCTCCAGCAGTGCCGAACAGCGCGAGCGGCGATCGCGCGGATCGGAAGAGGTGCACACGGCGCAAGCGCATCCCATCTGGGGGACGCCCGAGGAGGTGCCGGTGCCGAGAAAGTAAAGTTTCATGTGTGAAAGTGAGATATGCTGTGCGCAAAGATACGACTTTTTCATGTCGGCTCCGTGCTAAAATCGCGTATAAATGCGTATATTTGCCCACCTTATGACAATGAAAGAAACTATCTCTTGTACGGACGACGCGCGTAGTCGCCCGAGTTATTCTTATCGCGATATTTGGAAAATTGTTTTCCCCCTCCTGCTCAGTTCCATCGTCGAACAGTTGGTGGGTATGACCGACACGGCCTTTTTGGGACGTGTGGGCGAAGTGGAGTTAGGAGCCTCGGCACTCGGCGGTATCTTCTTCATCGCAGTGTTTATGCTCATCCTCGGATTTTGTTCCGGTGCGCAAATTCTCATGGGGCGCCGCAATGGGGAGAACAAGCCGGAAGATATCGGCAGCGTGTTTTGGCACAGCTTGCTCTTCCTCACCGCGCTTTCCACCGTTTTGCTCATCGGTACTCAATATTTTGGCCCCGCTTTGTTGCGTTTGTTCATCTCTTCGGACGACGTATATCATGCCGCTTGGCTTTATTTGGATTGGCGCATGTGGGGCGTGTACTTCAGCATGGTGGCTTGTCTGTTTCGCGCCTTCTTTGTCGGCACGACACAAACCGAGGTGCTCAAATACAATGCTGTGGTGATGGTGCTGTCGAACGTGGTGCTCAACTACGTGCTGGTGTTCGGCCACTTTGGTTTCCCGGCGCTCGGTATTGCCGGTGCCGCCATCGCTTCTTCGATTGCGAGCGGCATCTCGATGCTCTTTTTCATCGTCTACACCTTTTTCAAAGTAGACTATCATCGTTTTGCACTCCATCGTTTGCCGAAATTCAAATTCCGTTTGTTGGCGAAAATGCTCAATGTGAGCCTTTGGATGATGGTGCAAAGTTTTCTTTCGCTCATCACATGGTTCTTGTTCTTCATCGCAATCGAACGCCTTGGGCAGCGTGAACTGGCCGTGACGAATGTGCTGCGCACGATCATGAGTTTCACCTTCATGATGCTCTCGGCTTTTGCCTCCACAGCCTCGACCCTGACCTCTAATTTCTTGGGCAGCGGCCATCTCACCTGTGTGCGTCCGATGGTGTGGCGTGTGATTCGTATGGCTTATTTCGTATTGATTCCGATTTGGTTGCTCATTGTGATCTTCCCTGTCGAGGTGATGGGTATCTTCACCGACGAAGCACCGATCATTGAAGGCGGTGTCGCACCGATTCGGGTACTGGCCTTGAGCTATATCTTCGAAGTGCCTGCCTTTGTGTTCTTTCAGGCCATTTCGGGTACGGGCAACACGCGCATCTCATTCTACATCGAAGTCTTTTCGCTCGTGGTGTATTGCTGCTTCGTCTACTACGCGGTCTACCTACAGCATTGTTCTCTGTCGGTGGCGTGGGTGAGCGAGATCCTCTATGCCCTTTTCTTGTTTATCCCCGGCTTGCTCTACATGCGATTCGGACGATGGTATCGGAAAGAATTGTAGTCTCGGACAGAAATGCGCAATAAGGCGCAAAAACGGCACGAAAAGAGCGAAAAAAGTTTCTCAAATGCCGTGAAATGTTTATATTTGCGGTGCGCAACCTCTGTTCAGTGGCTTCGAAGTGCTCCGGCACCGGGCTGTTGTCGTACTGTGCTTTACGTTTTCCAAAAGATCTTCTCAGACAATGAAACGTTTGCTCCTCCTACTTCTCTTTGTGGCGGCCGTACTCGGCGCATCTGCCCAGCAGGTCGAAACCGCCGAAGTGTATTTGCGTGATGGTCGCATCGTCCGCGGCCGCATCGTTGAGCGGCTGCGCGGTGGCATGATTCGTGTGCAGACGGTCGAAGGCCAGTCTTTCACCTTCATGCCGGCTCAGGTGCTCAATGTGATTGATATTCGGCGTTTTTCGCCTTTCATGCAGGCTCCCTATTGGAGTGGATACGTCGAAGCGGGATATACCACCCCCAATCAGTATGATGTGCAGCTGACCGGCGGTTTGCGTCTGCGCAATTTCCTCTTTATCGGCGCCGGTGTGGGTTATATCGCACAACCCGACGCAGCGGCCAATGCCGTCCCGGTCTATGCAGCGGGGCGTTTCATCCTACCACTCATCACGGGACTGAAACCCTATGTCGATGCGCGTGTCGGTTACGCCATTCCGGTCAACGGTACTGACGTTTCGGGTGGCACCTTCTTGGGTTTGACTACCGGTGCGGAGATCCATCGCTGGATGTTCGGCTTGGGTTATCAGGGCGTGTGGATGAGTCGCAATCAGCATAATGAGTTTTCCTCGTCCGGATCGGACATGGAAACCAAAGGCTTCACCGTGCGACTCGGTTACCGCTTCTGACACGAGAGATAAAGGAGAAAGCGCATTGCGCTTTGCTTCAGTTTTGAATTACGATCCAACTTATATATTACAATGAAAAAGATTTTCCTCCTGTTCGCCCTGCTTTGCGGTTTTGCATTCTCGGCCTCGGCTCAGAGCTTTGATCCCGATGTGATCTACCTTCGCAACGGTAAAGAACTGCGTTGTCGTATTGTGAGTATTAACCATGGTGAATCTGTGACGGTGCGTCGTCAAAGTGGTGCACAAGAAGTTTATCGTCTGACCGATGTGGCGCGCATCGAACTGCGCCCCCGCGACGAAATGAGTCATTCTGATCGCCGTCCGATGGCCTCTTCCTCGTTGGCCGGAACGAACGATGCCGATGTGACCTTGCGCGGTTATGCCGAAGTCGGTCGCGTGGTGCGTGAAAACACTTCTCGCACGGAACTTTCTGCTTCGATGGGCGCCGGTTTCGGTGGCTTCGCTTATGTCGGCCTGGGTGCTGCTGCACAGCGTTTTGACAATCTTGTGTTGAGCAACAATAGCTTTGCCAATGCTTCGTTCATTCCCGTCTACGGTGATGTGCGTTTTCTCATTCCCACCGGTCTTTCGGTGCGTCCTTTCATCGGACTGCGCGCCGGTATGACGATTCCCACCCTCAGTGAGAAGTTTGAAGGCGGCTTCTATGGCAGTGCTGTGGCCGGTTTGGAGTACAAAAACTTCACTTTCGGTGCCGGTTTTACCCACCAAGAAATGGAATACAAGAACGGCTACACCGTTGACGCCAATGGTGTGCGTACTGATAATAAGGAAAATGTCAAATTCCTCGGTGGCTTCACACTGCGCGTAGGTTTTACGTTCTAACCTCGCTCAGTAGACAAAATAGTTAGTTTTGTTTTTCATGTGCCCCGTCACTCCCTTGCACTCCTTGAGTGTGAGAAGTGACGGGCTTTTGTTTGCACTGAATTCTGAAAGGCGGCACCCTCCTATATAATAAGGAGAGAGAAAGCGGATGAGGCGCGGGAATTTGAGAGCGATGGTTGTGTAATTCGGGCGAATGTAGTAATTTTGTTGCATCAATAAGCAATAACATGTCTTCCAATAAGATTATTCTCACCGGCGACCGTCCCACCGGTCGCCTGCACATCGGTCATTTCGTCGGTTCGCTCCGCCGCCGCGTTGAATTGCAAAACGCGGGCGATTACAGCAAGATGTTTGTGTTCATCGCCGACGCTCAAGCGCTGACTGACAACACCGACAACCCCGAAAAGGTACGCCAAAATGTAATCGAGGTAGCCCTCGACTATCTGGCCTGTGGTCTCGACCCCGAGAAGGTGACCCTTTTCGTGCAGAGCCAGATCCCCGAATTGTGTGAACTGGCTTTCTATTTCCAAAACTTGGTGACGGTAAGCCGTCTGCAGCGCAACCCGACGGTGAAGACCGAAATCGGCATGCGCGGCTTCGAAGGCAGCATTCCCGTCGGTTTCTTCACTTATCCCGTTTCGCAGGCGGCTGATATCACCGCGTTCCGTGCCAATACGGTACCCGCCGGCGAGGATCAGAAGCCGATGATCGAACAAGCCACGGAAATCGTGCGCCGCTTCAACCACATTTATGGCGATACGTTGGTAGAGCCTTCAATCATGTTGCCCGACAACGCGGCTTGTCAGCGTCTGCCTGGCATCGATGGTAAAGCCAAAATGTCAAAGTCGCTCGGTAATTGCATCTATCTTAGCGAAACGGCCGAAGAGATGGCCAAGAAAGTCAAGGTGATGTACACCGACCCCGAACACCTTTCGGTGAACGATCCGGGTCATGTGGAAGGCAATGTGGTCTTCACTTACCTCGATGCGTTCTGCACCGACGATCATTTCGCGCGCTACTGGACAGACTATGCCAACCTCGACGAGATGAAGGCACACTATATGCGCGGAGGCTTGGGCGATGTGAAGTGCAAGAAGTTCCTCGAAAAGGTGCTGAACGAGACGCTCGATCCGATTCGTGCCCGCCGTTTGGAGTGGCAGAAGGATATTCCTGCCATCTACGAAGTGTTGCGCAAAGGCAGTGAGGCCGCTCGCGAAGTAGCCGCCGATACGCTGGCCGATGTACGCCGCGCGATGAAAATCAACTACTTTGAAGATGCGGAACTCATCGCCGAACAAGCGGCACGTTTTGCAGCCGGTGAGTGATTTTATCGCATTTTTTGCGAACTGAGTGCAGAAAAAAGCACCCTTTCCTCGAGATAATGACATTTCTCGCCTGTTTTTTTGGCAGGATGCAGATTTGTGATTAAATTTGCGCTTCGAATAGTAAGGTGCGTGAGCATCTTCTCCAGAGCAACATAATAATATCGATATATACAACAATGAAAAGAACGTTCCAACCCCACAATCGCAAGCGAAACAACAAGCATGGTTTCCGTCAGCGCATGGCGACTGCTAACGGTCGTCGCGTTTTGGCTTCTCGTCGTGCCAAAGGCCGTAAGAAGCTCTCTGTTTCTGACGAAGTACACGGCAAGAAATAATTGCCTGCTTTCGTAAGCGACGCACATCGCGAGAACAACTCCCGGGGTTGTTCTCGCTTTTTTTGTGGGCAGTGCGAGGGAATAAAATCGACGGTGCGCATAGTTGGCAGAAGTGTGTGAGTCGTGTGCGAATTTTTTGATTTTAAATTTTGTACATTCCGCAGTTTACTGTACTTTTGCAAGAAGAACAATCCCCAATTCTCCTACAATGAAAAGGATATTTTACGCAGCCCTTCTGGCCGTAGCAAGTTTGCTCGCCGGTATTCCTGCTGCGGCACAGCACTTTACTTGCGCACAGTACGAGACAGATGCCAAGAGATGGCAAGACATCGAACAATTATTCAAACGACAAGGCTGGTCACAATGGGCACTGGCCGTGAAAGACGCGTTCCCGCTGAACAATGATCGTTCGATACAATATAGGTATGTGCTTTCTTCGGATGTGCCGTGCTCGCAAAAGCGTCTTACCGAATTAGTACAGAAATGGATCACTTTAGAACATCCCAATGTACTGCCGTTGCCCGCCGATCAAACCGTAGATCTAAAGGTGCAAACACTTTGGGACAACGTGGCGCATTCCTATCGTGTGTTTTCTGCAGCTTATGTCAGTGCGAAATCCGAGACCTTTGTGGAGTTCAAAGAGAATCGACTGCGCATCACCGTCACGGTTTCTCGTTATGTGATGGGAGCTGCCAATCCTTTCCAAGTAAATTCGGATACGCCGTTGGTCGGCGACTGCTATCCCTTCGACCTGAACGGTAAGTGGAAGAATGTGATGGCAATGGCCTACATCAATAGCAACCAAAAGGCTTTGGATCAAGTGGCCAGTCTGTTGAACTATCTCAACCGACACGCCGCCGCTCCGGCTAAGTCTGACAAAGATTGGTAAACTCGACGGGCAAATATTGACTTGCGTCTCTTTTACCATTGCAATTCAGCTAACACCATAAGCGGAAAAGGCCACCATCTTGCGAAATGAGAGGGCAACTCTCGTTTCGCATAGGTGGGCTCCTCCGTGTTTTCTTCGTTCATTGACCAAGGCAGAAGGCATCGGCTCAACAAGCGAGCGAATGCCTTTCGGCTCTTTTATTCCTTATCGCGCTATTCGCCAAGAGGATCTATGACTTTCAAAGAGTTCTTTCAAAGACTGACCAGCCGTTACCTTTGGGGTAACTTGTTCGCCATGGCCTTTGTGCTTGTGGCGCTTGTTGTCGGTTTGTTCCTCTTCCTGAATGTGTACACCTACCACGGGAAAACCGTGGTGGTGCCCGATTTGCGCGGTCAGCGCTGTGAAGTGGCTATTAAACGCCTGCAACAATTGGGGCTGCATGCCGAAGTAACGGACACCGGTTACAATGCCACGATTGCAGCCGATGCCATTCTCGATCAAAATGTCCCTCCCGGTGGTCGCGTGAAACCTAATCGTATCTTGAAGCTCACGGTAAACTCCGCACAGCCGCGTCCGGTTGCGCTTCCCGATATAGCCGACAACAGTTCGTTGCGCGAAGCCCGCATGCGCTTGGAGGTTTTGGGCTTCAAACTCACGCCGATCAAACGCATTCGCGGCGATCGAGATTGGGTCTACCGCATTGAAGCCGCAGGACGCGAAGTGCGTGCCGGCGAACGCCTCAATGTGAATATCCCCCTTACGCTTGTGGTCGGAGATGGCGTGACAGTTGAAGATTATTCCCCCAATGATTCTTCAAAGATTCCCTCTTTGTCCGGCGACAGCCTTTCCTTTTGATCCATAAGCAATGAGGAAGGTGCAAATTGTTGTCCTCCTTCTTTTTCTTCCTCCATTTTTTCAAAGCCTTTTTTCCCGCAATAGTCATTGTGTCGAGAAAATTCGGCTTTGCCTTCCCCTCCTATCCTGAAAACCCATTGAATGAGTAACCTCTTTCCCGAAAATATCAATGATTTGTCGCCTCGTTACGACCAACCTACATCCAGTCCAGCTTCAGCACTTGACGTCGCAGAACCGGAAGTGGGCATAGAAGAGGACGACGATGATTTGTTTGAGGGTATATATAATGAGCGTCCCCTTACTTCGCAAGAAGCTGCGAGCGTCTCCTCCCAAGGGAATGCGGAGGGAAGTGCGGACGAACTATACGAACACTATCGTGCCGTCGCGGATCCCGGTCAGCAGTTGTTGCGTGTCGACAAGTTTCTGATCAATTTAATGCACGACACGTCGCGCAATCGCATTCAAGCTGCCGCAGATGCCGGCTGTATTCATGTCAATGGGCGCGCCGTGAAGCGCAATTATCGCGTGAAACCCGGCGATGTCGTGACATTGATGCTCACTCGTCCCCGTTTTGACAGCAGCATCAAGGGCGAAGACATTCCTCTCGAGATCGTTTATGAAGACGATCAGCTGATGGTGATCAATAAGCCCGCGGGAATGGTGGTACATCCCGGATGCGGCAATTACAGTGGAACGTTAGTCAACGCCATTGCGTGGCATCTTCGCGACAACCCCGATTACGATCCCAACGACCCCACCGTGGGGTTGGTGCATCGCATCGACAAAGACACCAGCGGGCTCTTAGTCGTGGCGAAAACGCCCGAGGCGAAGACGCATCTTTGTGCTCAATTCTTCAAGAAGACCACGCGTCGCCGCTACAATGCCCTGGTTTGGGGAAATTGTCAGTCGGAGAGCGGTCGCATTGAGGGCAACATTGCGCGCCATCCCAAGGATCGTTTGCAAATGGCGGTCTTCCCACCCGATAGTGAGGTCGGAAAACCGGCCGTTACTCACTACACCGTGATGGAACGCTTCGGCTATGTGACCCTTGTGGAATGCGTGCTTGAGACCGGCCGTACCCATCAGATCCGTGCCCACATGAAACATATCGGGCATCCCCTATTTGCCGACGAACGCTACGGCGGCGATCAAATTTTGTGGGGAGCGCGCAGTTCCAATTACACGGCTTTTGTGCGCAACTGCATGACCGTCTGTCCGCGACAAGCGTTGCACGCACGCACACTCGGTTTCCGTCATCCCACCACAGGCGAAGAAATGGATTTCGAAGCCCCGTGGCCGGAAGATTTCTCCGCGTTGATCGAACGGTGGCGCACCTATACCGCCCATCTTATCTCCCGTTAGAACCAATCTCTTTCTATCTTTCTCATGAAGAAGAAAATTGCCATAGTAGCCGGAGGCGATTCCTCCGAGCATGAAGTCTCTTTGCGCAGTGCAGCCGGTATTCTTTCCTTTATGGACGCCGAGCGTTACGACTGCCGTATTGTGGCCCAGCGCGGCCAAAGTATGCACGTTTTAGATGGAGAACACCAATATCCCGTCAATCTCCACGACTTCTCTTATGAAGTAGACGGCAAGCGCCAAACCTTCGATTTCGCTTACATCACCATCCACGGTACGCCCGGCGAAAACGGTATTCTCCAAGGTTATTTTGACCTGATCGGTCTTCCTTACAGCACCAGTGGCGTACTTGTTGAGGCACTTACTTTCAACAAGTTCGCGCTTAATAATTACCTTCGCACGCTTCCCGGCATCCATGTCAGCGACAGCCTGATGGTGCGTCGCGGACAAACGCTGCCCACCCCTGAGGAAGTCGTCGAGCGCGTCGGACTTCCTTGTTTCATCAAGCCCAATGCCGGCGGCAGCTCCTTCGGTGTGAGCAAAGTGAAAGCCCTCGAAGAAGTGATTCCCGCCATTCATAAGGCGATGGACGAAAGCGATGAAGTGATGATCGAGCGACAATTAGTCGGAACCGAGATCACTTGTGGTTGTTTTCGTCGCCAAAACGGCGATGTGGTTTGCTTCCCCATCACAGAAGTTGCCCTCAAAGGAGGCGAATTCTTTGATTACGATGCCAAATACGAGGGAAAGAGTGACGAGATTACGCCCGCTCGTATTGCCGAAAGAACGGCAGAGCGCGTTCGCGAAACGACGCGAAACATCTATCGTCAGCTCGATTGCTACGGCATTATCCGCATCGACTACATTCTTTCCGGCGAACGTGGTGAAGAGCAAATCAATTTGCTCGAGATCAATACCACTCCCGGTATGACCCCCGCCTCATTTATTCCCCAGCAAGTTCGCGCTTCCGAGTTCGAAATTGCCGACGTGCTTTCCGAAATCATCGAAGGCCGTTTCTAAACCCGTTCGCCATGCGACAGATCCCCGCCGAGTTTGACGACATTCGCCCCTATGCCGACCATGAAGTGCGCGAACAATTCGAAGTCCTGCTTCGTGATCGCCTTTTCATGCGCATACTTCGCGGTTTTGTGCCCCTCCCCGCGGCCATCATCCGCGGTTTTTTGCGCCTGACGTGCTTGGGAGTGAACAGCGCTTTGGGTTTTCAAAAGCGTTACATGTACCGCGTGATGCAAATCCTCATTGCACACACCACGCGTCAGCTCACTTTCGACCACAGTGCCATCCCCACGCACACGGCCGGCTACACCTTTATTTCCAATCACCGCGACATAGTCCTCGATTCCGCCTTCCTCGACGTGCGGCTCATCAAGGCCGGGTTTCCGAATACGGTACAAATCGCCATTGGCGACAATTTGCTCGTCTATCCTTGGATCGAACGGTTCGTGCGCATGAACAAAGCCTTCATCGTGCGCCGTTCTGTCGGCAAACGCGAGTTGTTGGAAGCCAGTCGCCACATGAGTCGTTATATGCATTGGGTGATTGCCGGCAAAGACGACAACATTTGGATCGCCCAGCGTGAAGGCCGCGCCAAAGACTCCAGCGACCACACCCAGCCCTCCGTGTTGCGCATGATGGCACTCGGCGGAGAGGGTAGTGCGTGGGAGAATCTGCGCGACATGCACCTCGTGCCGCTCACCATCTCCTACGAATACGATCCTTGCGACTACCTGAAAGCCAAAGAGTTCCAGCTCAAGCGCGACAATCCCGCCTACAAGAAGACGAAGCAAGACGATCTCGATAACATGCGAACCGGCATCATGGGCAAGAAAGGGCGCGTGCATTATTGTCTTGCCCCCTGTGCCGACGCGTGGATCGACGACTATCGCGCTTTGCCCGACAAGGAAATGTTCGAAGCCGTCGCAGCCCGCATCGATCGCGAGATCCACGCGCGTTATCGCCTCTATCCCGGCAACTACATCGCTGCCGATCTGCTCGAACAGTCCAATCGTTTCGCAGCTCAGTACGACACGAACGACGTGCGCGTCTTTGAGCAATATCTCGACAGCCGACTCGCCCTCATCGATTTGCCCGAGAAAGACGAACCCTATCTGCGTCAATGTCTGCTCACCATGTACGCCAATCCGCTCTACAACTACCTCAAAGCCCATGAGCAGTAAACGCGTATTTCCCCTCTTTTTGCTGTTCTTGTTGATCGGTGTGGTGGCTTGTGGCTCAGATGAGAGCCCCGCCCCCGCGGTTCGCTTTGATTTTGGCGAACTGCGCACCGATGCAGCCGGACATGCGCAGCGTTTCACCCCCGATGGGGAGCGTGAACGCGCAATCGTCGCCGCCGGAACCTCCATTTTCCGCGCCGACACAGCTTTTCGTGCCATCGTTTCCTACGTTCCGGCCGAAGGGGGGATTCGCCCGATGCAAATTCTGCCCGTTCCTGTCCATTTTCCGCAAAACATTCCGTCTTTTCGTTTCAAGGCTGAGCCCGTTCGCCTGATCGCTGCGTGGCGTGGTGGGCGCTATCTCAATCTGCGTTTGGGACTCCCCGGTCGTTTTGGCGAAAAGCACGCCTTGGCTTTCGACCGTCTCCCCACCGTCGAATGGCCCGACGGACATCGCACCGCCGTCTTGCGTTTGCATCACGAAGCCCAGTCCGCTCACCGCGATTACCTGCAAGACACCTATCTCAATCTCGCTCTTTCTCCCTACCTCGACGCACGCGAGGAACGCTTTGACAGTGTGGCCGTTTACGTCCGCACCTTCGAAGGTACCCTTCGCCGTGCCTTCGCTTTATGACCCCCCCAATGCGCACCGCCCGGCACTGAATGTCGGGCTGTTTGGCAAGCTCCTCCTCATGATTCCCTTCAGAAATATCGACTATACCGACCGCGATCTGGTACTAAGCCACACGCTGCAGAGTGCCACGCACAATTGCGATTTCAACTTCATGAACCTTGTGTCGTGGAGTTTCCTCTACGGAACCCAAATCGCCGTGCATCGCGGACTGCTTGTTGTGCGTTTTCGTTTCGATGGCCGCACCGCCTATCTTCCGCCCCTCTGCCCCGAACCTTACCGTCACGGCGAACATTGTGAAAACTATGCCGCGGTGCTCCACGACCTCTTTGCCGACACCGAATCGCAGGGGCATCCCTTCCGCATGATGGGCGTCACGGCCGAAATGCTCGAGCGCCTGCACACCTTGCTGCCCGGCCGTTTCGAAGCCACGGCCGATCCCGCGTTTGCCGACTACATCTACGATCGAGAATCGCTCGCCACCCTCGCCGGAAAGAAGCTGCAACCCAAGCGCAACCACGTCAATCGTTTCGAACGCACCTATCCCAATTACGAATTCCGCCCCCTCACCCCCGAGTGGATCGACGAATGTTGGCGACTCGAAAGCACCTGGGCGGCGGCGCACGGCGAAATGAACGCGCGCCTCGACGCCGATGCCGAACAGCACTCCATGCGCCGCGTGTTCAAGCACTGGGATCTGTTGCAACCCCTCGGCGGCGTCCTGTTAGTCGACGGGCGCGTGGTGGCCTTCACCTTCGGCGGTCCCATCAACCACGACACCTTCGACGTTTGCGTCGAAAAAGCCGATCTTAACTACGAAGGCGCTTACGCCATGGTCAACCGTGAGTTTGTGCGCAGCCTTCCTCCACAATACACCCTCATCAATCGCGAAGAAGACCTCGGTCTCGAGGGACTTCGTCGCGCCAAACAGAGTTATAATCCCCGGATTCTTCTGGACAAATACACAGTAACCCATGTCCTCCACTCCTGACAACATCCTCTTGCGCTCGCGCGAATTGTGGGCACAAGCCTTCCCCGAAGACAAACCCGAGTTCCTCGACCTCTATTTTTCGCGTTGCTACACCGCCGAGCGCAATCTCACGCTCACCGAAGAGAACAGCGACGAGATTGTGGCCGCCGGCCAAATCTTGCCTTTGGCCTTCAACTTCGGCGGTCGCCGCCTTTCCGCCGGTTATGTGAGCGGTTTGGTTGTCGATCCCGCCTCTCGCGGCAAAGGCCTCGGTGCCCGTTGGATGGCCGAAGCCCACCGCCGTATGCACGCCGAAGGTCAGGTGCTTTCGCTCCTCATTCCCGACGGAGAGGAGCTCCGCAACTGGTATGCGCAGGGCGCCCATGGCGCTTACGACACCGTTTCGCACCGCTTCACCATCCCCTTGCTCGAAGAGGGCGAACCCCCTCGCGCCGGCATGCCCGACATCACCGAAGAACACGAGTTGAGCACCGAACTTTGGCGTTTCTATAACACCTTCGGCGGTCGCCATCCCTACGAAGTGCGTCACGATCGCGATAGCCTCGAGGTGGGTATCCGTTCGGCCCTCATCGACGGCGGACAACTCCTCGTAGCGCGTCGCCGTCGCAAGATCGTGGGCTTCTGCCTCGCCTTTGCCGAACCCTACCCCGCAGGCTACGAAGCCCCCGCCGGCGAGCAGTGCACCCGCATCCGCTTTATGCTCACCACCGACCCGCACATCGTCTTTTACTTTGCCCGTCGCCTGACCGACCTCCACAATCGCAAAGTGTTTATGACCGGCGGTTGCCCCGTGCGCGGCTTCGAAGGCTCTGTGCCCTACGCCATGGCGCGTGTGGTCAATGTGCCTGCCTTCCTCGACCATGTGCTCACCGTTTTGCCCGGTTTGCAGATGGAGTTTGGCGTGGAAGGCGACGAACACCTGCCCGCCAACAACGGATATTATCGTCTCTTCGGCGGCCGTTGGCAGCGCATCTCTTCTCGTCCCTCGAGCATCGTGACGCCCGGCGAACTCGCTGCGCGTTTCCTCGGCAGCCAAGCCACGCAATTGCCCCTCCTGCTCGACGAATGATCCCCTCGGCATGATGGCATTTCCCACTTTTTCATCCACCGTCCGCCACTTGCTTGTGGCGGTCGTGTGGTTGTTGCTCGGCCTGTCCGCTTCGGCGCGGCAGGCCGATGTGCTTCGTCGCGTGCGCCTGTCCCATTGGGGCATCGCCCCCCACAACTTCAGCGGCATCGCCCCCTTGGGCGAAAATCGTTTCGCCGTGGTCAGCGATAAAGACAGTGCCGCCGGATTTCATGTCTGGCACATCGAGCAAGACGCCTTGACCGGTGCCGTTATGCGCGTGGTCGACGAGGGATTCCGCAGCCACTCGCCCCTCCCTGCCGGGCGTCCCGCACCCGACTACGAGGGCGTGGCGTTCGAGCCCGAGGCGCAGCGCATTTGGATTGCCGACGAAGCCACACAGCAGATCCGCGCCTACCGCCCCGACGGCTTTCCCACGGGCGACAGTCTTTTTGTGCCCGCCGACGTGAACCGCCAAGCCGTGCGCCCCAACCGCGGTTTCGAAGCCCTCACCTATTCTGTCCACCATGCGCTGTTGTGGACCGCCCCCGAGGAACCGCCGCGCGCCGCGCCGTCGTCGGTGACGACAGTTGCGCACGGCGGCGACACAACGGGCGCCGTCATCGAGCTGCTCGCCTTCTCTCCTACGGGCGCGCTGTCGCACCGCGTGCCTTACCGCATCGATCGAGCCGCACCGGCCGAGGGCGTGCGCACCCACCTCAACGGCGTACCGGCACTCTGCGCCTTGTCCGACGGAAGTCTCATCGTCATGGAACGCGAACTCATCGTGCCGCGTCGCTATCTGGGCAGTCGTTGCGAAGTGCGCCTTTATCGTGTGCGCGCCGAGGAATTGTCGGCTCACCTCTCGGCACCGAATCCGCAGGCCGCACCGGTGAGCAAACACCTGCTCGCACGCTGGGATACTCGTTTGCGCCTGTTCCGTTTCGATTTGGCCAACTACGAAGGCCTTTGCCTCGGTCGGCGTTTGGCCGACGGCCGACAAACACTGCTTTGCGTGAGCGATGCGCAGGGTGGGGCGGGGCGCTGGTTTCTGCGCCTGCACGACGTGTTGCGCGTCGTGGTCTTGCCGGCGATTTTTGACGAATGACAAGCGAAAGCAGTGGTGTCGGTTTCGAATCGGCGCCACTGCTTTCTTTTTCTCTTGCGCAAGGGGGAGGCAAAGTCTTCTTTCGTTTTTCGAGTATGCGCTCTTTCTCTCGACTTCGCCGGCAGTTGCTGACACTTGCCTCCCCATTTTGTCTACTTCGTCATTGTCATACGGGCGCCGAAGCCGCAGTAGGCCGAAAAATCGAGCGTTTCTTGGAACGCTCACCCCGTTTACGAAAGTGAATGCTCACCCCCGCTACAAAAGTCCACTACTTTTTCGCGTTTCTCCACAGTTTTTGCGCAAAACTCCACTTGTTTGGCGCAATTGTTCTCCACTTTTTTACACGAATGGAACGAATGTGTCTTTTGTTCTTAATTTTATGCGGAATAATGTTTGCGTTTTCGCCGAAGAATGCCTAATTTTGCGTATGGAAGATGCCAAATAAGGCCAAAATCTTTTATTTTCTGACACGTTACCCGTCTATTGTCTCATGACACGTACACGCTATTTCTTTTCTCTGCTCGCTATTGGCTTGTTTGCTTTGGGCATGGCCGTCGGATGTGGCCGCACTGAACATGTGGGAGCGCGTGCCGATTCGCTTCGTCCGGCTTTGTTGGGCGGATATTACTTCTATCGCGGAGTAGGTGGGGTGGATGCGCTGCTCAATTACGCCGATCGAGCCGGAGAGGACAATTTTTCGGCCTGTGCCGAACTGCTCTCCAATCCGTATGAGGACAATTCGCGCCGAGAGTTGGCACAACTGCTGCGCGAGGCGTGGGGTGTCACCGACCGTGCGACGCTCTACAGCCATTTGTCGAAACTGAGCGACAGCCAATCGGCGCACAAGGCCTGGGACTACGCACGTGCCGTCAATCTCTCGTGGATGGGTTGTGCGCTGGGCTGGATGTCGCGTGCGGAAATGAAGGACTATCAGCAGGCGCTCATGGAGCGTGCGCAACAACATTATCCCGATTGGAAGGCCTATTACGCCGACTTCTTGGCGGGGCGCGCCGCTTGGGATAAGAAAGACGAAGTGGGTGACCGAAAACTCACGGAATCGTTGGTGCATGAGATGCTACATCACCCCTCCTCCATCTATCATGATGTGAGTTTGCAGTGAGGCTTTGCACTGCCTACGAGGGCGGGCGCCGACATCGGCTGCAAAATCGGCAGAGACAAGTGGAGTTTTTGCAAAGAAAATTGTATCTTTGCAATCTAATAACGTCATTGCCCGTGGACAAAAACAATTTCCACGCCTCCACAATAGAGACGTAAAACATTGCATAGTAGTGAGTTGAAGAGAACCCTAAGATTCCCTTCAACTCACTATAACCGTATTTTCGTAGGTAGCACAGGTGTCTTGACGTCAGGGGCGATTGTCCCGCCAAAATGTCGCATCGACGCGCTCGACGGCAGGCTTTTGCGCAAGAATTAGATCCAAATAACAATTTAAATATTCTCCATTCAGAGCTATGAACTTTACCCTTTTTGTCACGGCTGTACTGACCGGTCTCGGGTTCGTCGGGCTCGTCACGGTGCTGGCTAAGTTGCTTGCGCCGCGCAGCTACAACTCTCAGAAGGAAGATCCGTTCGAGTGTGGTATCCCCACGCGCGGACGTACGTGGATGCAGTTCCGCGTGGGCTACTACCTCTTTGCCATCCTCTTTCTCATGTTTGATGTGGAGACCATGTTCCTCTTTCCTTGGGCCGTTGTGATGAAATCGCTCGGCGCAGCGGCATTGGCGAGCATTGTCTTCTTTTTGTTTATCCTTGTGCTGGGCTTGGCCTATGCTTGGAAGAAAGGAGCGTTGGAATGGCAGTGAACAAACGTCCGGAAATCAACAATATCCCCTACGAAGAGTTTCAAGATAACGAAACTCTCGAGCGCTTGGTGCAGGAACTCAACGAGAACGGCGTCGGCGTGATGGTCGGTGCGCTCGACACCCTCATCGACTGGGGACGCAGCAACAGCCTTTGGCCTTTGACCTTCGCCACGAGCTGCTGCGGTATCGAGTTTATGGCCGTGGCTGCCGCCCGTTACGACATGGCACGCTTCGGTTTCGAAATCACGCGCAACAGTCCGCGACAAGCCGACGTGATTCTTGTGAACGGTACAATCACCAGCAAAATGGCGCCCGTTTTGTTGCGTCTTTACAACCAGATGCCCGACCCCAAATATGTGGTGGCCATCGGCGGTTGCGCCATTTCGGGCGGTCCGTTCACCAAGAGCTATCACGTGGTGAAGGGAGTCGACAAGGTGATCCCTGTCGACGTCTATGTGCCCGGCTGCCCTCCGCGCCCCGAAGCCTTCCTTTACGGCATGATGCAGCTGCAACGCAAGGTGCGCGTCGAAAACTTCTTCGGAACGGTCAACCGCAAGGAAAAAGACCCCTACAAGGAAGAAATGAAAACGGAATATCAAGAACTGCTTAAACAAGAGGAGAACGCCTGATGGAAGAGAACGAAAAGAACATCCCCGCGACGCCCGTTCCCGAGGCGGAAAACGGTGTGACGACCGAGGCTCCCTCTGTCGAAGCGCCCGCGGCACCGGCTGCACCGGCCGAAAAACCGGCGGAGACCGCCGAGGCTGCTCCTGCAGCCGCCGCTTCGCCTGCTCCCGCTCCCGCCGATGCGGCAGAACAAGCGGCTCCTGGGCCGGCTCCCAAGGCCGAAGCACCGGCTCGCCCCGCTCCGCGTCCCGCAGCGGCCAAGCCTGAGCCGAAACCCGCTGTGAACGAAATCAAACCCGAACTCGTGGCGCCCGAACAGCTCCACGATCGTTTGGCCGAACTGAAAAACCAAGGCTATGCGCTCCTCGAAAATCTCACCGGTGTGGACTGGGGAGAGGACGGACTCGGTGCGGTGTACACCCTCACCAACCCCGAGACCTTCGAAATTGTGCATGTCAAGGCCGTGAGCCCCAACCGCGAACAGCCGGTGCTGCCTTCGGCCTGCGATCTTTGGGACATTGCGAATTTCTACGAACGCGAAGTGTATGACTTCTACGGCGTGATCTTCGTGAATCACCCTGATTTGCGCCGCATCTTCTTGCGCGAAGACTGGGTGGGCTTTCCTTTCCGCAAAGATGACAAGCCCGAAGAGAAGAACGAGGAAATCGCCGTGGGCGACGAACCGATTTCGGACCTCGCTCCCTGCTATACGCTCAACGCCGACGGCACGTTGCATTGCGAGCGCACGCCGCTCTTTGCCGATGACGACTATGTGATCAACCTCGGCCCGCAACACCCCTCGACACACGGCGTGTTGCATTTCCGCACGCGCATCGACGGTGAGATTATTACCAAGATTGATCCGCACCTCGGCTATATCCACCGCTCGATCGAGAAAATCAGCGAAGATTTGACTTACCCGCAGACGCTCGCGCTCACGGATCGCATGGACTATCTCGGTGCCATGCAGAACCGCCATGCACTTTGTGCTTGTGTCGAACAGGCGATGGGCGTAGAGGTGAGTGATCGAGTGCAAGTGATTCGTACCATCATGGACGAGTTGCAGCGTATCGATTCGCACATCCTCTTCTTCTCGTGCTTGTGTCAAGACCTCGGTGCGACAACGGCCTTCCTTTATGGATTCCGTGACCGCGAAAAGATCCTCGACATCTTCGAAGAAACCTGCGGCGGCCGCTTGATCCTCAATTATAATATGATTGGTGGTCTGGCCTATGATATTCATCCGAATTTCCAACACCGCGTGAAGGAGTTCATCACCACGATGCGCGAAAGCCTCAAGGAATATGATGACATCTTCACCGGCAACGTGATTTTCCAAACGCGTGCGAAGGGCGTAGGTGTCCTCACCAAGGAGCAAGTGATCTCGTTTGGTTGCACCGGTGGCACCGGTCGTGCCTCGGGTTGGCACAACGACTTGCGCAAGCACCGTCCGTATGCGGCTTACGATCGCGTGGAATTCAACGAAGTGGTGCGCACCGAAGGCGACAGTTTCGCGCGTTACATGATTCGTATGGACGAAATCCGCGAATCGTTGCACATCATCGAGCAACTCATTGACAACATTCCCGAAGGCAACTTCGCTGAGAAGATGCGCCCTGTGATCAAAATTCCCGCCGGTACCTACTACCACGCGGTCGAAGGCAGTCGCGGCGCCTTGGGCGTGTACATCGAGAGCAAGGGCGACAAGACACCTTATCGCCTGCACTACCGTTCGACGGGACTCCCGTTGGTGGCTGCCATGGATACGGCGTGCCGCGGTAGCATGATTGCCGACTTGATCACGATCGGTGGTACCGTAGACTATGTGGTGCCCGACATCGACCGATAAGTCGCCGCTCGAAACAAGAAAACAACAAATCAACCAAACAACAACGTTCTTATGTTTGATTTTTCTGTCGTGACATCGTGGTTACATGCACTGTTGTCAGGCTGGATGGGCGAACGCCTGGCCATCTTGACGGAGTGTGTGCTGGTGGGACTGGTGATCATTACCGTCTATGCCGTCTTTGCCATGATCATGATTTATTTGGAGCGCAAAGTTTGCGCCGCCTTCCAGTGCCGTATCGGCCCTGATCGTGTGGGTAAATGGGGCTCGCTCCAAGTGGTGAGTGACGTATTGAAAATGCTCACCAAGGAAGTGATTCACTTCCGCAAGACCGATCAGTTCTTACATCGCATAGCGCCTTACCTCGTAGTGACCGCTTCGATGGTGACCTTTGCCTGCTTGCCGTGGAGCAAGGGCGCGCAAATCATTGATTTCAATGTGGGCGTGTTCTTCTTCTTGGCCTGTGGCAGTGTGGGTATCGTCGGCATTCTCTTGGCCGGTTGGTCGTCGAACAATAAATTTGCCCTTGTCGGTTCGATGCGTGCCGGTGCGCAAATCATTTCTTACGAGTTGTCGATCGGCATCGTGATGCTGACCATGATTTGCTTGACGGGTACGATGAGCTTTTCGGAGATCTGCCAGCAGCAGTCTGAGCTCGGTTGGAACATCTTCCGTGGACATATTATTGCGATTCCGGCTTTTATCATCTATCTAATTGCCGGTAATGCAGAGTGTAACCGTGGCCCCTTCGACTTGCCCGAGAGTGAAAGTGAGTTGACAGCCGGCTACCATACGGAGTATTCCGGCATGGATTTCGGTTATTATTACCTGGCCGAATATCTCAATATCGTCATCTGCGCCGGCATGGCCGCCACCATCTTCTTGGGTGGTTGGGCCCCTTTCGTCATTCCCGGGCTCGATGGATTCAATCATGTGATGGGCTTGATCCCCGGCGTGGTGTGGTTCGTGGCAAAAGTCTTCTTTGTCGTGGGCTTACTCCTTTGGGAGCGTTGGACCTTCCCCCGCTTGCGTGTCGATCAAATCCTGCGTCTCGAGTGGAAATACCTCATTCCCATCTCGATGGTGCTGCTCGTCGGCATGGCTGTGCTCATCAGTTGCGGCCTTATCAAGTAAACCTCCCACAAACAAACGCCATATATGGAAAATCAGAACTATTTTTCCGGACTTGTCGGAGGTATCAAGACTCTGGTCACGGGCTTAAAAACCACGATGCGCGAGTTTTGGACACCGAAAATCACGGAACGCTATCCCGAAAACCGCAAAGAGCACAAAATGTTCGAGCGTTTTCGCGGTCAGCTCATTTTGCCTCACAACGAACTCAACCAACATAAGTGTGTAGGTTGCGGCGTGTGTCAGAATGTATGTCCCAACGATACGATCATCATCGAAACACAAATGGTGGAAGACGAGAACGGTCGCAAGAAGAAGATCCTCGCCAACCACATTTACGACCACGGAAAGTGCATGTATTGCATGCTCTGCGTGATCAACTGTCCGCACAATGCACTCGATTTCGACAACGAATTCGAGTACGCCGTGTTTGATCGTACGAAATTGGTGAAGCATCTCAACCATCCCGGTTCGATTTGTCAGCCTAAAAAGTAAGTCTCTCCAAACATTCAGCGCAATGAACGCATACAATCTCATGTTCATCATCCTTGCCGTGCTGGTCATGTGCTCGTCGATCGCCACAGTGGTGACGAAAAGCATCGTGCGTGCGGCTACCTATCTGCTCTTTGTGTTGCTGGGCACGGCGGGACTCTATTTCCTGCTGGGCTACACCTTCCTCGGATCGGTACAAATCATGGTATACGCCGGTGGTATCATCGTGCTTTACGTCTTCTCGATTCTGCTCACCTCGGGGCGTCAAGAGGAACTCTCCTCTTCGCGCCGCTTCAAGACCATTAGCGCCCTTTTGCTCAGCGTGATCGGTTGCGGAGTGGTGGGTGCGATCTTCTGGTTGCACGGTTTTGGCAACAAAATCTTGCAAGCGCCTTCAGAAGCCGACACCCCCTCGATGACACAAATCGGCGAAAACATGCTTTCCGGCGGCCGGGGCGGATATCTTCTCCCCTTCGAAGCCGTTTCCGTGCTTTTGCTCGCCTGCATCGTCGCCGGTTTGCTGATAGCCCGCAAACGTTAATGTCATTCCCACCTCTTTAATGATTTGACATGATACATATCGAATATATACTTGTGATCTCGGCCGTGATGCTCTTTGCCGGAATTTACGGATTCCTCACTCGCAAGAGCACTTTGGCCATGTTGTTGAGCATCGAACTCATGCTCAATGCCGCCGATCTCAACTTTGCCGTCTTCAACCGATTGCTCTTCAACGGAACTCACGAAGGTTTGTTCTTTTCGATCTTCGGAATCGCCATTGCGGCCGCCGAAAGTGCCGTAGCCATCGCGATAATGATCAACATCTATCGTCTGCTCAACAACATCTCCGTCGACGAGTTGAAGAAGATGAAGTGGTAACGCTTACAACGCATTCACAACAATGGAATATACTCTTTTAATTCTGCTTCTCCCGCTGCTTTCGTTCCTGCTCATCGGGGTTGTCGATCTCGACATCCCGAAGAACGGTCGCGTGTGGGGACCCAAAGCGGCAGGCTTCATCGGAACGGCTTCATTGGCGGCCGTAACGGTGCTGTCTTACGTCGCGGCTTTCCAGTATTTCACCGGAGAGCGTTTGGCCGACGGCACCTTTCCCACGATTGTTCCCTACAATTTCACGTGGTTGCCCCTCGGTTCGCTCCATTTTGACCTCGGTCTCCTCCTCGATCCCATCTCTGTGATGATGCTCGTGGTGATTTCCACCGTGTCACTCATGGTGCACATCTACTCGTTCGGCTATATGCACGGCGAGCGCGGATTCCAGCGCTATTATGCCTACTTGAGCCTCTTCACCATGTCGATGCTCGGTTTGGTGCTCGCCACCAACATTTTCCAGATGTACATGTTCTGGGAATTGGTGGGCGTATCGTCTTACCTCCTCATTGGTTTCTACTACACCTCGCCGGCTGCTATCGCCGCGTCGAAGAAAGCCTTCATCGTGACGCGCTTTGCCGATATGTTCTTCCTCGTCGGCATTCTCGTGTTCGGCTACTTCGCACACTCGTTCAACTTCTCTTTCACCGGAACGGTGCAGTTGGGAGCCCATGCCGCGCCCTTCCTCAATGTTGCAGTCGATCCCACGGTGGCAGCAGGCGCGTTTATCATCCCTGCCGCGCTGGTGTTGATGTTTATCGGCGGCGCTGGTAAGAGTGCCATGTTCCCCCTCCACATTTGGTTGCCCGATGCCATGGAAGGCCCCACCCCCGTGTCGGCTCTCATCCACGCTGCCACGATGGTCGTGGCCGGTGTGTTCCAAATTGCGCGCATGTTCCCCATGTGGATGGAGTATGCTCCCTCCGCCCTCTCCATTGTCGTGTGGGTTGGTGCAATCACCGCCTTCTATGCCGCCTCTGTCGCCTGCGCGCAGAGCGACATCAAGCGCGTGCTGGCCTTCTCCACGATTTCGCAAATCGCCTTCATGATGGTTGCCCTCGGCGCCTCGCTCCCCGCCCACAGCGGTGAAGGCGTGCTCGACAATCACGCCCAACTCGGCTACATGGCCGGCATGTTCCACTTGTTCACCCACGCCATGTTCAAGGCTTGCTTGTTCCTCGGCGCCGGTGCCATCATTCATGCCGTGCACAGCAACGAAATGAGCGCGATGGGCGGATTGCGCAAGTACATGCCCATCACCCACATCACCTTCTTGATCTGCTGCTTGGCCATTGCCGGTGTTCCCGGCTTGTCCGGTTTCTTCTCTAAGGACGAAATCATCACCGCTTGCTTCCATTATAGCCCCGTGCTCGGTTGGTGGATGACAATGGTGGCCGCCATGACAGCATTCTACATGTTCCGCCTGTACTACGGCATCTTCTGGGGCAAGGACAACGAAGCCTATGCTGAACACCGTCCGCACGAAGCCCCTTGGACCATGACCCTTCCGCTCATCATCCTCAGCGTGGTGACCGTAGTAGGCGGTTGGATTCCCTTCGGCCACTTCGTTTCTGCCGAAGGCACCGCCTATGACATCCATCTCGACACGCAAATCGCCATCACCAGCAGTGTGATCGCCTTGCTCAGCATCGGTTTGGCAACGTATATCTACATCGGTAAGACGCAACCCGTGGCCGACAAACTCCAAGCCGCCATGCCCAGCCTGCACCGTTGGGCTTATAAGCGTTTCTATCTCGACGAAGTCTACCAGTTCGTCACGCACCGCATCATTTTCCGTTACATCTCTCGTCCCATCGCTTGGTTTGATCGCCACGTCATCGACGGTTTCTTCGATTTCCTCGCCTGGGGTACGCACCGCCTGTCGTTGTGCATCCGCGGTCTGCAGAACGGAAGTGTTCAGTCCTACGCGCTGGTATTCGCCCTGGGCGCATTCCTCGTCTTCCTCATCATGATTCTCTAACAATCCCACCCCAATATGAATTTTCTTTCGATATTCGTACTCATCCCGCTGTTGATGCTGCCGGCGCTTTGGCTTTCGCGCAGTCTCAACCAAGTGCGCGGCGTGATGGTGGCAGGAAGCACCGCCTTGTTGGCCGCAGCCGTCTATTTGGTGTTCGCCTTCCTGGACGCTCGTGCGCTCGATCCCCACAGTGAAATGCTCTTTGTCGACAGCGTACAGTGGTTTCCCACGCTCCATATTAACTATACGGTCGGCGTCGACGGCATCAGTGTAGCCATGTTGCTCCTCTCTGCCATCATTGTCTTCACCGGTACGTTTGCTTCTTGGCAACTGAAGCCCCTCACCAAGGAATATTTCCTTTGGTTCACCCTCCTTTCGATGGGTGTGTTCGGCTTTTTCATCACGATCGACATGTTCGCCATGTTCATGTTCTATGAAATCGCCCTCATCCCCATGTATCTCCTCATCGGTGTGTGGGGATCCGGTCGAAAAGAATACGCCGCGATGAAGCTTACCCTCATGCTCATGGGTGGTTCTGCCTTCTTGATGTGCGGTATCTTCGGCATCTTCTACGGCGCCGGCGGTAACACGATGAACATCGTCGAGATCGCCAATCAGACCGGCGGTGCGCACGCCATTGCCCACAACTGGCAGTTGCTTTGGTTCCCGATGACCTTCGTCGGCTTCGGTGTGCTCGGCGCACTCTTCCCCTTCCACACATGGTCGCCCGACGGTCACGCCTCCGCCCCCACGGCCGTGTCGATGCTCCACGCGGGTGTGCTCATGAAACTCGGTGGTTACGGCTGTTTCCGCATCGCCATGTACCTCTTGCCCGAGGCCGCCAACGAATTGAGTTGGATTTTCCTTGTGCTGACCGGTATCTCTGTGGTCTACGGCGCCTTCTCCGCTTGCGTGCAGACCGACTTGAAGTACATCAACGCCTACTCTTCGGTGTCGCACTGCGGCCTGGTGCTCTTCGCCCTCTGCATGATGACCGAAACCGCCAGCACCGGCGCTGTGTTGCAGATGCTTTCGCATGGTCTGATGACGGCCCTCTTCTTCGCCCTCATCGGTTTCATCTACGGCCGCACACATACACGCGACGTTCGTGAACTCGCCGGCTTGATGCGCATCATGCCTTTCTTGGCCGTCTGCTACGTTATCGCCGGTTTGGCCAACCTCGGTTTGCCCGGTCTTTCGGGTTTCATCGCCGAGATGACGATTTTTGTCGGATCGTTTGAAAACACCGGCACGTTCTACACCGTGATGACCATCATCGCTTGTACTTCGATCGTTATTACCGCTGTCTACATTCTCCGCCTCGTCGGAAAGATTCTCTACGGCACGTGCACCAACGAGCATCACCTCCAACTCACCGATGCCACTTGGGACGAGCGTTTCTCTGTGGTCTGCTTGATTCTTGCCGTTGCCGGTCTCGGTCTGGCTCCCTTCTGGGTCAGCGACATGGTACGCGGCGGTGTGCATCCCGTCATCGAGCATTTGCGCGAAGCTGGCAGTGTACTCCACAGCCAATCCAATCCTTTTTTGTAAACTTCCTAACCTAACAGCTCACTAGAAATGGATTTTTCTCAGTTTCTCAGTATGCCGGCCGAATTGTCGCTGCTCCTGGCGGTGCTCATTCTCTTTGTGGCCGATCTTTTCATGTGCGCCGACAATAAGGGCAAGGGAGTTTATAATACCCCGCTCCCTCTTGTCGTTCTGCTGCTGCCGATTTGCGTCAATGTTTGGACGCTCATCTCGGGAGCCGGTGCATCGACCGCCTTCGGTGGCATGTATGTCACCAATGGCATGGCCGTTATCGTCAAGACCATCTTGAGTGTCGGTACGTTCATCACCTTCCTCATGGCACATCGTTGGATGTCGCGTGAAGAAAACCTCGTGAAGCAAGGCGAATTCTACATCGTTACGCTCTTCACCCTGTTGGGTATGTACCTGATGATCTCTGCCGGTCATTTCTTGATGTTCTTCATCGGCCTCGAACTCGCCTCTGTTCCCATGGCTGCCTTGGTGGCCTACGACAAATTGCGCTACGAGAGCGCCGAAGCCGGAGCGAAGTTCATTCTTCTCGCCCTCTTCTCCGCCGCGCTGATGCTCTACGGCATTTCGCTCCTCTACGGCACGTTCGGCACGCTCTACTTCCACCTCATGAGCCTCAGCAGTAGTAGCTCGCTCACGTTGACGTTGCTCGGTTTGGCCTTCTTCTTGGCCGGAATGGGCTTCAAGATTTCGTTGGTTCCCTTCCACCTTTGGACGGCCGACACCTATGAGGGCGCCCCCACCGTGGTGACCGGTTTCCTCAGTGTCATTTCGAAAGGCAGCGCCGCCTTTGTGCTCTTCACCGTGCTGGTGCAAATCTTCTCGATGAACGGCGAACTGTTTGCCGCTTGGAATCACGCCTTGATGTGGATCATCATTGCTTCGATCACTGTGGCTAACCTCTTCGCCATCCGTCAAAAGAATCTCAAACGCTTCATGGCTTTCTCCGCCATCTCCCAAGCCGGTTATCTGGTCTTGGCCGTGATGGGAGGAACCGCGCAGGGTGTGACTTCGTTGGTGTTCTATCTCGCCGTTTACTTGGTGGCTAACCTCGGCGCCTTCGGCGTTTTGGTATCAGTGGAACAAAACACCGGCGCAATTTCCATGGACGATTACAACGGACTCTACCGCACGAATCCGAAACAGGCCTTCATCATGACGCTGTGCTTGTTCTCTCTCGCCGGTATTCCCCCGTTTGCCGGCTTCTTCTCGAAGTTCTTCGTCTTCATGGCCGCCTTCCACGCCGGTTGGCACTGGTTGGTGCTCGTGGCTTTGATCAACACGGTGATCTCGCTCTACTACTACCTGCTCATCGTGAAGGCCATGTACATCAACCCCAACGACAATCCGCTTCCTGCGTTCAAAAACGATTGCTATGGCAATACCGCCCTCGGCATTTGCGTGGTAGGTGTTGTGTTGCTCGGTTTGGTGGGTTGTGTTTATAACTACATCGAAAGCTTCTCCGCTGCTTTGGGCGCACTTTAAGACGACGCCTCTCCGCTTGATGCGGACTCTCTCATAAAAACGTCCGACGAATTGAAAAAAACGTCGGACGTTTTTCTTTTTTCTCCACTGCTTTTTCGCAAAAGTCCCCAAGTTTTTTCGCCCTCGTCACAGGGGCTGTTAGAAAGAAGGAGGGTATGCAGAAAATAGAGGCCTTTTGCCGCGGAAAAGATTTGGGTAAGCTGTTGTTATATCTTAACTTTGCAGCAAGAGAAGGCAAGCATACGATCGAAATCGTCTCTTTTTTCTCGCAAACAATTTAGTTGCCACTACAGTCAAACACGCATACCATGTCTAAATTGAACATTGATCAGAAAACAGTGTATGGTCTTTTTTCCGACCGCAAAATTGATTTTTTGATCCCCGATTATCAACGTCCCTATGCTTGGGGCGAGAGTGAATGTCAGACCCTTTGGGACGATATCTTCGCTTTTGCCATACCGGAGGAGGACGTGGATAAATTCGACCAGCGCGATGAGTATTATTTAGGTCCCATTGTCACTTTCAAAAATGCCGATGGTAAACAAGAAATCATCGATGGACAACAACGCCTCACTACGTTGATGCTCTTGTTGCGTGCCTTTTATCAGCGTTCCGGACACATGAAGGACGAAAACACTTTGAGAATGCGCGAGAGCATTGAGAAGTGTGTGTGGAAAACGAACGAGTTTAATAAACCGGATCGTGATGCACTCAAAATCGATTCAGAAGTTGCTACAGATGATGACAAGGGAGAGTTTTTGGAAATACTGAAGCAAGGAGTAGTAGCCAAGCATTTCAAAAGCCGTTACGCCGAAAACTATCGTTTTTTCGAGGAGAAGATATCCTCTTTCCTCGAACACTATCCCTCCTTCTTCGCGCATTTCCCCATGCGCATCATGAATAATTGCATTCTCCTTCCCATCGAAGCGGAGAATCAAGACACGGCGCTCCGCATCTTCTCGACGCTGAACGACCGCGGAAAGCCTTTGTCGGATGCGGATATCTTCAAAGCTGAGTTTTACAAGCACTATACGAAGAAGAACGAGCGAGCCGAGTTTATCGAGCGTTGGAAAGAAGTAGAACAACTGGCACTACGGGCTTTCAAGGGTGGAACGTCTTCGCCCCTCGACGAACTTTTCACGCGCTATATGTATTATTTGCGCGCCGTTCAAGGCATTACGAACACAAGCACGGAGGCCTTGCGTAAATTCTACGAAAAGAATAGCTATGCCGTGTTGAAAAGCGATACAACGTTGGCCGACTTAGAAATTCTTGTGAAGTTTTGGTACGATGTGGAGAATCAAAATCGCGATCGTTTCTCGGAACGCGTGCTGCGTGAACTTTTTGTGCTCAACTATGCGCCCAACGGTATGTGGTACTACTTCGTGTCTGTCTATTTCTTGCACCATAAGCAGGCAGATGGTGGTTTAGAGGAGGAAACATTCCACCAGTTCTTGGAAAAGATCATTGGTTTCATTTGGGCTTATGCGCTGACGAACCCCGGTGTCAATGCACTACGTACCCCCGTATATCGAGAGATGGTAAATATCATCCAAGGGCGAACGGTCAACTTCTCCGATTTTAAGTTCGATCGGGCGAATTTGGTGAGTGTCATCAACAATTTCCAATTCCACAATCAGCGGCAAATCACACGTTCGATGATCACGTGGTGGGCTTTTGAGCGGGATGAGCAACAACTCCTTCCGCTTGACACGCGTTTGGAGATAGAACACATCTATGCGCGCAACCGCGCTAAGAACGAGCCACTCTCCGATGCTTCGGTTCTCGAATTGCTTGGGAACAAAAGTCTCTTGGAGCAGCGCATCAATATTCGTGCTGCTGATTATCGCTTTGCTGACAAAGTGAAGTATTACAAGGGTTTTGATACAGCTCGAGGCGAGAAACCTGGTACTACCATCTTCGATCTACGCGAGTTGGGGACGAACATGACGGACTTCTCCGAGGCAGATATTGTGGAGCGTAACCATAAGATCATAGAGGGCTTTTGTGCTTATTTGGAGCGTAATAATTTGTTGAAATAGTTGCCAATCGAACGTAGCTCAAGGGAAGAACGGCAAGAAAACTGTTTTCCTACTTTTGAAGCGATTGCACAATCGGATAGGTGATACTTTTTGATGTAGAATACCGACATGAAAAAATCCTCCTTCTGTCGCAAACTTGGCGATAGAAGGAGGATTTTGTATGGAAACGATGCGCGAAATTCCGCGCACTTGTGGGTGAAATCTCTGTGAGCGGTTTATTTTACTTCTTCGAAGTCTACATATTCACTCTCGTCTTTGGTGAAGATCTTTTCTTGCTGTCGTTCGGTGTACGCATTGCCGGAAGAACGCCGGTTGTCTTGTTGCGAAGTACCGTGCTGCCGGTTGGCGTTTTGGCGAAATCCTTGTTGCTGTGTACCAGCGTTGTAGCGGTCGGCGTCGTTGTTGAAGCCGATTCCAAAAAGGGAGAGAATAAAACCGAGAATACGCCCAAAAGCAATGGCAAAAAACACGATGAAGCCGACAACAAGGGCAAAAATACATCCGAGAGTATTGAACATACAGCGAAGGTTTATGGATGAATAATCGAGGAAAGGGCGATTTTCGTTGCGACCGCCTAAGGGAGACCGAACATTCGGTACTTGCGTTGCAAAAACGCTCCTCTATTCGCTTGGACAAAGCTACATGATGCGCTGACAAGCGAGAAAACCATCGAAAGATGGTCGGTAAAGCAGAAAATGCAACAAACGTGCCAACGTAAGGTTGACACGTTTGCTAAAATCGTTTTTTACGTCGAATCGCGCGACGTGTCTGTTGTTAATGCAGCCGGTGGTTATGCTGCGCTGTTGCGCTGTGTCAGCAACGAAGCGAGAACGTAGAGCAGTACAATGACGGCGGGGGCAAGGATCAGTTCACCGAGAGCGGCTGCAGTGATCACCACCGCGAGCGAAAGCAGCATGAAGGAGTAGCGAATGCCGTTGCCTTTCCAACCGTAGCTCTTGAATTTGAGTGCAAACATGGGGACTTCACTGACCATAATCTGACAAGACCAGATGATGAGCAGGAACATGCAGATTCTAAAGACCGTGAGATTAACTTGAATGGATGTTTCGCTAAGCCATACCGCGAGCGAACCCCAAAAGAGGGCGTTGGCGGGTGTGGGAAGGCCGATGAAGGAATGACTTTGGCGTGTGTCGAGGTTGAATTTTGCCAACCGCAACGCAGAAAAAGCGGCAATCAGAAAAGCGGTGTAAGGGAGAATCATACCCAAGGGGCACGAGCCGTTGGCACTGCACCGGGAGTGTTGGCTGAGCAACGTGAAGACCATCGCTGCCGGAGCTACTCCGAAGGTGACAACATCGGCGAGCGAATCGAGTTCCTTGCCGATGGGACTGGCCACACCCAGTAGACGCGCGGCGAAGCCGTCGAAGAAATCAAAAACGGCACCGAGTACAATAAAGAGGAGGGCCATCGTCAGTGCGCCGCTCATGGCATAGTGGATGGCAATGCAGCCGCAGATGAGATTGCAGCTGGTGATGGAGTTGGGGATATGCTTTTTCACAATGAAAGGGATTTGTAAAAGTCAAAGGAGATGTGCGCTTCGTTGCGCGGGTGGGCGCATATCGAAAGTATGTTGGCGAGTTGTGGAGTGGGGAGGAGCGATGTGACTGAAGGGTAGAAGAAAGTAGCGAGTCATTTCTCATCTTGTCTGTGGATACTGGGAGAAGTCATCGGTAACTTTTCCACTTTGAATAAGTTCTTCCGGACGCCTGCTCTACATCTGCCAATAAGACGCAAAGAAAACGCGCCCTTACAAGCGAAGGGCGCGTAAAAGATGAGGATCAAGCTTCAGCTTGTGATTGTTTTGGTTTGAGACGTCCGAGCACCGTAGTGTTGCCCGTCGTGGTTTGCCCCATTACGACATCGATTTCTGCGTCGAGGGGGAGATAAACGTCCACGCGCGATCCAAATTTGATGAATCCGAGGTGATTATCCAACTTACAAGTTTGTTCTTCTCGTGCGTAGGTCACGATACGACGTGCCACAGCACCGGCCACTTGGCGTACCAGTACATCGTGTCCCGAGGGGGTGCTGATGACAATCGTACTGCGCTCGTTTTCAACGCTGGCTTTCGGCAACCACGCTTTGGCGAAGTTACCATTGTGATGACGCACCATTTTCACGATGCCTTCGACGGGGAACCAGTTGGCGTGCACGTTGGTTACCGACATAAAGACGCTCACCATTTTACGGCGGTCGTGGAAGTATTCATTTTCTTCCACTTCTTCGATGACAACGATTTTACCATCGGCAGGAGCGACGACCACATTCTCAGTTTCGCCGGTAAAGATTCGCATCGGACATCTGAAGAAATTGACGATGATGGCGAATATGATGACAAAAACAGCGAGGATAATATAGAAAGCGAGCGGGCAACGCTCAAAAAGCAACCAATAGTCGAGTGCTGCGACCACCAAAAGTGTGGCACCGGAGAGCATCAGCGTGGTGCTTCCTTCGTTGTGCAGACGATGTTGCTTGACTTTAGGGAGTTGAGACATACTTGTTTTATTGAGTAACCGATGCAAATATACGATTTTTTGTCGCAGGAAGCAAGAAATGCCGCCTGTTCTTTGCAATTTGGGTACTTATATGCCCTCGTTTTACGCGGAAGCTGCAGAAGTTATACGCGAAAGAATACAAAAACGTGCCCTTTCTGTTCACAATGAAACGGAAAGGGCACGTATTCAATTAGCTGTCCGGGAAAGTTTATTCCCACTCAATTGTCGAAGGCGGTTTTGAAGAGATGTCGTAGCACACGCGGTTCACGCCGCGCACCTTGTTGATAATCTCATTGCTCACGCGAGCAAGGAAGTCGTAGGGCAGGTGGCTCCAGTCGGCCGTCATGGCATCGGTCGAAGTCACCGCGCGCAGTGCGACAGCCTGCTCGTAGGTGCGTTCGTCGCCCATCACACCCACGCTTTTCACGGGGAGGAGGATCACACCGGCCTGCCAAACTTGGTCGTAGAGCGAAACTTCGATTTCGCCGTGGCGGGGAGAGTTGGCAGGAACGCCGGCTGCGAGTACGCGGCGCGCTTGATCCACGTCCATGCGCACCTTGTAGTCGCGGAGTCCGCGGATGAAGATGTCGTCAGCCTCTTGAAGAATGCGCACTTTCTCGCGGGTGATGTCGCCCAAGATGCGCACGGCCAGACCGGGACCGGGGAAGGGGTGACGATTGATGAGGTGTTCGGGCATGCCCATCTGGCGTCCCACGCGACGCACCTCGTCTTTGAAGAGCCATTGCAGCGGTTCGCAGATGCGGAGATTCATCTTTTCGGGAAGTCCGCCCACATTGTGGTGACTCTTGATCACCTTACCCGTGATGTTCAGCGATTCGATGCGGTCGGGGTAGATCGTACCTTGCGCCAACCACTTGGCATCGGTGATTTTCATCGCCTCGGCATCGAAGACATCGATGAAGCCGGCGCCGATAATCTTGCGTTTGCTTTCAGGCTCTTCCACACCGGCCAATTCAGAGAAGAATTTTTCGCTTGCATCTACGCCGATCACGTTCAGTCCGAGACATTTGTAGTCCTCCATCACGGTGTTAAACTCGTCTTTGCGGAGCAAGCCGTGGTCGACGAAAATACAAGTGAGGCGATCTCCGATGGCTTTGTGGAGCAAAACGGCTGCCACCGACGAATCGACACCGCCGGAGAGACCGAGGATGACGCGATCGTTGCCCAGTTGCACACGCAACTCCGCCACCGTGCTGTCCACGAACGAAGCCGCGCTCCAGTCTTGACGGCTTCCGCAAATGTCCACGACAAAGTTGCGCAGCAACTGCGAACCCTGCAACGAGTGGAACACTTCCGGGTGGAACTGTACGCCCCACAGTGCTTCGTCTTCTGCTTGATAGGCGGCAAACTTCACTTCGGGAGTCGAAGCAATGCAACGGAAATGGTCGGGGATGGCCGTAATCGTATCGCCGTGACTCATCCAAACCTGTGAGTTGGGAATGAAGTCTTTGAAGAGCGGGTTGTCGTGCTCGATGGTCTGAAGGTTCGCACGACCATATTCGCGACTCGCTGCGGGTTCCACTTTTCCGCCGAAGTGTTGTGCCATATATTGCGCGCCATAGCAAATGCCCAAAATGGGAAGGCGCCCGCGAATCTTCGAAAGATCGACTTTGAAGGCCTCGGGATCGTAGACACTGAAAGGCGAACCGGAGAGGATGACACCAATCACCGAAGGATCGTCGTGCGGAAATTTGTTGTAAGGCAGAATTTCGCAGAACGTGTCGAGTTCACGCACGCGGCGGCCGATGAGTTGAGTGGTCTGCGACCCGAAGTCGAGAATAATAATTTTCTGTTGCATCGAGAGGAGAGAACGATTTTGGGAAAATAGAAAGAGGGTGACGCAAAGACGTCCATCATCTTAGCGTCACCCGTGTGTAGTCAGCAGGGATTAGCCTTGCTTCTTGAGCAAGTCGCGAATTTCTGCGAGCAGTTCTTCTTGCGTCGGACCTGCAGGTGCTGCGGGAGCCTCAGGTTCGGCTTCCTTTTTCTTGAGCGACTGGATGCCACGAACGAGCATGAACACGCAGAAGGCGATGATCAGGAAGTCCAGCACCGTTTGGATGAAGTTACCATAGTTGATCGTCACCTCAGCTTGACCTTCCATCATTGCGGGCAATTTTACAGAAAGATCCTTGAAGTTGACCCCACCAATGAGCCAACCGATAGGCGGCATAATGAGGTCGTCAACAATCGAGCTGACAATTTTACCGAATGCACCGCCGATGATAACACCGACAGCCATATCTATTGCGTTACCCTTCACGGCGAACGCCTTAAAATCTTGGAGAAGTGTGGATTTAGCCATGTGCTTTAATTTTTTTCTTGCTTGTGCACTGCAAAAGTAGAAACTTCTTTGTATTTTTGCTGCACAGAACAGGGAAAAAGTGCGCTCATCGAGTGCAAATACCTGTTTTTTGACGCTGAACATCATTAATCAACCCCTATTTAATAACTCAACTATTATGATCAAAGTAGGTATCAACGGTTTCGGTCGTATTGGCCGCTTCGTTTTCCGCGCTGCCGTCGAAAATCGTGACGACATCCAGATTGTGGGTATCAACGACCTCTGCCCGGTCGACTACCTCGCATACATGCTCAAGTACGACACGATGCACGGTCAGTTCAAGGGCGAAGTTGAATTCGACCTCGAAAAGAGCGAGCTCATCGTAAACGGCCAGCGCATCCGTGTGACTGCAGAACGCAACCCCGCTGACCTCAAGTGGGATGCCGTAGGCGCAGAATACGTGGTTGAATCCACCGGTCTCTTCCTCTCGAAGGACAAGGCTCAAGGTCACCTCGATGCCGGTGCCAAGTATGTTGTAATGTCTGCTCCCTCGAAGGACGACACGCCCATGTTCGTATGCGGTGTGAACTTCGACAAGTACGAGAAGGGCACTCAGTTCGTATCGAACGCATCTTGCACCACCAACTGCCTTGCTCCCATCGCCAAGGTTCTCCACGACAAGTGGGGTATCACGGACGGTCTCATGACGACGGTTCACTCTACCACTGCTACGCAGAAGACGGTAGACGGTCCCTCGCTCAAGGACTGGCGTGGTGGTCGTGCCGCTTCGGGCAACATCATCCCCTCTTCGACGGGTGCTGCTAAGGCTGTAGGTAAGGTGATCCCCGAACTCAACGGCAAGCTCACCGGTATGTCGATGCGCGTTCCCACCCTCGACGTTTCGGTTGTAGACCTCACCGTGAACCTCGCTAAGCCCGCGAAGTACGACGAGATCTGTGCTGCCATGAAGGAAGCCAGCGAAGGCGAACTCAAGGGTGTACTCGGTTACACTGAAGATGCAGTCGTTTCTGCCGACTTCCTCGGCGACGTTCGCACTTCTATCTTCGACGCTAAGGCAGGTATCGCCCTCACCGACACGTTCGTGAAGGTTGTGTCTTGGTACGACAACGAGATCGGCTACTCTAACAAGGTGCTCGAACTCATCGCTCACATGAAGAAGGTTAACGGCTAATCCCGTACTGCTTCATCAAGCAATTGCATTCCCGACATCTCGGCGCTTCGGCGTCGGGATGTCTTTTTTTATGCTGCATCCGCCATCTCGAGTAATATCGTTCTAATCAGACGACTCGAACTGGCGGATGAACCGCAAAAAGAATTTTAGGATCGTGAGGGAGAAAGCTCTCCCCCGATGTCTTCACCGGAAAGTCCACGAGCATACAGCTCATGAAAAGCAGCGCACGCTCCCTTTCCTGAGCAGCCAAGATGCCGAGTCTAATCGGTTGAAAAGCACCCAAGTGAGTACCTAGGATGCGAAGTTGAAAACCGCAACCGTGTCCACGCCAACGACGAGGACGGAGCCATTGCCCTGTTCTCCTTTATGTTCATCGAGGAAGAGGGCGCGCTCCTGCTTGGAAAAACGATTCAAAAGAATGCGCACTAACTCATTAAAACCCACCTCACTCGAGGCCGGTTTGGAAATAATTTCCGATCTTTGTGCCGTTGTCAGCTTCATTGTTCTTTGTTTGATTCGCTATTTCACCACAAATAGAAGAACTTTGGAGCTTGCCGGTTGACTCTACGGTGGAGCGTTACGACTGGATACGTCGTAAGCGAATCATAGAGCCGCTCACATGGTCTTACACTTGGGACGGTGCAGGACAGCTTATCGGGGTTAAGAACAACGACAAGGTTAATCTACGCTTTGAGTATGATGCACTGGGGCGTAGAACGGCAAAGATTAACGCCTATGGCAAGGCGGAGCAACATACCATTACACGCTTCTTGTGGGATGGCAATGTTCCTCTGCACGAGTGGGTGTATCCGCTCTCGGAGCGTCCTGCTACTGTAGATGACAGCGAAGGCAGGAGAACCTACCTCACGCCAGAGCCACAGACGGAGCTGACCACTTGGCTGTTTGACGAGGGGACATTTGTACCTTCGGCGAAGATTGTGGGTGAGAGACGATACTCCATCATCTCGGATTACCTCGGCACGCCCGTAGAGGCGTATGACGAGGCGGGTAAGCGTGTCTGGAAGCGTGAGCTGGACATCTATGGGCGTGTGCGTATAGAGCAAGGCGAAGTGGGACTGGTACCCTTCCTGTACCAAGGGCAGTACCTCGATACGGAGACGGGGCTCGCCTACAACCGCTTCCGCTACTACTCCCCCGAAACAGGAGCATACATCAGTCAAGACCCCATTCGCCTGGAAGCGGGGCTTTCTAACCTATACGCATACGTCCACGATGTAAACGCCTGGGTGGACCCTTGGGGGTTGAGTGGAAGGGGAGGTGCTATCCATCAGGATATACAAAATCAAGTATTTGAGGACCTAAAGCAAGTATATAAAAGTAGCAATGTTCAGATTGAGGGACAAATCAATCTAGGAAATGGCACTTCTCGTTATGGGGATGTTGTCGTTAGAGATCCCAGTACGGGTAAGATTATCGAAGTTCATCAAGTCGGGGATATGCGTTCTCGGGGTGGCTTTAGACCATCCTCGAGAGAACGAGGGGCTATTATGGATATTAGACAGTCACCTGATTTATCTCCTGATGCAAGAATTGTATTCCATGATAAGAAAGGTCGAGTAACATTGATAAATCCTGATAAATCCCCTGATTGGAAAGCCCCATCAGGTAAGCATCGCAAGGTGAAAGTATGCATTAATGAGTAAGCAGATTAATTTCTATGCCACAGAGGCAGATAATAAGTTCCTGGAACAACTATTAAAGGAAGTGTTTGGTGCAATGTTAGATGTCCCATCTCCCAAAGGAACACTAGCTCCATTCCCGCCAGTTGTATATAACTCTAGTTCTTTTTTTCTTGTTGAAATGAGCCGGAAGGAAGATCTTGTATACTATACACACGCTTATCACACTGGTGAGATAGTAAGCGCCTTGGATACGGTAAAAAGCCCCATATTAGAATATTCGCCTGCAGGCATTAATGCAACAGAGGGATATTATCTTCAAGGGCGTTTTTATACTCGAGCAAAGGACAAAGAATTTCTCAAGAAGGTATCATCCTTTATGGCTAGAATGAAGAGAAGATTCTTGTATATTAAGAAGTACAATATCTATTTGTCTCCCGATATCGATATCCGAACCTCGAGGTTTTCTTGTGATAGAATAATTACAGAAGACGACCTCTATTAAACTTAGATATATAAGATTTAACAACTAGATTGTGCAAGCACTCTTTGTTAGAATACTACTATTGGTTTTGGGACTTTGCAACATCTCAGAGGTGCAGGCAAGTGTCGGATCCTCGGTAGCTTGAAACCTCCAGCTTGAGTATGATGTAATGGGGCGAGAAAGTCTGCGCCGTCTCTTGGGTGGTGTTGAGAACCGTACGCGGTATGACCGCTCTGGGCGAGTAACAGATCAGGTAACGAAGGGAGCAGGCTATGAGGTGAGTCATCGCTCATATGAGTGGGACTTGTCAGGGAAACTACGCAAACTCACGGCAGGGAGCTATACGGCAGAGTTTGACTACGATGTCGTAGGTACGCTGGCGGCTGCTCGCTACAACGAGACAGATATCCTCTACAAGCTCCCCGACCGCATCGGAAACATCTACCCCGACCGCTTCGCCAAGGAGGCTAGCTATGAGCGTGGTGGACGACTCAAGGAGGATAAGGAGTGGACTTATCGCTTCGATGGCGAGGGCTTCCTCACGGAGCGGATCTCCAAGAGCGAGAGCGTGGAACGTTACGACTGGATATGCCGTAAGCGAATCATAGAGCCGCTCACATGGTCTTACACTTGGGATGGTGCAGGACAGCTTATCGGGGTTAAGAACAACGACAAGGTTAATCTACGCTTTGAGTATGATGCACTGGGGCGTAGAACGGCAAAGATTAACGCCTATGGCAAGGCGGAGCAACATACCATTACACGCTTCTTGTGGGATGGCAATGTGCCTCTGCACGAGTGGTCGTATCCACTCAGTGATCGTCCCGAGACTATAGATGACAGCGAAGGCAGGAGAACCTACCTCACGCCTGAGCCACAGACGAAGCTGACCACTTGGATATTCGACGAGGGGACATTTGTTCCTTCGGCGAAGATCGTGGGCGAGAGACGCTACTCCATCATTTCAGACTACCTTGGTACGCCCATAGAGGCGTATGACGAGGAAGGACAGCGTGTTTGGGCGAGAGAGCTAGATGTCTATGGGCGTGTGCGTATAGAGCAAGGCGAAGTGGGGCTGGTGCCCTTCTTGTACCAAGGGCAGTACCTCGACACAGAGACGGGGCTCGCCTACAACCGCTTCCGCTACTACTCGCCCGAAACAGGAGCCTATATCAGCCAAGACCCCATTCGCCTTGAAGCGGGGCTGACAAACCTGTATGCATACGTTCACGATGTAAATGCCTGGATAGACCCCTGGGGGCTAGCTGGGACAGGTGGAGCTTATATGTTTGGGTTCGCAAGTGGGCATAAGTATATAGGGAAAGGTGAGATAGGCAGAATGAATAAATCGATAGGAGAACGGAGCCTTCAAGTGACGAAGATGAATATGGATTCCACTCTGATTGGGGCTGCTCATGTTAGCACAGGGGGGAATAATACCTTAGGAAAAATGGTCGAGTATAAAGCAATGTGTGATGCAGGTTTCGTTTCTGGTCGTGATGGGATTCCTGCGGAGTATCTTAATTCTTATTTAAGTGGGAAGTCTGCTTGGGTTGCTAATCCTGAGCTGCAGGTAGAAGCAACCAAGTTAGCTAAGCAGCTGCGAAATGACTATGAAGCTGATGTGAGATTACGAGCTAATAACAAACACTAATGAAAGGGTACACTGTTAACTTAAACAACGACTCTGGCTTTAGGGGAATTACTATTATGTGTGATTCTATAGAGAAAGGGTTGGATTATGCTCAGGAGAATGAGATAGACTGTGTCTGTATAGCGTGTCATTTTAATGAGTACCGTAAGCAAAGAGTCAACTTTGATTTTCTGAAGGGAAGGGATTTTATAAGGGTTCTTCATTGGCTGGTCCCATTAGATCGAAGATCAAACACAGAAGGTATAAGAGCGCTACATAACCTGGAGGAATTGCGCTGGGTGGCAGGTAACAATGTGCCTATTGATTTATCATCTTTCCGCAGGCTTAAGAAACTCAACACTCACTATAGTAGCAAAATTATTGGCTGGGAATATCTTACCTCACTGCAGTCTTTAATGTTGAGCTCTGTAAATGAAGACGAACTGTCTTTTCTAGGTAAATTAGAAAGCCTGGAAACCCTGCGGCTTCTCAATGGAAAGCTAACCTCAATAGGAGGTCTTGACGGCTGTAGAAAGCTACATACCTTATTTATTCAAAATTGCCCAGCGCTATCTCTAACAAAAGGTGATATTCTTAAGTTAGAGGGACTTGAAAACCTAATAATTGAAAGATGTAGACTTATTGATGCCCAGGGGTTGAGGGAGATTGATTTGAAAAATCTATTAATTATATAGATGTGGCTAATCTCCTATATGCGCTATATCTAACAAGCTGTCTCCTTGCTAATTTTGAGTATGGGGCTTGGTATAGCAATTATATACGAAACAATAATTTGCTCACCCCATTTCAATGGTTTTAATCGGGAGCAAAAGGACGGCTGTATGCAGCCTCCCATACAGAACATAAATGGCATTAGCATATGAAAAAGCGAACGAGAGCAGAGTACACAAAACGCATTGACAAATTCTTCTCAAACTGGAAGGGCTACACTAACGAGGCGGAGTATTTGGAGCGTTTAGCAAATCCATCTTTGGAGAAATGGAATTTTATCCAGTTAAATACTGTTGCCCACACGGAGTTTGACGTGTGTCAACTGCAATTTTGGCACAATCCTAGTCCTGAACTTTTCCAAAGAATGGTAGATGCTCTCCATATCCAGTACATTGCATATTGGTCTATGTGGAAAAAGAATGAAGAGCTGAGAGCAGAAAAGAAACTCACGTTATCATCGGAACTTACTACTTTACCGGGCTTTCTACTTGCTATGGCGATGTTTGCAGATGACATGCTTAAAGAACGGATCGTAGACGTTACCACAGAGGCTTTGAACTATAAAACGCGCAACCAGTTTAAGCTACACGTTACCACCCTTCCCCTTGCGACGTTTCTTTATCAAGATATTCTCACAAGGAAAGGCATCATCTGGGGGAAGAAGGAAGACGTACCCATAGCACCCTACGACAAGGTGCTAGCGAATGCTGCTACCTGCTCTGCAGAAGAGGTGGAGGATTTGCTAGACGACCTGATGACATATCACCTAAAGACTTATCATAATGATTCTTTCATAGCCAACCCTTTCACAGATCCCACATGGAGCTTATTCCCTGTGGAGGCATTTGCTCTCTACAGATATTGGCTCATCAAACGGAAACTTGACATTGCTAATCTACAATTCTCAGACGCCATGCTAGCACATTATGCTCCATACCTGCAGCAGGCAGAGTATAAGATTTCTCCACATATTCAAAAGATTATCGATGGTCTGGAGTAGGACTATAACTCGATCGAAACCATCACTGAAGACCTATGAGAAAAGATATGGAGATGTCTATGAGGTACTATTCCTGGAAATTATGATACGGTTTGGTAGTTTCTCGATTTAGATGCCCTCTTTTTTTTGATAGACTAAATCTTGGATTTCATTATCTATGGGTAAGTGCATAGGTGGTATTACGCATGATGTCTTTGGTTCTGTCGGGGCCTTGCTATCGCATAGTCCTGACAAGAGTTTTGGAGCTTACACACGTTTTGGGACAGTATCGTCGAATGTGATACATTATCGTTTAGATTGTCTTTGATTTTGAAAGTACGGATGAACTTGTTTTACTCTGTCGGTACTGTGAAGTGGTAGACAGCGACGAAATCCTACGGAGGCGCTTGCCTACGTGCCTCATCGAAGCCCAACGCGCGGGCGCGTATACGCGCGTCCGGCGTTTTTCGTTTTTTGCCTTCACCTCTTCACCTTTAGGTTGTAAGTTGTTGATTTTGAAGAAAATAAGTGTGAAGGCTTCACCTCATTTTCCTTCACCGGTGAAGTGTTAAAATAGGCGTTTCCTTCACGCGTAAGTGGCCAATTATCAGTTGGTTAGATGGGGAGGTGAAGGGTGAAGGCAAGAATTTCGAACTCGCTGAGTGCGCGATGCGCGGGAGGGTGTCCGCAGGGGCGTGTCCCTACGCGTGAGGAAACGACCGCGGTGTGGGCATGCGAAACAGCAAGGACTTCTTTCACCCAAAAAGAGCGTGATTTATTGCGAAACAAGTCGTGTTTCGAGAAAAAGTCCACGTGTTTTTGTGTACGTTTCGAAAATGTAGAATGATTGTGCGATTTTCTTTTCGAAAAATGCGATATTTCGAAAGAAAAGAATTACTTTTGCCCTTGATAAAACACAACCTTTCCTTTTTTCCGCCGCGTTGCGGCGTCCCTATAGCGCAAATTTTGCAGGCTTTGCCCCGTGCATCGGCGCAAACGATCTTTGACATGCTGAACATTGCATCACTTGTTCCTGGGCTTCTTGAGTCGCAGGGAAAGGCGCGTGAGTTGGGCACTTTGCTCTACGTGGCTGCGCCCATCGTCCCCCCCAAAAAAATACCCCCTCGCTCCGGCAAGGCGGAGCGAGGGGCTTCGTTGAAAAAGGTCGGCGTTGTGCGCCGGATCAATACTTGTGTTCGTTGTCAGCCAATTCGCTTTGCGTGAGGCTCTTGCGGTCGATGCTATACCAAGCATAGACGATGTAGGCCAGCACGAAGGGGATGACGAGCGAGACGAAGCTCATGGTCGTGAGGGTGAACTCGCTCGAGCAGCTGTTGGCCAAGGTGAGTGAGCTTTGCAGGTCGGCCAACGAGGGGTAGTAGGCCGTGTTGTTGAGCGCAGCCACTTGCAGGAGCGCCCAAACGGTGAAGACGCTACCGATGCCCGCACACCAGATGCCGCGACGCGTCGTGGTGAAAACGGTGCGACCGATACCCAGCAGCACCAGCACCACGCCGAGCAAGAAGAGCACCAGCGTGAGGGGCAGTGCCAAGAAGTTGTGCAGATACTTGTAGGCCTCGATGCTGACGATGCCCGTTTCGGGGTTGACGGCAAAACCGTCGGCCGTGAGCAGGTGGGCGGCGAAGGCGAGGAAGAGCACGAGGAAGGGCACGGCATCGATGAGCACCTGTCGGCGCAGACGGGGCGTGAGGCCTTCGTCGTCGATGTTGTTGAGCATGTAGAGGCTACCGAGGATGCGCGCCAAGAAAAGCACCACCAGACCGAGCACCAAGTTCCAAGGATTGGCCACGGCTTCGAGTCCGTGCCAGCCGGTGGTCCAGCTGCTGATGGCAGGCGCGAGTTGTTCGCCCATCACGTCTTTGTTCACCACGAAGTTGGCGCCGTGGAAGAAAGTGCCGACGGCTGTGCCGAGGAGCAAGGGGCCGAGCACGCCGTTCAAGACGAGAAACCAGCGATAGGTGTTCTTGCCCAAGAAGTTGCCGAGTTTGCTTTGGAACTCATAGCTGACGGCTTGGAGCACGAAGCTGAAGAGGATGAGCATCCACACCCAGTAGGCACCGCCGAAGCTGGTGCTGTAGAACAAAGGGAAGGAGGCGAAGAAGGCACCGCCGAAGGTGACGAGGGTGGTGAAGGTGAATTCCCACTTGCGGCCGGTGCTGTTGACGATGAGTGCGCGTTCGCCTTCGGTGCGGCCGAGGGTGAAAATCTGTGTGTTGGCGCCCTGCACGAACATGAGGAAGACGACGAGCGCGCCGAGGAGACTGACGAGCAGCCACCAGTATTGTTGTAGAAGTGTGTAGGTGATCATGATGAAAGGGAATAGGGGATGGGAAAATAGACAGTTGCGGCACATCCGTTTCGCCCATGGGCGAGTTCTTGCTGCGCCCTGTCGGGACTTCGCCTCGAGGTGGGTGCGAAAAGGAGGTGTCTACCGCTTTTCTTCCGCCGCGGCCGTGCACACATGTGCAGTAGTTGGCACGGCCGTGGCGTAGAAAGTGCGGTTATTCCTGATGATGGTTGGAAATAGCCTTAAACATGATGCGGAGCTCGGCAATGAGGAGCGCCGTGAAGACCACGAAGAAGAGGGCGAAGGTGATCTGCACGTTCGTCACCGACAAACTCGAAACGGCGGCATTGACGGGGAGCAAGTCTTGGATGGCCCAAGGTTGGCGACCCACTTCGGCCACAATCCATCCGGCTTGTTGGGCAAGATAGGCGAGTACGAGACTCCAAAGACCGACGTGGAGCAACCAGCGCTTCTCGGTGAGCGTGCCTTTGCGGCCGTACCAAATGAGGAGTGCCATGACAAGGATCAAAGCCATGCCGGCACCGACCATGATGCGGAACGACCAGTAGACCATGCCGAGGGGCGGGATGAGATCTTCGACCTTTTGAATGTAGCCATAACCGAAATAGGCCTTGTGCTCTTCAAACACGCGGAGCGCGGAATCGGCACGTTCGGGCGATTTGTTGCGTGCGGCACGATAGTCCTTGAAAGCGGAAAGGGCGGTTGCGCCGCGCTTCATCTTTTCGGTGGCGGGCATCACGGTGTTGCCGTTGACGTCGGTGTAGCCGTGGTAGAGAATGTCGTCAATACCGGGCACGAAGGCTTTCGGATCTTTGTGTGCCACGAGCGAGAGGGCACCGGGCACTTCGACACCGGGCACGATGCTGAAGGGCGCGCCTTCCGAACCCTTGCGCAGGCCTTCGGCGGCAGCCAACTTCATGGGTTGGTGATGAGCAATGTCTTCGCCGCTGCGGTCGCCGGTGGCGGCCACGATGAGGCCGGAAACCAAACCGACGATGGCGGCAATCTTGATGCTCTGCGTGGCGAGTTTCGTGTTGCGACCGCGGAGGAGGTACCAGCAGCTCACGGCCACGACGAAGACCGAACCGGTGAGCCATGCGCTCGACACGGTGTGGCAGAACTTGTTGACGGCAAAGGACTGGAAGGCCACGCCGAAGAAGTCCATCATCTCGTTGCGGACGGTCTCGGGGTTGAAGTCCATGCCCGTCGGGTGCTGCATCCAGCTGTTGGCCACGAGAATCCACCAAGCCGAGATCGTTGCGCCGAGGCCGGTGAGCCAAGTGGAGGCCAAGTGGAAGCCTTTGCTGATCTTGCCCCAACCGAAGAACATGAGGGCGATGAAGGTCGATTCCATGAAGAAGGCCAAGATGCCTTCGATAGCGAGCGGCGCGCCGAAGATGTCGCCGACGAACCAAGAATAGTTACTCCAGTTGGTGCCGAATTGAAACTCGAGGATGATACCGGTGGCTACGCCGATGGCGAAGTTGATGCCGAAGAGTTTTTGCCAGAATTGGGTGGTGGTTTTCCAAAACTCATCGCCGGTGCGATAATACATAGTTTCCATAATGGCCATCACGAGCGCGAGTCCGAGGGTGAGGGGGACGAAGAGCCAGTGATAGCATGCTGTGAGCGCAAATTGCGCTCTCGACCAGTCGAGTACGGCAAGGTCGGTGGTGTGGAGCATCGTCATAATTATAATTGTTGATTGTTTGGATTTACGGTTGTGAAAGTTGCGTGGCAACGTGGTCTTGCTTCTGATCGGGGGTGCCTTTGAGCACGGGTTGGAAGAAGAAAAGACGGAGCACAGCGAACATGACGAAGAGTTTCACGGCAATAATGATCCAAAGGGTTTTACCCCAAGTCATTTGTCGGAAACCATCGATGTAGAATCGCAGCGCTTTTCGGAAAGGGTGGACAATGTTCATGTTCGAAAGAAAGAAAAGAGTCTGTGAATGGAGAGGGCGAACTGTGGTGAGGGGAGATGTTGCGTCCGTTTTTTCTAAATCCCTACAAACAAGGGGCGCTTTTGGCGTTTCGAGCAAGGTCATCGATTCGGTTTGTGCAACGGCTACCGTCTGTTCGCGCGGTTTGAGGCTCTCATTTGTTATGTGATGTTCGACAAAAATACGGGTTTGGCAAGAAACTACCAAGGTTTTGACAGCTATATTTATCATTCGCGATATGAAAAAGGCATGTGCGATGTGCAGCGGGCTTTTGCAGCGGGCAAAATTTGGCCTTTCGCAGCGATCATCGTAAATTTGCATCGTTATTCAAACCATTATACGCCCAATGAACATCATTCATACGGTCGCTGAGTTGCGTACGCAAGTTTCGTGTGCGAAAGCGGCCGGAAAACAGGTGGGACTGGTACCGACCATGGGTGCACTCCACGAAGGCCACGCTTCGCTCATTCGTCGCAGCGTGGAAGAGTGCGGTTGCACTGTGGTCAGTGTCTTTGTCAACCCCACACAGTTCAACGATCCCAACGACCTGAAGAATTACCCTCGCACGCTCGAGGCCGATTGTGCCCTGATCGAGGCGCTGGGTGCCGATATCGTTTTTGCGCCGACGGCGGAGGAAATGTATCCCGAGCCCGACACGCGCGTTTTTGCCTACCCGCCCATCGACAGTGTGATGGAGGGGGCACGTCGTCCCGGACATTTCAACGGGGTGTGCCAAGTGGTGTCGAAACTCTTCGACATGGTGCAGCCCGATCGTGCTTATTTCGGCGAAAAGGATTTCCAGCAAATCGCCGTGGTGCGCGCCATGATGAAGGATCAAGGCTTCGGCTTTGAGTTGGTGGCTTGCCCCATCGTGCGCGATGAGCGCGGTTTGGCGCTTTCGTCGCGCAACGCCTTGCTGTCGGCGAGCGAGCGACTCACGGCGACCGCCATTTGCCGCACGCTCCGCGAGAGTGTGAGCTTTGCGCGTTCGCTCACGGTGAAAGAGGTGATCGACACCGTGGTGCGCCGAATCAATGCCGTCGAAGGCATGGAAGTGGAGTATTTCCAAATCGTGAATGCCGAGACGTTGCAACCGATCGACGATTGGAACGACGCGGCGCGTGTGCAAGGCTGCATCACGGTCTACTGCGGAGAGCGCCGTGTGCGCCTCATTGACAACATCGCTTACCAATAATAAGACGCGAAAAAGATGATTCTCAGTATCCTGAAATCCAAAATACACTGTGCCACGGTCACCGAGGCGAATTTGCACTACATGGGTTCGATCACCATCGACGAAGCCCTGCTCGAGGCCACCGATCTGTTGCCCGGCGAACATGTGCACGTGGTGAACAACATGAACGGCGAGCGCATTGAGACGTACGTCATCAGCGGACCCCGCGGTTCGGGTTGCATCTGTCTGAACGGTGCGGCTGCTCGTCTGTTTCAGCCCGGCGACCAAGTGATCATCATGGCCTATGCCGGTATGACGCCCGAAGAAGCGCGCGAATATCGCCCGAAAGTGGTGTTCCCCGACGCAGACAATCACTTAGCGTGAAACGGAAGGTAGGCCTGTTCGGCGGTTCGTTTGATCCGGTGCACCGCGGTCATCTTGCGCTGGCGCAGTATCTCTTGGAGTGCGGCGCGGTGGAAGAAGTGTGGCTGATGATTTCGCCGCTCAATCCCCTAAAATCCGGCGCTCAACTCTCGCCCGATGTCGAACGCTTGGAGATGGCACGCTTGGCTGCTGCCGATGTGCCGGGAGTGGTGGTGTCTGATTTTGAGCTGCACTTGCCGCGTCCGTCATACACTTGGCGAACGCTGCGTGCTTTGCGCGAGGCGCACCCTGCTATCGAGTTCTCGCTCATTGTGGGGGCTGACAATTGGTTGGTCTTCGACCGTTGGCAGCATCCCGAGGAGATTTTGGCGCACCACCGCTTGTTGGTTTATCCGCGCCCCGGTTATGAGGTGGACGAATCGACTTTGCCGGAAGGAGTGGTCTACGTTCATGCGCCCTTGTTGCCGTTTAGCAGTACGCAGGTGCGCGAAGCGGTTCGCCGTGGAGAGGACATCTCTGAGATGGTGCCACGGGCGATTCTCGAACGCTGCGTTGCGCACTACCAACAGCCCGCTGAATGAACCGAAGTGAATGATAAAAGCACTCGCCCTATCGCATGAATTGCGGTAGGGCGAGTGCTTTTTTATGCTGTCGCTTCGCTTTTTGCTAGTTTCTTTGCTGTGGAGCGGCGAAGTCTTCACTTTGTGTGTTTTCCTTCTGGCGCAGGCTTTCCCGAAGCTTGTTTTTCTTTTATTGCTGTCCGCTAAACTTCAAAACGACACGATTTCCCTATCCGCAACGC
>JABZKU010000028.1 GCA_015257125.1 Prevotellaceae bacterium | reverse complement strand
ACTTTTGCGCTTGATAAAACACAACTTTCCCTTCATCCCGCCGCACTGCGGCGTCTATATAGCGCAGAGTCGAGGTACTTTTCCCGACCCTCCGGCGCAAACGCTCTTTGACTTACTGAACCATCGGGATTTTGCATTGTCCCTACCTATCGGAATAGCTTCCAAAGACGCTCTCCCTCCCAATCGGGAGACATTTGCACGACTGCGACACGCCCCTTGGGGTTTGTACGGAAAGAAGGAGGAGCAAAGGCCTGTTTTTCTTCCACAAGAAAAGGGGCACTCGCTTTCTTTAGACAACGCGCTTTGGGCAACCCCATTCGTTTCTTGTCCTGCCCCCATGCGGCGAATCCGATCATCATTGATAGATTTTTGGGGCTAGCTTTCTGAAAAAGAAAGCCCGAAGTCCTATTCAGAAGGGCTTCGAGGTGGATTTTTCTGCCGTTTTGAAGTTTACCGGACAGCAATTATTTACAAAAACAATCTCAGCCTCCGTTTCCTACAAATTACGCACGAAAAATACCACGTCACACCGAAAAAGAAAAACTCCACTTCCCTCAAAAGTGGGAAGTGGAGTATAAATCAGGAAGTACGAAGAATTATTCGCCCTTTTCCATCTTAGCTTTGAGCGCAGCGAGTGCGTCGTTGTCGCCGAGGAGGTTAGCAGCAGCCTGGTTGTTGAGAACTACAGCTTCTTCCTTGTTGGCGCGAGGAGCAGCAGCGCGGCGGGGCTTCTTCTCGGTACGTTCAGCCGATACGCTTTCGTCGAACGTGCGCGTGTGCGAAAGGAGGATGCGGCGGTTGTCCTTGTTGAATTCGAGCACCTTGAAAGCGAGCTTCTCATTGAGTTGAGCCTTCGAACCGTCTTCCTTAGCGAGGTGACGAGGAGTTACGAAGCCTTCAACGCCATACTGGAGCTGAACAACAGCACCCTTGTCGTGAAGTTCCGTGATCGTACCTTCGTGTACGCTACCTTCAGTAAACACCGTTTCGAATACATCCCAGGGATTTTCTTCGATTTGCTTGTGGCCGAGGCTGAGACGACGATTGTCCTTGTCGATTTCGAGCACCTTCACTTCGATGGGAGCGCCAACCTGCGTGAATTCGCTGGGGTGCTTCACCTTCTTCGTCCAAGAGAGGTCGGAGATGTGGATCAGACCGTCAACACCTTCTTCGAGTTCTACGAACACACCGAAGTTGGTGAAGTTACGAACCTTAGCCGTGTGCTGCGAAGCAACGGGGTACTTCACTTCGATGTCCTTCCAAGGATCTTCCTTGAGCTGCTTGAGACCGAGCGACATCTTGCGATCAGTGCGGTCGAGCGTGAGGACAACAGCTTCCACTTCGTCGCCCACCTTGAGGAAGTCCTGAGCAGAGCGGAGGTGTTGGCTCCAAGACATTTCAGAAACGTGGATGAGGCCTTCGACGCCGGGAGCGATTTCAACGAATGCACCGTAGTCAGCCATTACCACTACGCGACCCTTAACCTTGTCGCCGACTTTGAGTTCTGCATCAAGCGCATCCCAGGGATGGGGCGTGAGCTGCTTGATACCGAGCGCGATGCGCTTCTTCTCTTCGTCGAAGTCGAGGATAACCACCTTGAGCTTTTCGTCGTCCTGCACCACTTCGCGGGGATTGCTTACGCGACCCCAAGAAAGATCGGTGATGTGAACGAGACCGTCAACGCCGCCGAGGTCGATGAACACACCGTAGTTGGTGATGTTCTTAACCGTACCTTCGAGCACTTGACCCTTCTCGAGCGTGCTGATGATCTGCTGCTTCTGAGCTTCGAGTTCAGCCTCGATAAGTGCCTTGTGGCTAACCACAACGTTCTTGTACTCTTGGTTGATCTTAACCACTTGGAAGTCGAGGGTCTGACCAACATATACATCATAGTCGCGGATGGGCTTAACGTCGATCTGCGAACCGGGGAGGAAGGCTTCGATGCCGAATACGTCGACGATCATACCACCCTTCGTGCGGCACTTGATGTAACCCTTGATGATTTCCTTGTTCTCGAGAGCCTGGTTGATGCGCTCCCACGACTTGCTTGCGCGAGCCTTCTTGTGAGAGAGGATGAGCTGACCCTTCTTGTCCTCGAGGTTTTCTACGTACACCTCTACCTTGTCACCGATCTTGAGTTCGGGATTGTAGCGGAATTCGTTGGCGGGAATAACACCATCGCTCTTAGAGCCGATGCGTACCACAACTTCGCGCTTCGTGATGTCGGTGATTTCACCTTCTACCACTTCGTTTTCGTGCACGTTGTTGAGCGTCTGTTCGTAAGCCGCTTCAGTAGCCTTGTGGTTTTCGCCGGTGGCAACAGTGCCGTTTTCAAATGCATCCCAATCGAAATCTGCGAGAGGAGCAACGTTTTTGAGATTCTCCATTAATGTTAGTTAGTTGATAAATGTGGATAATTAAAAGCCCGTGTCGGCCTCGCCCGAGTGTCCCATATTGGAGAAAGAGGGCTGCGCTCGAGATGTCGTGGCACGACAACGGAAATTCAAACAGTGCCGAAACACCGCAATGAATCGTCTGCAAATGTAGGCGTTTTTTTTGAGATGGGTGGATTTCAAAGTAAATATTTCGCTGTAAGTGAGAGATTTTCGCCTTTTCTGCGTGCTTTGTTGAGCGAAAATTGTACTTTCGCCCCAACAAAACTCCACAACTTATGAAGAAAACGCTCCAACTTTTGGCTGCAACCTCCCTCTTGGTCTTCGCAGCCTGCACCTCCAAGAAAAGCGACAGCCCCATTCAAAACGTCGCAGATAGCACCAAAGTCGTGCAAGACTCAACCCTAACAGCCGATTCCACCCTCTACGGCACGGCGACCGACGATTGGGGCATGAGTACTTTCGCCCTCAAGACAGCCGACGGCCGAGAAGTCGAAGTCGTTCGCACTCGCAACGACGGCACGCCGGCCGAGATCTTTGGCGATTTGGAGCCGGGCAGCGAATATGCCATCACAACCACCGACAACGGGGCGTCTTTGGGCACCGCCATCAACCTCACACAACTAAAAAGTATTGTGGGCGACGACTTCAAAATCGTGAACGGACAATTATATCTCCATCCTTCCCAACAAGCCGAGGCCGTAGAAATTGTGAAACTTGATGCCGATAGTTTGGTTGCCAAAGGAACAACAGAAGTTTACCGTCTCGGAAAGCAAAAACATTGATGACGTCGAACAGCAAACCCATACGCATATATAAAGCCTCCGCAGGATCGGGAAAAACCTTCACGTTGGCCGCCGAGTTCATCGCCAACCTGCTGAACGACTTCGACACTTTCGACAACGCGCACCGCCATCAACTCGCCATTACCTTTACCAAAAAGGCCACCAACGAGATGAAAGAGCGCATTTTGCAGTATCTCTACGACTTAGCCTACAACAAAATGGCCAACGTGGGGATGCTCGCCGCGGTGCGTGCGCGACTCACGCAACCACTGAGCGACACGGCCATCTGCGATCGGGCAAAAAAAACACTTCATCAGATTCTTCACGGCTACGACCACTTCCGTGTGATGACCATCGATTCTTTTTTCCAGTCGATGCTCTCCTCCTTGGCACACGATCTCGGGTTATCGGCAGGCTTCCGCGTGGAACTCAACGACAAGAACACAACGAGCCGTGCGGTCGAGAAGATGTTGCGCGAATTGCGCCCCGGTTCGCAGGAGTTAGCATGGGTGACTCGTTTCGTCGAAGAGCGATTAGAAGATTCCAAAAGCTGGAATGTCAGTTATCCCCTCAACGACCTGGCCGAAGAGCTCACGAAAGAGGTCTATATGACCAATGCCGATCGACTTCGTGCGCTTCCCCTCGACAGTGCCACCATCAAAGACTACCGTGCCGACATCAATGCGCTCAAACAAGGCGCTAGGGAGCTTATTCAAAAGAAAGCCACGCAACTCGATGCGGATATCTCTAATAATGATGGATACACAAAACTCAGCAGAGGGAAAGACTCATTCCAAGGCTTCCTGAAAAAGTATATTGATTGGGACTTTGGAAAAACCGGTTCGGTGAATAAGGTCAAAACCGACACCATCGACAAGTTCATAGCGGATCCCGTTTCCAAACTCAACAAGAAATACGTAGGGCAGTGCAACACTTGGGTAGAAAGTCTCGCAAAAGACTTTGCCGCTTTCCGCCAATGCGTAGACAACGAGTTGAAAACGATCAATTCGTGCGAGCTGAGCCTGCAAAAGCTCAACTCCCTCCGCTTGCTCGACAACATCGATCGCGAAGTTCGTGCACTCAATCGGGAAAGCAATGCCTTCATGCTGGCCTACACCCCTTTGCTCTTTCACAAACTCGTGGGCACGGACGAAGTCTCCTTCGTCTTTGAGCGCGCCGGCACGAACTTCCGGCACATCATGATAGACGAGTTTCAAGACACCTCCCACCTTCAGTGGGAAAACCTCAATCATCTCTTTTGCGAAACCACATCGACCGGCAACAGCAGCATGATAGTGGGCGATGTCAAGCAGGGCATTTACCGTTGGCGCGGAGGAGATTGGAACACCCTCGCTCAGTTTCGCGACGACGTCAACACCGAGATCAACCACCTCGAAGCCAACTATCGCAGTGGCGAGCGCATTGTACGTTTCAACAACCGACTTTTTGTTCACGCGGCACAAGTCCTCGATGAAGACGGACTGGACGAAGCGAAAACCATCACCAACCTTTACGCTGAAAAGGAAGTGGAGCAAGCTCCGAAGAACGACGGTGGTTTCGTGCGCGTCCATATTCTCCCCAAGCCCGAGAAGGCCAACCCCGAAGAAGGCGATGCCGCTGTCGATCCCGTCGACGAAACCAACGATGTAGAGCAAGAATTGGCCGAGCAAATCATTCGCTTGCGCCAAGCCGGCATCCCTTATGACAAAATGGCCATCCTTGTCCGCGTCAAAGCCGAGGCCCAACGACTTTTGTCGTTCTTTGCCACGCTTTCTGCCCACGAATACTTCACCAACGACCCCATACAGTTGATGTCCGACGAGGCTTTTTTGTTAGAGTCCTCGTCGGCAGTGCAAACCATCGTCCATACGCTCCGCTTGGTGCTACACTCCGACGATGGAGTGGCTCGCGCTTATGTCGAAGCCCACAGTTCGCCGGAGCAACACGCCGAGGTGTTCGAAAAAATCCACCAATGGCAAGGGGAGTTCTACCGCAATGTGCCGTTCTACGAACTCGTGGAACAAATCGTAGAGCTCTTTGCACTCAATGCACAAAAGGGGCAAGCGCCTTATCTCTACGCTTTCGTGGATGCCGTCATCACCTTCCTCGAAGAGAACATCCCCGACATCGCCACCTTCCTAAAATACTGGGACGAGAAGCTACATGAGCAGAGCATCCCCTCGGCTGCGGCCAAGGGCGTGCGCATTCTCACCATCCACAAGTCAAAAGGGCTCGATTTTCACACGGTTTTCATCCCTTATTGCAACTGGGATATCGAGAAAGACCGAAATTCCGATCTCTTATGGGTGGAACCCGAAGAGAGTCCCTACAACAAAATTCCCTTACTGCCGATAGCGCTCGATAAAAAGACGGCCAACAGCATCTACGCTCCGCACTATGTGCAGGAACACATCAGCCGCCGTGTCGAAAGTCTCAACATCGGCTATGTCGCCTTCACCCGCCCGCGTCAAAACATTGTCGTCATCGCGCCCTACAAGGGGAGTAACACCTTCCGCGAGGTACTTGCCTCCGCTTTGTGGCGCACCACGCAGGAAAACGAGGAGTTGAAATCGTGTTTGTCCATCAGTCACCTCGGCCACATGCCCGAAGATGACGATACCAACAGCAAAAAAAACGGCAATGCGCCTACTTTTGCCACCGATGGCGAACTGCTGTTTGAATGGGGCACTCCCTCTCATCTCGAATGCGAGACCGACAGCGTGAAGAAAGAGAAAACCAACCCCCTTCTCTTCGATCCCGCTGCCGAAACGGTGCAATACGCGCTCAACGACCGCAAGGTGCAAGTCGTGCAGTCCAACAGTGCCCACCTCTTCAACGCCCGCCTGCTCGAAGACGCCGATACACATGGCGAAATCGAGCAACTCGAAGCGCGTCGTCGCGGCGAAATGCTCCATGCCATTCTCGAAAAGGTCGACACAGCCGACCAAGTCGAGGCCGCCGTCAATCGCTTTGCTGCCGAAGGCCGCTTGGTCGACAACGCAGATGCCGCAACGGTCATTCAACAACTCACCGAAGCCTTGGCACAGCCCGCCGCTCGCGAGTGGTTCGACGGCTCGTGGAGCCTATACCGCGAACGAAACATTTTGCGCAAGGGCAAAATGCCGCAACGGCCAGACCGCGTCATGGAACGCAATGGCGAAACGGTGGTCGTCGATTACAAGTTCGGCGCCCCGCATCGCCGACATCACGAGCAGGTGCAACAATACTGCGCACTGCTCACACAGATGGGGCGGCGCAACGTCCGCGGCTTTGTTTGGTATGTCTACACCGGGCGAATCGATCCCGTCGAATTGGAGCCCGGGTTCTTCCAAAACTGATCCTCTGCAACCGTGTTTTCAGACGAAACGCGCTTGCCATTTCCCGAAATAGGGTGGAGCAAGAAAAAAGCAGTCCACTTTTCATCAAAGTCGTGAAGTTTCGATCGAATCTTCGCGACTTTTTTTCGTAAGTCCTCAACTTTTCCTGTCCCTTGGTGGCCCTTTCGGCTCAATGTGCAAAAGCCCCTACAAGGAAAGCCCAAAAACACAGCGCATTTCTACACTTTTCCGTGCGAAGGCTTTGTAGTGTGTGCGCTTATCGCTACATTTGCAGTGGAGACCACGGACGTTTCACCAAGCGCACGGCCTTGCCGAAAATTAAGCGCCGCGCGGTCATTGTGTCCCTCTCTCATTTTTCGCCACCATCGGCGATAAACGCAGGACACAAGGCACCGTTATGGAAACTCCTCAGCACGTAAAACGTAAATATATCTATCATACACTCACAACATCATGACAATCGATACTTGCAACTTCGCAGGCCGGAAAGCCATCGTACGTGTGGACTTCAATGTGCCCCTCGACGAGAACGGTAACATCACCGACGACACCCGCATCCGCGGTGCGCTCCCCACCCTCAAGAAGGTGCTTGCCGACGGCGGCGCGCTTATCATCATGAGCCACATGGGTAAGCCCAAAGGCCAGGTGAACCCCAAGTTCTCTCTCGGTCAAATCAAAGAAGCCGTAGCCGCTGCGCTCAACGCCCCCGTGACGTTCGCCCCCGACTGCGCCAAAGCACAAGAAGCAGCCGCAGCCTTGAAGCCCGGCGAAGTGCTTCTGCTCGAAAACCTCCGTTTCTATCCCGAAGAAGAGGGTAAGCCCGTAGGCATCGACAAGGAAGATCCTGCTTACGACCAGGCAAAGAAAGAAATGAAGGTGCGTCAGCAAGAGTTTGCCAAGACTTTGGCTTCTTATGCCGACTACTATGTGATGGATGCCTTCGGTACGGCTCACCGCAAGCACGCTTCGACCGCTGTCATCGCCGACTACTTCGACGCCGACCACAAGATGCTCGGTTACCTCATGGAGAAGGAAGTCGAAGCTGTCGACAACATCCTCAAAAACATCAAGCGCCCCTTCACCGCCATCATGGGTGGTTCGAAAGTGTCGACCAAAATCGGTATCATCGAGAACCTCATGGACAAGGTCGACAACCTCATCCTCTGCGGTGGTATGACTTACACCTTCGCTCGCGCACTCGGTGGCAACATCGGCATATCGCTCTGCGAAGAAGATAAGCTCGACCTCGCGCTCTCCATCATCGAGAAGGCCAAAGCCAAGGGCGTAAATCTTGTCCTGGGTACGGACTGCGTAGCCGGCGACGCTTTCAAGAACGACTGCAACACGCAGGTGGTTCCCGTCAACGCCATTCCCGATGGCTGGGAAGGTCTCGACGCAGGTCCCGAGAGTCGCAAAGCTTTTGCCGCTGTCATCGAACCCGCTAAGACAATTCTCTGGAACGGTCCCGCCGGTGTGTTCGAATTCGACAACTTTACGGCCGGTTCGCGCGCCATTGCCGATGCGATTGCCGTTGCCACGAAGAACGGTGCCTTCTCGCTCATCGGCGGTGGTGACTCCGTAGCCTGCATCAACAAGTTCGGCATGGCCGACCAAGTGTCTTACATCTCCACCGGCGGCGGTGCGCTGCTCGAAGCCATCGAAGGTAAGGTGCTCCCCGGCGTTGCAGCCATCAAGGGCGAATAATCCATCGCTTTCTTAGCTATAACCCATTCAAAGTTACGGAGTGCGCAACGCCACAAGTGTTGCCACACCGTAACTTTTGCTTTTTCTACATGTCGCATTCCTTTTTCTCCTCCCTACGCGTCCTCCGTGTGAGCGCCCTCGGAGCCTTGTGCCTGACGATGGCCGCTTGTCATCGCACCGGCGCATCGATTGAGGTCGGCGATCGCCGTGCCCCCGACGATAGCACTTCGCTTCGCATTGCTTGCACCCCTACTGCCGAAAGTCTACCGTTCTATTATGCAGTTCGCAGTGGCATTTGCGACTCGATCGGGCTACCACTGCGCGTGAAGACGTACTTTGCCCAATTTGATGCAGACACCGCACTCCTTGGCCGCACTGTCGACGGCGGAGTCACCGACCAATATCGCGCAGCCTACTATCGTTCGCGCGGCAAGATGCGCGATTTCGACCATTTTCTCTCTCTCGATGGACGTTGGTCGCTGGTGGCCGGCGGTCGTTTGCGCATTCGTGAACTCCGCAACCTCAAAGGACGCACCGTGGGCATGGCACGTTTCGCCAATTCCGACCACTATATTTCGCGTTTGCGCGACAGTTTGCGCCTGAAAAGCGACGATCTCTTCTACGCACAGATCAACAATTACAAGATTCGTCTGCTCATGCTACAGAATGAGCAAATCGATTGCGCTGTGCTTCCCGAGCCTTACGCCTCGCGCGCCTTGGCCGAAGGCAATGTACGCCTGTCAGCGGCACGACCCGCCGAGATGCAAATGTCGCTCTTCCTCCGTCAGCGCGCGTTACGCAACAAACGACACCGCAATCAGGCACAACTCTTGCGCAAAGCCTATAATCTGGCCGTGGCCGACCTCAATAAGGGGCGTTCGCCGCATTTAGACACCGTGCTGGTCAGAGATTACCAAGTTCCGGCCAACCAACTCTCGGCCATTCGACTTCCACACTACGAACCGGCGCACTAACCCGCCCCAACCATATACTCCCGTCATGAATTCTGTCACCTATCTCACACTTCGCGAGGACACCCTGCGTGCTCTGCGTGAATTTCGGCTCACAGACGCCCTCCGCTCTCTCAATGGGCAACTCCGGCAACTGGCCGGCGCGGACGAGTTGCAACACCGTAACCGCGTGTTGAACAGCGAATACACTGATTTACTCAGCGAGTTGCGAGCCGGTGGCGGAGCTCCGAGGGTAAAAGCACAACAGTATGCTTTCTTGCAGGAAACTTACCGCCTCACTGACGATTTGCATCGCTACTATCGGTTTGAGTTTGCCTGCGGTTTCGTGCGCCCCGAGAAAGAATTGGACGGTCGTGTGGTGCGCCATCAACTTTTGGCGCAAGACGAAACTCGCCCCACGGTGCGTTCGGTTTTCGACGGCCAAGCTCCCAACGAAACGCTCTTCAATGTGCTTTGGACCTCGCCGCAGTGGAGTGCCGCAGATGCGCAAGCGGCACACAACTTCCTCTACCGCGAAGCGGTAGACGCCGAGCGGCGCGCAATGGCAGCCTCTGCCGTCACGTTGCGCCTCTTCGCTTCGTTTGACGATCGGCAGTTTGCATGGTTGTGCGAAGCTGTGACTCAGAAAACCAATGCCGTGCTCCGCGTACGTGCCCTGACGGGCGCCGTGCTTGTGGCGGCAAAACAACAAACGTGGCTTCCGCTTTTCCCGGAATCGCAAGCCGCGCTCAAAACGCTCGTGGGCTCCTCTTATATGCGCCGTTTGGCAAAGACACTGCAGTGCGCTTTTTGGACAGCGCAGGAAACAGTGAGCTTCAATCGCCACTTGGTGAAAGACTTACTTCCCTTGATCATCGAAAGCCGCAGCGCTTTTCCGGCGTCGGTCGAGGAGGTGGAGCGCGTTCTCTATGAGGGGGAAGATTTGTCGCAGGAAGAGAAAAATATCCGTCGTGTGTTCATGGAAGTGGCTCGCGCACAGGGTGAGGGAATGGACGTAAACTACGGCATCTTCAGCCGTTTCTTGGCTCCGCATCCCTTCTTCCGCGAGGCTTCGCACTGGTTCTACGAGTTTTCGCCCACACATCGCGAATTCGCCCACTTGCCCGAAGACATTGATGTGAATGCGGCTACACAAGCCGGGCGCATTGGCAACACGGAGCGCTTTGGATGGGTGAAAGCCGCGGAGCTGATCAGCGCTCTCACCGATGAAGTGGTAAAAAAAGAGCGGAACATGCAGTTCACTTCGCCCTTTGCCGAAGCCAACTTTGTGTTTACGGTCGATGTGGTGGGCGACACGGAAGACATCACTCGTGTCAAGGGCTATGTGCGCGATTTGTTCCGCTTTTCGTCGCTCTACGCCCACCGCAACGAACAAGAAAATCCGTTTCACGGCGATCTTTTCCTCGCGGCTTCGCCGCTTTTTTCCGCCGCCTTTGAAGAGGAGGAGGGAAGAGAAGAACTTGCCGAATTTTGTCTCCGTCATAAGTTGTGGAACTGTGTCCCGGAACTCATTAGCGAACAATCTACGGACATTGATGCCCTGCGCAAACTGGCTTTTGCCCACTATCGTTTGAAAAACTTGAAAGAAGCGGCGCGCATCCTCGAACTCGCCTTGCAATTCGACGCCAGTAATTATGAAGTCTTGCGCGGCATCGCTCGAATCTACGATGAGTTGGAACAGAACGAGGAGGAACTCACCTATTTGGTGCAGATGGAAGCACAGAAACCTGAGGACGAACAACTGCTGTTCATGATCGCGGTGTGCTATGCCCGCTTGGGACTGTATGATCTGGCCTTGTCATACCTCTATAAGCTGGAGTATCTCTACCCGGACAACTTGTTGGCGAAGCGAACCAAGGCCTTATGCTTGTTTTGCTTGGAGCGTTACACAGAAGCAGAGCCGCTCTTTGAAGCACTCCTCACGGCGGACGTAACTCCATTGGCTTTGCAGAAAGAGGATGAGGAGAAGCAGCGCGAAAACGTCATCCACGTCAAAGCGGGTGACTACTATCACGCTGCGCACACGGCCTGGGCACTCGGAAAGACGGACAAAGCCATCGAATATTACATCAGTGGGCTTTCGATCAAGGGCGATACGCGTGCAAATACGAACTTCTTTGACGAAGATCTCAAAGAGTTGCGCGCCATCGGTTGGTCGGAAATCGATTTTGCCTTGATCCGCGACCTCATCAATCGCGAGTTGGAAGCCTAACAGCCATGAAGTGCGGGCACACAGGGCGCTATCAACTGAGTGTTCATGCTTTTTTCTGTGCTCCTTGCCCACAGAGCCCAAAAGATAAACCACGGAGGCGGATGAGTTGTGGTTTGTATGCTGTTTGGACAGCGGATTGGGTAGCTTCGATCATGCCTCGTCGCGGTCGCGTAAAGACGCACCCCAGCCGGAGCGTAGTCCTTTTTGTCCGTTCCGAGAGGTTGGGATATGGCAAAGTCGCGCCGGTTCAGTAAGTCAAAGAGCGTTTGCGCCGGATGGTCGGGAAAAGTTCCTCGACTTTGCGCTATATAGACGCCGCAGGGCGGCGGAAAGAAGGGAAGTTGTGTTTTATCAATCGCAAAAGTAAGGAATTAGTTTCGAACTATCGAATATTTCGCGAGAAAAATGTTTCGTTTTTTGAGGATAGGGAGAGATCGAATAAAAACTTGTGGACTTTCTTTCGAAACACCCCTTCTTTTCTCTGCTTCCTCCCGCTTTTTTTGAAAAGGCGCCCGTCCCTTCGCTCACGGTGTCACCCACTGTTTCCTCATCCGCACAGCCTTACGCGCGAACGGACACGCCCCTGCGTATCGCGCACTCAGCGAGTTCGAAATTCTTGCCTTCACCCTTCACCTTCACCCGCAATTCGTTGATACTGTGTGTGTTGTGGGTGAAGAAAATGCCCTTTTTTAGCCTTCACCGGTGAAGGAAAAAGGGGTGAAACCTTCACCCGCAAGTCGCTGTTTCATAGTTTCTTACAGTCGTATGGTGAAGAGGTGAAGGCAAAAAACGAAAAACAGCGGACGCGCGCGCTACGCGTGCGCGTTGGGGGCAGAAGTGGGAGGCCGGTGCACTTTCGAAAAAGGGTTTCCGGTAGTAGATACATCACTGCAAAAACGGATGAACCTATTTTATAACATAACTTCATGGAATATATACATCATATACAGGCTCTGATAAAAGAGCAAAAAGCCCTAGGGGCTGTAGAAGAGGAGAGGGGTTCGAGATATGGACATATACCTCAGATAGCTCCAGAGGCATATAATATCTATACATTTGCACCCCTTACAGACGAGCAGCTCGCACTGCTTGAACGAGTTCTCAATCGTGAGGTGCCTAAACAATATAAAATATTCCTCACTCTGTTCAGTAATGGGATGCATATTTTCAGTCGCTGTCTTAATTTATATGGACTTCAGGGAGTCTTAGATCGGCGAGGGGATTTTCAAGGACCCTTTGATTTGTCAATTCCAAATGTTTACGAGCGTCCTTCTAATGCAGATAGCAATTGCTTCTTTTTTGGGAGTTATAGTTATGACGGGTCTCTTCTGTATATAAAGGACGACGTTAGTACAGTATATTATTGTGCTAGGCGAGATGCAACCCCACTCAAAGAGTGGAATAGCTTTTCTGAGATGCTCATAGAAGAGATTCAAAGACTCAAATCTCTACATGGCGCAGACGGAATGCTCAAATCTACCCGTAGAAGTACTCTCCCTATTCCAGAAGGTACTTAACTGATTGATTATAAGTACTGCAAAGCCCCAGAAAAGGACAAGATAGAAAATCAGTAAGAACTGAAGTTCAAGTAAGTAGATGTAATAAAGTCAAGTTAATTCGATGTGCTCGTCTTTCTTCGGATGCTATTTCGAGATTGATGAAGTAATAGGAGTGTCGATATGAATACTTTCATAAAATTTCTCATCACTGTATGGCTATTGCTGAGGTTCATCTCATGCCACAGTCACGAAGGAAATAAAAAAGCATCAATGCAAAAGCTTCGTTCGAAAGTCCCGATAAGCTACCTACCAGGTGAGCTCGATACTCTCTATCAGCCTCTTTCTCGAGATAGCTTCATATTACAAGAGAATCATGACGAATTTAGATTCCCTGTTGAACAGCAGTTTCCAATGAAACAACGCTTGGCACATGATACATGGATACTGGAGTTTACTTGGAGAGTTAAAGATGATACTCTTATCACTGTTTGGTATATAAGAGAGTCCGATACCTTACGCATCTTGGATAGATATATATACTCCGAGTACGCTGAGTTTTAAGCATCTCCCTACTTCTTGATCAGATATTTGAGGTTAGCATCGTTCTTGATTCGCTCGATCTCGCTGGCGACAAGGGTTAGGATGTCCTGCTTCACTCACTTGTAATTGGCTTCGATAGTAAGTATGCTGTACTTATTTCGGTGGATGCATCGTACCTTTGAGGTCAGGGCAAGCGCATCAAAACAACAAGAGACCATTGCACGGTCTCAAAATACGAAGAGCAATAAAGGAAATAAGGAAATTTATAGCAGTAGAAAAATAAATATGGATCAGCATATTCAAGAAGAAGGACTTCATATAACAGAAAGTAGAGGAGGAGAACAATCTGTATGGATCTTTAATGGAGAGGCATCTCACTTTCCAAGTGCTGTATTCTTAAGTTTTACAAGAGCGTTGAACTGGATAGAGCGATACTCTCTTACTGGGACTTTAACTCGGTACCCCTTGGATAAATCTGTATTCGATTGGGGCTGTAGAGAATGAGTTCTATCAGCCTAATTCAACACGTGGAAAATGCGGCCCTAAAACAGTTGCAAACTTCTCGTCAGCTTATCTTGAGCATTTTCACTTTAAGGATGGAATTTCCCAACAAGACTTATCTCTTGTAATAAATCAACACCAATAGAGGAGAGGGAAATGGTGGGTATTTAGACCTAACCATATAGCCGTACTAATTCCCTTATCCGCTTCTTTGTAAAACGTCTGATGAAATATTTGATAAGGTTTGAATATATTGGGAGCAGCGCCGCTCCCGCCACTACAACTGGGGCAGTGCCGATAGGCTTCTCTCTATAGAGGATGACAGCTACGGACTTACTTATTATAGCTACAGCCCCCGGAAGTATTAAAACGATTTGCTGACGAGGGATATACCACAGTACCGAACGCTACATACAAGAAAAAATGATTATCGGAGAAAAAACAACATTTGCGGTGGAGTTTTATGCCCTACTAGACAGTATCCCTCCTTTTGGTCAAATTTGCTACTGGATTGCTGGAGAGACCTATGGTGATATTGAATTAATTAGTACTTTAGGTTTGCTTTTCGGAGGATTAAATACAGAAAGGCAGAATACCAAACTATTCCTCAAAAAAAACATCCAACAAGAAGAGTTAGATAAAAAGGATTTTGATGACATATCGGTTCAGATCTTTGACAAGAAGACTGTATCAGGGAACTATGAATATTATGGATACCCTCTTACTGTTGAGGCTGCTGAATCCTTTGATGGTTATCACGTCTTCTTACTGCAAGATATACAACAAAACGCATGGATTATTGCAGAGGATTTTGAAGAACAGAGATTTTGTTGTATTGATGTTAATTTTGGTGATATTCAAAGTGTCTTTTGCAATCTCGCCAGTGAAATTCATAATCTCTTGGAGCGGTATTATAAATAAGGCGTAGATAGACTCTCTGGTCTGATAGATTTCCTATCCACTCGTCGGTTGGCAATCAATCTTACTTTATTATGTAGGTTCGGACTACGTCCAAGAGGAGTAGACCTACAGCTACTACAACTCGGCACGCCCACGGAGGCATACGATGAGGTGGGGCGAGAGGTATAAGAAATTCTGGAGGAGCTGGAGAAAGTAATCTTGGGAATTATAATGTTAGGAACTCCCCAAGGAGCAAGTATATTTGAATTATGAGTGTCGTAGATCGCCTTAAAAGACCCACATCTGATCAGGAAGAGTATCTCTATCTAAGTTCTCAAAGCTTAGGTGAAGATCTAGATTATATCAAAGCTAACAGAATCGAGAATCTAATGCTTATTCCTAATTCTGATGGGTTTCATCTTGATAATATCGATTTTTTACAAGAAATCCCCTTTGTTAAAAGGCTTCAGATGGGATCATGCTCTCAAGTGAAACATTACGAAGGATTAGCCTCTCTTGAAAACTTAGAGCTACTTTCGTTTTCGTCTAACGAAAAAACTCCTGTCGACTTATCCCAATTGCAAAGTCTATCTCATTTGGATTTTTCCTACTCAAGGCAAATAAAAGGCTTAGACCGGCTATCGAATTTAACTTCAATAGGGGTCGGAAATGGGACAGATGAATATTTTAGGATTGAAGTTTTTCGGAATTATAGTAAGCTGTCAAGATTAGTAATTGGTCGTTCGATATTGAATCAAGGCCTTGCATTCTTGAAAGCAAATAGTTCACTCAAAAACTTGGATTTTACTCATATGAAGAGAGGATTCGATTTAGAGGGCATACAGTACCTAAGGGATAGTCTCAAGAGGCTTAGAATTATGTCTTCAAAGAAAGTTGACAATATTCAGCTGATTTCTGAATTATACAATTTAGAATGGCTTATACTAAGTGATTCAGTTCCCCTGGAGAGTTCTAGGATTCTAGAACCTCTCAGAAATTTAGAGGCTCTTACTCTGCGAGGTAGCTCATACTTCATTGATGGGGATCTGAGAGCTCTAGAAAGAAGAAGAGAATCTATTAAATATTACAACATAGCCCATAAGTCCCATTACGTATACAAATAACAAGATGTGCTTACTATATTTCTCTTCGAGTTATTGTCAATGCTTTAACACTCCTCTACTACATCGCTGTTTTTTGTAATGCTTCGTGTAGAGAGTAAGCTGAAACGCCTACTACGAAAAGCAATGGGGAGGGATGGAAACATTACAGAATTGAGCTAGATGTTGCGAATTATGTGGAGCGTGAATAAGGTCTCGATGGAGTGTGTCCTAGCTAGAAGTCTGATTGTGTTTATTGCTGTCCGCTAAACTTAAAAACGACACGATTTCCCTATCCGCAACGCCCATCAATAGGCGTTGCGGATTCCTTTTTCGAAAAGTAAGCCCCCTTAGTCAAAGAGTGAAGGTTCGGCGGGTGGATTATTGTGGGTATCCAAGACCTTCAACCAATCTTTTTCGGGATGCTCGAAGAAACTGTAGCAGTCAATGTAGTACATGAGCATGATGCGCACCATCGTGGCCAAATTAGAGAAACTCCAATTGCGTTTGATACGCTTTTGCAGTACCATGAGCAGTAAATTGGCTATCAATGTGACCCAAATCTGAATTTTGATAGCATTGGCGCTCTCTCCATAGAAATATCTGAGGGGAAAATTCTGTTTGAGCTGCTTGAAAAGTAGTTCAATCTCCCACCTTTGGCGATAGATCTCGATGATGTCTTGAATCGACATTTCCATGTCATTGGTTAACAGCGAGATCAGTTTGGTTTTGTGCTTCTTACGGTCTGCGTAAGTGATGATTCTTGCCCGGTGTTTTAGTACCTCTCCTCCTTTGCTCCGTTTGGTGAATACCACTTGCCGCACGCGGTGTTCCATCACCCCTTCCGGGGTCATATACATCACATCTTCAAGGGTTTCGTACCGGAGATTCTTCTTCATCTTGGTGACATACGTCACGCCGGCTTCCGTCATTTCCTCAAACTTGGCATAGTCGATATAAGCTCTGTCAAAGGCCAAGATATCGCCGCTGTGGTAGTTGGAGGGGCGGAGCATAAAGGAGTCCCCCTTGGCCGCCGAGGTGAAACGAATGTCGGAGGGCACAAACTCGTTGGCATGAATATTGGCGTGAACTTTGATGCCGCCCTTCTTTTTCCCGGTCTTCGGATGCCGCCCGACACCTTTGAAAATGAGATTGGAGAAGAGCGAAATGGTCGTCGAATCGATGATTTGCAAGCGTTCGATCCACTTTGGACACCCGCGTCGTCGGCTGTCCGCGGAAAGCACGTGCTTATAAGTGGCGTACAGCTCTCGGTAAATGGCTTCGAAGATACATTCGTTGCGGCGCAGGTTGGCATCCGAGAGGGTGGAGCGACGAGGCATGGAGTTAATGCCCAAATGTCCCAATTTACGGGCTTCGGGCAACATAGATGCCACGATTTCGCGAAGCGAGTCGAAGCGTTTGACCACTGCATAGAGCATAACGACCAAGTGCTGCCAAGCATCGAAGTGCTTGACGTAGCGTTCTCCACCGTTTTCTTGACTGATACGAAGAATTTGCGCTTTGTCGAGTAAACTTATAAGCTGGCCGTACATCGGCTGTCCGAGAAAATGAGTACCTTTGTTCATGGTTATCATGTTTTGTGGTAAAAACAAAGATAAACCAAAAGGCTGAAGTCCAACTACGGACTTCAGCCTTATTTTATGTGGAGAGGAAAACTTTTACCGGACAGCAATAAAATTTTATAATCAGCTACTAGTTCCCAGAACGTTTTCTTATAGTCCCAGTCTATTAACTTGTAATAATCATATAGCACATCTTTGGGAACAGCCCGCAGATACCTTACAATAATTTCTGGAAATCTCTTGACCATTAATTTCAGACTATCAATGTAATCCTCTTTCCAAGTTGTTAGATAGTTGTCATGGTCAATATGTTTTTTGATGTGATAGAGTTCCAGAACATCATTGATATCCTTGACAAATGTTGAGGCATCAAAATTCATCAATAGGGCCTCTATTTGCTTTAAACTCCAACCTACGGTCATGTCGTATTGGGAATAATAGTGTACTCTATCTCTATCCATATTTATGTCTTTGAAATTGTGATAGGTGGTATTTGCGTCATATACTGGGCTATGTTTTCTCTCAGTATCTTCTATACTTTATCATTAGCAAATATAAGAAATAGGAAACTATTATACCGCTTTTCAGGGATATTTTTGGCGCTACCCGATCACACATTTCCACGAAAATCGGTCGGCGCGGCCATCGTATTCACCGCCGTGTGTCCGGCGCCCCTTTTCGTCCTGTGGAAAGCCCCAACGCGCACGCGTAGCGCGCGCGTCCGCCGTTTTTCGTATTTTTGCCTTCACCTCTTCACCCGAGAGGGATAAAAAACTGATGCACAGCCCATTGAGCGTGAAGGCAAAAGGAATTTTGCCTTCACCGGTGAAGTGTTAAATTGGGCGATATGTTCACCCATAAACCACAAGCCAACAGCGAGTTAGGGGTGAAGGTGAAGGGTGAAGGCAAAGATTTAGAACTCACTGAGTGCGCGATGCACAGGCGCGTGTCCGCGAAAGCGCGTGGAGATGGGCGGGAAAGGACAGTACAGGGCGTAGCCGAGGAAGAAACGCTCCCCTTTCCCCAAAAAAGAGTGGGAGAATGCAAGAAAACGGAGAGGTTTCGAAGAAAAGTCCACAAGTTTTTGCCGTGCGTGTCGAAGAAGGAAAAATTCGAAACATTTTCTTCGAAAAAACGGCTCTATTTCGAAACAAAAGATTTACCTTTGCCGATGATAAAACACAACCTTCCCTTTTCCTGCCGCAATGCGGCGTCCATATAGCAACAATCTTTGGGAGATATTCTCCTGAATTTCAACGCAAGTGCTCTTTGACTTATTGCAAAATCCCGATGCTCCACCGGGGAAGCATCGGGACTGAGTAAAATTAGCGTCATCCGCTTAAGGAGCGGTGTTTATTCGGAACAAAATCGACTTCGATGGATCGATCGGGGCCATCTTGGCTACGTTTCTGCCATTTCACAACGAAAGGTGGTTCGTCTTCGCGTAACCTCTCACTCCGCTGCCACCGATGGGCATCATCAGTCGGTAGAAAGCGGGCATCGGTTGAGCGAAAAACGACCGAGCAACGCGCGCTTATGCGGGCTCAGCGATCGGGCTCGGCGACGTAGACGAGGAAAGCACCTTCGGCTCGGATTTCGATGTCAGGGCGGAGCGCCACATTGAGCGTGCCTTGCCACAGCCGTGTGAAATCATAGAGCGGATATTGCAATCCGGTGGCCGAAAAGTCCGTGGCGCCGAAATTGAAGATCGAAACTTCGCAACCCGGTGTGACGGTGGCACGAAATCGATCGCGAGCCGGATAGAACGTGCCGAAGTCGCTGACCATCACCACCTCGACATGCTCCTCGGCATAGTCCATCAAGAGCGCCAAGTTGGCCAGTGCATGGTCTTCGCGCTTGCCCGTCGCCCCGAGAATCACGAAACGGTCGCTGCGTCCGTGGCGAAGCAAGTAATGGAAAGTCTTGGTCAGATCGTTGGTTTCCTGTTCGGGAATGCGCACCAAGCGATCGGCATACCGCTCGCGCACATCTTGGCGCACCGAATCTCCATCACCCACAATCACATCGGGCTCAAAACCCGCATCGACACAAGCATTGGCCGCGCCGTCGCAACAGGCGATGAAGTCAGCACGGCGCAAAACGTCCAAGGCGCGCGGGGTGGTCGGGAACAAGCCGGCCGCGAGGATAACCGTCGTGCTCATGCTTGCACTGCATTTTGCTGGTTACGATAGAGCGCACGCCAGTTGAAATAACCGAACACGGCCACCGCACCATAGATGAAGAACAAAACAGCCCAAGGGTAGTTGGCTTGCAAAACGTACATGTAGACGTAGGCCGTGTTGACCACCACCCATGCGAGCCACTGCTGAATGTATTTTTTCGAAAGCAACCACATGCTCACAAAACTCAATGCCGTGGCGAAGGCATCAGCAAAGGGCGTTTGCGGTGTGGGCACCTCGAGCGAGGGCAGGAGGTGGGCAAAGAGCGTGGGGGCGTAGACCACGAAACTATAGATCGCGCCGAAGATGAGCAAAAAGGCCAAAACCAGACGAGGATACAATTTGCCGGGGATGTTGTGCACCAAGAAGGCGCCGTCTGCGGCTTTGTCTTCCTTCTCGCCGGAGAAGAACATGGCCTGCACGGCCACAAAAAGATAGTAGGCGAAGAGGGCGGCTGTGGCGAAGTTGCTCTTCACCAAATTGACGTAGATGAAGGGCAGTGCATTGACGGCAGAAACGGGCCAAAACTTGGGGCTGGCCTTGTATTGCAAATAGATGTAGGGCAGTCCCAACACGGTGCCGAGGAAGGCGAGCACGCCATTGAGCAGACTGCTGTTGTCGAAAAAGGCAAAGAACGAAGTGAGTGAATCCATGAGATGTTTTTTTGCGCACGACGCCCCACTAAGGGGACGCGCACCGATGAGAAAACAGAATAAGGACGGCAGAACGCCACCCATGCCTCGAAGGGGTCGAGACATGTGATGGCGCCGCTGTCGGGGTTCGTCCGAAGACGAGAAAGAACAATGCGTGCAAAGACGCGAGTAATCAGAATTTCAATCCTACGTTGACCAAGAAGTTGGTGCCGGCCATGGGGTAGAAACGCGGATCGTGGAGCACCGCGCCCGTATTGTCGACATACGACTGCGAATAGCCGTTGGTTTCGTACTTGGCGTTGAAGAGATTGTAGACCGTGGCTCCGATCGTGATTTCCTTCACCGAAGGCAGACGGAAGCTGTAGGCGGCCGAAAGGTGCGAGACGAAATAAGCATCGAGCGAATTCTCGCGCAACTCCATGTTGTCGAGATATTGGCGACCGACATATTGCGAGGTCAGCGAGGCAGTGAAGCCACGATAGTCGACCGTGAAGCGGTTGTTGGCCACGACCGACGGAGAGAAGGAAATCGTGGTGTTCTTGCGAGCAGGCTGGGCAATACCTTTGCTCCAGTCGGCATCGGGCAAGTAGGGCACGTAATCCTTGATTTGGTTTTGGCTCAAGGTCACATTGGCGTCCCAACGGAACATCGAACAGGGCTTCCATGCACCGGCCAATTCGATACCGGCGCGGTGGCTGTCGGCGACATTCTCGGAAATGGCTTCGCCGATTTCGTTGAGGTTGCCGTTGAGCACAAACTGATCTTTGTACTGCATCCAATAGAGTCCGGCCGAGACCTCGAACTTTTGGCCGTTGTAGCGATAGCCGGCTTCGTAGTCAACGAGTCGTTCGGCACGCGGCGCATGCGCAGAGAAGGACTCTTCGTAGTTGTTGCGCGTCGGTTCGCGATGCGCCACGCTCACCGAAGCATAGGCCTGCTGATCGGGGGCGATCATCCACGTGGCACCGAACTTGGGATTGAAGAAGTTGAACTTCACATCCGTGTCGTGGTTGGCTTTCTTGTCCGACGTGCCCTTGATGGTGTAGCCGATGTGGCGATACTGCACATCGCCGAAGAGATTGAGCGAGGGCAACAGGGCGTAGTTGGCACGAAGATAAGCATTTCCGTCCGATTTCTTGCCCGTATTGTCATAATACTTCTGGTTGGGCATCAATTGGCCGACGTAGTTCTTCACCCAAAGGACTTGGCCGAAGTGGTCGTTTTCAAAGTAATTTGCACCCACGCCACCGGTGAGATCGAGGGCGCCGTTGCGGTAGTTGAGCGACACGATGGCGCCGCCAAAGTTGCCTTCGAGCTCCTTACGACGGATGATGTCGGTCTTCTTCACCTCTTGGCCGTCGAACGTAAAGGGCTTCAAACCAAACGATTTGAGCTTCTTGTTGTTCTTATATTCCTCATAATAACCATTGCCGTAGGTGTAGTGGAGGGCGGCGGAGAGGTTGAGGTGGTCGGTCAACTGCTGGGTGAGCAAAACTTGGGCGTGTTGCTGGAAATAGAAATCGATCTGATTTTTGTAGAACTGCCCAGTCTCTCCAATCGCGCCGTTGGGATTGTAAGTTCGGTTTGTGGTGAGCTGTTTGCGGCTGATACCGTCCCAAGCGTGGTAGGTCTTTTCGCGACCACCGAAGAGGACGAACTTCAATGTGGTACCCTCGTTGAGATAAGCGCCTTGGAAGAAATACGATCCCAAGCGTGCCGAGGCGCGATCGCGGTAGCCGTCGGAGGCGAGGTACGACAAACGGGTGTCGAACGCCCAATGATTGCCGAGGAGGCCGGTGCCGACTTTCACGGTGTTTTTCGTGGTGGCGAAAGAGCCGAACGACGAGTTGACCGAGGCGTAAGGCAGCGCGCCGACGCGGTCGGTGGTCATGTTGATGCTGGCACCGAAGGCGGCTGCGCCATTGGTGGAGGTGCCGACACCGCGCTGGAGCTGGATGTCGTTGACGGAGGAAACAAGGTCGGGGGTGTCTACCCAGTAGAAGGTGTGGGCTTCGGGATCGTTGAGGGGGATGCCGTTGTTGGTCACGTTGATGCGTTCGCCCACCGTGCCGCGCACACGAATGCTGGTGTAGCCGATGCCGTTACCGGCGTCGGAGGTGGTCACCACGCTCGGCAGCGTCGAAAGCAAGAAGGGGATATCTTGTCCGAAGTTCACTCGCTCGATGGCTTTTTTGTCCAAATTCGAAAAAGCCAACGGCGTGGTCTTCGTGGCACGGTTCGTCACCACGCGTGCTTCGTCGAGACGAGACACGCGAACACTGTCAGCATGCTGTGCCGACACGCTCAGGACAGCACACCAAAGGGCTGCCCCAATCTTAATTTTGTTCATGTAGATTAATTTAGATAACTACGCCGGCATTACCCGGATCAGTTCATGGGGTTTATTCTCAGCCTAAGAGTAAGGCACCCCCTTAAATCGAACGCGAAGTTAAGCCTTTTCTCGCAAATTCCCATCGTTTTCGACAGAAAACAGCAGATTGGAGTAGAAACTTAGTGCAAAACTCACCCATTACGAGCGATTTTACTAAATTTGGCGTGTGTGCAACGGCAATTCGCTCGCTTGCGCTCCTCCACTTTTTCAAGTGTTGCCCCATGAAAATGCCTTTTTCCTCCCTCTCCCGCGAGACGCGCATCGGACTCATTATGCTCCTCGTCTTGCTCCTGCTCTTCGCCGCAATCAAACTGTGGTTATTCCCGTTGCTGACCGGTGGAGACCACTCGGCTACCGCCGTGAATCGACCGGACGACGCGGCTTTGCGCGAAGTACGCAATTTCGAACAACGACGGCGCACCGACTCGCTGCGTTACGTCCAAGCACGACAGGCGCAGTGGGACGAATGGCAGCACGAGAAAGCGGAACGACAGCGAGCGCGCGAACAGCGAGAAGCGGAGTATCAAGCCAATCGGATACGTTGGGATGCCGAAAAGGCAGAACGTGCCGCGCGACGGGCAGAACGCGAGGCACGCTACGACAGTCTGCGCCGATTGCGGCCGCAAAAACTCGCACAGGGCGCACACCTGGATGCCAACTCGGCGGATACGGCGGACTTTCAGCGCATTCCGGGCGTGGGTACGGCTTATGCACGCGCCATTGTGGGCTATCGAGAACGACTGGGAGGCTTTGTCAACGCTCGACAACTCACTGAAATCAACGGATTGCCGTATGACGCGGCAAATTGGGTGAGGGTGGCTCCACAATTTGCGCCCCGACGCCTCAACCTCAACCGCGCGACGTTCAAAGCACTGGTGCGGCACCCCTATCTCAACTACGAACAAGTGAAATTCATCGTGAACCGGCGCAACAAAATCGGTCCGCTGCGCGGTTGGGACGATCTGCGCGGCTGCCCCCTGTTCACGGAGCGTGACCACGATCGGCTGGCGCCTTATGTGTCTTTTTAATCACGCTTTCTACAATCCGTCTACGACTACCACAATACATCGACCACAATAAAACTCCATCGGCAACAACCTACTTCATCGACAACAAGCATACAGCAACACAAAAAAGCGAAATCTACAGTTACACTACATCAACAACACAACTGCCTCCCGACAAGAATTGGACAGGTAGGCAAAGACATCTCCCCTCACACCGCGATGATGTGAGGGGAGATGTCCATATTTGAGAGAGGTTTTCGAGTACTCCAACCTTCAAGACACAAAAAACCGGAGGAACAAAAGTTCCTACCGGTTTCAATTCTCTCAAGTGCCCAATTTTAGGGCTTGTCGCCATGCGTTGGCGACGTACGTAGCTCTGAGCTTAGGCCTTTACAGAGTCAGCCTTTACGGTGTCCGTAGCGGCGCTGTCAGCGTGCGTGCTGTCTTGTTGGAGGCTATCAACCTGGACGCTGTCGCTGTCGTTAGTAGTGGTAGTTTGAGCCTTGTTACCGCAAGAAGCGAAAGAGATAGCTGCGAGAGCTACGAACATGAAAACCAATTTCTTCATTGTTGTGTGAGTTTAGAGTAAAACAATCAATTGCTTGTATTAAAACGATGCAAAGGTACGGACTTTTCTTACACTTCCAAGCGAAACGCCTTTTTTTTTCGAGAAAAGTGAGCGCAAACTACAGAAAAGCGCCCATTACATCAATTATTGAAAAGTCAACCTAACAAAACACGCATCTTCTCTTAAAACAACTCATCGGCTCGGCGCAAAGCAGGCATAAATATTGGTCTTTCCCCACGTATCGTGTATTTTTGCACCCAATTATGGACAATCACTCATCTCCTATATATAAGAAGAAGGCCACTTTCGTCACGTTGGGCTGCAAACTCAACTACGCCGAAACCTCAACTTTGCGCGACCGTCTCAGCGACAAAGGTTGCACACCGGCCGAAAACGAAGCTGCAGACATCTGCATTGTCAATACTTGCAGCGTCACCGGCGAGGCCGATGCCAAATGCCGTCACGCCATTCGCAGCTTGCACCGCGAACATCCCGGTGCGTTTATCGCGGTCATGGGTTGCTACGCGCAACTCTCGGGCGAGCACATCGCACAGATTGAGGGTGTCGACCTCGTGGTGGGGCAGGAACAGAAAGGCCGCCTCATCGAACTCATCGAAGAGCACTACGAAGCCAAACAACTCGGCGTGCGCGCCGACAGTCAATCGCACGGCGGCATCTGCTACACCACCCCACTGCGCGACATCAAGACCTTCGTTCCCTCCTGCTCCCGCGGCGATCGCACACGCTACTTCCTCAAAGTGCAAGACGGTTGCAACTATTATTGCACTTACTGCACCATTCCCGCTGCGCGTGGGCGCTCACGCAATGCGACCATTGCCGAAGTAGTGGCGCAGGCCGAACAAGCGGCGGCCGACGGCGGACTTGAAATCGTGCTTACCGGCGTGAACATCGGCGATTTCGGCCGCTCCACCGGAGAGAATTTCTCACAACTCGTCCACGCACTCGACCGCGTCGAAGGCATCAAGCGCTACCGCATCTCGAGCATTGAGCCGAATCTGCTCACCGACGAGATTGTTGATTTCTGCGCCCACAGCCGCGCCTTCATGCCCCACTTCCACATTCCCCTTCAAAGCGGAAGTGACACCGTGCTTTCACTCATGAAGCGACGCTACGACACGACGCTTTTCCGCAATAAGGTGGAACTCATTCGCCGCATCATGCCCGATGCCTTCATCGGCGTGGACGTGATTGTCGGCACTCGCGGAGAAACCGACGAATGCTTTGAAGAAGCCTACAACTTCATCGCTTCGTTGCCCATCTCCCAGTTGCACGTCTTCAGTTACTCCGAGCGTCCCGGCACCGCAGCGCTCGAGATCCCGCACGTGGTCGACGCCCCCACCAAGCGCGAGCGCAGTCGTCGGCTCCTTGCTCTCTCGGAAGAAAAGCGCATCGCCCACTATCGCCGCTTCATCGGCGAAACCCGCACCGTGCTGTGGGAACATCTGCGCGAAGGCCGCCCCATGATGGGGTGGACCGACAATTATATTCGCGTCGAAGCGGCTCCCGGCTTCGACATCGCCCCCGACACCCTCGGACAAGCCCTGCTCGGCGACTTCAACGAGAGCGGCGACGCACTCATCGCCACCCCTATCCTTTGATCCTACCGCCCTTGTGGGCACTTTTTTGACCTCAAAACTATTTTCATCCATGATTGCTGTTGTGATTCTCAACTGGAACGGCGTTGACATGCTCCGCCGCTATCTGCCGGGCGTCGTGAGCGACTGCGCCGACGAGGGCGAAGTCATTGTAGCCGACAACGGGTCGACCGACGCCTCGCTCGACTACCTGCGTACCGAACACCCGGACGTGCGTCTCCTCTGCTTCGACAAAAACCACGGCTTTGCCGAAGGCTACAATGCCGCCTTCCGCCGCATCGAAGCCGAAACGCCCGGACGCTACGACTATTACCTCCTCCTCAACAGCGATGTGCGCACCTCCCCCGGCTGGCTCACCCCACTGCGCACCTACATGGACGCGCATCCCGAAACGGCCGCCGCCCAACCCAAGATCCACGCCGAATGGGCGCACGACAGTTTCGAACACGCCGGTGCCGCAGGCGGATTCATCGACCGCTACGGCTATCCCTTCTGCCGCGGCCGCATGCTCAACGTCCTCGAGAAAGACCACGGGCAGTACGACACCGTGCGTTCCCTCTTCTGGGCTACCGGCGCCGCACTACTCGTTCGCCCCGCCGACTGGAACGCCGTCGGAGGCTTCGACCCGCACTTCTTCGCCCACTTCGAAGAGATCGATTTCTGCTGGCGACTCCGAGCGCGAGCGCGAAAAATTGTGTGCATCCCCCAATCGGTCGTCTACCACGTCGGCGGCGGCACACTCCCCACTGAGCATCCGCGGAAAACCTACCTCAATTTCCGCAACAGTCTCACCATGCTCTACAAGAATCTCCCCACCGACGAGTTGCGCCACGTCCTTCGCGTTCGCAAATGGCTCGACGGTATCGCGTGGCTCAAATACTTCGCAACGGGCGACTTCGCCAACGCCAATGCCGTGCGCCGAGCCCGACGCGATTTCCACAAGTGGCAACATCTCTTCGACGCTGCCCGCCGACAGAACCTCGAGTCCACCACCCTCTTCAACATCCCCGAACGCATACAACGCAGCCTCATCTACGGCTTCTATGTGCAACGGCAGAAAACCTTCTCCCAATTCATGTCCTAACGCCATGGCCGCTCTCTATCTCATTCCCGTCACCCTCGGCGACACGCCCCACGACCGCGTACTCCCCGCCGCCAATGCCGACATCGTGCGCTCCATCCGCCACTTCGTCGTCGAAGAAATCCGCACGGCGCGGCGCTTCCTCAAAGCCGTAGACCGCAACATCGACATCGACGCGCTCACCTTCTACGAGATGGGCAAGCACGCCGATCCCGCGCGCTTCTCCTCCTTTCTCGCTCCCCTGCGCAAGGGCGAAGACGTGGGTGTCATCAGCGAAGCCGGCTGCCCCGCCGTGGCCGATCCCGGTGCCGACTTGGTCGCCATCGCCCAACAGGAAGGCTTGCGCGTCGTGCCGCTGGTCGGCCCCTCGAGCATTCTCCTCGCTGTGATGGCGTCGGGCTTCAACGGCCAAAGCTTTGCCTTCCACGGCTACCTTCCCATCGACGGCCCCGCGCGCACCAAGCGCCTCAAACAGTTGGAAGCCCGTTCGCGCGACGAACACCAAACGCAACTCTTCATCGAGACGCCCTACCGCAACGCCAAACTCTTTGCCGACATCCTTTCGACCTGTTCGCCCAAAACGCGACTCTGTGTCGCCGCCGGCATCACCACCGACCGCGAGTGGATCTGCACACGCAGCGTCAAAACGTGGAAACAAACGGGCTTACCCGATTTGGGTAAGATTCCCGCCATTTTTCTCATCTACGCCTGACCCGACGAGGCGGAGACCTCTCCACGCGAAGGCCTCCGCCTGTTTCTTTTGTCGTCGGCGCCATGCCGATTGCAACGCCCTCACCGCGAAGTAGGCCGATTCGCAGTCGGAGTGCACCTGCCTCACCACTCAAGTCGACACGCGGTTCTTCGATCATCAAAATCAAGCTCTTTTTCACGCCCCTTCCCTCCTCTTTTATATATGCTACGTTCCCTCTTGGCCGTCGGCTGCGGCTGTTTCGTTGGCGGCATCCTCCGCTATCTCCTCACGTTGCTTCTGCCCGGCGCCGCCGACGGGCGTTTTCCGTGGAGCACCTTCGCTGCCAATGCCCTCGGCTGCCTGCTCATCGGCCTACTGAGCGGTTGGCTCTCGCGCATCGCTGCGCCCGACGCACTGCGCCTCTTCCTCACCGTCGGACTTTGCGGCGGCTTCACCACCTTTTCCACCTTCGTGGCCGACGGCCGCGCCCTTTGGCAACAGCAACTCACCTTCACCGCCATCGCCTACCTCTGCTCGAGCCTCATCGTCGGCTTCGTCCTCCTTTGGTTAGGACATCGCCTTGCGGCCTGATTGCGCATCCGCCAAGCGTAATTTCGCCCCGGTTTCACAGCGTGGTGCACCAACTCGCTCACCGCGCTCCTCGGCATTCGCACGCGCTACCCTAACGAGCACCACAACTTTTTCGGCGACAGCATTTCTGCTCCCCAACGGATGGCCGTGCAAGGCACGCACCAACGCATCGTCCCTATCTCCCGTCCCGTCTTAACAAAGAGCGCCACGCTACAAACCTGTAGCGTGGCGCTTTCCCTGCGCACTGATGAACAGCGCAAGAAGAAAGGAAATCTTTGGAATGGTGTCATGGTTTGACCGTCTTCTTTCCGTTCACCACATACACTCCGGCCGGCAAATGTTTCCATGCTCCGCGCACGCGCTTGCCTTGCAGCGTATAGATGTGCTGCGCACCGTCTGCACCGAAGCGCACGCTTTCCACTGCAGTCGGCTTAGCCGTGAAATAGCCCGTTTCCGGATTGGCCATCCTTGCATCGGTCTTGTATTTGTCGTAGGCCACTGCGCCCTTCAACTTTGTGCAGTTGTCAAACATTCTGTACGATTCGGGACATTGCCAAGCTGTATTGCTGTTGATGGTCGTCAGCGCCGAGCAACCATAGAACATCCAATCCATATTAGTGACTTTTTGGGTGTTGAAGTGCGACAAGTCAAGAGAAGTCAAACCAGAGCAACCGATGAACATCCGTCTCATGTCAGTGACGTTTTGTGTGTTGAAGTGCTTCAGATCGAGAGAGGTCAACGCCTTGCAACCGGAGAACATCCCACCCATGTAGGTG
>JABZKU010000055.1 GCA_015257125.1 Prevotellaceae bacterium | reverse complement strand
AATATAAGGCAATGCTTAGAGACGTATTTTTGGAAGAATGTGTGTCTGGATTCTTTGGAGCGATATGAAAAGTATAAGATCTATTTTTATAGAAAAACCAAGTATTTGACTTTGGACTTTAAAGAGGGTGGGCAATATAATCCTGTATATAGCCATTGGGATAATACAATGGATTGGGGAAATCACTATGCAGATGAATTAGGCACAGTAAGCTACTACAGACGTACAGATGGAAGCGTCTGCTATATTGTCTTAATCTATGATTCTAGTTGGGGGATTCGTATGCTTGTAGACACTGCAAAATCTGAAATGTATAGTGAGGATTGTAGGGATGTCGCAAGTCTTTATAGATTAAAGATGAGAGAGCTTAGAGTAAGACTTTGATCATGAAATATAGAAGTATAATTGCCCCTTCCCCCCTAAATAAGAGATATAGATAGAAACTCAGTTTTGAAAAACTGAAATCAGAGCTCGATCAAAGAAAAGTGTAATTTTTCGCTTGTTGACTAACTCTACGCGCGCACACATACGCGCGCGTCCGGCGTTTTTCGTTTTTTGCCTTCACCTCTTCACCATTTGGGCATAAAAAACTGATGAAGAGCGCGTTACGGGTGAAGGCTTCACCCCATTTACCTTCACCCGTGAAGCACTAAAAAGTCTAAAAACTTCACCCGTAAACCTATAAATAACAACGAGTTAGGGGTGAAGGTGAAGGGTGAAGGCAAGAAATGCGAACTCGCTGAGTGCGCGATGCGCGGCGGCGCGTACGTACGGACGTGTCCAAACGCGTGAGGAAATGGGCGCGATGTGAACGTGCGAAACTGCGAGGACTGCTTTCACCCAAAAAGAGCGGGATTCTTTGCGAAACAAGTGGTGATTCGAGAAAAAGTCCACAGGTTTTCACTCTCCACTCCACAATTTCGAAAAATCAGAATATTTTCTTTCGCAAACGTGCGATTATTCGAAACAAAGTATTTACCTTTGCGCTTGACAAAACAGGCTTAAGGGTCAAATATACTCCTGAAATAGGCTTTAACCTGCTGAAGTTCATACCTTTGTATCATATTATAAGTTTATGATGCACTTAACTCGAAAAAAAATGCCCCAAATGTGGCTCTTACCGGATGATTCGCAAAGGGCATCACAATGGTTCTTCTTACTGGTATTGTAAGACTTGTAATCGCTATTCCAGCGGTCGTAAAAAGCCTTCCCAAGAGGCTCTATTCAATCGCTACAGTCAAGGTACATTTACGATCAAGGAACTCTCGCAAGAGTTTAATATTTCAGCTTCCACGGTCAAGCTCATGCTCCGGAATTATAGGGCAACAAAGGTCGCACACACACCCGGAAAAGTGGTGGTACAAATGGATACAACCTATTGGGGGCGCAACTTTGGCCTTGTCCTTTTTATGGATGCGTCAACTCACCATATCCTCCATCATTTCTTCATTCGAGGAAAAGAACGAATCGAGGACTACAAGCAGGGATTAGCCTATCTCGAGCACTTAGGATGGGAGGTGGCAGGAGTCGTTGCCGATGGCCTTAGCGGGCTAAAAAACAGCCTTATACAAACTCCTTATCAGTATTGTCAATTTCATCAAGCTCAACGCATTCGCCAACTTCTAACTTTGAAACCTCGTATGCTCGCTGCCCAAGAATTACAGCGAATCGTCTCACGATTAACGCAGAGCAACAGCTCTGAGTTTGCCCATCTTTTGGAAGATTGGAGCGAGCGATGGGACGATTTCTTGAAGGAAAAGACCTATGAGGAGAATGGAGTAAATTTTCATTACACTCACCGCAAACTTAGAGCGGCTTATCGCAGTTTAAAAGAACATTTGGGTCAACTCTTCACTTACCAAGATTTTCCAATGGGTGTGATGCCAAACACAAATAACGCTGTCGAGTCGTTCAATAGTTGGTTGAAGCGAAAACAGCAATTGCACCCGGGACTTTCACCCGCTCGTCGAGAAACTCTAATTTCAAACCTTATAATGGCTTATAATCCTAGATCTAGAAAGGGGATTTGAACACTTGTAGGAGTATTTTTGACCCTTAGATGAACTTCAGCAGGTTAAAGCCTATTTCAGGAGTATATTTGACCCTTAAGCCACAAAACACAATCCTCCCTTATCCCTGCCGCATGGCGGCGTCCATATAGCGTAACTTCAAGAGCCACCGGCCGACGAACGAACGCAAACGATCTTTGACTTGATGCAAAAAATCCCGATACTCCACAGGGGAGCATCGGGATGGTAGAGGTGATTGAGGAAGTTATCCTCGACGACGCATGGCTTCGAAATACAATTCGGGCAACTGCGTAAGGCTGTTCGGGTCGACGAAGCTCTCGATATGGCGTTTGCGCTTCTCTTCCAAGATTTCGTCGACGGCGATGAGAATGCCGGTTTCTTCGACGTTGCCAAACGTGTCGTTGACGGCGGTGCCGAACACGCGCATGGTGGGCGAAAGACTCATGTAGGCGCTGACAAGCGGCGGGATGTTGAAGCCGCGTTGGCGCACGGCACGGTTGAGAATCTTGTAGTCGGCACGGAAATCGTCTTCAACGAAGAGCTCTCGCAGCTTTTCTTCGGGCGTTTCGAGCAATACGGGGTCGGACACGGTGATGAGGCCGTCGCGATCGCCGAAATGGCGCTTGAGGAAATAGAGAATCATGTCGCGCGCCTCGCGGTCAAAGCTCGGATACATGGTCATCTTCCCGAAGAAGTATTTCAGATTGGGAATCATCACTGTGAGGGCTCCCAAGCCGTCCCACAGGTTGTCGAGGGCATAGAGGCTTTTGGCGAGCTGTTGGGTGCTTTGATACTCGAGGGTGACGAACGAACGGCCGAGTTCCACGGTCTGCGGCAAGAAGTTCTCGATGAAATTGTCGGAGAAACGGAACATGTGTCCGGTGGCCAGATAAGGCTGTCCGTCGGGGCGGAAGGTGATGTCGGTGGCCGGCAGGAAGCGGTAGCCGCCCAAGATTTCGCAGGCATCGGGGTTCCACACCACGAGTTGGTAGTAAGGTTTCTCGCAGGTGTCGAACTCGTCGAGATCTATAGCTTTTCCGGTTCCCCCGCCGGCTGCACGAAAGGCGATTTCGCGCAAACGTCCGATTTCGCGCATCACGTTCGGTGCGTTGTGGTGGGTGATGATATAGATCTCGTTGCCGGCCTTGTTGGTCTTGCGGAGTTTGCGCTCGGGCGTCAACTCTTGCAACAACAGGTCACGAGATACCGGTGCTATGATTTCTTCCATTTTCAAATTGATTTTGAGAGCAGTTTCACGACCACGCAGGCCGTGAAGGAGAAGTGGCAAATGTGGGGGCGAAAGTCGCCTCAGCGGGCAAGACGATAGACGAGTTCGCGAACGTGAGCCGCCCAAGCCAAGGGCGTGCGGGTCGAAGTGAACTCCTGCCAGGGAATGGGCTTGCCGATCACGACGCGGAATTTCCCTCCGCGGTGGCGATAGAGTTCGTCCACCAAAAAGAGCATGGCAAGATTGAAGCGAATGCCGAGACGTTTGGACCAAGCGGCCAAACGATAGAAGCGATCGGAATTGCGCCCTTCGAAATAGATGGGCACAATGTCCCGCTGCGACTCCACACTTTTCGTGACAAAGGTTTTGGCCCACGCAATGTCTTGGATTTTTCCGTCAATGCGGCGAGAACAAAGGCCGGCGGGGAACATGATGATGTGCTTGTCGCCGGCGAAAGCGGCACTGACGCGCTGCAACAACCCACGTCCTTCGCGTCCGGTCTTGTTGATGGGCACGATGAGCGGCGCGAGACCGGAGAGGTTCATCAAGAGGTCGTTGGCCAGATAGCACACGCGCTCATCGTAATGCCGGCCGAGAATGGCGCCGAGCACCACGCCGTCGGCACCGCCGAGGGGGTGATTGGAAACGAAGGTGAAGCGACGACCATCGGCATCCGAGGGCAGATTTTCCTTCCCTTCGACTTCGATTTGCAGTCCCAAATGGCGAATGCAGTCTTCTAACCATTGCACACCTTGGATTTCGCCTTCTTGCGCGATGAACTCATTGAGCCAGTCTTGATGCACGATGTTTTTGAGATAGCGAACCAGAAAACCGGGAACAAAACGGGACTTGGTGCCCATTTTGTTGGCAAGAATTCGATCGATGTCTATGAGTGTGGGTTGCGCCATGGATGCTTTGCGTAAATGGGCCGTGCTTTCCACCGGACAGAAGTCAAGTGGAGCCGCCAACCGAGAGTTGTAACTGCAAAAGTAAATATAAATGACAAAATATAGTGCGCTGATCGGCTGTTTTCTGCACACGGGGCGAACAAAAACAGGGCAAGGGACACAAAAAAAAGAAAGCATCAATCGAAATTGATGCTTTCTGCTTAGTTGCGGAGGTCCGACTCGAACGGGCGACCTCCAGGTTATGAGCCTGGCGAGCTACCAACTGCTCCACTCCGCGATCATTTCAACCGGTGTTTCTTCCCGATTGCGATGCAAAGGTAGGAACTTTTTCTTTCGTCTGCAAGCTTTCCGGCAAAAAAAATCACAGAAAAGCGCATTACACCCTGTTTTCACATCCAGACTTAACAAAACCACGCAAAATAGGCGTATTTCCGGGTAAAATCACAGTCGTAGGCCTCAAAGGAATTCCGGCAAACGGAAGAGCCGTGTGCCGTTCGACCCCTTGATCAGGATCAAGTTCTCGGAAATGGGGTGACTGAGCAACTCTTGCTCCACGGCTTCAACATCGGCGAACGCACGCACACGAACAGCCTGCGGGAGTGTCACGCTCCGAGCGGCGGCTCCGAAGCATTCGCCCACCAACCAAATCTCTTCACAACCGCACGTCAAGGCTTGACGCAGCACTTCGGCGTGTGCTTCGGCCGAGGCTTCACCCAACTCGCGCATGTCGCCGAGAATCATCATTTTGTGTTCGGCAGTGGTCTGACGGAAACTGCCGAGGGCGGCCTGCATCGACGAGAGATTGGCGTTGTAGGCATCGATGATGAGCGAATTGTGCTCCGTTTTGCGGTATTCGGAACGATTGTTGTGCGGAGCGTAGTGTTGCAACGCGTGGTCGATGGCGCTCAAAGGCACTTTGAAACAAAGTCCCACCAGCACAGCGGCCAACACATTATCTATATTATAGGCGCCCACGAGTTGGGTATTCACTTTGTGCCATGCGCCGTCTTTCTTTCGCCAACGCAGCGTGAGGAAGGGAGCGCACTCCAGCACTTCGCCTTCGATGGTATAGTCGTGGCCGGGGCTGCCGTAGCTCAACGAGGGCAGACCGCATTCGGCCACATGGGGGGTGAGCAGTTCGTTGTCGCCGTTGACAAAAACGAAGTAAGGCACGGCATCGGGCTTGAAGCGGGTTTCGCCGGTGATGAGCGTTTCGGTGAGTTCAGTGTTGCGCTGCGCGAGATAGCGGTAAAGTTCCGTTTTGGTCTTCACCACCCCTTCGAACGAACCGAAGCCTTCGAGGTGCGCCTTGCCCACATTGGTGATCAACCCGCAGTTGGGTTGGACGATTTTGCTCAACTGCGCAATTTCGCCGGGGTGATTGGCACCGGTTTCGATGACGGCAAAATCATGTTCCGGACGCAAACGGAGCAAGGTGAGGGGGACGCCGATGTGATTGTTGAGGTTGCCTTCGGTGTAGAGGACGTTGAATTTCTCGCCGAGCACAGCGGCCACAAGTTCTTTGGTCGTCGTCTTGCCGTTGGTACCGGTGATTTGCAGCACGGGGGTGTCGAGCACGCGACGATGGTGGGCGGCCAACTCTTGCAACGTGGAGAGCACGTCGTCGACGAAAAGGCAACGCTTGTCTTTCGCCGCCACTTCGGCATCGTCCACCACGGCATAGGCACAACCTTTGGCCAAGGCATCGAGCGCAAAGGCGTTGCCGTCGAACTTTTCACCGCGCAACGCGAAAAAAAGACTTCCGTCGGGACAGTTGCGCGTATCGGTCGTCACTACGGGATGACGATGATAAATATCATAGAGTTGGGGGAATGTCATAATTCGTCGTTTTGTTCTTGACTACAAAAATACATTTTCCTAACGAATGAGCCGAAAAAGTCCCTTGTTTATTTTGCATTTTACGCCCCATCCCGTAACTTTGCAAGAACCCGACGCAGTTCTTGCCCTCAATCATGACACACACGCTTCGCTTCAATTCACGACTCACGACACTCGACCGCCCGCTGGTGATGGGCATTCTCAACATTACCCCCGATTCCTTCTTTGCCGAATCGCGCACTCCCAGCGATGCGACGGAACAGATACGCGCACGCGTGCGCACATTAATAGAGGAGGGGGCAGACCTCATCGACATCGGCGCTTATTCCACGCGTCCCGGCGCCGACGAGGTGAGTGCCGACGAAGAAATGCGGCGTTTGGCGGCTGCCCTCGAGGTCGTACGACAAGAAGCGCCGGAGACTTGCCTGTCGGTCGACACCTTCCGTGCCGAAGTGGCGCAATACTGCGTGAGAGACTACGGGGTGAACCTCATCAACGACATCTCGGGCGGCACACTCGACCGCACCATGTTTCACACCGTGGCGCGACTGGGCGTGCCCTACATCTTGATGCACCTGCAAGGCACGCCGCGCACCATGCAGGACAATCCCCACTACGATGATCCCGTGGCGGAGGTGATCGAATGGTTGGCGCGACGCGTACAACGGCTGCGCGAACTCGGAGCACACGACCTGATTCTCGATCCGGGCTTTGGCTTCGGCAAGACGCTCGAACACAACTACGCCTTACTCGACAAACTCGAATACTTCCACGAACTCGAACTGCCGCTTTTGGTCGGTGTGAGTCGGAAATCAATGATCTATCGCCTGTTCGACACCGATGCTTCGCAGGCGCTCAACGGCACCACCGTGATC
>JABZKU010000027.1 GCA_015257125.1 Prevotellaceae bacterium | reverse complement strand
CCCCCCACCCTTTTCCCCACTACCGGCTTGTCCTTCGCCCATCCTCGTACCCCATCGCAAACGACTCACCACCAAAAACAAAATAGACGCAACAAACACAGCTAAACCCACTCAAAATGCGTATTTTTGCAGCATGGATGCAAGTAACGCGCAAATCATCTCGCGCCAATGGTTCGTCGAAAAGTGGAAAAAACGCCCTTCCGACGGACATAAAGGCACGTTCGGACATCTCCTCCTCATCGCCGGTCACGAAGGCATGGTCGGTGCGGCGGTACTTGCCGCGCGCGCAGCGCTCCGCAGCGGCGTAGGCAAAGTGACCGTACACATTCCCCGATGCGGCCGCGACATTTTGCAAATAGCTGTGCCGGAAGCCGTGCTGCAAATAGACGAAGGTTCCGACCGGTGCTGGAGTTCGCTCATCGACCCGACTCCTTTCTCCGCCATTGCGGTGGGTCCCGGTTTAGGCACCGACGGTGAGACGGCCTTCGCCCTCCGTTCCCTACTGAAACAGCTCCTCGAACTCGACACCGAAGGGAAGGCGCCGGCACTGATCCTCGACGCCGATGCGCTCAATCTCCTGTCCTCCGACTATCAGTTGCTCTCGCTCCTGCCTCCCGGCAGCGTGCTCACACCGCACCTCGGCGAAATGCAGCGTTTGTGCCGCGCACTCGACCTACCCCACGGAGATCTCGCCGCACTGCAATCATCGGCACAATCATTGTCTGCAGCGCTTGGGCTCACCATTGCGCTCAAGAATCACATCCCCCACCTCTTTGCCGCAGATGGCAGCCTGCTCATCGCAGAAGGCGAAGGCAACAGCGCCTTGGCCAAGGCCGGCAGCGGCGATGTCCTCACCGGACTGATCGGAGGCCTCGCTGCGCAGGGCTATCCTCCGATGCAAGCCGCGGCACTCGGCATCTGCCTACACCGCGAGGCCGGAAAAATGGCCGCCGCCCGTCATTCTGCGCCGGCCACTGTGGCTTCCCATTTGGTAGAAGCCCTCGGTCAGGCCTTTCTTCACCTCCTTCCCACCTCCTGAACCATGTCTACACGCTCACTCACCCGCTTTGCACTTTCCCTCGGCTTGTTCGCCGCCACGGTTCCCTCCCTTTCGGCACAAACAGCCGTCGCGCCCTATCGTCCCGGACTCACGGCCGAAGGCATCACCTACCATTTGCCGCTCACAGCGCTCCATCTCACGGTAAACACCCGCTGTCGACACTATGTGCCGGGCGAATACGCCGCTTATGCTCGCGCCCTGCTCGACCGCAAAGAAGTGTCGCTCAATGCCTTCGACACTTGGACACTCACCGGCGTGAAGGTCGATGCGTTTGGTACGCCCGACAGCACAGCGGCCTACACCATCCGCTTAGATCATCGCACGGCAGCCCCTTTGGTCACACTGAGTCCCAACGGTTTGCTCCTCGCCGTGAATGCCGAAGCGCCGCAACCGGCCGCTCTCTCCCAACCCATGGTCACCCCCATCGCCGGAGAGACGCTTAATGCCGATCGTTACAAAACGCCCGACATGCTTCGCGCCGGCAGCACCGCCCGTCGCGCAGAACTCGCGGCAGCCGAGATTTTCGACATCCGCGAAAATCGCAACCAACTCATCAAGGGACAAGCAGATTTCAACCCGAAAGACGGCGAACAACTCAAGACAATGTTGGCTCAACTCGACGAACGCGAGAAAGCCCTCACGTCCCTTTTCGTGGGCACCTATACCGAAGAAGAACGCACCTTCACTTTTGACTATGTGCCCCGCCGCACTGAGCAAGGCCGCGTACTCTTCCGCTTCTCGAAGTACCTCGGGGTGACTGATCCCGACGATGCTGCCGGTATGCCTGTGACCCTTACGGTAGAAGACCTGCAAAGTGTGCGACCCACCTACGACGATGGAAAACCGAAGAAGAAAAAAGAACAAGAAGACCTCCGCTATCGGGTGCCGGGCGAAGCCAAAGTGCGCATAGCGCAAGGCGACGAGATACTCTACGAGGCGAACATCCCAATGGCTCAATTTGGTAGAACAGAACACCTTGGAGGCACTCTGTTTAACAAGAAATTCAACACAAAAGTTTGGTTATCTCCGACTACGGGCAACGTAGAAAAAATAGAACTCGACCAAACGACAAAATAAGTAGGCGCCCCATGATCAATCCTCGCCAACTCAAAATCAAAGACTTCGACTATGCACTCCCCGATGAGCGCATTGCCAAATATCCTCTCGCCGAACGCGACCAATCTAAGTTGCTCACGCGACGCACAGACGGCACAATCGGCGAAGATCACTTCGTCAATCTACCGAATTACCTGCCGGCCGGTGCGCTGATGGTGTTCAACAACACCAAAGTAATTCAGGCTCGATTGCACTTCCACAAATCAACCGGTGCGCTGATCGAGGTGTTTTGCCTCGAACCCCACACCCCGCTCGACTATCAACAGTCGTTTGCCACCTGCGGCGCGGTGACGTGGACCTGTATGATCGGTAATTTGAAAAAATGGAAAGAAGGCGCGCTCGAACGCCCCATCACCGTCGGCGGCGTCACACTGACCTTGCACGCCGAACGGCTCGGCATGAGCGGCACCGGACACGAAGTGCGCTTCTCTTGGGACAGCCCAACCGTTAGTTGGGCCGAAGTGCTCGATAGCATCGGCGAATTGCCCATTCCTCCCTATTTGAATCGCGACACCGAGGCCACGGATTTGAAAACCTACCAAACGGTGTATTCAAAAATCAAAGGTTCGGTGGCAGCCCCCACAGCCGGTCTGCATTTTACGGAACAAGTGTTGCGCGCCCTTGACGAGCGCGGCATCGAACGCAACGAGCTCACACTGCACGTCGGCGCCGGCACTTTCAAACCGGTGAAAAGCGAAGAAATTGCCGGCCATGAAATGCACGCCGAGTGGATTGCCGTGCCCCTTTTGTCCATCGAACGTCTCTTGGCTCACGACGCACAATGTATTGCTGTGGGAACAACGAGTGTGCGCACCCTCGAGAGTCTATATTATATAGGTGTACGCATTCGCCAATGCCGCGAGGCCGGACACGAACCGAGCGAAGAGGATTTGCACGTGCCGCAATGGTTGCCCTACGACTACGCCCAAACTTGCGAAAATCCCCTCACGCCGCGTGAAGCCCTCGAAGCGGTGCGCGATTATCTGCAGGAGAATCAACTACAGGTGCTCCACAGCGCCACACAAATCATCATTGCACCGGGCTACAACTACAAGATCGTCAAAACCATCGTCACCAATTTCCACCAACCGCAGTCGACGTTGTTGCTGCTGGTCAGTGCTTTTGTGGGGGGCGACTGGCGTTCGATTTATGATTACGCTCTCGATCACGGATTCCGTTTCCTAAGTTACGGCGATTCGTCGGTGCTCAATTATGATGCCTTGCCGTCATAAAGCGCACTTCTCATTTCTTTTTTCCCGAAAGTTCTCATCAACATGCGTCAATATCCCGTTTGGCTGCTGATTCTCCTCGCTCCCACGATTTTAGTTCCCGTCGGCACGCTGGTTTTCTTCTTGTTCGGCAACATCCTCTTGTGGCCTGAGTGCGACAGCACGCTGCTCAACGTCTTGCAATACCTACTCATCCAACTTTTCTGGATCGGTCCGATCATCAGCTTCTTTGTAAGTTTGTTCTTTTGGGGTTGGGCGCGCGAACGGAGTGCCATTTACACGGCCATCGGTGGACTGCTGCTCACCGCTGCCTCTATTTGTGTGCTCGCCTTGCAATAAATTCTCATCGCCTCGACTCCATGCGACAATATCACGACCTCTTACAACGGATTCTTGACGAAGGCACGCGCAAAGAAGACCGCACCGGTACCGGCACGCTCTCAGTATTCGGGCATCAAATGCGTTTCGATCTCGAAGAAGGCTTTCCGCTACTCACGACCAAGAAATTGCATCTCAAAAGTATCATCTACGAACTGCTTTGGTTCTTGCGCGGCGACACCAATGTGCGCTATCTCCAAGAACATGGCGTGCGCATTTGGAATGAGTGGGCGGACGAATCGGGAGAGCTCGGCCCCGTCTACGGACACCAATGGCGTTCGTGGCCGGACTACAACGGTGGGCACATCGATCAGATCAGTCGCGTGATAGACCAGATCAAACACCAACCGGACAGCCGCCGCATGGTGGTCAGTGCGTGGAATGTGGCGGAAGTAGAGGACATGGCACTCCCCCCTTGCCACTTGTTATTCCAATTCTATGTGGCGGAAGGACGACTTTCGCTGCAACTTTACCAACGCAGTGCCGACACTTTTTTGGGCGTTCCCTTCAATATCGCTTCTTATGCGCTGCTCACCCTCATGATGGCGCAGGTGTGCGGATTGCGCCCGGGAGAATTTATTCACACCACCGGCGATACGCATCTTTATCTCAATCATTTAGACCAAGCACGTCTGCAATTGAGTAGAACGCCGCGCGCCCTCCCAAAGATGCGTCTTAATCCGGACGTCAACGACCTATTCTCCTTTCGTTTCGAAGATTTCTCACTCGAAGACTATGCGCCCGATCCTCACATTCCGGCGACGGTTTCGGTCTAACTTCCTTCATTTATGCTCACGCTCATCTGCGCGCTCGACCGGCAACGCGCCATAGGCTTCGAAGGCCACATGCTTTTCCGATTGCGAGCCGATTTGCAACGCTTCAAAGCCCTCACTTCGGGACACACCGTGATCATGGGGCGAAAAACTTTTGACTCGTTGCCCAAAGGTGCCCTTCCCAATCGCCGCAACTTTGTGATCAGCCGCTCGCTAACCGAGGCACCGGCCGGCACTTACCTCTTTCATTCCTTGGAAGACGCCCTCCAAGCCGCCGGCGATGCCGAAGAGATTTTTATCATCGGCGGTTCTTCCGTCTATGAAGCCACTTTGCCGATGGCCGACCGCCTGTGTCTGACCCACATCCACGCCACGGCTCCACAGGCTGACGTCTTTTTCCCTGAAATAGACGAAACACAGTGGAATTGTACCTTCCGCGAAGACTATCCCGCGGATGCCCAAAATGAACAACCCTTTACCTTTGCAGATTACATTCGATTATGAATAGCCTTTTCCGCACAGCCACCTTATGCCTTGCCTCGTGGCTCTGCTCCGGTGCCATGTTGCTCGCACAAAACACAAACAAAGAGGTCAAATTCTCCATCATTGAAACCTCGGACGTGCATGGCAACTATTTTCCTTACGATTTTATCAATGACAAGCCCGGAGAAGGTAGTTTGAGTCGTATTTCCACCTACGTGAAACGCCTGCGCGCCGAACAGGGTGAGGGGCGCGTGCTGCTCGTCGACAACGGAGATATTCTGCAAGGCCAGCCGGCTGCCTACTATTATAATTACGTAGACACCACTTCCACTCACCTTTGTGCACGCATGCTCAACGAAATGGGTTATCTCTGCGGCACTTTGGGCAACCACGACATCGAAACGGGACATTCGGTCTACGATCGTTGGATGGACGATTGCGGCTTCGCTGTGTTGGGCGCTAACGTGGTGGACAAACGCAAGAACAAACTCTATCTCACAGCCTATGTGCAGGAAGAGGTGGACGGTGTGCGCATCGGCGTGCTCGGCATGGTCACCCCGACCATTCCACAATGGTTGCCCGAAAACCTTTGGAAATATCTCGACTTTCGCGACTGTGTGGAAACAGCACGCCGAGTGGTGCCAATCATTCGCCGCGCTGCCAAAGCCGACATCGTGGTGGTGGTAATGCACAGCGGCGTGGGCGAACACAATGCGACAGGTCGCATGCTCGATCATGCCGCATTTCAAGTGGCCGAACAGGTGCCTGACATCGATGTGCTCTTTTGCGGACACGATCACCGCGTGGCCAATACGATTGTGACGAACAAAATCAGCGGCCGACAGACCTTGATTCTCAATCCCGGCGCCAACGCGATGAACATCGCGCAGGCAGATATTAAAGTAACGCTCGGCGCAGACGGGAAACGGAAGAAAAAAGAAATTGTGGGCAACGTGATTGACATTCGTGGAGAAGAACCTGACTCCGTGTTCCTCTCTCACTACACCAAAGAGTTCAACGACATCCGCAAATTCACCACGCAAGTGGTCGGGCGCAACCGCAACGAACTGGATACTCGCTCGGCTTATTTCGGTTCGTCGGCTTTTGTCGATTTCATCCATCGCATTCAACTGGCTGTTTCAGGAGCCGATATCTCATTTGCCGCTCCGCTCTCATACGATGCAAAGGTTGAAGCCGGAAATATCAGCATGGCTGACCTATTCAACCTCTATAAATATGAGAATCAGCTCTACGTCATGAAACTCTCCGGGCAGGAAATCAAGAACTATCTCGAAGAGAGTTATGGAATCTGGACTCGGCAGATGAAAGCGCCCAGCGACCACATGATGTTGCTGAACGAAAATTACGAGAAGGTCACTGAGCCATGGCAACGCCTGCAGCATTCGTCCTATAACTTCGACTCGGCTGCCGGAATCAAGTACACGGTGGATCTCCGCAAGCCCAAGGGCGAGAAAATTACCATCCTTTCTATGGCAGATGGCAAGCCCTTTGACCTACAGAAGACCTACAAAGTGGCACTCAACTCCTATCGCGCCAATGGCGGCGGCGGGCTACTGATAAAAGGAGCGGGCATTCCACAGAATCTACTGCGCTCACGCGTGATTTGGACTTCCGATCGCGAAATGCGCGAATACCTGCGCCGTGAAATTGCCCGCCATCAAGAAATCAACCCTCAGCCGCTGAATAACTGGCGCTTCATTCCGGAAGGTTGGGCGGCAGCAGCTGCCGAACGTGACTCGGAAATCATGTTCAAGTAAGCTGAGCTCTCCTTCAAATACGCTGCGCGCACCGATTGCTTCGGTGCGCGCAGCTATTTTTCCTCATGACATCCTGCAGTTGTTCCTATCACACACCTGTATATCTTCCTTGATATATAATGTATCCGCTGAGACAGAACTATCTTCCCCTCTGTTTTGCCTTCATCCAACGGCCAATCCGCACCTTATATTCACCAGCTTACGTGAACAACTTGTGCCTTTGACGAAGAACAGCACAACAACTTACGCTTTTCACAATTAGAAATGCTTTTCTCTGCTCTGATTTACACTTTGTCCCCTCCACATTGTGGTGACATTTCACAGCTTCAACCCCGATATTTATGAAAGAAACGAGAACCCACACTAGCCTAGTCGGATAAGTACACAAACACGCTAAGAAGGTATTCATTTTTTCCTCTACAAACTCTATCCCCTTGCTTAAACCAAACATAAACTTCGGCCAGCAGAGCAGAAACAAAGTTCTTATAATCAACGTTTTGAAATAGCACACAGTAAAAAACTCATCTTAAATATACAATAGTCGATTATACCTCAGATGGTATTTCTCGTAAAGTTCTTTTTCTCTCCAACCTTCGACGTTCCCAATCGTTTCTTGGACAAACAATGAAGAACACACAGAGAAAACAGAGTTTGCACCTCAAAACGCCTCTTCATTTTATCTTTTTTGAAGATTAGGGCGAAAAAACACGTTTTCGAGAGAGCCTACTCACAAATAAAGGAGTATCTTTGCACGGACTACCAACCAACACAGGCGGCAGTAGCTCAGTTGGTAGAGCATGGGCTTCCCAAGCCCAGGGTCGCGGGTTCGAGCCCCGTTTGCCGCTCAATATAGATTTGCTAAAACTCCTCCTATGGCAAAAATCAGATGTATCGGCGTTTTGACCTCCGGTGGCGACGCCCCCGGTATGAATGCCGCTATTCGTGCCGTGACACGAAGTGCAATTTCCAACGGTTTCAAAGTGAAAGCCATTTATCGCGGCTACGAAGGACTGATGAACGGTGAAGTTAAGACATTCACCACCGAGGACGTATCGGGCATCATACAAACCGGCGGTACGATTCTTCGCACTGCTCGTTCAAAGGATTTCCAAACGCCTCAAGGACGTAAGCGTGCCTATGACACGCTGCGCAAAGAAGGCATTGACGCGCTCATCGTAATTGGTGGTAACGGTTCGCTTACCGGTGCCATGCTCTTAGCAGAGGAATATGATTTCCCTTGCATTGGACTTCCGGGTACCATTGACAACGATTTGTACGGCACCGACAATACCATCGGCTACGACACGACGCTCAACACCATTATGGATTGCGTCGATAAGATCCGCGACACGGCCAACTCTCACGAACGCATCTTCTTTATTGAAGTAATGGGACGTGATGCCGGCTTCTTGGCACAAAACTCGGCCATCGCTGCCGGTGCGGAGGCTGCCATTATCCCGGAAGATTCCACCGGCTCGGATCAGCTCATTAAATTCATGGAGCGCGGTATTCGCAAATCCAAAAAGAGCTGTATGGTAATTGTCAGCGAAAGCCCCAAATGTGGTGCACTCTACTATGCCGATCGCGTAAACAAGGAGTATCCGCAATTTGATGTTCGCGTGTCAATTCTCGGACACTTGCAACGTGGTGGTCGCCCCTCGGCTCGCGACCGCGTTTTAGCCTCTCGCGTTGGTGTAGGTGCCATCACAGCACTAGTTCAAGGGCAACGCAATGTCATGGTAGGCATTCGTAACCACGAAATCGTCTACGTTCCCTTCATTGAAGCCGTGCAAAAACGCAAGGGAATGAATCCTCAGCTTATTCAAGTTCTTAACGAACTCAGCATTTAAAACAATCTCGTTTTCAGACGACTATGAGCCAACAAATTGGTTATATTTCTCAGATCATCGGTCCTGTGGTCGATGTTCATTTCCCACTCGACGGGCGCCCCGCCGAGGAAGTTCTCCCGCACATCCACGATGCACTGGAAGTACAACACCCCGATGGCCGCACACTCGTGATCGAAGTGCAGCAACACATTGGCGATGATGTGGTTCGCACAGTGGCCATGGACAACACGGACGGCCTTTCGCGCGGTTTGGAAGTGAAATCGACCGGTGCCCCCATCTCCATGCCCGTGGGTAGCCAGATTAAAGGACGTATGCTCAACGTGATCGGTGAGACGATCGACGGACTTCAAACGGTATCTCGTGAAGAGAATGCCTACCCCATCCACCGCGAAGCACCTAAATTTGAAGACCTCAAGACTTCACGCGAAGTACTTTATACCGGTATCAAGGTGATCGACCTGCTTGAGCCCTATATGAAGGGTGGTAAAATTGGGCTCTTCGGCGGTGCCGGTGTGGGTAAGACAGTATTGATCATGGAATTGATCAACAATATCGCCAAAGGACACGACGGTTTCTCAGTATTTGCCGGTGTGGGTGAGCGTACCCGTGAGGGTAACGACCTGGTGCGCGAAATGATTGAATCAGGAGTGATCAAATATGGAGATGCCTTCACCGAAGCAATGGAGCGCGGTGAATGGGATCTCTCTAAAGTTGATTATAACGAAGTGGCCAAAAGTCAGGCTACCTTGGTTTATGGTCAGATGAATGAGCCTCCCGGAGCACGTGCTTCTGTGGCACTTTCCGGACTTTCCGTCGCAGAATCCTTCCGTGACAGTGGAGCAGAGTCAGGAAAATCCACTGATATTCTGTTCTTTATCGACAATATTTTCCGTTTCACTCAAGCAGGTTCAGAAGTTTCGGCATTGCTCGGACGTATGCCATCAGCTGTAGGTTATCAACCCACACTGGCTTCAGAAATGGGTGCGATGCAGGAGCGTATTACCTCGACCAAAAACGGCTCGATCACCTCTATTCAAGCGGTTTACGTCCCTGCCGACGACTTGACCGACCCTGCTCCGGCCACAACCTTTACGCACTTGGATGCCACAACAGTGCTCTCGCGTAAGATTACAGAATTGGGTATCTACCCTGCCGTGGATCCTCTCGATTCAACTTCGCGCATTTTGGATCCGAATGTCATCGGAGAAGACCATTATAATTGCGCACAACGCGTAAAACAGATCCTACAAAAATACAAGGAGCTCCAAGACATCATTGCGATTCTCGGTATGGACGAACTTTCAGATGAAGACCGCCTTACCGTAAACCGCGCACGTCGCGTTCAACGCTTCTTGTCTCAGCCCTTTACTGTGGCAGAGAAGTTTACCGGCGTCAAAGGTGTAATGGTTCCTATCGAAGAAGTGATTCGCGGCTTCAACATGATCATCGACGGCGAAGTGGATCATCTCCCTGAACAAGCCTTCCTCAACGTAGGTACAATCGATGATGCGATTGCCAAAGGTGAGAAATTGCTTTCTGCCGCCAACGCCTAATAACTTATGGACAAGAATAGTCTCCACGTCAAAATTGTTTCCCCTGAACGCACCTTGTTTGAGGGAGAAGTCGAAAGCATTACGATGCCGGGTACGCTGGGAGAGTTTGAAGTTTTGATTAACCACGCACCACTCATATCCTCTTTATCAAGCGGAACCGTAACGTGCTCTGGAGAAGAAACGAAACAGTTCAGCATATCAGGTGGCTTTGTCGAAGTAAATCACAACGACGTTACGCTTTGCGTAGAGACTTCCAAATGATATGCTGAAACTCGCTCGACTCGTTCTACGACTGGCCATTATATATTTAGTACTGGGACTTTGCCTCTTCTTTGGCATTACGCAAGGGTTTGGCATTGCTCCGGTTGAGATTGCCCAAGAAGTCATTATCATTTCGGTTGCTTTCTATAGTTTTACCTTGGTGGAACTTGCTGTAACAACCCAATTGAGCCATAAAGACTCATCGTATTTCATCGGTGCGAACCTGGGGTTCTCTCTGCTGCGCCTGTTTCTCACACTGATCACCCTATTCATTTATAAGCAACACGAAGAAATCAACTTCACAGTTGTATTTTTCGTGGTTATGCTTTACTACTTTGCCACCCTGTGTTTCTCGACTTGGCATCGCCGTAGTCTGAATCAATCAACAGATAATAGCAATGAAAAAAATAGTCAGACTTAGTCTCTTACTCTTCACTCTCCTGCTTTCCTGCTTTTCCACGGAAGCTTACGGAGCGCATGGGGCTAAGGAGAAAGAGGAAATCAATGTTTCGGAATTTATTCTTGAACATTTGGCAGATTCTTACGAGTGGCACATTACAAACTGGAACGGGAAACCGATTAGTGTCCACCTTCCCATCATTGTCAAAGGAAAGGAAAGCGGTTGGCACGTGTTTAGCAGTGAACGACTTGAGGAAGCGGCTCATCAAGGCAAAGACTACGAAGGTTTCTTCCTCTCTCCCGAACACCACAACAAAATCTACGAACGACTTGCCGATGGAACAATAGAACGTCCGTGGGATATTTCGATTACAAAGAATGTTCTGCAGATTTGGCTGGTCGTATTTCTGCTCATAGTTACTTTCCTTTCCTGCGCTCGCTGGTATAAGAAGCATGACTCCGTAAAAGAAGAAGCCCCCAAAGGCTTTGTCGGAGCAATGGAAATGTTGGTAATGACTATTCACGACGATGTGATCAAATCCTCGATCGGCGAAAAGCATTATCGCCCTTATGCTCCTTACCTGCTGACGGTATTCTTCTTCATCTTCACCAACAATCTCTTGGGGCTTATTCCGATATTCCCAGGTGGCGCCAACGTAACCGGTAACATCAACATTACTTTGTTACTCGCTTTGGGCACCATGTTGGCAGTAAATCTCTTTGGTAATAAAGAATATTGGAAAGAAATCCTTTGGCCTAACGTACCACTCTGGTTGAAGATCCCTCCGGTAATGCCACTGATTGAACTCTTTGGCGTATTTACCAAGCCTTTTGCACTGATGATCCGTTTGTTTGCCAACATGATGGCGGGACACGCCATTATTTTGTCGTTCACATTTGTGATTTTCATGACTTGGCAAATCAGTACGGCTATGGGGTCTATCTTTACCGTATTCAGTGCTCTACTCATGGTCTTCCTCAATTGCCTCGAAGTTCTTGTAGCGTTCCTGCAAGCCTATGTGTTTGTACTGCTCTCATCAATCTTCATTGGCTTAGCTCACCCCGAACACCACGAAGAGTAAATCTTCCCTCGCAAAATCATTAAGTATAAATCAACTCATATAATAATTACCACTATGATGTTCCCTCTTTTGGAAGCAGCCTCCACAGGCTTTGCACAACTTGGTATGGCACTCGGTGCCGGTCTTGCAACTATTGGCGCAGGTTTAGGTATCGGTAAAATCGGTAGCTCCGCCATGGAAGCTATCGCACGCCAGCCTGAAGCATCCGGTAAGATCATGACCAACATGATTGTTGTGTCTGCTCTTATCGAAGGTGTTGCCCTCTTCGCAGTTGCAGCTTGCGCCTTCCTCATCAAATAATATTGAGCTCTAAACTTATAGTATGGAGTCATTGAATTTGCCCTCCATTCTTACGCCTGATTTCGGCCTGCTTTTTTGGATGCTGGTCGCGTTCATCTTCCTATTCATCATTCTTGCTAAATTCGGTTTCCCTGTTATCACAGGAATAGTCGAACAACGCAAGGCATTTATTGATGAAAGCCTGAGCAACGCCAAAGCCGCCAACGAAAAGCTCGCCGGAATACAAGCGGAGAGTGAAAAGGTGCTTCGTGAGGCTCGCGAAAAACAAGCAGAAATCCTCAGAGAAGCCACGGCAACTCGTGACGCAATGGTCAAGGAAGCCAAGACTTTGGCAGAAGCCGAAGGGCTGAAACTCCTTGACGAAGCCAAGGCTCAAATTCAAGTTGAGAAGGCGAACGCCTTGCGCGATATTCGCTCACAAGTTGCGGACCTTTCGGTTCAAGTTGCGGAGAAAATCATTCGTCAACAACTCAGCAACGATACAGAACGTACGAACTACATTAACGGACTGCTCGACGACATCGAGAAACAGTAACAGTCATTACTTAACCTCGCACAATGAACACCGGAATCGTAGCCTCTCGATATGCAAAAGCCTTACTCTACTTCGCCACACAAAACGGCGAAGCAGAGATGGTTTATGCAGAGATGCAACAACTTGATCGAAATTTTCGAGAACTACCGGCGCTGCGCAAGATCCCCAACAACCCAGTTCTCGATAATGCGCAAAAAGCAGCCATCATCACCGAGGCAGCTCGTCTAAACGACGATTCCGAAGTGAGCAACAGCACACAACGCTTTATCCGACTCGTGGTAAACAAAGGACGCGCGGAGCTGATGCAGTTTATAGCCACGTCCTTTCTAAGCGCTTATGAACACGAGCATCACATAACTCGTGCTTATCTGACAACAGCCGAAGCAGTTGCCCCGGAAATACGAGAACGCATGCTCCGACTCGTACGAAACCGCACTGGAAACGCCGTACAACTGCATGTACAAACGGACCCGGAACTCAAAGCAGGCTTTATTCTTGGCTACGACGACTATAGAGTCGATGCCAGTTTGCAAGGACAACTCCGCCAATTAAGACGGAGATTGAACTAAACCTCGCTTCGGAAGTTTCATATTCCCGAAACTTCTATTCCTCTCCTTGTTCGTTCCACTCAAAGAAGACGTAACTTTCCCTGCAACGTTGCGCATGCAGCCGAGCATATTACGGATCTCACAGCAAACAAAACAGAATCTCTATGCCCAACAATATCAAGCCCGGCGAAGTTTCAGCCGTGCTCCTACAACAACTTCAGAATATCTCCACAGAAGTTCAGTTTGAGGAAGTAGGCACTGTCCTTACCGTTGGTGACGGCGTAGCTCGCATCTACGGACTCAGCAAAGTGACAGAAAACGAGCTGATCGAATTCGACAACGGCGTAATGGCAGTAGCCATGAACCTCGAAGAGGACAACGTCGGTGCCGTGATTCTCGGTTCTTCCGAAGGCATTAAAGAAGGAGACAGCGTGAAACGCACCGGCCGCGTCGCCTCTATTATGGTCAATGAGAACATGCTCGGCCGTGTCATCAACCCGCTGGGAAATCCCCTCGACGGTGGTGGTGACATCGAGGGCGAAAAATATCTCATGCCCCTCGACCGTAAAGCACCGGGCGTAATCTACCGACAGCCCGTTACCGAATCTTTGGCCACCGGACTCAAGAGTGTCGACTCCATGATCCCCATCGGACGTGGACAACGCGAATTGATCATCGGTGACCGTCAGACCGGTAAAACCGCTATCGCGATTGATACTATCATCAATCAACGCCAAAACTTCGAAGCCGGCGATCCCGTCTATTGTATCTATGTCGCTATTGGCCAAAAGGCTTCAACCGTTGCCAATATCGTCAACATTCTCAAGGAGAAAGGTGCTTTGGACTACACCGTTGTGGTGTCCGCTACCGCTGCCGACAGCGCCGCCTTGCAATACTATGCCCCCATGGCAGGTGCCGCCATCGGTGAATTCTTCCGCGACCGAGGCAAACACGCCCTCGTAGTTTACGATGATCTCTCCAAACAAGCTGTGGCCTATCGTGAGATCTCCCTCATTCTGCGTCGTCCCTCCGGCCGTGAAGCCTACCCCGGCGACGTCTTCTACCTCCACTCTCGTCTCCTTGAACGTGCAGCAAAGATCAATAACCAGCAAGAAGTTGCTGAAAACATGAATGATCTGCCCGAATCGTTGCAAGGTTTGGTACAAGGTGGTGGTTCACTCACGGCGCTCCCTATCATCGAAACCCAAGCCGGTGACGTATCGGCCTACATTCCCACCAACGTGATCTCCATTACCGATGGACAAATCTACTTGGTGACCGACCTCTTCAACCAAGGTTTCCGTCCCGCCATCGACGTTGGTATTTCCGTGTCCCGTGTTGGTGGATCAGCTCAAATCAAATCGATGAAAAAGGTGGCCGGTACATTGAAGATCGACCAAGCTCAATATCGCGAGCTCGAAGCTTTCGCCAAATTCTCAAGCGATATGGATGCCGTAACCGCCATGACCATCGACCGTGGCCGTAAAAACAATCAGCTGCTCATCCAGGCTCAATACAGCCCCATGCCCGTTGCTGAACAAATTGCCATCCTCTACTGCGGTACCCAAGGTCTACTGGCCGATGTTCCCCTTGAGAAAGTACGCGATTTCCAAGAGCAATTCCTCAACGTGCTCCGTGCCACTCACAACGACACCGTGCTTCGTCCCCTTGCCGAAGGTAAGATCGACGAAAGCATCGAAAACGAAATCCGTCAAGTGGCAGCAGACATCGCTGCACAATACAAATAAACTTCGCTCCTCCGAGCAAGTCGCTTTATCGCCCGGGGATTCCGACCCAGTTTGTCGGGATCCCCGTAGACAAAGCCCACAAAATTAAAAACAATGGCCTCACTTAAAGAAGTAAAGAACCGAATATCTTCCGTCAACAGCACTCGTAAGATTACAAGTGCCATGAAAATGGTAGCCAGTTCGAAGTTGCACCACGCACAACAGGCCATCGAACAAATGCTCCCCTACGAGCAGAAGCTCCATGGCATCATGTCGTCGTTCGTCGCTTCGCTCGAGGGCGAACTTTCCTCCCCCTATGCTATTCGTCGCGATGTGAAGCGCGTAGCCATCATCGCTTTCTCTTCCAATTCCAGTCTTTGTGGAGGCTTCAACGTCAATGTCATCAAACAACTCAAGCGCAGCCTCGAAGACTACGCTTCGCGTGGCATAGAAGTCACCCATATCTATCCCATCGGCCGCAAAGTCACAGAAGCCGCCAAGAAATTAGGCTTCATCGCGGAGCAAGACTATTCTCATGTGCTCGATCACCCGCAATACGCCCCGGTCAGTGAACTTGCTGCGCAAATTATGGAATTGTTTGCACAAGAAGAAATCGACCAAGTAGACCTTCAGTACTACCATTTCAAGAGCGCCGGGTCGCAAATTCTCCGTTCTGAAACCTACCTTCCCATCGAATTAGGCGAACAGACAGAAGACGAAACCGCAACCAACTACTTGGTAGAACCTTCCCCCCAAGCTCTTCTCAACGAACTCATTCCGCGTTCGCTCCATTTGAAGCTCTACTCTGCCCTCTTGGATAGTTTAGCTTCAGAACACGCCGCTCGCGTCATCGCCATGCAAGTCGCTACCGATAATGCCGATGAACTGCTCAGCCAACTCACTCTTCAATACAATAAGACGCGCCAGCAAGCCATCACAGCCGAACTCCTCGACATCGCCGGTGGCTCAATGCAATAATATTATTTCCATATTCCCTCAAGACGGGATGCAGTACACACACGCCCAACGCAGATTCTCTCGTCGAGCGTCCCCATTGTCCTGCATCCCGTCTTGTTTTTTGCATCATGGATCAAGTCATCACTCTCTTTTTCAATGGAAGTTCTTCCCTTTATCTCGATAGTTTGGCGTGGAATGCCACCCAAATGTTCGTTTGGATCCCCTTTCTGCTCGTCGTCGCCTATGTTGTTTTCCGCGAACACGATTTTCCGCGTATGCTCTTCCTCATTGGCGGCATTCTTTTCTGCATTCTCCTCTGCGATCAAGTCGCTTCCACCATTTGCAAACCCCTTGTTGCCCGTTGGCGCCCCACACATAATCCCTATCTCCAAGATGCTGTTGACATCGTGAACGGTTATCGCGGCGGGCCCTACGGTTTTTTCTCCTCTCATGCTGCCAACACCGTTGCCCTCGCCGCTTTTCTCTCCCCGATCTTCCGCCGTCGCGCCATCACATTGAGCCTTTTCGGCTGGGCACTCCTCAATTGTTGGACACGCGTCTATCTTGGTGTGCACTATGTCGGCGACATCGTGGTCGGGCTCCTCTTTGGCTTTGCCGTCGGCACCATTGCTCAACGTCTCTACTACCATTATTTTGCCAAGGCGCAACCCCTCACCTACCATCCGCGCAATCTCAAACTCATTCCCCGCGCCTTTGCCATCACCCTTTGCCTCATTGCCATCCCCTGGAAACTCTATTTTTAATTCCTCCCCCAACCTTGTGTGCTAAATCCCACATTTCCCCCTCCCTACTGCGTGCGCCCGAACAGCGACTCACGCCTACCGAACGTGAGCTACACATCGAAGCACTGCTCTCACTCGGTACTCCGCAATACCCCAAACTATTGATCGAGTGGATCCACTCTTCTTCAATCAAGGCCGCCGAAAACGCGGCCTATCTTTGTACCCATCTGCCCCAAAATGCCCTCACTGATTTTGTGCCTTACACCGAACAGCTGATCAAGCGCGCGCAATCTTCCTCCACCCCCACACTTCGTCGTCTACTCCTCTCCTTTTTGCTTCGGCTCATCGAGCACACTCCTCCCATCACACTCACCGACCGCCATTTACAGCTCTACGACGAATGCTTGCTCCGCATCGCTACGCCCGACATCACCTGCATTCCGGCACTTTCCATGAAAATTGCCGCCACCCTTGCCCAAGCTGCTCCGGAACTCCGTGACGAACTCACCGCCACACTCGAACTCCTCGACGACTACTCCCTCATGCCCGCACAGCGAGCTGCAAAACGCATCGTCTTGAAACGTATGCGCACACGAAAGATGCGCAAAAGACAATAAGCACCCCACTTTTTCTCGTTATATCTTGCACGATTGAAAAGAAAATTCTATCTTTGCATCAAACATAAGGGTGAAATCTCATCACTCTCACGAACATCAACCACATAACAAGTCAACATTATGGCACTCACTCATACCGCTTTGGCTCTTTTTGCCGCCGGCACACTTGCTAGTACACAACCCGTAGACGGTAAGTTCGAACTCGTTAAACTTCCCTACGCCACCTCTGCTCTCGAGCCCGTCATTGGCGCGGCCACTGTGGAGTTCCACCACGGCAAGCACCTCAACACCTATGTGACGAACCTCAACAACCTGCTCCCGGGCAGTGGCTTCGAAGGTAAGACGCTCGAAGAAATCGTTGAGCAGTCAGAAGGTGCTGTTTTCAACAACGCCGGACAGATCCTCAACCACAATCTCTACTTCACGCAGTTCGCAGCTCCGCAAGAAGATCGCAAGCCCGTGGGTCATCTGGCCGAAGCCATCAATGCACAATTTGGCTCTTTCGAAGCCTTCAAGCAAGAGTTCCAACAAAAAGGCGCCGGTCTTTTTGGTAGCGGTTGGGTATGGCTTGCCGGTGACCGCGAAGGGAAACTCGTGATTACGCAAGAACCCAATGCAGGCAACCCCGTTCGCCACGGATTGAAGCCCATTCTCGGCATCGACGTATGGGAACATGCCTACTACCTCGACTATCAAAACCGCCGTGTCGATCATCTCTCCGCAGTGTGGAGCATCATCGACTGGAATATTTTGGAAACGCGCTACGCTTCCAAATAAATTGATAAAATCAGGCGAAAGCCACCATTGATCAAAAGACTTAGCTCCTCGAAGCCCATGGCTTCGGGGAGTTTTTTTGTGCTTTTTGCCAAGCCTCCACTTGCTTTGCGTCGAACGCTCTCTCTCCGCACTCAACTCCTCGCGATTCAAACAGCACTTGAGAGTGGTCACACATTATTGAAGCAGCAAGCCTCCTCAACTCCCTCCACTCCTGCCCCCGAAAAGCCCAACAACAAGCACAGCGGATAGCTAGTTCCCCAATCAGTTGGCCTTTCACTACAGAACACATCCACTTCTCACACAAAGTAGCGAACGAGACATAATAGATCGTGTCATACAGTGCCCCCAATAGTGAGAAATTCCTATGCCCAATGCTATTCTCATAGAGGAATGGAGCCAGCTCTCCTCACTTGAAGACTAACTCATACGAATGGAATGCCAGAACAATCCGGAAACAGCGATTTCAAACAAGCAAGGCGGCAGCCTCATCCTGCCGACAATTAGCATCTCGTTGTACAGTGCCGCTCTTATTATTGGACACGGGTAGTCGGCGTCTAAATTCCACACCGTTTTCTCGTGACAAAACCTCAGACAATTGAATAGCCCTTCAAATTACCAATATCTTGCTCTGCATTGCAGCATCGTTATTCGGTTTTCACGAAAATCGCACAAACAAAATCACTGAAAACTACAGATCTTATCCTGAAGAGCGCACGATATTCAGTAAAACGTAGTAACTACACAGTGATCATGATGCGTATTTAATTAAAAACAACATCCAATCAAGGCCACAAGCAAACCGCTTTAATGAAATAGTTCACTGATTCGGAACAAAACACCACTGCTTTTCGTGCAAAGTCCACTACTTTCCACAAAAAGTCCCCTTGTTTCTACGGGATATCCTCGCGACTCTCCGGATAGCAAAGCATCATCACCCCACTCTACGGGACATCCACATTATTTTTTTCGACAGAGCAAAAGCAACGCTCCACAAATTGATAAAAGCCCATTTTTTCAAGCAACAACAAACAGAAAAACGAGAACAGAAATCAGAATAAACAGATCAAAAACAAACAATTACGAATAGAAACCAACAAACAAACCAAGAAACTTATTGACAATACCACCCATTCAATCTAACTTACATCTTTTCGCTTCCACCTCTCCGCTACACTACCCGACTACGAAGAAACATTCCCCTCCCCCTCTCCTCCGGCCCTCCTCTCTTTATCCTATCGTAGAATTTGTTCACGTTCAACTTTGCATTTTGTGCAGAAACAATTACTTTTGCATACAGACACACCGGTGCCATGGCAACACGTTCTCTCCACGTTCACCGGCGTGTTCACTTATCACTTCCGCATTGTCGCGGTGAAAGCTACAAATGTACAACTTACATTTTTGCACACCACGACTTTTCGGCCCCCATACACGACGAACAAAAAATTGCACACGCAACATGTATAGAACCCACAATTGTGGCGAACTCCGCCTGAGCGAAGTTGGCCAAAGTGTCACCCTCTCCGGATGGGTGCAACGCACGCGCAAAATGGGCGGTATGACTTTTGTCGACCTCCGCGATCGTTATGGCATCACCCAGCTCGTATTCAACGAAGAAACCAATGCTGAACTTTGCGCCCAAGCCAACAAACTCGGCCGCGAATTCGTGATTCAGGTCATCGGCACCGTGAATGAGCGCTACGCCAAGAATGACAAAATGGACACCGGCGACGTCGAGATCATCGTCGACGAACTCACTGTGCTCAATGCCAGCGAAGTCCCCCCCTTCACCATCGAAGAAAACACTGATGGCGGCGACGATCTGCGCATGAAATACCGTTATCTCGATTTACGTCGCGCCAATGTACGCGCCAATCTCGAGTTGCGCCACAAGTTCTGCCTTGCCGTACGCGAATACCTCGACAATCTCGACTTCCTCGAAATCGAAACGCCCATTTTGGTCGGTTCCACGCCCGAAGGTGCGCGTGACTTCATTGTCCCCTCGCGCATGAATCCCGGCCAGTTCTACGCATTGCCCCAAAGCCCGCAAACGCTCAAGCAGTTGCTCATGGTGGCCGGTATGGATCGCTACTTCCAAATCGTCAAGTGTTTCCGCGACGAAGATTTGCGCGCCGACCGCCAGCCGGAATTCACGCAGATTGACTGCGAAATGTCCTATGTCGAGCAAGACGACATCATCAACACCTTCGAGGGACTCACGAAATACCTCTTCAAGAAGGTGCGCAACTACGATTTGGGCGACGCCCCCTTCCTCCGCATGCCCTGGCACGAAGCCATGCGCCGCTTCGGTAGCGACAAACCCGACATGCGTTTCGGTATGGAGTTCGTGGAACTGATGGACGTGCTCAAAGGCACCGGCGAATTTGCCGTGTTCAACGACGCGGCCTACATCGGCGGTATCTGCGCTCCCAACTGCGCAAGCTACACACGCAAACAACTCGACGAACTCACCAACTTTGTGAAATCACAGCAAGTTGGTGCGAAAGGACTCGTCTACGCTCGTGTGGGTGAAGACGGCAGTGTGAAAAGTTCTGTCGACAAGTTCTACTCGCCTGAGGTTTTGCAGCAACTCAAAGAGACCATGGGTGCCAATGCCGGCGATCTCATCCTTATTCTCAGCGGCGACGATGCCAACAAGACGCGCAAACAACTTTGCGAGCTCCGTTTGCTCATGGGCGAGCGCCTCGGTCTGCGCGACAAGAACAAGTTTGCGCTGCTTTGGGTGGTCGATTTCCCCATGTTCGAGTACAGCGAAGAAGAAGATCGCCTGATGGCCATGCACCATCCCTTCACTTCGCCCAAACCGAGCGACATCGACAAACTCGACACCGACCCAGCTTCCGTTTTGGCCGACGCCTACGACATGGTTTGCAACGGTGTGGAAGTGGGCGGTGGCTCGATTCGTATCCACGACGCGGTGCTTCAAGCCAAGATTTTCAAGGTGCTCGGCTTCACGCCCGAGAAGGCACAGGAACAATTTGGTTTCCTGATGAATGCCTTCAAATACGGCGCACCTCCTCACGGTGGCTTGGCCTATGGCCTCGACCGCTTCGTGAGTCTCTTCGCCGGTCTCGACAGTATCCGCGACTGCATCGCTTTCCCGAAGAACAATTCCGGCCGCGACGTCATGCTCGATGCACCTTCGGCCGTCGATTCCAAACAGCTCGACGAACTTCTCCTCGATCTTCGTCCCGTTAAAGCCTAATTTGCATCAACACGCGTTTGCACCTCGGCCTCCGTCGGGGTGCAACTGCTTTATCTACACGAAAACCAATGATTCACTCGATGACCGGCTACGGAAAAGCCGATGCCGAATACAATGGAAAGAAAATCCACGTCGAAATCAAATCGCTGAACAGCAAAAACTTAGACCTCAACACGCGCATTGCCACCGCTTACCGCGAGAAAGAGATGGAATTGCGCAAACTCATTGCCGCAGAACTCCTTCGCGGAAAAGTAGATTTCACCGTTTGGTGCGAAAAAGCGACAGAAAGTACCGGTTGTACGATTAATGCGGCCACAGTCGCCGACTATGTGCAACAAATTCAGACGGTGAGCAAACAGGTTCCGGGACTTGCCGCCCCGGTTGGGGCAGGTTTATGGGAAGTTTTGACCCGTTTGCCCGAACTCACGCAATCCGCTCCCGCAGAAGAACTTTCTGACGACGAATGGAACGTAGTGGCCGACGCAGTATACCGCGCCATCAAGGCTTTGCAAGACTTCCGTCTCCAAGAAGGCGAAGCCCTCACACAAAAGTTCACGCACAACATCGACCGCATCGAGGCACTCTTCCACAGCATCCAACCTTTCGAACAAAGTCGCGTGGAAAAAATCCGCACTCGCCTCGAGGAGCGTCTTGCCGAACTCACCGGTGTGGATTATGACAAGAACCGTCTCGAACAGGAACTCATCTATTATATAGAAAAGCTCGACATCAACGAAGAGAAGCAGCGACTCACCAACCACCTCCGCTATTTCCGCGAAACACTGGCCGGAGAAATCGGTCAAGGCAAAAAGTTGGGCTTCATCGCACAAGAGATGGGACGCGAAATCAACACGACCGGCTCAAAGAGTAACCAAGCAGAAATGCAAAACATCGTCGTCAAGATGAAAGACGAGCTCGAGCAAATCAAAGAACAAGTACTCAACGTCCTCTAACCTCTCAACCGCTCCATGACCAAAGTGATTACTTTCTCCGGCCCTTCAGGATCCGGCAAAAATACACTCATCGAATACCTCATAGACCGAGGCCTCAACCTGCATTTCTCGGTCAGCGCGACCAGTCGTGCCCCTCGCGGCACGGAACGTGACGGAGTGGAATACTTTTTCCTCACTCCTGAAGAATTCCGTAGCCGCATCGCCGCCGGCGAATTCTTGGAATACGAAGAAGTCTACACTGATCGCTTCTACGGTACGCTACTCGCTCCCGTTGAGCGCCAACTCGCTGCCGGACAAAACGTGATTAGCGACATCGATGTGAAAGGGGCGCTCAATTTCAAACGTCATTATGCCGATCGGTGTCTGACGGTCTTCATTCAGCCCCCTTCGATTGCGGCACTCCGTGAGCGTTTGGAAAAGAGAGGTACCGAAACGGCCGAAGCCATCCGGATGCGTTTGGATAAGGCGGAATATGAAATGAGTTTTGCTCCTCAATTTGACGCCCTCATCGTGAACGATGACTTGACAAAGGCGCAAGAGGACATTTTTCAGGCTGTCAGTAACTTCATCAAGGCCTGAAACGCTCCAAAGTAAATGCGTCCTGGCTCGGCTGTGAGTACCACGGCTTGCAAATTCACGACTCTCGGATTTCGACAGAAGGATTTTGAAAACTAAACGACAATCATCGGACGAAACAGCTCTACCGTACGCCGTGACGCATTTCACTTTACAAATACAAAGCACGACGATTTCCCACTTTTTGGTGCGGAGTCGTCGTGCTTTCGTTGTGTCGGTTCGCACACACTGCACTTACATTCCATTCTTCCCTCTTTTTTACCCCGCTCTCGCAATTTCATTCGCAAGTGGAACTACTTTCCGCTATTCATTCTCAACCCCGCTTAAAATCAACGCTTAGCAGAACCTCCTCTCCCCACGTTCCCTCAACGCTTGGAGCTACAATTCTAAATTGATGCCGGCGCACACGAAAAACTCCCCCTCTCTTTGCAGAAAGGGGGAGTTTACAAATCTAATGTCCTAAACGACGGCTCAGAAACGATAGCCGAGCGTGACTTGGAAGCTGTTTCGCGTTTGATTGATGTGCTGCCCGGTCAACATATTGACGGGCGAGAGCTTATTATCTGAATTAAAGTGATAAGCATACACATCTGCGCCCTGCGTTTGGTACTGATACGCGGCATCGGCATAGAAACTACTACCACGCACGCCAATGCCTAAAGTAAAGCGTTGCGTCGCTCCATAGTTAATGTAGTCCGTTGCCATCGCAAAACGATAGGTGGGGCTATCCGTGAAGAGGTTGAGATAAGCGTCTTTCTTGTAGGGAGCACTCACATAGTTGTAACCGGCGCGCAAAGCGAGGTTGCGGTTCACCAAATATTCGAGACCGAGGCGCAAGGTATGCGTGTCGTTCGTGTATTTGTTGATGTCGTGCTGTAGATCCTTGTCGTGCTTTCCCGTGCTCCAGTCGTAATAACCTTCTGCCACATCGGTATTTCGCACTTGTCCGCTGGTGTGGTCGGTAATTTCATACTCTGCGCCGACAGCAATGCGGTTGGCAATCGTGGTTCCCACGCTGAAGTTGGCCTTCCAAGGGCTGACGATATTATAATTGTTGTTGGTCGTCAGATTGGCATTACCATAATCATCCACATCATTACCTTTGGAATCCACCAAACCATAAGGCGAACGAATCACATCCGTTGCGGTACTTTCCAGCGAATAGAACGTAGGTGTGGTGATGCTCAAGCCCAATCGCAGCGGATTGTCGATCATCGGGCGCACGATAAATCCGAATTTAGCGTCAACGCCTGTACCGACAACGTCTTCCATGACATTGAGTTGGTAGGTACGCTGCACGTTGGGATTTCTTCTTTCCCAAAGTTTCTCGCCTCCGCTCTTGCGCGAATCTTCTTCGTACTGCATTCGCGTGTGATAGTCCACATTGTACAGCCCGAGATTCACACCGAAATAGAATTGTTCGCTGAAGTTGAAGGCCATATTGAAGTCATAGGCCTGATTACTGCCCCATTGTATCTTTCCGTAGTTGTATGCTTCCGCATAAGCAGGGGCGTAACCGATCAATTCTTTGGAGTCGGCAGAAAATCTTTTGTCAATCAAACAAGCATCAGCCGCGCCGTTGACCAACGGAATGGTATTAGCGCGATCTCTGCTGTCAGAAAGATCCAAAGGCTTGTCGCCTTTGATGGTTCGTGCCAACTGCGTGAGTTGCAAAGTCTGCGACATCAGCCCGGGAACGTGGACATTGTCGAGCGTGGTCAACTCAACATAGTTCTTGGCCTTGCGGTAGTTGAAGCCAAGGCTCACGAAGCGCATACTACCACTTTGCAACGGTAAAGAATAAACAAAGCCGGCTTGATCGATACTGGCGCGCGTTTTGTTTTGACTGAAGAAACTAAAGTCATCGGGATTGCCTGCGCTGCGCAAGACACCACCCGTTATCGCAAAGTCATTGCGACGATATTGAGCCGTAGAGGCGGGGTTGGTGCTCATGGCTGAGATGTTGGCGCCCAAAGCGCTCATCGCACCACCCATACCCACGTAGCGCGCATCGCCATTTAGGTCAGTTGACGTGAGCAACCCCACTTTATAAATATCTTGTGCAGAAGCACTTGCTGCGAATAGCGCAAGTGTTGCTGCAACCATATATTTCTTTTTCATATCCTGTGTTTGATTTCGAGAGAAACTTCACTTAAAGCCATTCAATTATGGCATTTAGGCACACCGCTCACACGGAACGGGATAAAAAGAAGTCCACTCGGAGTTCAACATTGATCAACGGCGACCACTTGAATATCCACCGCCGCTACCGCTGCCACCGGTATTTCCTCCGCCACTGTAGCCACCACCGGAGAATCCTCCACCGGTTCGGCTACCGCCGCTGTAGAATCCACCGCTACGCGAAGGACTGGAATAACTTCCACTGCTGCGCGACGAGGATTCATAGCTACTGCGCGAAGGCGAGCTGTAGTTTCCGCTGTCGTAGCTACGAGTATTGGCCGGAGTGTAGGATGAGCGACCGCTGTCTCGGCTACCACTGCGATATCCTTGGCTGTTGCTATACGATCCGCTGTAGCTGCTGCGCGAATCTCCACGACTGTAAGAAGGCGAGTAAGCGCTTCGGGTGCCTGAATACGTGTTTCCGGAGAAACCTCCCGTGCGAGAGCCACCGGCATAGAAGTCTCCACGACCACCGGTGCCACTTGAACCATAAGTTCCGCTATACCACGTTCCGCGAGGGCGAGTATAGGTATAACGTGCCCCATAGTCATAGTAAAATGGCGAGTACCAACTGCTCCAGCCCCATCCTCCATAATAATAAGGAGAGTTCCAATAGGAATAAGTGGGCCCGTACCAGCTATTGTAGTACCAAGGCGAATACCATCCGCCTAAGCTCCAAGAAGTTCCCCACCATCCGCTATTCCATCCGAAGGAGAAATAGGGATAAGCGCCGAAATGGCCGCCCCAAGCCCAATCGTCAAACCAAGGATCGTAGAATCCCAGATCATAATAATCATAATAGTAGGGCGAAGCGAGGATGCAGCCACGCGGTGAGCGGAAACGCACGATTCGTGCCGTCGCCGTGTAATCATCTTCGTTGTAATCGCGATAAGCGCGCGTGTTCAAGCTGTCATACTTCGAACGAGCAGTGCCACGGCGATTGTATTCATCCACATTCCGTCCACCGGCAGAGCGACCATCCGCCCAATTACTGTGTTCAAAGGCTTTATCTGTAGGAATTGCGATTTGATCATACGAACTATGACCATACATCTCTTGGCGTTCGGCTTCCAGCGCCTTTTTCGTCGGCACAAAATAAACGTCGTCCTGAGCCCAAGCAGCACTCGCTGCAAGGAGAGCTATAATGGTAAGAGCTATCTGTTTCATATTGTGTCTTTTTTATGTGACTTTGCTGCGAAGATAGAGATTTATCCGATATATGGTTCAGCGCTTCCCCGAAACTTAGAGCATTTCGTTTCATTTTTAACAATACGAATGGATTGCTGCGACTTTTGTTTGCCGTATCCAACTTCTTGCCGTACATTTGCAGCCTAAACTACCTCCTTTCCCTATGTACAATCCTCGCAAGCCACAATTTACAGTCTTCAAAGTGAAACAAGCTGATACGCTTCTTCCCTTTGTTATGCTATGTCTCGACGGCATCAGCCGCTCTAAGGCAAAAGCAATCCTCTCCGGTGGCGGCGTACGCGTCGATCACAAAAATGTGTCGCAACACGATTTCGAACTCCGCCCCGGTATGGTCGTAGAGATTTCGAAACACAAACCACGTACGCAGTTCCAAAGCAAATTTATCAAGATTGTATATGAGGATGCGCAAATCATTGTCATTGAAAAGAATATCGGTATTCTTTCCATGGCCGCCACGCAAGGACAATTCTGCGTAAAGACCATACTCGACGACTATTTCCGGAAAACTCGCCAGAAATGCACCGCACACGTGGTGCATCGTCTCGACCGCGACACCTCCGGACTTTTGGTCTACGCCAAAACCATCGAAGCCGAGCAAATTCTCGAACACAACTGGAGCCGCATCGTCACCGATCGCCGCTACGTGGCTTTAGTGTCGGGCGAAATGCGCCAAAAGGAGGGCATAGTCGAAAGCTGGCTCAAAGACAACAAAGCCTATATCACCTATTCTTCGCCGACAGACAACGGCGGAAAGTTTGCGCGCACGCATTATCGGACATTGCGTCGCAGCCCCAATTACTCACTCGTCGAGCTGAAACTCGACACCGGCCGCAAAAATCAAATCCGCGTCCACCTTCAAGATCTCGGTTGCCCCGTTTGTGGCGACATCAAATACGGAAACGGCGACGATCCCATCGGCCGTCTGTGTCTACACGCCTTCCGCCTCGACTTCTATCACCCCATCACGCGCGAACCGCTGCACTTCGAAACGCCGGTTCCCAAGGCTTTCTCAAAAGTGTTTGCCGAAAGCAAGAAGAAGCCCGAAGCCACCGAAAAAGAGTCCTGATTTTTGACTCAAACCTTCCCCACTTATTTCTTTCAGTATCAAGATCATGCCTCACATATCTGAACGTGCGGTTCAAATGCCGCAATCTCCTATCCGTAAGCTCGCTCCGCTGGCTACAGCCGCGGAGAATCGCGGCATAAAGATTTACCATCTGAACATCGGTCAGCCAGATTTGAAGACGCCCGAGGAAGGTTTGGATATTTTGCGCCACATCGGTCGCGACATCCTTGAATATTCTCCCTCACAAGGTTTTCTTTCCTATCGGCGCAAGCTGGTTGATTACTATCATCGTTACAATATCAGCCTCACACCCGACGACATCATCATCACAACGGGCGGTTCCGAAGCGGTGCTCTTTGCTTTCATGTCGTGCCTCAATCCCGGCGACGAAATTATCGTACCCGAGCCGGCTTACGCCAACTATATGGCCTTCGCCATCTCGGCCGGCGCGCGCATTCGCACCGTGTCCACCACCATCGAAGAAGGCTTTTCGCTGCCGAAGGTCGAAAAGTTTGAAGAACTCATCAACGAACGTACCCGTGCGATCCTGATTTGTAACCCCAACAACCCCACAGGCTATCTCTATACGCGCAGAGAGATGAACCAAATTCGCGACTTGGTGAAGAAACACGACCTCTATTTGTTCTCTGACGAGGTCTATCGCGAATTTATCTACACCGGCTCTCCTTATATTTCCGCTTGTCATCTCGAAGGCATTGAGCAGAATGTGATTCTCATCGACTCTGTGTCGAAACGCTACTCCGAATGCGGTATCCGCATCGGTGCTTTGATCACGAAGAACGAAGAAGTGCGCAATGCCGTGATGAAGTTTTGCCAAGCGCGCCTCTCTCCTCCCCTGCTCGGCCAACTCGTTGCCGAAGCCTCCATCGACACTTCCGAAGACTATCTCCGCGAAATGTACGACGAATACGTAGAGCGCCGCAATTGCCTCATCGACGGACTCAATAAGATCCCCGGTGTCTATAGTCCTATCCCCATGGGCGCTTTCTACACCATGGCGCGCCTGCCCATTGATGACGCAGAACGCTTCTGCGCTTGGTGCTTAGAAGAATTTTCTTACGAGAACGAAACCATCATGATGGCTCCCGGCGCAGGTTTCTACACCACTCCCGGCGCTGGTCACAACGAAGTGCGCATTGCCTACGTGCTCAACAAGCACGATCTCGAACGCGCACTCTTCATTTTGGGCCGCGCCTTAGAAGCCTATCCCGGACATATCTAAAAAGGCTCACCGCCCCCCTCAAGGCCGTTCGCATCGGTTCGTTCACGTCTTCCCATTTCTTACGTTTTTATTCGGATGAAATTCTCCTTTTTCGTCGCTCGCCGCTTTTTCAAGAGCATGAGCAGCGACAAAAGTCGTGCTTCTCGTCTCACCGTCTCGATTGCCACTGCAGGAGTGGCAGTCGGGCTGGCCGTTATGCTCCTCACCGTGTGCATCATTCTCGGTTTTCGATCAGAAATCACCAAGAAAGTCGAAGGCTTCGGAGGGCATATTGAGATTCTCGACTTCGCCACTTTCTCCGCCCCCGATGCTCATCCCGTATCAGCCACCCCTGCGCTGCTCAACACCTTGCGTCGCCTGCCCGATGTGAAGAGTGTGACCCCCACCGCGCAGAAAATGGGGATACTCAAGACCACCGAAGACTATCAAGCCATCACCCTCAAAGGACTGCCCAAAGATGCCGACACATCGTTCTTCTCTTCGTCACTTGTAGAGGGGCGTTTACCGAATTTCGGTGCCGAAGATTCCAACGAACTCTTGATTTCGAGAAAACAAGCCAACGACTTGAATCTCAAGGTCGGCGATCGCGTCTTCGCCTACTTCTTTGAAGAGAGCATCCGCATGCGCCGTTTCAAAGTCTGCGGCATCTACAGTTCGAACATGGCGATTTTCGACAAAACCTATGCCATCACGCCGTTTTCGACCGTGCGCAAGCTCAATCATTGGGAGAACGACGAAGCTTCAATCGTGGAAATTCGCCTACGCCACTTCTCTGACACCACCGGTGTGATGCCCATCGTGCGCCACCTCTGCCAACAACAAAATCAAGTCTCGGTCGGCCAAAAACACAACGCCATCTCCATCACCGACCTCTACGCTCAAGTTTTTTCTTGGCTCAATCTGCTCGACTTCAACATGGTGGTCATTCTTATCATCATGCTTTGCATCTCCGGTTTCACCATGGTGAGCGGACTCCTCATCCTCGTACTCGAACGCACGCAAACCATCGGCCTACTCAAGGCACTCGGCGCCACCAACGGCAGCGTGCGCCGCATTTTTCTCAACTTCGCCGTCTTCATCACCCTCCGCGGTTTACTCATCGGCGACGTCCTTGCGCTCGGCATTGCCTTTGCACAACGCCAGTGGGGACTGCTTCGACTCGACCCTGCCACTTACTATTTTGAAACGGTGCCCATCCACATCAATTGGCCCATTGTGCTGCTCGTGAATATCGGCACTTTGCTGGCCACGATCCTCGCACTCGTTGGCCCCAGCTACGTTGTTTCGCGCATTCAACCGGCCAAAGCCATAAGATTCGAATAACAATTTGGCCACCCCGATAGTTTTTTCTACCTTTGCACACGGAAAAAACAATTTCCACGGGGCGTAGCGCAGTTGGTAGCGCACCTGGTTTGGGACCAGGGGGTCGCAGGTTCGAATCCTGTCGCCCCGACTTCACCTGATTGGGGGTAACAATGAGCCGCAAGCGCAGCTGCAAAAGTTCAGACTTGCCGAGTTTCCTCCCCAAGTTTCCGTTTTACAAGTATTACTGTCCGGTAAAAGTTTTTCTCTCCACATAAAATAAGGCTGAAGTCCATT
>JABZKU010000026.1 GCA_015257125.1 Prevotellaceae bacterium | reverse complement strand
CCATAAAAGGAGGTGTGTGATGTCCAAGGGCGTTCAAGTGGATCTCATGTCAAAAACTTCCCTAATGTCGTAATTCTAACATACTAAGCATGTCTGTAAAATACACGAAAATAGCCAAGATTGAGCATGTCGCAGGTTTTGATCCTAAGACAGGATACTACGCTTACTCAAAAGATGATAAGAGATACATTCGTTTTGGAAACACATTATTGGAGTGTGAAGAGGCTCCTCTAAAATTTCAGGAGCAAGGCAAGTACACCTATGTGTGGTATGGTTCTGCTGGAAGATTCGAACTCTATGAAGGTAATGCGCTTATAAAGTCTATTGAGTCTGATACAAAGCTACTTAATAGAGAAACAGAGTATATTGGTTGTAATCGCTTTGATCCTGATGATTGTCTGGTGTATTTCAATGTAATGTCACCTTTTGATGCTAAGCCCATCTTAAGGCAAGATATGCCTTATCAGTTATATATTGAGACTGATATAATTATAGCCTATAATAATCTCAATAAAGAGGATGTATGTCGCATTGATAGAGATAGCAATATCCTCTGGTCATTCCCCTTAGTAGATCTGGGTGAAGATCATGTCTACACGCCCGGGGAAGTGGATCGCATTGTCAAAATACTAGGTGTTGTTGGTGGCTTGCTTTGGTTTAAGACTGACTTCGCCCGTCTAATCGCTCTTGATATTACGACAGGTAAGCCGGTATACCAACTCTCATGCAATCCCGCAGACGAAGAGAAGCCTCAATATAAGATGGTTGAAGGCATTGGGCATTGTTATCTTCGAGAAGAAGATAAAGCTATTATAGGTATTAGTTCTTCTGGATTTCAGGCTATTGACCCAAGTACGGCTGAGGTAATAGATCGTTTTATCTTCAGAGAGGCTGATCCCGATGGCATTGGAAGTTATCGAAGTGTGTTCCACCCACTTCTTCAAGGAGATTATTTCACCTTTTTAGGCGAGAAAGAAAGGGAGTACAGCGGAATCCGCAAGGTCGGCATCTTTGATTACAAAACTCGCAAACTTGTTTGGGAAGGTGAAGTCATCAGTGAAGAGGAATACCGTGCAAAGGGGAATCATCTCGTAGCTCCTCAGCCCTTATATATGAGTGGCAGTAAGCTGTATATCAAGGATTTCCAGGATACCTTGCATATCTTCCAAAGGGAGAGTTGAAAACGTCCAGGCTCCTCTTTGTTCCAGATTAAAGCACTTATACGTTGTATTATATCGGCTATTCGTTCTGTCAGCTTCTTCGTTTGGTCTGTTTACAACGATGCTTAGATTAGACACAGGGAGATGTACAATTTGCTCAGCGGTTTTCTTCTTTTTAGAGCCGCATCACTCCAAATGTCGGATGAACCAGAAAAAGTTGTTTTTGCAATTATAAAGGCTATAAATGCCAGTGTTTAGAACTTACTGAAGATCAGACTATAATATTAGACCCATCTATAGAATATCAAACGATGTCGGGAGACCACGCTATGCATGGATACGACCCTTGTTTAAGGGTGAAAGAAGTTGAATTAGATAGTATTTGGGAGGAACGTGTCCCAATAAAGGGCTTTAAATTTGATGTAGAGCCCATTATCTATCTCAAAAAAGATGGCGTATGGTTGGTAGGGAGTGAAGAAACAACTTTATGAAATTGCTTGATGGAGCAGAACTTTTGGGAGTATACAGCAATAGACAAGAGGTACTAAGAGCTGTGTTTGAAAATGGCAAGTTTCACGCAATTGAATAAACAGACAAATGAAACGAATAAACCCAATAGGAGTATACGGATATCTGGGGGGATATTTGTTACGAATGGCGAGTAAATCAGATGTATATGTATATCTTGCAGAAGATAAAAACTTTGCAGAGGAATATGGGTTTAAAACAATAAGAAGTCCTTTTTGGAAAGATATCTCTTATGAATTAGAAGCTCCCCCAAATACAGGTATCAGGGCTTTTAAGATTCGCTCTTTTGCCAAATATCGAGGATTTGACTTATACATAGAGAATTGTAATGATGAGATGCTTTTAGTCGCTCCTTTGAACGAAGATTCTTTTTTTGAAGTTTATCCAAGGAGAGTTTGGCATAAGGGTTGGTATGATTCAAGGGATCCAAGATTTGAAATAAGCACAGAAGAAGTAACCGATATTTGGGAGGAACGTACTCCAATTGAGGGCTTCAAATTTGATGTAGAGCCTATTGTCTATCTCAAAAAAGATGGTGTATGGTTGGTAGAGCATTAAAAATAAAATGGAATAGCTTGATGTAACATGAATAGGAATAGTATTCGCATTTAAGGCTTTTCGTCGTGAGGTGGAAAAAGCGGCTGCAGGATCAATTAAATCATTAGATGAGGTCGCCGAAGACTTGGAATACTTACTTACCCATCACCTCGCCACCTTTCGTGATCAAGGCCGAGAAGAACAAATGTCTGCATTTATTAATGAGATGATGCAGACGAAGGATTCAAGGCCGGAGCAACCACGTTGGAGGTTATTCGACATCCGGAGAAGTATATCTCCGCTAAGTTCTTTGTTTGATCTAATTTGCAACAATGCTTAGATCAGACACAGGGAAATCTACAATTTGCTCAGCGGTTTTCTTCTTTTCTGCACCCATCACCCCAAATGTCGGATGAACCCGAAAAAATAGCCCCTTCTCGCGTGCGCGTGTATACGCGCGCGTCCGGCGTTTTTCGATTTTTTCCTTCACCACTTCACCTTTTGCCCCTAACTTGTTGAGGGATAGAATGATGCGTGTGAAGGCTTCACCCTTTTGTATTCACCCTCGGTGAAGGCAAAAATGCACCTTTTGTTCACCTGCAATAGGTTGAATATCAGATAGATGGATTTGTGGGTGAAGGGTGAAGGCAGAAAAATGAAACTGCTTGAGGCGCGCGACGCGTATACGCGTGTGCGAGAAAACACCCATTTCCGGCTTTTTCAACGTGTCCGAAAGGCATAGAAAAAACACGGGACGATTTCGGAAAACCGTCCCGTGTTTTTGAAAAGAGATGGGAGCTTTTTCACGATTGAAGTGCAACAAATTATAAGGAGGTGGTCGTCTATTTCGAAGATCCTTATGCCGCATGACAGAAAGGTACTATTAAAATGCAACTAAACTTGTCAGGCCGTATTGTCCAAAATACGACAACTTCGATGGGCTTGCCGATACAAAGATTGCGAGTATACAGAAGAAATCAATAGTAGAGCCATTCCAAAATTAAAGTTTGAAACACCAAAACGAGAGTTCTACAAAAAAATAGCCTAATTTTGCACTTGAAGATCGACTCTACGCCAATGTTCCGGAGGGATAATTAGAACGATTTTATACCGAAGGGATATAATCTTGTACCAAATAGAACGAATAAGAAGAAATGATCATCGGAGAAAAAACAATATTTGCGGTGGAGTTTTACGCCTTGCTAGACACGATCCCTCCTTTTGGCCGAATTTGTTACTGGATTGATGGGGAGGCTTATGGTGATATTGAATTAATTAGCACGTTAGGTTTGCTTCTCGGAGGCTTGAATGCTGAAAAGCAGAACATCAAACTTTTCCTCGAAAAGAACATCCAAGATGAAGGGTTAGATAAAAAAGACTTTGATGACATGCTACGTCAGTACTTTGACATGAAAAGAGGGCCGGGCAACTATGAATATAATGCATACCCACTCACTGTTGACGCTGCTGAATCCTTTGATGGCTATCATGTCTTCTTATTGCAAGACATACGAAAAAACACATGGATTATCGCAGAAGACTTTGAGGAACAGAGATATTGCTGTATTGATGTTGATATCGCCGATATTCAAAATATCTTTTGCGATCTCTCCAATAAAATTCATCATCTCTTGGAGCAACATCCCCAATAGTCCCTCTATGAGGCATAGAGATACCTCCTATGTTCTGCTCGATTTATAGTCTACTCGTCGTTGTAATCACTCTTTATTATGGGAGGGAGCCCCAGAGAGCAGACTTACAGCTCCGGGTGTCCGCTAGAGGCTAAGAACGAACTAACTCTTGTGAGTTTACTGTATCCTATCAATGAAAAATACCGCAGGTTATCCTCGCGGCCAGGACGGGTGGCTCTATCGAGCGATTCCGGGAGTACATAAAAAAGAGTCCCCTTTTCGAGGACTCTCAGAGATCAAAGACCTTGTTTTTGACGATGTAAAAACAACAAATTTCGGAGTATAGGTCGCAAAAAAAACGCCTTTTTACGAGGGATTTTTCTACTTAGTTCGCGCTTTTGCGCGATGCGTCACACCGGTTCGCCGTCGGGCGAATACTCTTGATAGAGAAAATCGTTGTACGGGTATTTCTGCACGTGAAGTTCGCGCACACGCGAATAGAGGAGTTCGCGGAGTTCGTCGATGTTCTGCTTTTGTCGCGCCGAAATGAAAATCACGTCCGACACCGCGCCGGCGCCCGGGTGGCGCGCTTCGGTGGTGCCTGCAGCGCGTGCCATCCACGTTTGCATGAGTTCCGGCAACGGGATGTTTTCCTTGCCCGCCGGGGTGAGATCGTTCGGATCTTTCGGCGTGAAGGTGTAGGCATCCATCTTGTTGAAAATGAGAATCTGCGGTTTGTCGGCGCATCCCAAGTCGCAGAGCGTACGATCCACCACTTCGATCTGTTCCTCGAAGTCCGGGTGGCTCACGTCGACCACATGCACGAGCAGGTCGGCTTCGCGCGTCTCGTCGAGGGTCGATTTGAACGACTCGACCAAGTCGGTCGGGAGCTTGCGGATGAAACCCACCGTGTCGGCCAGCAGGAAGGGGAGGTTGCTCACTACGACCTTGCGCACCGTCGTGTCGAGGGTGGCGAAGAGTTTGTTTTCGGCAAAGACCTCGCTCTTCGAAAGCAGGTTGAGGAGGGTCGATTTGCCCACGTTGGTGTAGCCGACGAGCGCCACGCGCACCATTTTGCCGCGATTTTGTCGTTGCGTGCGCTTTTGCTTGTCGATTTCGGCGAGTCGTTCTTTGAGGAGCGACATGCGGTTGAGGATGATACGGCGGTCCATTTCGAGCTGCGTTTCACCGGGGCCGCGCAGTCCCACGCTGCCGCCTTTGCCACCGCCGGCGCCACCGGATCCACCGCCTTGACGCTCAAGGTGCGTCCACAGGCGCTGCAGGCGGGGGAGCATGTAGCGATATTGTGCCAACTCTACCTGCGTTTTGGCATTGGCGGTTTGGGCGCGCATGGCGAAGATGTCGAGGATGAGCGAGGTGCGGTCGAGAATCTTGACCTGCAGCACGGCTTCGATGTTGCGGAGCTGTTTGGCAGAGAGTTCGTCGTCGAAGATCACCATGCCCACGGGCTGAGGCTTCTCCTCGTCGGCCGGCCAGAGCGGATCTTTCTCCGCTTCTTCGGCCGCCTGTTCGCAGTCTTCGATGTATTGGCGTATTTCTTCGAGTTTGCCCTTGCCGACATAGGTCACACTGCTGGGGCCGTCGGCGCGTTGGGTGAATCGGCGTACGGTGAGTGCCCCCGCCGTTTCGGCGAGAAACTCAAGTTCGTCGAGATATTCGTCCGTTTTCCGTTCGTCCTGCGTTTTGGTGATCAGCGCCACCAGTACAGCCGTTTCGGCGCGGGCTTCAGATTGAATAAATTCTTTCATAATAGAGCGTAGGATGCTGAAGTTTTACCCTCGTGGAGGGGGTGCCGTGTGGCACGTGGTGCGACAAAGATACGATATTTTTCGGAAGTGCGGCGTGCTGCGCGCGGTTTAGTGCACGGCGAGGAGGATAGGAGAAAAAATGTCGTTGTCGACGGGACGAAAAAGGGGTACCGATTGGGGCGAAAAACGCAGTCCCGGCACCTCGGCATGTCAAATTATTTTCGTAAATTTGCCGTCAAAGCATAGCTTATGAACGCACCCCGCATACTCATCATCTACACCGGCGGAACCATCGGTATGCTCGAGAATCCTGTTACCGGGGCGCTCGAGGCTTTCGATTGGGAACACATCCGCAACTTTGTGCCGGAGTTGGATCGCTTTCACTACGAGATCGACACCGTGACTTTCGGTCCGCCCATCGACTCCTCGGACATGGAACCGAAGGATTGGTGTCGCATGGTTGAGATCATTGCGCAAAACTATGATCGCTACGACGGTTTTGTTTTGCTTCACGGTACGGACACCATGGCTTTCACGGCTTCGGCCTTGAGCTTTATGCTCGAAAATTTGGCCAAGCCCGTCGTGGTCACCGGCAGTCAGTTGCCCCTCGGGCAGTTGCGCACCGACGGGAAGGAAAATTTGCTCACCGGCATCGAAATCGCCGCAGCGCGCCATGCCGACGGCACGCCGGTGGTGCCGGAAGTGTGCATCTTTTTCGAAAATCGGCTGTTGCGCGGCAACCGAACGACGAAGATCAACTCGGAAGGGTTCAATGCCTTTCGCTCCTACAACTACCCGGCCTTGGCGCATGCCGGTATCCACATTCGCTTTGAGGAACCCTACATCCTGCGCCGTCCCGCGGTCGAACCGTTTCGCCCGGTCTATCAGCTCGACACGCATGTGGCGATTCTTACGCTCTTCCCCGGCATCTGTGAGGAAGTGGTGGGCGCCGTTTCGGAAATTCCCGGTCTGCGCGGCTTGGTGCTGAAGACCTACGGTGCCGGCAATGCGCCGCGCAAACCGTGGCTCTACGAGCGACTGAACGAAATGAGCCGTCGCGGGGTGGTGATTGTCAATACCTCGCAGTGCGCCACGGGCGCCGTCGACATGGGACGCTACGAAACCTCGTTGCGACTCATTGAAGCCGGGGTGCTGAACGGTCGCGACATGACGGTCGAGGCGGTGGTGACGAAACTCATGTTCCTGCTCGGTCACGAAACCGATCTCGAGAAGATCAAGGAACGGATGAACACCTCATTGGCCGGCGAAGTAACGCTCGGAACGCTGTGAAGACGTGGCTGTGTGTCGCATGGGCGGCTGTGTGCTGCCTGTGGTTGTGCGTGGCTTGCGCACCGGCGGTCGAAACAGGAGGGCGTTTGCGTCATGCGCGACTCCTGCGCTTGGAAACACGCGGCGGTTACGAACTGGCCACGGTGCTCGATCCGTGGGACAGTACGGCGGTGCGCGCCCAATATGCTTTGGTACCCCGCGGCACCGCCCCCGATGTGCCTTCGGGCTGCACGGTGATTGAAGTGCCTTGCCGTCGCGTGTTGCCGCAGAGCACGGTGCACGCCGCTTTGCTTCTGCGACTCGGAGCGGCCGACTGTTTGGCAGGCATTTGTGAGGCGCGATTTGTCGTTTCGCCACGATTGCAGCGAGAACGACTTGCTGATTTCGGCACGGGCGTCGCGCCCGATGTCGAACGTATGAAAACCGCCGGCGTCGATGCGTGGTGGTATGCGCCCTTTGCCAACGAGCGCCCCACGGTGGTAGAGCGATTAGGGATCCCCACGATATGCTGTGCCGACTACATGGAAAGTACGCCCCTCGGTCGTGCCGAATGGATGCGCTTCTACGGCCGTTTGGTTGGGCGCGGTGCGACGGCGGATAGCCTTTTCAAGGCGGAAGAAAACGCCTACCGCGAAGTTCAACAAACGGCGAAGACGAGTCAGCCGAAACAGAAGCGGCCGTTGGTGATGGTGGATCGGGCGGAACACGGCACGTGGTATGTGCCCGGCGGTCAGAGCTATGTGGCGCGTGTCATTGCCGATGCCGGCGGCCGCTATGTGTGGGCCGACGATGTGCATGCCGGTAGCGTACCGATGGAACTCGAACGGATGTTGCAACGCTGTGCCGATGCTGATGTGTGGGTGATGAAATATGCTGCGCCGCACGAACTGACGTATGAGATGCTACAGCGCGAACAACCCCTCTACACGCGTTTTCGGGCGTTTCGCCAACGCCGTGTTTGGGGCTGCAATACCCTGCGCTGCGCTTATTACGAAGAAACACCTTTTGCCCCGTCGTTGCTATTGCGCGCTTGGCGCAATGTGCTCACTACAGAGAGGAAAAGAGCCGAGAACGCCGGCGGGGCGAAGGATACTGACGAACAAGAACCCCGGTTCACGCCTTTGCGCTAAACCTTGTGCGCGTGTGACGAACCGCCGCGCGACGGCTGCGCAGGACTCCCAACATTCGGTTATTCGGACGAGTCGGTGAGTCCCATTTGTCCATCCCCACAACAGCGCTATGCGAAAAAAACAACGATTCGCCCTCCCGTTGCTCCTGCTACTCGCCGGTTTTGGACTCGTCGTTGCGAGTCTATGTTGCGGCAGTGTCGAACTTACGCTCGGCGAAATCGGATCGGCACTCTTCGGCGGCGAAACCTCAGACACGGCGCGTGCGATTGTCTTGGACTATCGTTTGCCGCGCTTGCTCACTGCCTTGACGGTGGGTGCGAGTTTGGGGCTCTGCGGGCTGATCACCCAGACGTTGTTCGAAAATCCGCTGGCCGATCCTTCGCTCTTCGGCATTCATGCCGGCGCCGCCGTGGGGGCCGCTGCCGGGCCGCTGATTTGGAGCAGTGGTGCACTTCTTTTTCTCCGCACGCTCCCACCGTTAGCCGGCGAATTGTTCGGGGTGATGATGGCTTTGTGCGGCGCTTTGCTCGTCTTGGCACTGATTGTGCAGTTAGCTCGTAAGCAGTTTCACGGAACCGCCCTGTTGGTGGCCGGTGTGATGGTTTCATTCGTCCTTTCCTCGGTGCTTGCGCTGATGGCTTACTTTTCCACGACCGACGGTTTGCGCAGTTTTCAGCTGTGGACACTGGGCGATTTCTCTTCCGTCGGCCGAACGCGCCTACCCCTTTTCGTGGCGGCATTGCTTTTACCGGTCGCCTATTGTTGGCGGCAGACGACCACGCTCGATGCTTGGTTGCTCGGCGAAAACTATGCGCGCACTTTGGGCATCGACCCGCGACGCAGTCGTTCGCGTCTGCTCTTTGCTGTGGGCTGGATCACCGCTTGGTCGACGGCTTTCTGTGGACCGGTGGCGTTCGTCGGGCTGGCTGCTCCTCATGCTGCACGACTTTTGTGCGGAACATCGCTCCATCGGCGCGTCTTACCGATGACGCTCGCCGTCGGAGCACTCTTGGCACTGGCCTGTCAGTTCCTTTGCGCCCTCCCTTGGCCGTCGGGCACACTCCCCCTTAATGCGGTAACACCGCTGATTGGCGCGCCGATCGTCTTTTTGCTCTTGATGCGGCGCCCTTCTCATTGACTCAACACAACAACAAACACTAGTTATGACAGAACCCAATAATCGTGGCATGTCTCGTCCCTTTATCCTCATCTCCAACGATGATGGTTATAAGGCCGCGGGCATCAACACACTGATCGATACGCTCCATCCGATGGCCGATCTGCTCGTCGTGGCACCGGGCGGTGGACGTTCGGGCTACGGATGCGCCATCACTTCGACCGCGCCCATCCACAACCGTTTGGTGCACCGCGAAGAAGGATTGGAAATTTTCGCTTGCTCCGGTAGCCCCGTCGATTGCGTGAAACTCGCCTTCAACGTCCTTTTGCCTATGCGCGGTCGCACGCCCGATTTGGTGGTGACGGGTATCAATCACGGCGACAATTCGAGCGTGAACACCTTCTACTCCGGTACGATGGGCGCAGCTTCCGAAGGCGCCTTGCAGGGGATTCCCGCTGTGGGATTCTCGCTTTGTGACCATCGTCCCGAGGCCGATTTCTCACCTTGCGTCCCCTATATACGTGAGATCGTCATCAAATTGTTGTGTGACGGTCTTCCTCCTTTCTCCACGCTCAATGTGAACTTCCCCGCGCGCGAATCTTTCAAAGGAGTACGCGTTTGTCGCATGGCGCGTTCGCGTTGGATCAACGAGATCGCCGAGAGCCGTCGTCCGCGCAGCGGAACGCCTTATTATTGGTTGACCGGCGAACCGATGGAGCTGGAACCCGAGGCAGAAGACACCGACCGTTGGGCGCTGGCGCACGGTTATGTGGCCATCACCCCACAGACGCTCGACAGTACGCACTACGATTTGCTGCACTCGTTCCACCTTTGATCCCTTTGCGGGTAGTCCCTTCACGTATTCTCCTTTTCCCTCATGCGCTATTTTCTTGTAGCCGGTGAAGCGTCCGGCGATTTGCATGCGTCCCATCTCATTCGTTCGCTCAAGGCGAGCGATCCCGAAGCCGAGTTTCGCGGTTTCGGCGGCGACTTGATGCAAGCCGAGGGGATGTCGTTGTTGCGTCACTACCGCGAACTCGCCTACATGGGTTTCGTGCAAGTGTTGCTCCACCTCCCCACGATTCTTCGTGCGATGAAGGAGTGTGAAGACGCCATCGCCGAATGGCAACCCCATTGCGTTGTGTTGGTCGACTATCCCGGTTTCAACTTGAAGATCGCCAAGTGGGTCAAGGCGCACACCGCCTGTCCGGTGTTCTACTACATTGCGCCCAAAATATGGGCGTGGAAAGAAGGGCGCATTCGCAGCATTCGGCGCCATGTTGACCATCTTTTGTCGATTCTGCCGTTCGAAGTCGACTATTTTGCGCGGCGCCATCACTATCCTGTGGAGTATGTCGGCAATCCCTCCCACGACGAAGTGGCGGCATTTCTCTCCTCTTATAAGGAAACGCGCGAAGCCTTTTGCGCTCGTCACGGATGGGAAGATGATCGAGAACTCATTGCCGTTTTAGCCGGTTCGCGCCGCGCAGAAATTGCCGACAATTTGCCGCGAATGCTCGAAGCTGTGCGCCGCACCGCCGATCCAGCGCGTTATCGTGTCGTGCTCGCCGCCGCCCCTGGTATCTCTGACGAAGAATATGCCCGTTATGGCATCACCGTGACCCAGGTGCAGCCCTTCGATTCCAAGGCAAAAAACATAGGAGCAGAGCAGGGCGAAAATAACGACGCCGAAGCATCCACACCGCTCGATGCAGTAACGCCGCTGCACCACTCCGCGACGGTACCTCACACCACAGCGCTCAAACCGCTCACTTCCAATACGGAACTCCCCATTTGCGCCGTTCGCGATGAAACCTATGCACTTCTCGCCCACAGCCATGCGGCCATCGTCACCAGCGGCACCGCCACTTTGGAAACCGCGCTGTTCAACGTCCCCCAAGTGGTGTGCTACAATCTCTTCGGCGGTAAACTCGTGCGCCTGCTGCGCCCGTATTTCTTGAAATGTAAGTACATTTCGCTCGTCAATCTCATCGCCGATCGCGCCGTCGTGCCCGAACTTATCGCCGACGACACCCAACCGGCGCACCTTGCCGCGCATTTTGCCCTGCTGTTGGAAGACAGTCCCGCGCGTCGCGCACAACTGTCGGGCTACGAAGAAATGCGTCGGCGTCTCGGCCCGACCGGTGCACCCGAACAGGCCGCCGCCCGCATCCTTTCGCAGTTGCGCAAGCCCCTTTCCCCCGCAAACCCTAACAACTGTATATAATGTCCACCATTGCTTCCCAATTCGCCGAGCAACTGCTCAGCGTTCAGTGCATCAAAGTACAACCCACCCAACCCTTCACTTGGGCGAGTGGTTGGTTGTCTCCGTTCTATTGCGACAATCGTAAAACGCTCGCTTATCCGCAGGTGCGCACGTTCGTGAAAGAGCAACTCGCCGAACTCATTCGTCGCCAATATCCCGAAGCCACCGCCATTGCAGGTGTAGCCACGGGTGCCATTGCACAAGGCGCGTTGGTCGCCGATGAACTCGGACTCCCCATGTGCTACGTTCGTGCGAAAGCCAAAGACCACGGCATGGGCAACCTCATCGAAGGCACCCTCCCCGAAGGCGCACGCATTGTGGTGGTCGAAGATCTCATCTCCACCGGCGGAAGCAGCCTCAAAGCCGTCGAAGCCCTTCGCGCCGCAGGTTTCGAAATTCTCGGCATGGTGGCCAGCTTCACCTATGGTTTCCCCGTGGCTGCCGAAGCCTTTGCCGCCGCCAATGTCGAACTGACCACGCTTACCAACTACGAAGCAGTGGTCGAAACCGCTTGCCGTGTGGGCTACATCGACGAGAGCCAACTTCCGCTGCTCGCCCGTTGGCGCGCCAACCCCTCCACCTGGACGCCCGAAGCCTAATCGCTCGATTTCGTTTTCCGCTTCCTCGAAAAACTTACGCCGTATGACCAAATACGAATCACAAGTCTACACCCTCAACACCACACAAGCCGAAGCCTACGCCCGCATGGCCGATCTGCGTCGTTTCGAAGTCATCAAACAAGCCCTTTCCGATCCCGAACGCCTGCAAGCCATTTTGCAGCATGCGCCGGAAGGGCAAGTCACGCCCGAGCGACTGGAAGAAATGCGCGGTTATCTCGAAAATATGACCTTCACCGAAGATGCCCTTTCGGCCGATACCCAAATGGGGCACGTCACCCTCGCCATTGTAGAGCGTGACGAACCCAAATTGGTGAAACTCGCCACCGAAGGTTCGCCCGTCAGCGCCAACGTGTGGGTGCAGTTGCTCCCGCAAGGTGCTGGTCAGTGCGCGATGAAAGTCACCGTCGGCACCGAACTCAATTTCTTCATGCGCAAGATGGTGGAGAAGCACCTCAAGAAAGCCCCCGACGGCATCGCCACCTTCCTTTCGCAAGTTCTCGTTCACATCTAATTGAACGTTAGCGCCGTGTTCAAACGCTCGTTTTCCGAGGAGCATCGTGCCCGTTCGTCGGCATTCCGTGCTGAACGGTTGCGCCTGCTCGGCCTCTTCATCGCGCTGCTCACGCTGTGGGGCGCACTCACCGCGTGCAGCGACGACACGCAACGCCGTTTTTCCACGTTGCCCGCTTTCCTGCGCCTCACCCCCGTCAGTGCTGCGCCCGCCCTCCGCAACGCCGTGAGCAATCCCGGTTCGTGGTGTCTCATCACCTACGATGCCCGACAATATCTGCTCACCGCTTTGGGAGGAGGCACCGCTTCTTCCCTGCCGCGCACAGCGCTCGAAGCCTACGGTCGTCCGCAGAGCATCGCCGGCTTCCTCGTCGGTGTCGCGTCGGTGCCGGCCTTCGATGGCACCTTTCCCGTTGTGGCGTACGATGCCGTTTGCCCCGTCTGCTACAACGCCGACAACATTGAGCGACGGCTCTCTCCCGTTGCCGATCAGCCCGAACACGTCGTTTGCACTCGTTGTTCGCGTACCTACGATTTGGCCAATGGTGGAATACCGCTCAAAGTCCCCGATGACGGGCGGCGCAACACCCATCTTTTTCGTTATCGTGCCGCCTACACACCGGCTGCCGATGTCTTCCTCGTGCAAAACTGACGCGTGCCGTTTGGCCAATCGCGCTTTTCTCCTTATCTTTGCACGCGCACAACCGCCCGGATGGTGAAATGGTAGACACGAGGGACTTAAAATCCCTTGACCATTGCGGTCGTGCGGGTTCGAGTCCCGCTCCGGGCACACGCTCCCCGATGACGTTTTCGCATCGGGGAGCGTGCTTTTTTCGCGACCCCCACCGCTTAACACCTTATTTTAGCGCCGTACACTGTTCGTTTTTAGTCCAATATGGACAAAAAACTCAAATGCGCTCTTTTTTCTCCCGTTGTTTCGTGCCGAAGTTCGTAACTTTGTACACGGCGTAAAGTGCATTTTGCCTTTATGTTTTCACACTTAAACCTTCTTTTATGACCAACGAAACTCCTCGTTCCTCTTCCGCTGCCTCCGCTCGCCCTTTGAGTGAGCGCATCAAAACATGGTGCGAACCCGCCCGCCAGTTGAGTTGGTGGACTTCGTGGTTTAACATCGTTCTCGGGGTCACCGTGATGTGCGCCGGTTTCGTCTTCTTCATCAACCCCTACAATATTGTGCCCGGAGGTGTCTATGGCGCCAGCATCGTGCTCCACAATATCTTCCCCTCCATTCAGGTCGGTACGTTCGGTTATTTCTTCGACATCCCCTTGCTCGTCCTCGCCTCCGTCTTCCTCGGGGCGAAATTAGGTTCGCGCACCATCTTTGCCGCCCTCATCGCCCCCGTCATCATGAACGGCCTTTCGCTTTTGGCCTATCCCGATGCCGCTTCACTTCATGCCCTCGACCCCACGAAACTCTGTGGCGGCGTCATCAACATGACCGAACACCTCATGCTCACCTCCATCATCGGTGCGGTCATGATCGGTTTCGGTTGCGGCTTCGTGGTGCGCCAGCAGGCCACAACGGGTGGCACCGACATCGTTGCTATGTTGTTACAGAAATATGCCCACATCCGTTTTTCCAATGCCATTTTAATCTGCGATGGCGTTGTTGTACTCTCCGGTTTGGTGGTCATCGGCTTTGGTTTGGGGGCGAAAGACATTGCCGGCGGAGGTTCCTGGTTGCTCTCTTTCTATTCGCTCATCGCCATTTTCGTGACGGCGCGCACCATCAGCTATGTCATCAACGGTGCACAAGACGACAAACTCGTCTTTGTGATTTCCGAGCAACCCAATGAAGCCCTGCGCAGTTTCATTCTTGAAACGCTCGATCGTTCCGCCACCCGTATCAAGAGCAGCGGACTCTATTCCAAGGACGACAAGGAAATGCTCTTCCTCGTGGTGTCCAACAAAGAGATTCCCGCCGTGAAACTCAAGATACAGGAAGTCGATCCCAAAGCCTTTGTGGTCGTCACCGATGCCCACGCTACCTACGGCGAAGGCTGGCGTCCGCTTGCCACTGCCGGCGAATTGCAGGCCGAATAAGTTCTGCGTGCTTCGATAGCAAGCCCTTCGCGAAGGGCTAAAAACAAAATCGCCCCCACCATAATTGTACATGGTGGGGGCGATTTTTGTGTGCTCACTTGAATCTTTTCAGCAAGAAGCGCGGTTGAGCGCGGAGGAACACGCCGAAGGAGAACGCATGCCGCAGCGCCGCCGGCTCGCTTTCTCCATTTTTGAGGAGCAGGCGCCCCGCATCCGTCACAAAGCCGTTGGCTTTCGCGCCGAAAGCGTAATCACGGCCGAAGCGGCGCACATATTCCACACTCCAATAGGCCGTGTGCATGCGCGTGAAGCGGCCCCCGTCCACTTTCAGCGAGAGCGTGTTGAAAAACGGACTACCATAGAGCGTCACAAAATCCTTCGCCTGCCACCAGCCCGCACGAACGCGCAGTGCGTGGAGCAGATCAACCGAAGCCCCGGCCCACAGGGCTACCCCCGTGTTGAAAGGCCACAACTTGCCCGCCTGTTGATAGGCGCCGAGCGTGTGCACTTCCACTTCCGCCGCATTCAGTACACGGTGGTTCCACGTTTTCCGCAGTTGCAGCCCGATACTCCCGTTACAGAGCGTCTGCACGCCCAAATCCGTGTCGTCCTGCTCGCCGCCGCGGTGTTGCACCATCAGTTGCACCGGCAATTCGAGCGCCCAACCGTGAGCCTTCGGCCGCAGCAGTTCCACCGATTGCGTCATACCCACCGTGAAAGCCTCTTGATGCTTGTCCATTTCGTAGATGAAGCTCTGCCAATCGATCCAAGCGTCCATTTTCCACCGGCGAGTGCGAATCAATGTTTGAAAGCCCTTTTCCGGGTCGGTGGTCAGCAGATTTTCCGGCTTATACAACGGAAGAATCAAACCATGATGGGCCGCGCCGTAAAGGTCGCCCAACACAAAGGTAGCGGCTCCCAGTTGAGCTGCAGCGCGAAAGTAGGGCAGTAGGTGTGCGCCGCCTTGATAAGCCCCGCCCTTCCACGTCACAATGTCATGAAAGGCGTAGTTCGGATAGCGATTCGTTCCATGGTACATCAGTGCCGAGAGTCCCAATTCTAAACTCAATTCCGGCCGAGGCCGATAAGCCAAATGCGGGGTGAGTCGTACGCCCGGAAGCGTGTAACCCTTGGCGATGTTGCCGTCAAACTCGTTGTCTTTGAAAAAGGCAAGCGCATCCACATCGAGATAAAGGGTTTTCATCTCGATGGAATCCGTATCGTGTTGGGGCGTCAGTTGGCGAAATAGGTCGACTTCCGACGTTTGGGCATCTACCACTGTGGCGAGCAGTGCGCCAAAGACGAGCAGCAGCGCACGGCGCATTGTCCGTGTGCAGAGCGTGAGCAAATTGTTCATACGTGCAAAGTTACGTTTTTTTTGTTGCTCAGTGTTGGTTTTCTCCATTTCTTTGTTGCTCATTTTTTGCGAGTCGCGCCCCCTTCCGGGCGAGACGATATTTCACATGATTCCCCCTTTGTTTTCGCCCTTTTTCCTCGCGCGTACGCGCGCGTCCGGTGTTTTTCTGTTTTTTGCCTTCACCTCTTCACCTTGGGTTGGTCTGTGTGTTGATAATCAGGGAGATGAGTGGGCGAAAAGGGTGAAGGCAAGCCCGATTTCCTTCACCTCAAAATACAAAGTTGGTGTCCTGCATTGGGTTGATATACAGGGTGTTGAGGGTGAAGACAAGGGTGAAGGCAGCCAAAAGCGGAAAACGAGGCCTTCGTTCACGGTGTTTTTTCGCCCTCTTCGAGTGAGCAGGAAACTTTTTAGTCAGGTGAAGGCATTTGAGGGCATTGCCTTCACCCCTAACTCACCAAGAATGAGGGAGATATTGCGGGTGGTGAAGGGTGAAGGCAAAAAACGAAAATTCGCTGAGTGCGCGTATACGCGCGTAGAGGGGCAGAAGAGGGCGGGGACGAGTAGGAAGTGCGGTCGGATGGGGCGTCGGTGAATAAAGCAGTGGAGTTTTGTTGAGAAGGTCTCTGTTTTTGCGAGATAGTAGACGAGTTTTTGGTGCGAGTCGGCGTGAAGTGTTGGCGTATCGTTCGAATGAATTTTGATGAGACGAAAAGTTTTTGCGATTGGTTTTTGTAATTGTTTCGGGATTTCGTAACTTTGCAAAAGGATTGGGATGAACTGCCCATTTCGTTGTAGGGAGGTGCCGTTGCAGCGGACTCCCGACAGAGAAACACACAATCTGGCGTTCGACGCTTGTAATTACTCTTTTTTTTGTACCTTTGTTCAGTCGAGCGCGCCCCATGTTGTTCTACTATTCAGACACACAGCGCCTAAAGGCGACGCATGGGGAGCGAAACACGACCGTCGGTACATCTTCTTTCGACTCGTAACGCCGATTTTTCCCCTCTGCGGCTTTCCCATCGAAGGCACTCGATGCCCACTGGTTCCGCTTTGTCGCAAAAGCCGTAGCGGGTGAGCATAACCTCACTTGAAAACAAATGGAAATCGTCAGCATCATACAGTTACTACTCACTTTCGGGGTGAGTTTCGTGTTCACGGCCTTGCTCATGCCGTGGCTCATCGAACTCTGCCGCCAGAAAGGACTTTACGACCAGCCCAACGAGCGCAAAGTGCACAAAAACAGCATCCCGCGCCTCGGTGGCCTGCTTTTCGCCCCAGCGATGTCCATCGGTATTGTGGCCGGCTACCTTTATTTGGGGGTGAGTGTCGAGAGTTCGCAGTTGCCGGTGTTTCGATTGTCGACCATGATACTCATGGCCGGGCTGTTCCTCATTTACCTCATCGGTGTGCTAGATGATCTTTTGGGCTTGAGTGCCCGCGTGAAGTTCGCGGTGCAGTTGGCCGCCTCGGCATTCATGCCGCTCTGCGGGCTGTACATCAACAATCTCTACGGCCTGTTCGGCCTGTGGGAAATCCCCTTTTGGGCAGGCAGCGTGTTGACGGTCTTCCTATGCCTGCTCATCGTGAATTCGGTGAACTTGATCGACGGTATCGACGGCTTGTCGAGCGGTCTGTCCATGTTTGCTTTGAGCGGTTTCGCGGCCTTGTTTTGGCAGTTGGGCGTCGAATCCTACACCCTCGTGTCGCTCGGTCTGATCGGAGCCGTGATGGCCTTTTTCTTCTTCAACGTCTTCGGCTCGGAGCGTCGAGGCACCAAGACTTTCATGGGCGACACCGGGAGTTTGGTGCTGGGCTACACCTTGGCTTACTTGGCTATCAAATACGCGATGAACAACCCTATGGTGTTGGCGCCGCGCCCGCACGGCATGACGGTGGTGATCACCCTGTTGGCTGTGCCGGTTTTCGATCTTGTGCGCGTGGCCTGCATGCGTTTGTTGAACCGGAAGGGCATTTTCCACCCCGACAAAACGCACGTACATCACTTGGCTTTGGCCGCGGGCTTCTCCATGACCCGATCGCTGCTCCTCATTCTTGGTCTGCAACTGCTGATCATCGGCGTGAATGCCGTGATGTCGCAGTGGATGGTCAATATCAACCTCCTGTTGCTCGTCGATGTGCTCCTCTACGGCGTATTTGTCGTTTGGCTGCGTTGGCGACGTGATCGCGCGCCACAAACCGCAACGGAATAATTCGGCAGACCGCGAGGCGCAATGCCTTTTGCTCCTTAAGGCCTCGGCGCGCCCATTTCATCGCTTTACTGTACATCGGCGAGCGTCCGCTTGTCGTATGGAGAGCACCACGTTTCGGTACAAAAAAACTCCGCACCTGCTTGTCTGCAGGTGCGGAGTTTTTGTTATCAGAGTGGGAGACGGATGTCTTACTCTTCGTATTCGTACTCATCGTCTTTGGTTTCCGTTTGGCGGTTGGCCGGGGACGATGTAGACTTGTTGTCGGGTAATTCGTCTTCGTAGATCTGCTTCGGGAGTTCGTCTTCGGGGGCATATTCGGTGGGCAGTTCTGATTTGATTTTCTGCGGGGCGAAATGCTTGTCGTAGAATTGGCGATAGTCGTCGAAGCTGACGATCGAACCGAGGAGCTTGAGGTTGTCTTTGCTGATGAGCAGCGTGCGGGCTCCCTTGAGGAGTTGACGCAGCGCGGTGGTGCCGGAAAGGGTTTGAGCATAGTGGTGCACATCGGCGAAGGAGGCGAAACCATCGACGCGGAAGAGCGTGAGGGCACCGAGGCGTTCCTTGTTGATGTCGAGACCGCGCGAAACGAAGCGGCTGAAGTTGAAGCGCGCGAGTTCGAACAGGATCTTGTCGTCGGGTAAACTATCGGCGGGATAGGCCACGACAAAGACAAAGGGCACATCGCGCTCGGGACTGAGCGTGCGTTTGTCGCCTTCGGCGGCGTTTTCGGCCGTGGTCTCTTCCATGCGGCGCGCCCACAGGCTGCCGGGACGGAACTTCTCGCCGGCCGGGGTGCGCCCTTCCTGCAATCCCTTGGCCATCATGGCCGCCATTTCGGCCACATCGCTTTTGGGGAAGTCTTTGGCGAGGGTAGTGAACTCGGCGATGAGGGTGTCGCGCGGCGCGGTGCCGATGCGCGAGAGGGCGTTGACCAAAAGGAATTTCGGTCGGTTGAGCCCTTCGGGATAGGTGGCGGTGGAGCGAGCAACGTTGCGCTCCACTTCTTCGTTGTGCCCATTGATATAGGCCGCGTAGGTGGCGGCATAGAGCGAGTCTTCGAGTTCGCGTCCATAGCGGGCATTGCGCTCGAAATCGGGGTCGGTGATGGTGCGCGTGAGCACGTGCTGCGGGTAGGAGCGCGCCATCAAGGCACGATATTTATTGGCCGTTTCGGTCTTTCCCCCACGACGCGCGAGGAGGAAGAGTTGGTAGTAGGCCTCGGGGAGCTTGTCGAAATCGGGGTAGTCGCGCACCAAGCGTCGCAAGGTGCGTTCGGCGAGCGGATAGTCGCCGAGTTCCTCGTGTTCCACCACACCGGCGCCGAAGAGGGCATCGCGCAGCAATTGGTGCGCGGCCTGTTTGGCCTCGGGGGTGAGGGGAATTTGTGCCAGATAGTAAGCGCGCGTGTGGGGATCGAGTTCGGCTTTGCCTTTCTTGTCGGCGCCTCCCGTAGTGTCGGCGGGTGCGGCCGCGGCGTCGCCGGACAGTTGCGCGGCATAGTCTCGCAGAGCCGTTTCGAGGGCATCGCCGCTCAAACCCTTGGCAGACAAACTGTCGCGTCGGGCGTTGACGAGGGCTTTGAGGCTGTCTTCTGCGGCATAGTCGTAACCTTCTGCCTTGTTGTCGGCGAGCAGGCTGTGATTGGCGCGGCGCCAGTCGTCTTCGTTGCGGCGGTTGCCCCATTGGCGCGCAAAGGCTTGTTTGCCTTGCTGAACGGCAGTAGCATTGTAGAAATACCACGACTTGTCGGTCGTCGGACGTTGCGGCGCGGTGGGAGCAGTGGGCGCATTTTCGGCATAATCGCCACCGGCTTCGGAGCGCGCACGGCGCAGGCTGTCGCTGCGATTGCGGCGGTCGTTTTCTTCTTGCTTTTTGAGCAGGGCGATGGCGTTGTCGATCACGGCGAAGCGGGCGGCTTCGGGCATGCGCGCCAAGGCGAGGAGGGAGTCTTGCTCGAACACCACTTGGGTGTAGGGGACGAGGTGGTCGAGCACCTCCGAGCGGCGGAGGAGTTCGGCATAGCCCTCGCTTTGCTGATCGAGCAAGCCGATGGCTTCGGTGTAGCAGGGTTGGGCTTTGTCGAAGCGTTGACGCTGCCAATAGAGGTCGCCGAGACGGCGAAGGAGCACGCCTTTTTCGGGTGTAGACTGTGTGGCGCGCACGCGGCCGATCTCATAGGCTTCGAGGGCGTGGAGGGTGTCGCGAGCGGCCAAGTGGATGTTGCCGACGGCATAGTAGATGCGGTCGAGATAGTCCTTGTTGTTCGCGTCGCGGAGCATGCGTTTCAGTCGCGCCAACATCTTTTGTGTGCCTTGTGCCGTGGTGACGGTTTCAGTTTGGAGCATGCGGGCTTGGAAGGCGAGTTCGTAGCCGGGACTCTGCGACAGGCAGCGCTCGATGGCACGGTTTGCGGCTTGTTTTTCGCCCCGTTCGAGGAGTACTTGCGCGAGGAGGTAGTGCAGACGGGCTTTTTCGAAACTGTTCTTCCCGTGGTGGGCGGCACGTTCGAGGTAGGGGAGGGCTTCGGCGGTGTTGTTGCGGGCAAGGAGGAGGTCGGCGAGAGAGCGGTCGCGCTCGTTTTCCAAACGCTTGGGGAGTCGCTCGCGGGCGAGGCGCTGTGCCACATCTTCGGCGTCGTAGAGCCAACCGAGTGCGACGTCACAGCGGATGAGCCAGATGCGGGCTTCGGCCACCACGTCGGGTTCGGCGGCGTAGAAGCGCGTGAGGTGCGCGAAGGTGGAGGCGGCGGCGAGAAAATCGCCTTGTTGAAATTGGGCTTTGCCCATGAGCAGCCACGCATTTTTGAGATAGGGATTGAACTCCTTGCGCGACAGGTAGGCTTTGAGTTTGGGTGAGGTGTTGCTGCCGACTTTCACAGCAGGTTTGCGCTTGATGCTGTGGAGCTGGATGGCTTTTTCGCACTTGGTGACGGCGCGCTCGAAATGGGTCTTGCCGAGTCCGACTTGTTTGGGATAGCCCACAGCAAAGACGGGAAGACGGCGGGTGAAGTCCTCGCGCAGTCCGGTGCGTTGCGACTCTTCGCCTTCTTGGTAGGCGACAGTGGCGTTGTAGAACACGTTGTAGCGGGTCACGAACGATTGCCACCGCCGAGAAACGGCGGTGTTCTGTTGCGTGGAGCAGCCGGTGAGCAGCACGCAGAGGGAGAACAGCAGGAACGCGAGGTGTTTGATGAGCAAAAGGGGGATGAGCGTTGCGCACCATGGGAAAGACAGTGCGCAGTCGCCGGGTTAGACTTGTGCGGTGGGGGCTTTCTTGTGGGAACGGCGCAAAAGGTATTTTATTGCACGAGCCACGAAATAAAGGAGGACGCTGACCACGATGATCGACGCACCGGAGGGGACGTTGAGGAGGTAGGAGAGGAAGAGACCGCCGAGACAGTCGACAAAGCCGACGAGCATCGACACGAGGATCATGCCGCGAAAACTGCGCACGAAGAGTCCTGCGGTGAGTTGCGGCACGGAGAGGAGCGAAACGACCAAGATGATGCCGACCATGCGCAGACAGCCGACAATGGTGAGTGCGGTGATGAGAGTGAGGGCGGTTTCGAAGGCGCGAGTGGCGAGACCTTGTGTGCGGGCGAAGTCGGGATCGTAGGCGACGGTCACGATGGAGCGTTCGAAAGCGAAGAAGAACAGGAGGGTGCCTGCGGTGAGTAGTCCCATGACTTGCAGGTCAGTGCGCGAGATGCTGAGAATGTCGCCGAAGAGGTAGGTGGGGAGGTCGGTCATGAAGCCCGGGGCGAGGTAGGCAAAGAGGATGCCGATGCTCATGCCGAGCGTCCAAACCATGGCGACGGCACTGTCGGAACGCACGTCGCGGCGACGACTGAGCCAGTCGATGCCCAGTCCGCCGACGAGGGCGAAGGCGGCCGCGCCGAGGAGGGGGGAGAAGCCGAAAAAGGCCCCCATGCCTACGCCACCCAACGACGCATGCGCCATGCCACCGCCGGCGATGACCAATCGACGAGTGACGACATAGCTACCCACGCAGGCGCAGAGTAGGCTGCTGAGCAGAGCGCCGAGGAGGGCGTATTGGAAAAAGGTGTAAGAGAGTATGGAGAACATCTCGAAGGGTGCGGGGATTAGTGGGGGAGGTCGGTGCGGCGCTCGCCGACGAGGAGGATAACGTCGTCTTTGAGTTCGTCGGGAAGGGCGATTTCGCGGAGTTGCAGAGAACGAATCCAGCCGGCGACTTCTTCGGAGCGCAGGGTGGTGAGAATTTCGTTGAACTCTTCGATTTCTGCATCGCTGTATTGATCGGAATTTCGGCCGCGGAATCGGTCGAGTTCTTCGTCTTCGTAATATTCGATGTCGTGACTCACGGCGGCGAGCAGACTGTCTTTTTCGCAGGTGGCGTGCTGTCCGCAACAACCGGCGGCGGCACTTTCGCGAATTTCCGGCATTTTGTCGAGACGGCCGGAACGAATCTCGCGTTGCAACCACCATTGTCGGATGAGACCGGCGACGGCGGCAACGACACCGAGGACGAGAAGAAGAAGGATGAGTTTAGTCACGAGAGGATAGGAGGTTTCTACGGAATAATCGGAGAGAAAAAAGAACAGGCGGCGGGCAGGCGGTCGACGGAGGCGCAACGATTCGGGACAACGAGAGGGGTTGAACTGCGAACCGGTCTTGGGGGATGCGAATTAGGGGGTTAGTCGTTGCAGATCTTCCCAAAAACGCGGATAAGACTTGCTGACGACTTCCGGACAGCAGATTTCAATCGGACCGACAACGAGTGCTGCGGGTGCAAAGGAGAGCGCCATGCGGTGGTCGTCGTAGGTGTGGATGGTGGGTGTCGAAGTGTTGCCTTCGAATGGAGGACTCGTTTCGGGGAAGGTGGGCGACGCTTGAGGAGCGGGCGTAAACTCCAAGGTGCCGTGTTCGGGAGAGTGGAGCACGATGCCGAATTGCCGAAGTTCGTTTTGGAGCGCGGCGATGCGATCGGTCTCTTTAATATGGAGTGATGCGAGACCGGTGAAGCGAAAGGCTCGACCGAGAAGAGCGCAAGTGACGACAAGCGTTTGAGCGAGGTCGGGAGTCGCCGAAAAGTCGCGGACAAAAACAGCGTTCGCCGCCGGTGTGCATTTTGTGAGGACAGCTCCTGCTTCGGTGAAGGTGGTTTTCACACCGAGGGGCGCGAAGAGTTCGGCGCAGGCAGCGTCGCCTTGTACACTTTCTGCGCGCAAACCGCGGAGAAGGATACGGGCTGCCGGATCGGGAGAGAGCGCAATGAGTTCGTACCAGTAGGAGGCGGCGCTCCAATCGGGTTCGATGTGGTAAGGCTGCGGACAGCGGTAGCGACCGGCGGGAACGAATAGCTCATTACCTTCCCATTTTGCGTCGACGCCAAAGGATTTCATCAACGCCAAGGTCATGGCAATGTAAGGTGCCGAGGCAATTTCGCCGAGCAGACGGAGCGTAAGACCTTGTTCGAGTGTGGGCGCGATCATGAGCAGCGCAGAAATGTACTGCGAACTGACTTGCGCAGAGAGTTCCACGGTGCCGCCGTGGAGCGTCTTCCCTTGAATGCGCAACGGGGGGAAGCCTTCTTTTTCTACATAGTCTATTTCTGCGCCAAGACTGCGGAGTGCGTCGACGAGCAAGGCGATGGGACGCTCTTTCATGCGCGCACTTCCGGTGAGCATGCACGACTTTCCGGGGCAAGTGGCGAAGTAAGCGGTGAGAAAGCGCATGGCGGTGCCGGCTGCCCCGATATCGATGGGAAAAGTGGAGGAGTCATTTGCGTCGGAGGACGTTTTTGCACCGTTTTTCTCCACGACTTTCTCTTCACTTTGGGGCGTTTGTCGGTTTTTCTCCTCCTGATTTACTTCGGTTGTGGCTGCCAGCGCGGCCAACAAAGCGCGCGTGTCGTCGCTGTCGGAGAGGTCGTGAATCGGAGTATCCGCTCCGGCCAGCGCACGGAGAATCAGTGCGCGCGCCGAGATGCTTTTGCTCGTTGGAAGCGTGATGTCTGCGCGCAGCGTGGAGGGAAATTGAACCAACATAGGCTTGTGTGCCGTCAAAACAGTAGAAAGAGAAGTTTCAACGCCTTAGAGAAATACTTCAATACCGCAAGAGAAGATACAAAGAGGTGGAGCGAAGAGGCAACGTGCCGGAGTTAGAAGTTTCAAAGCGCGTTTTCGTCCTTTTTATTCTGTTGTTCTTTGCGATGACGCAGGTATTTGTAGCCGGCATAGGCAAGCAACAAACCGATGAGACCAATCATCGCGTAACCAATCTCGTGGCTGTAGCGGTTGGCACGGTCCATCACCTGCTCGGTGGTTTTGAGATCGGGGAAAGCGGCGGGAATGACGTAGTAACCCAAGAACGCGAGCACACAATTCCACGCTCCGGCACCGATGGTGGTGTAGAGGAGGAATTTACCGAGGTGCATGCGCGACAAACCGGCCGGAATGCTGATGAGTTGTCGCACCCCCGGCACGAGACGCCCCACCAAAGTGGAAACTACCCCGTGATGACGGAAGAAACGCTCGCTCTTTTCGATCGATTCTTTGTTGATGAGCAGCATTTTCGCCCATTTCGTTTCGGCCAATCGGTAGATGACCGGGCGCCCGAGCCAATAAGCCAGTGCATAATTGACCAGTCCGCCCAGATCAGCCCCCAAGGTGGCGACGACCACCACCAAAAAGATGTCGAGCGTGCCTTGTTGTGCCAACCATGCCGCGGGGGGGACGACGGCTTCCGAAGGAAAGGGAATAAACGAGCTTTCGATCGCCATGCCGACGAAGATAACCCAGTAACTGAGGTGGGTAAGCACCCAAAGAATGATCGCTGCCATGAAAAGGTAGAGAGAAAAGAAAGGATGAAGTGTTAATATAAAAGAGGAGTGGTGCAGAAGCGATTACCAACCGGCGGCTTTCCAACCGGCGGCGCGGTACCATTCGGTGTCGCGGTAGGTGATGTTCAAGTTGCCCTGCGGACAGCGTGCCGCGTTGTCGGCATAGCGTTGTTGAGGAATGAACATCGAAACGCCGCAGAAGTTGGCTTCGTTGACGTAGATTGCATCATTGAAATCCAACGTGTTACGCCATCCTCCATTGATCCAGTATTGTCGGCCGGCACCCATGCCCGTAAAGAAGCGCTTGGTGGTGGCTTTGTACACCGTGGCGCGGTCGAGCGCCTTTTGTACCTTGGCAAAATCCTCGGTGGTGAGGAGGTTGCGGAGCGCGTCGCTCATGTCGAAAAACTCGGGACGATAGAAGAAGTAGCTCGAGTAGCGGCCATAGGGTTGTATCTTGTCCGTGTTCGGATAGTTGGGTGTCCCTTGCGCGTTGAGCGCCGGCAGGTTGCGGGGAAGCACTTTCGCCATCGAGTCGGCCACGGCCTGCAAATCGGCTGTGCGCAAAATCGAAAAGACGACGCCAAAGTCTTCATAATAAGGCAGGCTGCCCTTGCCGCGGTAGTAATCGACATACGTTTTACCGAGGTCGGCAATGTCGGGCGAGAAGTAGCCCCAACGGAGCATGTCGGTGTAGAACCCACCGATGGCCGAAATCTGCATCGGCGACCCCGCCACGTAGTCGGTGACGTCGCGCAGGGCATAAGCTACCTCGATGCACTGCATTTCGCAGCAGTCGTTGTGGATGAATCGGAGGTGAAGGCCGCTGCGTTGCACCGCCTTGGCGATGTCTTCCACATTCATCTCGTAGGGAAAATCGCCGAGCGCCGCTTTGTCGCGTGCCATATTGCCGTCCTTGCCCACATCCATCCCATAACTTTGGGGACGGAAGTGGCGCGCCGTGTTTTTCGTCACCTTTCCGTCAGCAGCCAAGATCGGGTTCGAAGTCGTGGGGTGTGCGTTGCGATAGTTGCGCGCTCCCGGCAACCAACCGTCCGCATGGCTCCACAGCACCAAACCGTAGCTATCCGACGCAAATTGCTCCTTCATGATATTGAGCACGGTCGTCAGCGTTTTCGGATCGGCCGAGTTGAGATCTTCTTCCCATTGCTTCACCAATTTGGGACGGGCGTAGCCGCGCGCCACTTCATAGAGGCGGGGTGCTCGTTCGTCGTCCATGAAGACGAGCACGCGTTGGCCTTCGCCGAGGTAAGGCGCCCCGTTCATAATTTCGGTACTGTCTTGCAGGCGATAGCCGTTGTAGCCGAGCGAGTTTTGCGCAGCCATATAGACCAGCACCGTTTGTTTTTCCTTCTTGACTTCCGGCAGCGGTCCGTCGTTGTTCTTATCGCAGGCCGCGAATGTCCAACTCGTGCAGAGTAGCACCAGCGCCGAGCAGAAAAGTGAAAAGAGTCTATTCATGCGATCATTCGTTTTGTCCGTCTCCGAACACGATGTTCACTTCATCGTAGCCCAAGGCGGTGAAAAGTTGGCGGAATTGTGCTTCAGCGTTGCGGCGTGCCAAGCTGAGATTTTCTGCACTCAACGCACGTTTTTTCATGGCTTCGGCCGCCTGTGTGCGCATTTGTTGTTTCGCATCGGCATTCCAATTCCCTTCTTGCACGAACACCGTGGTGCGCGTGTCGTTAATAAATTCATTGTCCAGCAGTTCCACATCGGGCAAGTGAAGCGTCACCGTTTTGCCTTGCACGTTGCACCATTTGTCGGTGACCTTTGCCATATCGATGCCAAGGCGCAGGGTACCGCGGTAGACGCAGACCATTTGCTTTGACGACAGCAGGGAGTTCTCGTTCTTTTCCACCAATTCTTCGGTGTCGACCGAGAGGGCTTCCCATTGCCCGATGTTGCGAAGGGCGCGAATCTCTTCAGGTGTGGTGTCAATGGCCGGTGTTGTGGCAAAAAGCCCCTCGCCGTCGAAGTAGACCTTCTTTACGCGGTAACCCACATAGCCCAAAGCAGCCAGCAGGAGTACCGCAAGCGTGAAGCGCCATTTGCGGAAAATGAATTTGATGATCCACCACAGTGCGCCGAGCACGGCCAGCAAGCAGCCGTTGTCTTTGCGCGGAGGGGCAGGCGGAGCCGGCTCCGGTTCGGCCGGTGTCGGGGTTGTTGCGGGAAGTTCTGCCGGCGGAGCGACCGTTTCGACCGCGTTCGCCGTGTTCTCGTTCGCCGTCGTCACCTCTTGCTGCGTCGTGACGTTTTCTTTTGCTCCGTCCGTCGGCTCGTTCGCTTCGGGGCGCTCGGTTTGCACCATGCCCACAGGCACATCGCCGATGGTGGGCTGCATTCCCTCGCCGGTAGAGGGTTGGAGTTCGTTGTCGTTGTTCATGAAGCAGGCGTGTTGAGGGTTCGTACGCGGCGGATCAAGTCGTTGTTGTTGAAATCTTTGCGAAAGCGCACAATGATGTTACTTTCGGCATAGCCCAGTTGTTTGAGCATCGGTACCAGCACGCGTGCCGCAGCCGTGCGCGAAGCCTCCACCAGTCCGTAGCGTTCGATGTGGTGACGAATGCTGTCTTCGCCCTGTCGCGCCAGCTGAGTGATTTCTTCGTCGGTGAAGTTGGAACGCAAGGTCGAAACGTATTGTCGCGCCCCCTTGAAGTCAATGCGCGAGGCCGTGATGGTGATTTGCGGATCGGGGAGCGTAATGACGATGAGCGAGTCGGTACGCGTCACGTTCGAAGCGTCGAAATGCGTGAAGTCTATCGAGCCCTTGAGCGTCACGTCGAGCGGAACGGCCACTTTGCGGTAGCCGGGTTTGTCGATGTCGAGCAGTTTCCCACCGATTTTTTTCGTGTCGGAGAACAGCACCACCTTGTGTATTTTGCACTCGGTGGTGTAGAGTTTGTTTTGTTGCTGCGTGCGCATCACCACTTGTTGCAGGGTGTCGATGGCCTCTTGCGGCAGCGCCGCGGCCTTCGCCGTGGAGTCGTTCGCCTGTTCGCCGCTTGTTTTGTTTTGGCAAGCCGCGAAAGTCAGCGAGAGGAGAGCAATGAAGAAATAGCGTATCATATCCATATATTGTAGGGCAAATATAGCGATAATTTTTCGGCGGACAATTGCCATGTGGCAATAATTTGCTATATTCGCGGCTAACAAATAAGAAAATCCTTTACTCCAACATGAAAAAGTTCTATTGGATGGCCGCGCTTGCGTTGGCGCTAACGAGTATCGTGGCCTGTGGCGGCAAATCTTCGTCCGAACAGACGGCCGACACCACGCAGGTGGCTCTCGCCGTAGAAGAAGGGCCCGGCCGTGACGAGGCGCGCACCGTACGTGCCGATGCCGAGTACAACGGACACCAATATCATTTTGACATTGTCAGCGCGCCCGACGATTCGCTGCCCCGCGTCAAAGATCGTTTCGGCGATCCCTATCTCGACAACCGCATTACGGTCAGCGTGGTGCGCGATGGCGGCACGCCCGTGCGTTTTTCGTTTACGAAAGCCGATTTCACGGCCGACGGCACGCGCCATCAAATCCTCGGCGGTATCGCTTTCAGCAGTGTGGACGCCTCGGGTTTGCATTTCGGTGCGCAACTCAACGCTCCCGGCGATGAAGAGGGCGGAACCGCCTTCAAAATCACGCTCCCCCTCGTCGGAACGGGCAAACCGCAGATCGTGCAAGACACCAATCAAGACACCGCTTCAGATGATGTTGAAGAGTGATTGAGCGAAAAAAACGCCCGAAAGCGAAAAAAAAGTCCTCGAAAATTTGGAGTATTCGCGAAAAGTGCGTACTTTTGCATCGCCTTTCAGGAAGAAAGGTGCTCATGGTGACCGTAGTTCAGTTGGTTAGAGCGTCAGATTGTGGTTCTGAATGTCGTGGGTTCGAATCCCATCGGTCACCCTTCTTCAAATCCCTTACAACTTTGTGTTGTGAGGGATTTTTTTGTCTATCTACCTCCACTCCCTCTCATTCCTTGCTGTCCGCCCGCTCAACCGCGGTGCGACAAGCCTCCGGTCGCTGTCCACTCTCGGCGCGCTCCCTTTCCTCGTGCCTTGCCTTTGTTGTCGCCGCTGTGCGTGCCGAACGTTTGCTCTTAATCGGAAAAGTGCCGCCCGCCTACTTGCCCGCTCGCACACGTACCCCAATGCCCGTGGCTGCCGATAACGCTTTGCCCCGCTTCATCGTCGTATGCGAAGCGGGGCAAATCGTCTGCTTGGGTGGGGAAGTGATGCCCCGGCGCCGATGCGTTTCTCGAAAAGACTGTCGGGTGTTGTCGAAACGTACATTTCCTCGCGCGCGGGAGCGCGTGCGCACACCGCATTTTTCGTTTTTTGCCTTCACTCTTCACCTACTTGTGTAAGACGCAGTAAATCAAGTTGATGCGGTGAAGGAAATGGTGAAGGTCAGTGTTCACCTTTGCCTTCACCGCTGTGCGGGAATCGCTTGAATTGTTGTGGGTTTTGGGACAAAGGTAGGCACGTTTTTGATCAAAGTCCACTGATTTTTCCGCATTTTCGTGTGGTGTTTCCCGTCCGCGTCGAGTGAGGAAAGGTAAGTCACGGAGGGTGAAGGCAAAAATCGTCTTTGCCTTCACCTGCAACCAGCTGTCAATCAAGTAGTAAGGCGTGAAGGTGAAGGGTGAAGGCAAAAAGCGGAAAACACCTGACGCGCGCGCACGCGAGGCGTGTCCAATTTTTGCAAGCCGATGTAACATTTTTGATAGTGGTTGGCAAGCGTATTTCAAAGGCAAAGAAGACAAACTTTATTTTCAGCGTTTTTATTTCGATACATCAACTTATTCCTCTACCTTTGCCAACAAAGCAATAAACAAAACAGCACTTTTTGCACCGCACTACAATGCCTATTTATCTCTTTCCCTTGCCTCGTAGCTTTGTGCGGAATATAAAACATACCCTCGTTTAATTCTATCTTTTCACCCTCTGCCCCTGTTCCCGAAGGCGACTTCCCCCGATCAGAGAAAGAAATGGAGGAGCACCACCTTATGATCCACTATTTACGTTATTGTAGTGCGATGTTCTTCGCACTGATTAGTGTTCTGCTGGCCACTTCGCAGCGTGCACAGGCGCAAACCCGCGAGGCCTATGTGGCGCAAAGCGAGGACAAAACTACCCTCACCTTCTACTACGATGCCCTGCGTGCCACCCGCACCGGCACGACATGGGGCATCGAGGAGACGAAAAAGGAGGGAGATGACACCTTCCCTGCATGGGCAGGAACACGGGACGTGGGAGACAGTACCACCGCACGTGTGGTATTCGATGCCTCGTTCCGAGATTTCCGTCCAACCACCACCGCGAAGTGGTTCTATCATTGTAAAGTTCTCACGAAAATAGAAGGACTGGAATACCTCAACACGGCGGAAGTGAAAGACATGAGTAGTATGTTCTGGGGGTGCTCGACGCTGACTTCGCTCGACCTGAAGAACTTCAACACACAAAATGTTACTGATATGAGTTGGATGTTCAATGGTTGCTCTGGTTTGACTTCTTTGGACGTGTCGCACTTCAACACGCAAAACGTCACCTCCATGTTTGGGATGTTCGATGGTTGCTCTGGTTTGACTTCTTTGGACGTGTCGCACTTCAACACGCAAAACGTCACCTCCATGTTTGGGATGTTCGATGGTTGCTCTGGTTTGACTTCTTTGGACGTGTCGCACTTCAACACGCAAAACGT
>JABZKU010000025.1 GCA_015257125.1 Prevotellaceae bacterium | reverse complement strand
AAGAATCCAGACACACATTCTTCCAAAAATACGTCTCTAAGCATTGCCTTATATTATGTTCCAGATACGGAGCATTATCAACCAACATTATGTGGTATACTGATTTTATTCCTGAATCCGAGAAAGTTGTATCAGCCTCCAAAACATCACACCTTATTGGTGCGACAACAATATCTCTTCTAAAGTGAAAGATTACGCCTATCACGATGAAACAGAGAAATGCCAGCCCAATAAAAATCTTCTTATGTCGCATTATATGTCACTTTAATTGGCCTTGTAATATAAATTCTTTCGACATCATTGTCACAAAGGGTTTATACCCTCTCATGTATTGCAAGATAAACCATGCAAAAAGAACGGTTCATCCGACATATGGAGTGAAGGGTCTTCTGGAAAAAAAAGAAGCCAATGAACAACTTGTATATTTGAATTAGCACAAACAAATATGCAGCTATGAACAGCAGTTTTCTATATCATGCTTGGGGATTGTATCACCACAAGGTCTACGAGAGGAATACAAAGGTAATACAATCATCTTACCTATCGAAAGGAAAAGAGGGTGAAATCTTATCTAAGGTGTGGTAATCCCCAAGGGAATGCTTTTATAGGTTCGCAATGAATTTAACCGAAAAAGATTTGGTTATCCCAGATATACCATTTATTTTTGCAGTAACAGAATCCGCCACGCTTCCCACCAGAACAGCGAACCAGGGCGGGTCTTTTGTTTTTATGAGCATAGTGAAACGATATAACAAGCAGGCGCTATCCATTGCCGACCAGATAGAGCTGCTGAAAAACAGAGGGCTTCAGATTGCTGATGAGTTTAAGGCTGCAAAGTTTCTGAGCGAGGTCGATTATTTTCGTTTTATACAATATCTACGCCCTATGGAGGCGGATAAAACGACACATCAGTTCAAGCAAAATAGTTGTTTTGATGATGCTGTTGCTCTATATGATTTTGATATGGAGCTACGATTCTTGCTATTCAAGGTTATTCAAAGAATTGAAATCGCGTTGCGCTCAGATATTATTCATGAGTTTTCAGTTTGTCACGGACCATTTTGGTTTTTGGATGATACGCTTGTAGACGATGTGCAGAAGTTCAAGGAAAACAGAAATGCGATAGAACGTGAGCTGCAAAGGAGCCGAGAGGATTTCATCAGAGAACATCGACTCCATTACGACGAACCCGCCTTTCCGCCGGCTTGGAAGACATTGGAGATTGTATCGTTGGGAACATTGTCCAAACTTTATTACAACTTCAAGGATAAGAAAGCGAAGAAGAGGATCGCCCGCCGGTTCAATCTGCCACAGCATGAAGTGTTGGAGAGCTGGATGCGTAGTCTGACGGTTCTAAGGAATTGTTGTGCTCATCATTCGCGGCTTTGGAATCGTCGTTTAGCTAATAGTCCACAAATGAAAGCCACCTTGCGAGGAGCATGGGTCGATATTGCCGGTCTTGATAACAATAAAGTCTATGCAATATTTTGTTGCGTAGCGTATTGGCTTGAATCGTTTGGGCATGGACAGGCCTTCAAGGCAAAGTTAAAAGGATTACTTTCAGCATATTCTCAAGTGGATACCGCAGCCATGGGTTTTCCAGCCGATTGGGAACAGCAGCCCCTTTGGAAGTAACAAGCTGTATTTTCACACGCCGGTTGCTTTACGGCGGTAGGTTGGGGAGATCATCTTATTTTGCGTATGAATATGCCGTCAATATCTGATGCCTATTATTAGGACGAATCAAATCGTAACTCTGGATTTTGTTCTCGATAGAGCATAGAACATTCCCGTCCCCGAAACATAACGCATACTGTAGTTTCGGGGACGGGAATTTGTGTTGAGAAAAAGAGAGTGGAGTCGCTTCAGATAAGATGTTCCAATCCGCTGGGGACGGTTCTGCGCAGGACGTCGAGGCGAGGGCGCTCGTCGAAGGGGAGGGCGTCGATGGCCTCGGCCACGGTGCGGCGAGCGGTTTCGGGATTGTTGTTTTCTGCACTGAGGTGGCAGAGCCACACGCGGCGTGTCTCGGGCGTGAGGTGCTGTTTTAAGGCCTCGGCCGTGAGGCGGTTGTCCATGTGTCCGCGTCCGCCGGAGATGCGTTTGCGCAGGTAGAGCGGGTAGGGGCCGTTGTCGAGGAGTTCACGGTCGTAGTTGGCTTCGATCACTAGGTAGCGGGCGCGCTGCACGTAGGGGATCATGGTTTCGGTGAACTGTCCGGCGTCGGTGATGAGACAGAAGGTGGGGCGCCCATCGCCGCCCTGCGGCGCGAAGAGGTCGGTGGTGTTCGTCTCCTCCGGCTCGATGAGTTCGATGAAGTAGCCGTTGTTGTCGGTGGCGTCGTGGGGCACCGCAAAAGGTGTGATCCGAAAATTGCCCACCTCGAAAGGCGTGTGGAGGAGGGTGCAGCGTTGGAGGTCTTCGGGAATCTTTTTCGTCATGAACCGATTGCGCACGATGCCTTCGTGTACGGGCATCGAGGCATAGACGGGGATGCGGAACTCGATGGAGAGCGGCCCCACGGCTTTGATGTGGTCCGTGTGGTCGTGGGTGACGATGATGGCTTTGATTTTGGGCATGGTCAGTCCGTAGTCGCGCATGTGCTTCTTGAAGGCGCGAATGCCGATGCCCAAGTCGATGAGAATGGCTTCGCCGCGCGATTCGAGATAGTAGCAGTTGCCGGAGCTGCCGCTGCCGAAACAGATAAATTGCATGGGAAGAGGGAGTCAGAAAGGAGAAGTGAACCGCGGGAGCCTCAGAACGGCAAGCCCACGGCGAAGTGGAGGGTGAAGTCGCGCGAGAAGTTGGGGCGGAAAATGGGGTAGTGCAGCGGCCCCGAGGGGACAGTGGGGTTGATGGCTTTCATCCCGCCGTCGAAACGCACGATGAAGTAATTGAGATTCAGGCGCAAGCCCAAACCATAGGCGACGGCGAGTTCGCGCAAGAACGAGTCGAAGCGGAATTGTCCGCCTTCTGGACCGACACCGCCGCGTGTGGTCCAGACGTTGCCGGCGTCGACGAAGGCGGCGCCTTCAAATTTCCAAAAGAGCGCACTGCGATACTCCATCGAGAGGTCGATTTTCAGATTGCCGGTTTGGTTGATGAAGTCGATGTTGCCGTCCTTTTGCGCATAGCGCCCCGGGCCGAGTTGGCGCACGTTCCAACCGCGGACAGAATTGGCACCGCCGGCGAAATAACGCTTTTCGTAGGGGACGACTTGCGAGTTGCCGAAGGGGATGGCAATGCCAAAGGCGGCGTGCCATGCCAGCGAGTTCGTTTCGGAAAGGCGGACGCTCTTCGAGAAGTCGACATCGAACTTGACATACTGCGAATAGGGTATGCTGAAAATGGCGTAGCTGCCGTCGGCATTTTGGTGCATGCGTAGCACTTTGGAGATGCCGTAGAGGAGGTTGCCTGCGGTTTCGATACCGGCGCGAATTTGGTAGCCGTTGGTGCGATAGAGATTGCCCATGCCGGGTGTGCGGAGCGAGTTGTAGACAAAACTGTAGGCCGAGCGCATGATGAAGAGGTTCTCATACGAATAGCGCAAGACGGCGTAGCGCGGATTGTCGCCTTCGAGGTAGGTTCTGCGGAAGGTGTCGGAAATCCACGGCATGAAGACGTAGTTGAGCGAGGCGATGTCGAGGTGGTGGCGCAGGTTGGGCCGGGCGTGGCGGTTCCAGTCTACGCTCCAAGTGGCGGTGAGCAGTCGGCGATAGAACTCGGGGCGATTCTGCGAATTGTACATCACCGAGAAGTCGGTCGAACCTTTGTAGGTGCGCAAGTGGCGTTCGCCGGGCGAGACGGGCAGGGTGGGGAAGCGCAAGGTGGCTTCGACCCCATACTCGGTGTAGTTTTGGTTGCGGTAGCCTTCGAGTTGGCGAATGGCTTCGTAGGCACCGCGAAATTTGAGGAAGAAACTTTCGGCGCCGCGAAAGAGATTGCGCTGGGTGTAGGTGAGAATGGCCGCGCCGCCAAAATCGCCGGCCGTGTTCGTGCCTTCCAAGTCGAAGGTGATGCCGTTGGGCTTGTTGAGCTGCACGAGCAGGTGGACGTTCACGGTCGAATCGCCGGGCGCCGGTTGGGCGTAGTGAATGTTCGAGTAGTTCACCGCCGCGAGCGCGTTGAGGTTTTGGTATGTATATTGTGTGGAGACATCGCGATAAAGACTGTCGGGGAGAACGAAGAGATTGCGCACGTAAGTTCGGCGATTGATGCGCGTCTGTCCGGCGGCCTCAAAGGTCACGCCACGATAGAACGAGCTGTCGGTGGGGGCTTCGTCGGCATTGAGTTCGGTGAGGGCAACGCGTCCGATGCGATAGACCTGATAGGCCATTTTCCGATCCACTCCGTGCGGTGCCTGTACTTGGAGCGTGAGGCGAACGGCTTGACTGAGCGGAAGGGTGTCGGCGACGAAACTCACAAACTCATTGTTGGCGTTCATGTAGCCGCTGTTTTGCAGTCGGTGGACGATGCGAGTGCGCTCTTCGCTCAGCAGGGCGAGGTCGAGGGGCATACCTTTATATAGGCGTGAGGCCGACGAATCGGCCATGATGAGTCGACGCACGGTGTCGTTGTCGAATTCTCGGTGCAGTTCGTGCACATAGGAGCGATTGCCGGGCTTGAGGTGGTAAGTGAGCGTGGCGCGGCGTCCTTTGCGGGTCAGGGTGGTGTCGACGCGCGCCTGCAAATAACCTTTGCTCTGCAAGGCCAGTCGCAGTGCGGCCGCCGAATAGCCGGTGAGCGTGTCGTTGTAGACGACCGGTGCCTCGCCGATGCGGTGCATCAAGCGGTTGAAGAGATTCCGTTCGTTCGTTCCCGAAAGACAATAGATGCCCAAAGGTACTTTGAGCGTGCTCAACCAGCGAGAGTTGTCCTCTTGGCGCACATAACTGCGGTAGTCGGAGGGCGCCACCTGCGAATTGTTGCTGGTGATGTTCACCCGCGAGAGCATCAATCGATCCTCCGGCAAAAAGCGCACGGCAGAACATCCCGCGAGGAGCGGGATGAGCAAGAGCAGGAACAGAAAGCGAGTGGAGAACTTCACAATGAGTGCATTTTAAGATTGCAAAGATAGGCATTTCGGAAAAAAGGTCGTACTTTCGCACCACGTTTTCTCGTGTCAGAAGCAGCAATCTCATGCTCAGCAAAAACAAACAAAAACTCATACGCAGTCTCGATCGCAAGAAAAATCGCGATGCCGAGGGGCTCTTCTTGGCCGAAGGGCGGAAGCTCGTGGCCGATCTTTTGCCCTATTTTCGCTGCCGCTTGTTGGTCTGCGAAGCCGGTCAACTGACGGATCTGCCGTTGGATGATTTTGACATCGGCGAGCGGATCGACGTCACGCCCGATGAGTTGGCGCGCGTTTCCCAACAACGCACGCCACAAGGCGTGTTGGCCGTTTTCGAACAGCCGCGGGCTGCCGCCATCGAGACCTTGCTTGCCGTTCCCACACACAACCTCTGTTTGGCACTCGACGGAGTGCAAGACCCCGGTAACGTGGGCACGATCATTCGCATCGCCGATTGGTGGGGGATTGAGCACATTGTGTGTTCGTTCGACACGGCCGATGTGTTTTCGCCCAAGACGGTGCAATCGACGATGGGCGCCTTGGCGCGTGTGCAGGTGCATTACACCGATTTACCCGCTTGGCTCGACGCACTGCCGACCGATACGCCCGTTTATGGTACCTTGCTCGACGGCGACGACCTTTATGCCACCGAACTGACGGTGAACGGCGTCATCGTGATGGGCAACGAAGGCAATGGCCTTTCGGAAGCCGTGCGCAGCCGTGTGAGTCATCGTTTGCTCATCCCGAGTTTCCCGGCCGATCGTCCCACGAGCGAAAGTCTAAATGTGGCGGTGGCCACCGCAGTGACCTGCGCCGAGTTTCGTCGTCGCAGCTGAGGCGTGTTGCTTCTCACACTTATCTCGAAACATTTATGATGGAAATACTCTTACTCGGTCTTCCGTTACTGCTTTTGTTGGTAGCGGTGGTGCTCAATGTCTATTTGCGGAGCACTGCTTTCAAGACCGTCATTGCCTGTGCCGATGAACAATCGGCACGCGTGCTGCCAGAGCCGCCCGTCGAGGGAGGAGTGGTCGGCATGTCGACCGGTCCTGTCGATCCCGAAGTGTCGATCGTTGTGCCGGTTCAAAACGAAGCCGATGCCCTCAGTCGACATCTGCCGCTTTTCTTGTCGCAACGCTTCGCTCGTTACGAGGTGGTAGTGGCGAATGCCGCCGCCGAAGACGCCTTGACGGCCGATGTGGTCAAAAACTTCCAAGATCATCACGCGCATTTGCGCTACACCTTTGTGCCGGAAAGCCGTCGGCGTAACGTCGACGCACACAAAGTGGCTGTCGCCCTCGGCATTCGTGCCGCGCGTGCTCCGTGGGTCGTCGTCGTGGAGCCGGATTGCGCCCCGTCAAGCAACGAATGGCTGCAACACCTGTCGACGCATTTCACCGACGAGAACGATGTGGTGATGGGTTATGCCAACTATGAGGAGGCCGAAGGCGGCGCTGTGTCAGAGCCTGTGCGCGAACGCGCGTTGCATTGGGCACGTTGTGTGCGTTCGGTGCTGAGCGGACATGCCGCAGCCGCCGACAGTTGCCATGTGGCTTTCCGTCGCGAATGGTTTTTGCAAAGCGGTGGTTTCGCCGGCAGCCTCGATTTGCCTTTCGGTGCTTGTGCTTTGATGGCTTCTCGCGCCGATGCGCAGCGCGTGGCGGTCGAGATGCATCCCAACAGTGTGGTGCGGCAGCAGGTGCCCGACTCCGAAACGCTGTATCTGCGCCGCAAGGAGCGCGCCGTCTTGCAGCGTCGCACGGCCTCCACGGCGGTCTACGTGTCGCCGCGCGAGCGTTGGAATCGTGTGTGGACGGTGATTGGAATCATCGCTGCAGGGGCCTATGCCTTTGCGCGCGCCCTGTCCTTCGTGCCTGCGCTCCACGAATTGTGGGCCGCTTCCGGTTTGGGAGGTTTGGCGCAGACACCTCTGTACGCTGCCGCCTTGCCCGTTTATGGTCCCGAACAGTTGCTGCTCGATGTGCCGGCGGCCTTGCTGCTCATTTGGTTGTTGTGGCAACCCTACCGCGGGGAGAGCCGACTATTGCGCGCCTTGCACGAAATTTGAGTCGCAACGCGAGCGAAGTTTTGCCCGGTAGGGTTTTAGAAAAAGCCTTCACTCCAAAATCTGTGTTCCACTTTTGATCGTGGGATGAGGATTTGGGAGTGAAGGCTTTTCTTTTTGCCGGTAAACGAAGTGTTGTCGCAAAAAGAAGTTGCCCCTTGGGGCTGCGAAAGAACGGACGCGAAAACGCTTACTTGCGCCTGTTGGCGCGCAAAGGCGTCGTGTAGTTCAGAAAAGCTGTCCACTTTGTGACGAAAGCAGTTCGGTTTATTGAAAAAGCAGTGGAGTTTTCTCGCCCACTCGGCAGTGGGTTGTGGAGAAGCCTACGGTGCGGTATAAGCCGTGCGGAGTTTCGGCGCAAGAAAGTGGGCGAGCAAGGAGAAGAAGGGCGCGAAGATGGAAAAACAAAAAAAGGATCGATTCAAAGTAGAATCGATCCTTTTGCTTTGTAGCGAGGCCGGGGATTGAACCCGGGACCTCAGGATTATGAATCCTGCGCTCTAACCAGCTGAGCTACCTCGCCGAGTGAGCAACGCTGCGTTGTTCCTCGTTTGCGAGTGCAAAAGTAGGGCATTTTTTTGTTACGACCAAATTTTCTCCCGAAAAAATGCGACATTTCTTCCACTCCGCTTTTTTTTCGCTCGCGACAGGTGGTTGTTTTGGGTGAATCTTGTATATTTGTTTTTGATACAATATCAACAACACATTCTCACATGGAACAAAACAAACTATCAATCGACACCCAGTGTGTGCAAGCCGGCTGGACTCCGAAGAACGGAGAACCGCGCCAACTGCCCATTTACCAAAGTACGACCTTCAAGTATGAGAGTACTGAGCAGATGGGCCGACTCTTCGACCTGAAAGAATCGGGCTATTTCTATTCTCGTTTGCAAAACCCCACTTGCGACACGGCCGCGGCCAAGATCGCTGCGCTCGAAGGCGGTGTGGCGGCGATGCTCACCTCGAGCGGTCAGGCGGCAAGCTTCTATTCGGTGTTCAACATCTGCGAATGCGGCGACCACTTCATCGCCACCAATGGCATCTACGGCGGTACGTTCAACCTATTTGTCGTGACGATGAAAAAAATGGGTATCGAGTGCACGCTGGTCGATCTCGATGCGAGCGACGAAGAACTGCGCGCTGCCTTCCGCCCCAACACCAAATTGGTGTTCAGCGAATCGATTTCGAACCCCGGCGGACGCGTTTGCGACATCGAGCGCTTCGCTCGTGTGGCACATGAGCAGGGTGTCCCCTTGATCATCGACAACACCTTCGCCACACCCGTCAACTGCCGCCCCATCGAATGGGGAGCAGACATTGTGATTCACTCCACCACTAAATACATGGACGGCCAAGCCACGGCAGTCGGTGGCTGTATCGTCGACAGCGGCAAGTTCGATTGGATGGCGCATGCCGACAAATACCCCGGTCTTTGCACGCCCGACGAAAGCTATCACGGCTTGGTTTATGCCGAAGCCTTCGGTGCGGCGGGCTACCTCGTGAAGGCCGTGGCACAACTCATGCGCGATTTGGGCAGCTGCCAGAGTCCGCAAAACGCATTCTTGCTCAACAACGGACTGGAAACGCTCCACTTGCGTATGCGTCGTCACGTGGAAAACGCCCATGTGGTGGCCGACTTCCTCAAAGCGCACCCGCGCGTGGCCTGGGTGCAGTATGCCGACAACCCCGATGGCGTGGATGCAGCGTTGGCAAAGAAGTATTTGCCGAATGGCGGTTGCGGTGTCTTGGCTTTCGGCCTGAAAGGCACGCGCGAAGAGACCGTGCGCTTCATGGATCGCTTGAAACTCATCAGCATTGTGACCCACGTGGCAGACGCCAAGAGCTGCATCTTGCACCCGGCGAGTCACACGCACCGTCAGCTCAGCGACGAACAGCTGCGCGCAGCCGGCATTGCACCCGATCTCATGCGTTTGAGCTTAGGTATCGAGTCGGCCGAGGATTTGGTGGCCGATCTGCGCCAAGCTCTTGACGAGACGGCACAATAACGACAACAACTCATCGTACAACACTTTTCATGTCAACACTTCCTCCTCTTTCGGATTTCGATTTTGTGACGGTGGTCGGCCCCACGGCCTGCGGCAAAACCTCTTTTGCCGTGGCGCTTGCTGACCATATTGGGGCAGAGATCATCAGTGCCGACTCCCGTCAGGTGTATCGGCGCATGGATCTGGGCACGGGCAAGGACCTTGGCGAATATTGCGTCGAGGGGCGTCCGGTGGCTCATCACTTGATCGACATCGTCGAACCCGGCACGAAATATAACCTTTATCGCTATCAGCACGATTTCCTCGAAGCCTTTGAGGATATCCGCCGTCGCGGCAAACGCACGGTGGTGTGCGGCGGTACGGGGTTGTATGTGGAGAGTGTGGTGCGCAATTACAACATCAGTCACGTTCCGCAGAATCCGGCGCTCCGCTCCTCACTCGAGGGGCGGACGTTGGCGGAACTCACGGCTGAGTTGGCGGCCTTGAAGGCGCGTTCCGGTTCGACCATGCACAACACCACCGACGTGGATTCGTGCAAGCGGGCGATTCGTGCCATCGAGATCGAAACCTATAACCTTACGCGCGAGGCCGGTCATCGGGATTTTCCGCAGATGAAGGCTTTCAATATCGGCTTGTCCATCGACCGCGAGACGCGCCGCGAGCGCATCAGCACGCGTTTGAAGCAACGTCTCGAAGCGGGTATGCTCGATGAAGTGCAAGCGCTCCTCGATGAGGGGATTGCGCCCGAAGATTTAATCTACTACGGGCTGGAATACAAATTCGTCACGCTGCACCTCATCGGCGAATTGTCGTATGATGAGATGCATGCGCAGCTCGAAACCGCCATTCACCAGTTTGCCAAACGACAAATGACCTGGTTTCGCGGCATGGAGCGCCGTGGTTGTCCGATTCATTGGATTGATGCGACAGCGCCTTTCGAAGCACAACTGCGCCAACTGAGCGAAGTGCTGGATTTTGCGCAATGACGGCCGCCTAATCGCCTCTTAATACTGATCAGCATGCAGACACCAAACACATCACGTTGGGGAATTCTCTATTGTCCTCAAGAAGGTAGCTGCCGTTCTCGCCGACGCTGGGCGCGCATTCAATCGCGTTTGCAAGCGGCAAAGCAGCCTTACGATTTCGTGCAGAGCGAAGGTCCCGGCAGTATCGAACGCCTGGCGGCGATGATGGCCGCCAACGGCTATCGCTTGATTGTGGTGGTGGGGGGGGATGCCGCGCTCAACAGTGCGCTCAACGGGCTGATGGCCGCCGTGCCCGATGCGGCGCAGCGTCCGACCCTGGCAGTTATTCCGAATGGACTGATCAACGGTTTTGCCCACTTTTGGGGACTGAACGAATCGGATCCCGAGGCGTGTGTCGATCGCTTGTTGCGCGGTCGTGTACGCAAAGTAGATGTGGGCGAAGCGCACCTCAAATTGCACAAAGGGAAGGAGGAAACGCGTTACTTCCTGAACTGTGTGAACTTGGGATTGGCAGCCGCCATCGTGAAATTGCGTCGTCGCAACCAACGCTTTTGGTGTGGTTTGGGATTGTTGCGCGAATTGAGCAGCGCGTTGATGCTTTTGTGGCAGCGCCACTCGGCGCAGGTGCGTTTCTCCATCGGCGGCGAAGTGTTTGAACAGCGAGTTACTACGCTTTGCGTGGGTTCTTGTACCGGCTACGGGCAAACGCCTTCGGCTGTGCCCTACAATGGCATGTTTGATATCTCGGCCGTTTGCAGACCACGCTTGTTGCAGGCCTTTGCCGGCCTGTGGTTACTGATTCGCGGGCGCTTTCTTTCGCAAAACGGCATCAGCGTCTGGCGCACGCCGCAAGTGACCTTTTCCAAAGTGGGACAAGGGACAATCACCATCGACAGTCGACCGATTCGTCACCGTGTTCAAGCGATCGAACTGCAAGTACTGCATGAAGCACAAACTTTTTTGATCCCCGAAGGCTGATTCCCCTTTCGCGCCTACGAATAAAATAAGAGCGACGCTCGGACTGATCATTATTTGATCTGTCCGAGCGTCGCTCTTTGTGTGGATTGCTGTCTGCAGCCGTCCTCAACGCGTGAGTTGGAATTTGAGATTGATTCCGAAATCCTGCATCGTCGAGGGATAAGCTGACGAGGTGAGCAAGGGTTGATTGCTCTGTCGATCGTAGTAGGCCGAGACGGTGAGGAATTTCGACACTTCGTAGTCTGCAGAGAGGGAGATTTGCAGTGCGCGGTTTCCACTCGTGGCTTGTGACAGCTGGGTGAGGAGGTTGCGCTGCAAAGCACTTTGCGAACGGAACGAGATGTCAAGACGAAGGTTGAGGGCATGCGGCGTGCCGTCGGTGAGGGTGGGCGTGGCCGGCGCCTCTTCTTGCGCACCGCGTCGGTTGCGCGAGCGCACGGTGCGCTTGACACGCGATGCACGGGTGAAGCCTTTGAAGTCCGCAACGCGATAACCGAAGCCGAGAACGACATCGTTCGAGTGCGTCTCGGTGAGCAGTTGCGAGGTCATCGAGAGTGTGAGCACCCGGGTGCGACGCATCTCCACGCGCGCCGTGAGATCGTTGTGGAAGGTCATGTCCAAACCGAGCAGCGGCGAGAAGGTTTCGTTGATGGTGGCGGTCGAAATGTCGTAACGCGAAGAGGGCGTGGGTAAACCGTTCTCCACGGCAGTGACGAAGCCGAAGCCATCGGCCATTTCGCGGAACGATTGGAAAGTTCCGTACGAACCGACGCTGTACAGACTCTTGTAGGCGTGGTTGAGGTTGAAAGATTTGAACCAACGCTTGAAAGAGGGCAGTTGCGCCAGACCGGCATATTGGAGCGTCCAGCTCGGGAGCAGGCGACTCACGGCGGGGAAGAGATCGAGATTGCCACCCGAAGACGTGTAGGTGTCGAGGAAGGCGGGAATCATGACGGAACTCGAGTATTTGTCCACTCCGCCATTCGCCGGATCGTAGGCTTTGCCGCTCCATGTGCCCATGCCCACCGGATAGGTGGCGCCGGTGTAGCGCTGTTCCACGCGTGTGCGGTATTCATCGAGCAGTTGCGTGAAGCGGCGGAACGAGCTGCTGGCATACCCGTTGTCCGGGCCGCCGAAGGAGGCGAAGGCTGTACCGAGCGACCAAGTGGTCATCGTAAACGAACCGTTTTGCAGTGTCGGCATGCCGGCATACATATATTGTATGGACTTCGAGCGGTTGAGATTGCGCGAGAAACTGAGGTTGATCTTGAAGTCGCGGAAAGGTTCTACGACCGCGCGAATTTGCAAGTCCTCCGTGCTGGAGGTCACAGCGGGGGTGATGATACTATCCGACTGCATCAACCATCCGCGGTCGGCCGCACGGTGTACATAAGCTTCGCCGCCGATGGTGGCAAAGGCAAAGTCCAATCCGGGCGCAAGCATTCCGCCGGGACGAGCTTGTCCGAAGGCATCGCCCACATTGGGCATAAAGCCGGGGAGGTTGAGGCTCGACGAGGCGCGGTAGGCGAAATTGACATTGCGCACCATCATCAATGCGCGGCTACCGTACTCGGCCACTCGATACCAGGGCAATTCCTCGGTGCGACGTTGCGGCACAACGGTCACCTTCACCGTGAGGGTGTCGCGATTGAGGACTTCAATGCGGTTTACATCGAGCACCTTGTAGCGCACAGGGAAGCGTGTACCGTCGGGACGAATGGCCACGACGCGCAGTTTCTTCGCCGAAAGGTTGTGTACCACTACGGTCGCCGTGTCGGTGCGGAGCGTAACGGCGCGTTCAAAGGGCTTTTTCTCCTCAGGCTTCTTGCCGGCAGTGGGGCCGGTCGAGAATTTGCGGTTTACCTTTTTGAGGAAAGGCACCTTATTATAGAGCGCTTCGAGGCTGAGGCGTGAGTTGAAGGTCACCTCTCTACGGTTGCTCACGACGTTGCCGAGCGAACTGCCGTCGGCCGCTTCCACACCGCGCGTCCAGTTGTAGGTCGCGTTGTATTTGAAATCAGCCGTCACCCAGTCGAAAGCGGGTATCTTATTGATGGGCACATTCCACGAGAGGTCGGCGGTCTGTCGATAGCTGAGCGGACGTCCGAGGTCGCGCAGCGAGTGCATCACCGAATCCTTCCAAGCCGCATATTCCGTGGGATAAAGTTCCTTGTTCACCACCACATTGGGTTGTTGAATTTCGGCATCCGTGCCCGACATGAAACTGAAATGGATTTGTTTCGTCGGATCCCAACGGAGTTGGAGCGAGCGATTCCACAGGAAGTCGCTGGCGAAACTGAGCGGGAGCGATTTGTTGTCGAGTTGTTCGAGATCACGTTCCTGCAATTCGTAATAGCGTCGCGACAGATTCGAGAAAATCGAGAGGTTTTGCGGCAAAGGATTGATGCCAAAATCGCGAACGATGCGCAACCACGGAGAACGTGATTTGATGAGTTGCTTGAACGGTTCGATTGTGCGCGTACCGGGACTATAATTGTAGCCCAAGTCGAACTTCCAGTTCATATCAATCTCGCGCGCAGTGGTTGTTCCCGAAGTGTGTCGTACGGCATGGGCAAAACTTGTGGTGAAGTTGCCCAGGTCGTACGGCATCGGCGCGCTTTGCGTGGTGCGGTTGAAGCGCAGTCCCGAAATGGAGAAGTTCTTGTTCGTCACCACGTGGTTGGTGAGGTTGCGCAACGAGTCGCGCTGGCTGCGCAGCGGCAAGGCGTCGAGCGCATCAGACATCGGCATGTCGGTGTCGAGCGGATTGTAGCGCGGCACAATCACTTCTTTGGAATAGGAATAGTAGATCGGTGCGGTCAACTTCACCTCGGCCGGCAAGAGTTTACCTGCATCGAGATTCGTCGTCACCGAGTATTGATAGAGATCGTCGTCTCTGCGCTGACTCACGGTTTCTTCCAGACCGCCGAAACCGTTTGTTTCCGCATGTCCCGACACATTGATATTGGCCAAGTCGGCCAATTGGATATTGAGTTGGCTCTGTGCAGCCCAACCGCCTTTGTTGGCAAAGTCTTGCAGGCGCAATTCGTTCGCCCACACCTCGATGCTGCGCACACTACGCGAGTTATTGCGCAGACCGATCATCACCGTGCGCACTTCGCCCAACGAGGGATTACCCTGCACGCTGATTTTGTTCTTCGGGCGTTGTGGGTCGTATTCGTTGTAGATCGTGTTGTACGAAGCCAATCCCGAAGCACGTTGACGGTTGCGCGCTTTCTTCACGTGCGTGAGTTGCTCGAGATCGATGTCGATCATATTATCTGTCGGCCACACCGAACGGCGTCCCGAGCTACCGGTGTAGCGACCTTCGGGCGTAAGCACCAGCGGGATTTCGTATTCGTAGAAATTGTTTTTGTAGTCCGATCCGAGTCGGAGGAACAGACTCACTTGTCCGTCTTCCAAATCCTTGTCACCCGGCAACGCATTGGCGTGCACGAAGAGTTGGAGGTGCTTGTAGCGACGGAGGTCGAGATGCGTGTTCTTATACACGGCACGCGCATCGCCACTGCCCAGTTCTTTCACGGTGAGAGAGAGCGCCTGCTCGTTGTTTTGCAGCACCTGGTCTTGTCCCGGCTCGATGGCGCGGCTAATGCCCGGGGGCAAGACATAGTTCACCGGCTGTTTGTCGTTGTTCTCTTCGAAGTTCACGGCGCTCACCACGAGCTGTCCGGACGAAGCGGCCGGCACGTTTTGATAAAGCGCCTGACGGTAGTCGCGCCACTCGCCGCGTACGAGGCTCAACGTGGCAAAACGCAGCACAATCGGCTGATCGAAGCCCGTCATGAACATACGCATGAAGCGGATCGACGAGAAGTCGCTGATACTACCGTATTTGCGTTCGTATTCGCTCAGCGGAATGCGGAACAAATACCATTTCGTGGCGGGCGACTTGCCGTCGCGTGTTTTCGAGTTGACCGTGCGCATGTCGACAATGTAGTTTTGTCCGACCTGCATCGCCGTCGGATCGATGCGCACCCGATATTGATAATATTTTTCGTACTCGTTGAGCGTGAAGTCTTGGTTGATATCCTCCACGTCCGGTGTGGTTTTGTAAGCCGAAGCGTACGTTTCGCCGTCGGCCGCAGCAGAGTTACCGTTCGGATTGTTGATATATTTGTAGCGTTCGAGGATCGAAGCGCGACGGTCGTCCCAATGCTTACCGCGGAAATAGGAGTATTGGTCGGCCGAGGGGCTTTGTACGATCGAATCGTAGACCGCCGGACGCACCGTCGCACGGATCGTCTTGAGATAGTCGGCATAAGCGCCGAAAGTGCGCTCTTCTTCCGAGGTCAAACCGTTGTAACCCACGTCTTGTCGGCGGCGCGCATCGCTCGACGTGTTGAAGGCATAAGTCACCGCATTCTGTGTCGGTACCAACCCCCACGCCGTTTCCGCCACCTGCGAGCGGTCGCCGTCTGTCGGGAGTCCACTTTCGTAGAACTTACGGCCGTCTTTGAGTACGTCTTCCGATATTTCGCCCAGGTTGAAGTACAGATCGCCGGTATAAGTCGGCACTTTTCCGTTGATTTCCGTGAATGGATCCATCATCCAGAACTCCACATACTCCACATTCGCCGCATCGAAGTCCGATGTCTCGAGACGGCGCATCATACCGCCCCAGCGTTGCGCCGGATTCAGCAGTTTTCCGTCGCTGTCCAGTGACGGATCGAGGTTATAGGGGCCGCGTTCGTTGGGGTAGAAGGCCAAATTGAGCACCGGCAGCGTGGCCGCGTCTTTATAGTTCAGACTCTTGTTCGGATAGAGGTCGCTCGCATAGATTTCGCGCACACGGGGGTCGGACAACTGTTGCAAGTCGTTTTTGATGTAGCCCGGTGTGAGCGAAGAACTGCGGCGTGTGAACAACGGATCGATCACATACCAAGCCAACAACGCACGGTTGTAACCATAACGCACATTGTTTGTCAGTTGCGATTCGGCAAACATCGACGGTGTGGAGGCAATCGTCCATTGTTGGGGCATCGAAATATCGATGTCCGTTTTTGCGTTCTCGAAATCGTCGAGATACGACGCATTGCCCTGCGCACCGGTGTTGCGACCGGCGATGAGCTGCGCAAATTCTGCCGTGAAATTGATGTTCGACGGCGCGGTGGTATGCACAAACGGGAGGCGGTTCACGAGATTCGTCAACCACTGACTTTGCGTTTTCCACGCCATGTTCAATCCCCAAATCGTGTTGTTCAGCGGTTCGCTGCCCATGGCCACCTTCGAGGTGAGTGGTTGTTCGCCGAGGTGCATGAGCGTACCGCCCACTTGCAGCTGTTTGGAGAAATCGTATTGGAAATCGAGGCCGAACATCGTTTTGCGTTGCATGCCATAGTCTGCATTCGATTCCACCGAGCACGAAACGGGCGTACCCGCATCGAGAATGCTCTTGTTCAGGATCTTCACCGTGCCGGCATTGTAGTCTACGGTATAGTCCGTGCCCTCCGTCAGCAGTTGTCCGCCGGCGCGCACCACCACACTCCCTTGCGGAATGCCGGTCGTGTTGAGCTGAATTTCGTCCGACTTCGTCGCCTTAAACTTACCCGAGATTCGGAATTTGTTGTGTTCGGCAATTTGTTTCGCCACGGTGTGTGTCGAATCATAGAGTTCGGTGTAGGCAAATCGGCGCGCCAATGCCGTGTCGCCGATCTCTTTTGCCAAGTGTCGGCCGAAAGGTTCTACCACCGGGAAGAAGACGCGCCCGGAAGCCGCGTCCACAGTATAGCCCTCCACAAAGTCGAAGTAACCGTTCGGCACGCGGCGCGCGTTGTTGTCCAAACGGTCGAGTCCCATCACCGAGAGCAGGCGCTTGTCCTTCATTGTCGGGAGGGGGAGATAAGAGAGGTAGACACCGGTGGTGTCAGAGAGGTATTTCACATCGAGCGAAAAGCGTTCGCGCTGCACGTCCGTCGCGCCGAGCGAATACACGTTGCGCATCATCAGCGCCCAGTTGCCTTGACGCGGTGTGTTGGCGGTGTTTTTCAACGCCTTCACCAAGAGCGAACGCGTGTTGTCTTTCAGGTCGGTCGAGAATTCGCCCACCTGATAGTTTTCGCCCTTGTAGGTGTACTCAAAGGCCACGGCCAACACCTGATCCGGTTGCAAAGCCGTGCGCAATGAAATATAACCCAAATCCGCATTGAGTCGATATTCCGAGGCTGAGAGCAAGCGTGCGCTCTCTATTTTTTCATAGTCGTCGCCGCCGGTCAGTCCGATGCCGTCGAGGAGCGTTCCCGTCTGTGTGATGTCGCGCACTGCGGGCATCGTCCCCGTGAGAGTCGCGTATTCGTCGTTCGCCGCGTTGGCCGGAACGGCCGTGGCACTCTGCGCCGTCCAGCGGTTGTTCTTGATGCGCTTGGTTTCACCCAAGTCGGTCAGCGCCACGAGGTTGCGTGTGTTGTCCGTTGCCGCCGAAGTATTCGTCACCCACAGTTCGATGCGGTTGATCTTCACGCCCGACAGCACGTTGGGCAACTGTGTCATCCAGCCGTCATAGTGGTCGCGGAAATAGTGCGCCAAGAAGAAGTGGCGGTTTTCGTCATAGTCCGCCGCCGAGAACTCAAAATCATTGAGTTGCACTCCGCCGCGTGAGTTCACACTCTGCGCCGCACTCTTTTTTTGCGCCACCATCGTGCGCAGTTTCAAACGACCGAACTGCATATCGGCGCGCACACCGAACAGGCTCTGTGCACCGCGGATCAGACTCGAGTTCGCCCCCATCGACACGTTACCCGCTTCGATGAGTTTCACGATTTCGTCCTCCTTTCCCTCGTAGCGCAGTTTGAGTTGCTGCGTGTCGAAGTTGAAAGTCGCGTCGGTGTTGTAGTTGAAGTCCATGTTCACCTTGTCGCCCACCTTACCGTTGAGCGAGAGGTTCACTTTTTCGTCAAAGTCAAAGCCGAAGACGCTGCGATTGCGTTCGGCCAGCGAGGGGTTGTCGGTGAAGCGGTGGGTTGCCCCGATTTTCAGTTCGGCCGATCCTTGAGTGCGCACACGCACCCCACCGGGACCGAAGATTTTTTCGGCCGGCCCGAGCGAAAACTGCATATCGCTGAAGTCGAACTTGTCTTTGCCGCGCGCTTGAAACTCCTCGTTGTTGCGGCGGCGGAAATAGTCGCGCATCGACTGTTCGATGCCCATGCGACGCACCTCGTCGCCCGCCATGTAGAAGGGCACATACAGCCACTGCCCGCCGAGCCGTGTGCCGTATTTGTACGTCCCCGTCGTCTCGTCGTAGAAAAGTCCCGTTTCGAGGTTCTCCGGGTTCTTCATGTCGCCCGAATGGAGGGGCAGGATGCCGCGCGTGCTCACAGTGGGGCGCACGACAAAGGGCATCACCGTCTCGCTGCGCGTACTGCGGAGCGGAGCCGTCGTGGCATTGGGTTCTTCATCGTCCTCTTCGTCGGCGGTTTGCGTCGTGTCGTTTGAAGCCGCACGCTGTGTCGGAGCGGTTGTTTTCGCCGTAGTTTGTGCTGCGCGGTTTTTGCGCCCGTTGGGGCGCTGAGGCGCGGGCGTTTCGCTCGGTGCGTCGCCCGAAGCACTTGGGCGCGCCCCCTCGTGAAGTGCGAGCACACTCAAGGCCACCGTCCCCAAAAAGACGATGGGCAAGAGTCGGCGAAATAGAGCGGAAAAAGTCATCGGCACCGATCGTTGTTTATTTGATTTCTTTCAAACTGCGTTTGATGAGTTGTTGGAGTTCCATGCCCGGCTCCTCTTTGAGCAGGGCGGCCACCACCTTACGCACGGCGGCCGGTTGGAAGCCCAAGATGGAGAGCGCGGAGATGGCTTCTTCGGCCACCGCCTTGTCTGCCGCCGAGATGCCGCCGCCCCCTCCGGGCGTCACGTCGAGTTGTCCGTCGCCCAAGAGCGCACCGACCTTGTCGCGCAGGTCGAGCACAATGCGAGCGGCCGCTTTCGGCCCGATGCCCTTCACGCTTTTGAGCATGGCGGTCTGTTCGCTCTGAATCACCTCGGCCAGTTCCGCCGGTGTGAAGGCCGAAAGCACCATGCGCGCCGTTTGTCCGCCGATGCCGTTGACCGACGTTAGCGCCTCGAAGAGCGTGCGCTCTTGCTTGGACGAAAAGCCGTAGAGGTCGTGCGCATCTTCGCGAATCACCTCTTTCACATACACTTTGGCCGTTTCCTTGCCTTGGAGGTTGGCGAAAGTGTTGAGCGAGATGGTCAGGCCGTAGCCCACGCCGGCGGCTTCGATCACCACCTCGGTGGGGGTGAGTTCGCCGATGATTCCTTTGATATATGCGATCATTGTCGATTGTCGTTTGGGGATGAAAAGCGGCGCGCACGCGTCAAGGTGCAGCCGAGAAAGCGGAGTACTGACCTACAAAGATACACACCCCGCCTTAATTGAGAACGAAGAATGACGCTTTTTATTGTTTCACCGTCCTCGAAATTCGCCTATTCATCGCGTGAGATGGGAATGTATCGATAAAAAGAAGCAACCTATCGAAGCCCAACGGCATCGTAGTGTAAAAAAACGTGCCGGAACCGGAAAATGGTGATAAAGATCGGCGTTCGTGGCAAAATGCAAGTTCGCTATCCCTTCTATCCGCCTAAAGCTTCCCGAAGACTTGTTGGTAAGAGAACGTACATGGATATAACTCAGAACAAGCATTGACCCAAATGTCTTCCCCCCTTACTTCTTAGGCTTGGGTTTTGAAGACGACTTCTTATGGTCGAGCCACACAATCAGGACGATCAGCCCCCAGCAAGCCACGAAAGCAAGCAGCCATCCCAAGGGGATAGACCGTGCTGACGCTTGGATAAGTGTCGCCAACTCTGAAAAAGTGCCCCCTTTCCGGAGGAAAGAAAAAAACACCAGAACGAATAGAGCCAAAAACGCATTGAAGAAGACAGACGCCATCATCTTTAATTTCCACTTGAAGGACGCTTTTTCGTTTCCTTCTTGGAAATAGCCTTTTCCGATAAGGAAAATAGAATAAATGGCGGGGACGAGAATCAAGATGATCCCGCCGGGAATCCTGCCTATATGCCAGTTGAGTAAAAGTGCTTTTAGAGGGGGGTAATGCTCAGAAGCCACATAAAGCAAGAGCAAAAGTCCATAGGCAAAGATCATTCCCAGCGAATATCGCCCAAAATGACACTTTATCTTGTCTAAGCAGAGCAACTTAAAAGCGAGTAATAAACTCGCCCAAGCGAGCAACAACAGTCCTCCAAGCAGAAAAGCCATCGTATTGTTCATGTTTTCTGTTTCCGATTAAAAATGTGCGTTTTCACTCAGCATTCCCTCTATTGGTGGAACGGGAGGAGCTAAAGTTGCAAAAGGTGCCGGTTCTACTGCTTTTCAGCCCTTTTTATACAGAATTCACGTGGCCAAAGTCGAATTAGAACAGCCAAAGTGCTGTGAGACCGGTGGCGTTGGGTGACACGGTGGGCAGGAGAAGGGGCGCTTTCATGGCTGCTGTGGAGCGTTTCGGTGGCGAAACAGCGGCGGACTTTCGCGGCCGAATGCCCAACAGCCGTTGCTCGTAGGGCAAGAGCCAAAGCGCGATGCGAGTGGCCGCGAAACCGAAGGCGGCACCGCCCAGCACATCGTTGAACCAATGGCGGTTGTTGTACATGCGTAAAACGCCAACTGTGAGTGCGCCGGCGTAGGCGAAGAAGCCCAGGCGGTTGCCGTATTCGGCGCGCACCAATTCTGCGCCCATCACCGCCGTGGCCGTATGGCCGGAGGGGAAGGAGTTGCGCGCCGAGTGGTCGGGACGCAGTTCGCCGATGCTGTATTTCACGGCGTTGACTGTGGCGCCCATCACCGCATAGGCGGTGGCACCGATCAGCAAGCGGTCGCGGAAATTGTGACGGTGGCGCACCCCGGGGATTTCGGCGCCGCCCACAAACCACATAAAGGGCGCGTATTGCAAATAGTCGTCGACGCGCACGGGCGAATTGCCGCGCCATTCATTGAAGAACTGCCGCACCTTGCGTTTGCCCTTGAAGAGAAAACCGCGGTCGGCCAATCCGGCCACGCCGACGGACGACAGGCCGACGGGGACGGCAACTTGCCAAAAGGGCGAAAGGCGCGAAAAGTGAGAATGGGTGAGTACGAGCAGGGAGTCGCCGGCGGTGCTGTCGCGCTGCTCGATCGGTTGCAAGAGGTCGTCTCTCTTTGTAGCAACAAGGGTGGAATCGCCGGCCGCGTTGCAGACGGGCACACTGTCGACGGTGCAGAACGGCTGCACGCCGACCAGCGATGCGATTTCTCCGCCGGCATTTGCGCAGAGGGGGAGCAGGGTGCCAACGAGGAAAAGGAAAAATGAAAGTAGAATTTTCATCAAGTGAATAGTTGAAGTCAAAAGAGAATGAGCTCGTCGGAGTAGTCCGATCGCGGTAGAGAGTTTATTGAAGCAAGTGCCCGTTCGGTTCGCAGGCAGCGTGGAGAACATTGAGCACTAGGAGAGTGAAATGCGAAAAACTGCGGACAAGCCGAAAATACAAGCCGTGTTTCTTCCAAAAGTGCAAGACTTTTGCGCAAAACCTCCCGTCTTTTCACGCGCGCGCGTCCAGTTGTTTCTCGAAAAATGCCTTCACCCTTCACCTTCGGTTGTAAGTGATTGAAATATACGCGGTTCGGGGTGAAGGAAAGGAGGCGTTCTGCCTTCACCCTTTGGCGATAGCGCCCAATGGTCGAGCAAGGAGAGCGGAGTCGCGGTGAAGGATAGGTGAAGTTTTAGGCTTTGTTAAACCTGTGAAGCCTTCACCCAAAAATGATTGTAGTTCAGTGGGTTATCGGGCTTGTTGTGATTTGTTAGCAGTGTGAAGCCTTCACCCGGAAGTCGTTGATGCACAGTGCATTTCCTGTGTTTGGTGAAGAGGTGAAGGCAAAAAACGGAAAATTGCTGAGCGCGCGCGTGCGCGCGTTGGCGTTACCATTTGCGAAATTCCAATGCACGATTACCACGTTCGAGCACTAAGCGTTCGTTCGAAAGATGACGCACGGCAAAATAGGCCGGCAGGGTGTCGACTCCAAAGGCCGAGAGGTCGGCCGGATGGTGAGAGCCGATGTGCAGATCGCGACCGCGGTCGCGATCCATGAGAAAACCGGTTTCGATCCACAGCGAATCGGTGCGGTGGGTGAAGCGCAACGTCACTCCGCCGGAATAGGCGACCGACGTGGAGGGGGCGACGATCGGAGAGCGCAGTTGGATGAGGTCGAGTTGCACCGCCCAGTAGATGCGTTGCGCGGTGACGTCGGTATGGTTGAGGCGCACCAACTGCCACTGCCCGTCGAGCGCTCCGTTGCGTGGCAATTTGTCGCAGGCGGTGGAGAGCAGGAGGGCGAGGAGCACGATAAGCAGCGTGCGAACGGGGCGAAGGCGAAGAGGGTACATCGGTAGGAACGGAGAGGGGGAATGAAAACCGCCACGTTTCAGCGGCTGTAGCGCAGCCCGAGTTGCACGGCGGTGTTGTGTCCGAGGCGTGTGCCGCGATCGGCGGCAAGGGCAGCGGTTAGTTGCCAACCGCTACCCACGGAGTGGCCGAAGAGCGATGAGGGGAGCGACCATTGCACTTCGGCCAGTAGGGAATGTTGGCGTTGCACTTCGGTGAAGGGCGCGGCATAAGTGCCCCACGAGCGGAGGGTGGTGAAGAGTAAGCGATAGGCGAGCTGCGTGGTGGGTTTTCCCGAAAGGCCGAGGTGGAGGGCACGAAAGCGGTTGGCGGTGAAGATGAGGGTGCCGTTGCGGTCGTAGAGCGGCGAGGCAAAAAGCACATTGCCCATGGCCATGCCGAAATGTTGCCAACCGGGATAGAGCCCGTGGTTGTAGTAGTTGTCGATACCGCTCACTTGTTCGTTGAGCTGCGGGGTGTGGTCGTGGTAGACGGGGCCGCTTTGGTAATCGGTGCGCACGGCTTCGACGACCACGGTGGAGAGGGCGCGCCACGGAAGGTGCACTTCCAGACCGAGCAGGCCGTCGAGCCAGCCGTATTCGTCGAAGGCGGCGCTTTCGTCTTCGAAGAAGTGGTCGTAATAGAGACGCGCCGACCACGGTGCGCGCCGCGGATGTACGTTCACGGCGAATCGCCAAGTGCCCACTGTGTTGCCCGAGGCATTGGCATAGCCTTCGCCGTCGGTGGGGTCGCTGCCGCCTTTGGCCACGAGGGCATAAAAGGCTTCGCGCAAGCCGCCGGCGAGGGGCATCGGTTGTGCGGCGCCGAGATAGTGGTGGATGGTGCCCCCGAACTGCGTCGCCATTTCGGCGCCGGCGGTCAGGGTCACGACCGAGGAGTCGGTGCCGATGCGCACGTAGCCCGATTTTTCGTGATAGCGCACGCCGGTGGCATAGCGTCCACCTTGTCGACCGACGGTGTGGTGCTGCCAATCACCGTCGAGTTGCATTCCGTAGGCGAGGGTGCCGCTGAAGGCAATGGGTACGCGGCGACCGAAAGCCGGCCACCAACCGGGGATGCTCCACGCCAAGGTGGCGGGCGGCACGGCGTTGCGACCGAGCACAAACGAGCCGGTGGAGAGGCTGGGGTGGTTGAGGGGCGTGAGGTGGGGGCGGAGCCCGAGAGCCAAATGAGAGCGACCGATCACGGCTTCGGCAAAGGCGGCTGTCGGGGTGAAGCGCGAAAGGAGCGAAGCCCCGAGGGCAGTTTCAACACAGAAACCCCAACGCGGGCGGAAGTCGGGATAGGCGACCGCGGTGGGGCGCGAAATGCCGGCGCGGAACACAAGGCCGTGACCGTCGACCGCTGTCATGCCGTCACGTCCCGCACCGAACCAAAAGGGGCTGTGGTCGCCACTGCCCATGGTGATCAGCGTCTCGCCGAAATAGTGGAGCGAGGAGGGGGCGGCAGGGGAGGAGAGGGAATCGGAGAGGCTTTCGGCAGCCGCCGTGCGAGTGGGGCAGAGCGAAAGGAGAAAGCCGAGGACGATGAGGGCGAACGACTTCATAGTTTGCGACGAATGAGGTCGAAGAGGGTCGTGGTGCGTTCGCGCCAAGCGGGCAGGCTCAGCGGATTGAAAGGCTCGAGGAAGAACTGCAAGAAGGTGGGCGCTTGGTGGCTACCGCTTTCGGGGAGCAGCGCTTTCTCATTGACCACGGCGTTGAAGCTCTGGGGAATGAGCTGAATGTCGATCACGGCATCGGTGTTGAAGGGTTCGCCGTCGCAGTGTGCCGGTCCGGGTGCGGTGCGCTCGATGCGCAGGCGGTTGGTACGATAGCACTTCACGTGCGAGTTGCTGGGCAGACTCTTGGAAAAGAGCTGCATCACCACGATCGGGGCTTCGATGAGATTGAAAGGTTCGAGCACCGTGACATCGAGTAGACCGTCGCGCATGGAGGCCTGGGGGGCGATGTAGGCATTGTTGCCATATTGCGAGGCGTTGGCGCAGGCAATGAGAAACGCGTCGACGGAATGGCAGTTGCCCTCTTCGTCGCCGATCGTGATGCGATAGGTTTCGGTTTTGTAGCGCAGGCCGTCGACGAGGGTCTTTTCGACGTAAGTGGCGGGGCCGCGGCGACCGGCTTCGGCAAACTTCATGCTGATGAAGGCGTCGAAGCCCACTCCGCAGGTGCAGAAGAAGGGGCGGCCGTTGATGGTGCCGTGGTCGAGGCGGGCGATGGCGGCGGTGTTGATGACCTTCACGGCCGAAACGGGATTCATGGGGATTTGGAGGTGGCGTGCCAAGCCGTTGCCGCTGCCGCAGGGAATGATGGCCAGCGCGGTTTCGGTGCCGACAAGCGAACCGGCAATCTCGTTGACGGTGCCGTCGCCTCCCACGGCCACCACGATATCGATGCCACGGGCTGCGGCTTCTCGGGCGATTTCGGCGCCGTGTCCGGCATATTCGGTATAGCGGATTTCCGAGTTAAAGCGGTCGCGGTCGAGATAGCGCTCAATGGCTTTCAGCGCGCTCTCTTTGTGCCCACTGCCGGAGATCGGGTTGACGATGAAAAGGATGCTATGCATAAGCAAGGCAGTATAAGTGTATATAATAATGTGGTGCAAATATAGTGGAATCTTTGACGTTGGGACTTTTTACGGCTCTAAAAACGCGTGAAACGCAAATTTCTATTGAATTGTTGCACACTTAATGGGATAAATGTGTAACTTTGCGGCCTAAACAATTCAGAAAAAGGATTTTCCCACCCGCTTCGCCTGCTTCTCGGGCGACGAGTGGCCGTGAGGTCGCGCGGGTGAGGTGATTTTCCTATTCAATTTTACACATGGATATTCTTCACAAACGCCTTTCCAAGTTTAACCTGCCTCAGCAAGTGAGAGAGCAAGGTTTGTATCCTTATTTCAGAGAAATTGAAGGCAAACAAGGCACCGAAGTCGAAATGGATGGTCACCACGTGATTATGCTCGGTTCGAATGCCTATACCGGGTTGACGGGCGACGAACGTGTGATCGAAGCCGGTGTGGCCGCTATGCGTCGCTACGGTTCGGGATGCGCCGGCAGTCGCTTCCTCAACGGTACACTCGATCTGCATGTGCAGCTCGAAAAAGAGTTGGCGGCATTCGTCGGTAAGGACGAATCGCTCTGCTTTTCGACCGGTTTCACCGTGAACAGCGGCGTGATCCCCGCGCTCGTGGGGCCGCATGACTATATTCTTTGTGACGACCGCGACCACGCTTCGATTGTGGATGGTCGTCGCTTGTCGATGGCGAAGCAGTTGCGCTACAAGCACAACGACATGGCCGACTTGGAGAGCAAACTGCAGAAATGCGAACCCGATGCGGTGAAACTGATCATCGTCGACGGTGTGTTCTCGATGGAAGGTGACTTGGCGCCGCTCCCCGAAATCATTCGTCTCAAAAAGAAGTACGGTGCGACGGTGATGGTGGACGAAGCCCACGGCGTGGGTGTCTTCGGTCGCCAAGGTCGCGGTGTGTGTGATCATTTCGGTCTGACCGACGAGGTGGATCTCATCATGGGTACCTTCTCGAAGAGTTTGGCTTCTATCGGTGGTTTTATTGCTGCCGACAGCATGATTATCGACTACCTGCGTCACACGGCGCGCACTTATATCTTCTCCGCCTCCAACACTCCCGCGGCAACGGCATGTGCGCTCGAAGCGCTTCGCATTTTGCAGCGAGAACCCGAACGCCTCGAAGCGCTTTGGGAGGTGACCAACTATGCGCTGAAGCGCTTCAAAGAAGAAGGTTTCGAAATTGGCGACACGGAGAGCCCGATCATCCCGCTCTATGTGCGTGACTTGGAAAAGACGTTCGCCGCAACGGCGATGGCTTTCGAAGCCGGTGTCTTCATCAATCCCGTTGTGCCTCCTGCTTGCCATCCCACCGATACGCTCGTGCGCATTGCGCTGATGGCTACGCACACTCACGAACAAGTGGATCGTGCAGTGGAAGCGCTGGTCGGTGTGTTCCGCAAGTTGGAAATCATTAAATAAGTAAGCTGTTCCCGAAGGTGATATCGAAGGTGGATTTACACTTTTCGATGAGCCGAATCTCATAAGAGCCCCTCCTCAATCGACTGATCGAGGAGGGGCTGTTCGTTGGACGGCACCGGTGTCGATGGGTGTCGATCGTGCCTTCGCGCAAGAGGGATTTATCTATAAGGTGGGGGCGAACTGAAAAATATGGTCGCGAGCGCGATCTTTTCGTGCGGGAGGGCTTGGCGATAAAACGGTGTGTGAAAACAAAGTGCACAAGGCTTCTCGCTTACTCCTCAATTTGTTAGTTCCGAATGCGCAATTTCTTAGGGAGTGTTTTTCGGTCACTAAGAAAAGGGTGATTTTTTGTAACTGGTCTTGACAAAAAGCGTGTAAGATTTGGGAAAGCGCTCGAAAAAACGTACTTTTGCCTTGGGGAGATTTCACGTGTTGAAAAACGATGTTTTCGTTTGTGTTTCAATGTGTCTTCTCCCTCATCCAAATAGCTCAAAAACGTATAAGCCGAATTACTTCCGTTCAACTTATTCATGGAAAATCCCACTTCACTCCTCAATCTTGCGGCCGACAACATTCGCGTGCTCGCCGTCAGTATGGTAGAACGCGCCAAGTCAGGACACCCCGGAGGCGCCATGGGGGGCGCTGATTTTATCAACGTCCTTTATAGCGAATTTCTTACCTATGACCCGGCGCAGCCCACCTGGGAGTGCCGCGACCGTTTCTTCCTCGATCCCGGTCACATGTCTCCGATGCTTTATGCGCAGTTGGCGCTCATCGGCCGTTTCTCCATCGACGAACTCAAGACGTTCCGTCAATGGGGCTCTGCAACACCGGGACACCCCGAGAAAAACTTCGAACGCGGAGTGGAAAATACCAGTGGTCCGCTCGGACAGGGGCACACCTATGCGGTGGGTGCTGCGATTGCGGCAAAAGCCCTCTATGCGCGCACCGGTAATCCCGGCTTCAAACACGAAAAGATTTACGCCTACATCTCCGACGGCGGTGTCCAAGAAGAAATCTCTCAAGGTGCAGGTCGTTTGGCCGGACACCTCGGACTGGACAACCTCATTATGTTCTTCGACGCCAACGAAATTCAGCTCTCGACCGAAACGGCCGATGTGATTTCGGAAGACACGGCAATGAAATACCGCGCGTGGAACTGGAATGTGCTCGAGATTGACGGTAACGACCCCGAACAAATTCGCGGTGCATTGCGTGCAGCACAGGCTGAAACGGCGCGCCCGACGTTGATCATCGGTCATACGGTGATGGGTAAGGGCTGCCGTCGTGCAGACAACTCCAGCTACGAACGCGACTGCGGAACACACGGCGCTCCCTTGGGGGGAGAGGCTTATCTCAATACGGTGCGCAACCTCGGCGCTGATCCCGAAGATCCTTTCGTGGTGCGTCCGGAGGTGAAAGAACTTTACGCTCAGCGCGCCGAAGAACTCAAGACAATCGTGGCTGCACGCCGTGCCGAAGAGAAAGCATGGGCAGAAGCGAATCCCGAAAAAGCGACGGAGTTGGCAGACTGGTTCGCCGGTCACTTGCCTAACCTTCCTTGGGACGAAATCCAACAAAAGGCCGGCGCACCGACGCGCAATGCTTCGTCGGAATGTCTGGGTATGCTCTCCGCGCATGTCAAGAATATGATTGTTTCGTCGGCCGACCTTTGCAACTCTGACAAAACGGATGGTTTCTTGAAGCACACGACGGTGATTTGTCGCGGAGATTTCTCCGGTGGTTTCTTGCAGGCCGGTGTGAGCGAGTTGACGATGGCTTGTGTTTGTATCGGTATCACGCTCCACGGTGGTATGCTCACGGCGATGGGTACGTTCTTTGTCTTCTCGGACTACATGAAACCGGCCATCCGTATGGCGGCGCTCATGGAACTCCCCGTGAAATTCGTTTGGAGCCACGATGCATTCCGCGTCGGTGAAGACGGTCCTACCCACGAACCTGTGGAGCAGGAAGCGCAAATCCGCTTGATGGAGAAATTGCAGAACCACTCCGGTCGCGACTCCGTGCGCGTGTTGCGTCCTGCTGACGTCAACGAGACCACGGTGTGCTGGAAGATGGCCATGGAGAACATGGATACGCCGACGGCGCTGATCTTGAGTCGTCAAAACGTGGCCAATCTCCCTGAAGGTACCGATTATAACGGAGCAACGCGCGGCGCTTACAACGTGGTGGGCGATGCGCAACCCGAAGTGGTGTTGGTGGCCAGTGGCTCGGAAGTTTCTACGCTCGTGGCAGCTCGCGAACTGCTTACGGCCGATGGTATTACGTCACGCGTGGTGAGCTGTCCTTCTGAACAACTCTTCCGTGCGCAAGATGAGGCTTATCGCGAAGGGGTAATTCCCCAAAAGGGTAAGAAATTCTTCCTCACCGCCGGTTTGCCCGTGGTGTTTGAAGGAATGGCCGGCAGCGAAGGACGAGTTTTCGGTTTGACGCATTTCGGACACAGCGCTCCCTTTACTGTGCTTGACGAAAAATTCGGCTTCACCCCCGAAGCGGTTTACGGCGAGATCAAACAATACCTCGGTCGATAACCGGTTTGTGTAAGTAAGGAGTGTGCAGACTGCGCATAAAAGCGTTTTCGCGAAATGAGTTTTTGCTCTCCGCTGTGAGGAAATCTCCGAAGGAATGTGCGTCAATCACAGCCCCATTCGAGAAACCACCACCTATTTGAGAGAAACTCCGGTGAAGCGTCAGCATGTCATCATCGCCGGATTGCTACAGCCGGAAGAGTGTCTGTTTCGTCGCGTGTGTAACTCCTTACTTATCTCTTTAGATTCATAACCCCGCAATATTATATTATCATCTCCAATGAAGCCTATAGGTTTAGCCTCCGATCACGCAGGTTTTGAACTGAAAAGTTTTGTGTGTCGTTATTTGGACGAGAAAGGCATCCCCTATGTCGATTTCGGTACTCACTCTTTAGAATCCTGCGATTATCCCGATTTCGGACACGCCCTCGGTCGAGCCATCGATAGTGGAGAGTGCGAACGCGGTATTGCCGTTTGCGGTAGCGGAGAAGGCATCGCCATGACGCTCAACAAGCACGCGGCCGTACGTGCTGCTTTGTGCTGGATTCCCGAAATCGCCGGTTTGGCGCGTCAACACAACGATGCCAATGTATTGGTGATGCCGGGACGTTTCATTGACACCACAGAAGCCACGGCGATCCTCGATACGTTCCTTTCCACTTCGTTTGAAGGTGGTCGTCACTGCCAACGTGTGGAGAAGATTCCTTGCTAAACTGATTAGAAACGGAGTACAATACAGCAGGAACTCGACATAAAGCATAAATGCGTTTCTGCTCTCCCACGTAACGGGCGAAACGGTGCAAAGCGCGCCCTTTCTTAACATGCAAACAGTCAGACTGCAACGCAAAAGTTGCCGTCCGCAATTAGTCTTGCTTCTCGAAAGGGCAAGTTTTTCTTCATGAAACTGCAAAAAGTAGGTCGCTTTCTTGCTACAATCATTTGAAAATAATACCTTTGCACTCAATTTCAAATAGCCCTCTATTCACCCAAAACTAGATCAAAATGACCAAAGCAGATATTGTAAGGGAGATTGCCAAGAAGACTGGTATTGACAATGCCACCGTCCTTGCTTCCGTCGAAGCATTCATGGAGTCTGTCAAAGAGTCGCTTGCACGGGAGGATAATGTCTATCTGCGAGGTTTCGGCAGTTTCATTCTGAAGAAGCGTGCACAGAAAACGGCACGTAACATTTCGAAGAATACGACGATCATTATTCCCGAGCACAACATTCCCGCTTTCAAGCCCGCGAAGACGTTCACCGATCAGATCAAATAACGACTCTCCGAAAAGCTTATTCTATTCTTCGGCCGCATTTCGAGACCTTTCCTCTGTATTCGGCGACGTCGCATCGGTCAATACCTGCGTGTATGCCAGCCGTAGCGGAACTGCCGTAACCGAACTGAGTTTCATCGCCTCCCTTATTTCTCGAAGGTAGGAGTAGCCGTTGATTCGAGCAACCCTATATTTTTCAACTCTCTAAAACATCACACCATGCCTAACGGAAAGAAAAAGAAGAGACATAAGATGTCCACGCACAAGCGCAAAAAGCGTCTGCGCAAGAACCGTCACAAGAGCAAGTAAGTCGCTTGTCGGCTTTCAGCTGACGGTACAGAAAGTTAAAAGTCAAGCACAGTCACTTTCGAGTGACCGCCTCGGCTTTTAACTTTTCTATTTTATCAACTCCTGCCAGGTACTGTCGTAACAACGCCGGCTAAACAGGAGTAAGAACGAGCCCCGAGCGGCTCCAATGCAATCAACAACTCATGACAAGCGAAGTTATCGTCGATGTCCAAAAGAAAGACATCTCCATCGCCCTGCTGGAAGACAAGCGTCTCGTGGAATTTCAGCAAGAAGGACGTTCGGAGCAGTATTCTGTGGGCAACATCTACTTGGCGAAAGTCCGGAAAATCATGCCGGGACTCAACGCCTGCTTCGTGAATGTCGGATATGAGCGCGACGCCTTCTTGCACTATCTTGATTTAGGCGTGCGCTATAAGCAATTCGAGCACTATCTCGAGTTGATCAAAAACGGGAAACGCAAACCTCTTCCCCTCAACAAAGTTCCGCGCCAGCCCAATACCGAAAAAGACGGTCATATTCAGAACACCGTCAACGTCGGTCAGGAAGTGTTGGTGCAGATCGTCAAAGAACCCATTTCGACCAAAGGACCTCGCATCACCTGCGAAATCTCCTTTGCCGGTCGTTACCTCGTACTCATTCCCTTCACCGATAAGGTCAGCGTTTCGACCAAAATCAAGAGCGATGCCGAGCGTGCGCGCCTCAAGCAGCTCATGCACAGCATCAAGCCCAAAGGATTCGGTGTCATCATTCGCACCGTCGCCGAAGGACGTCGTGTCGCCGAACTCGATCAAGAGTTGCGCATCCTCCTTTCGCGCTGGGAATCTGCGATTGCCAACGTGCAAAACAGCAACCCGGCTGACAAAGCCACGCTCGTTTACGAAGAAACCAGCCGCACGGTAGGGTTGCTTCGCGATCTCTTCAACCCCTCGTTTGAAAGTATTCATATCAATGACAAGCAGGTCTACGAAGAAGTCCGCGACTACGTTGCACTCATCGCGCCCGAGTCGAAAGACATCGTCAAGCTCTACAAGGGAAACGTACCCATTTTCGACAATTTCTCCGTCACCCGGCAGATTAAGTCTTCGCTCGGTCGCACCGTGACCTACAAGCACGGCGCCTACCTCATCATCGAGCACACCGAAGCCCTCCACGTCGTCGACATCAACTCCGGCAATCGCAGCAAAAGCCCCGAAGGTCAGGAAGTCAATGCCCTCGATGTCAATCTCGGCGCCGCCGACGAACTCGCCCGCCAGCTCCGTTTGCGCGATATGGGCGGTATCATCGTCGTCGATTTCATCGACATGGCGCAGCCCGAGAACCGCCAGAAGCTCTACGAGCGAATGGTCGAGAACATGAAGAAAGACCGAGCGCGGCACAACATCCTGCCCCTTTCCAAATTTGGGTTGATGCAGATCACGCGCCAGCGTGTGCGTCCCGCCATGGACGTCAAGGTCGAAGAAGAATGTCCCTCTTGCGGAGGAACAGGTAAGATCAAATCGTCCTACCTCTTCACCGATGCTTTAGAAAGCAAGATTCGCATCGTCAGCGAAGAGCTCGGCATCCGCAAGTTCCGCCTGCATGTGCATCCCTTTGTGGCCGCCTACATCAATCAAGGTTTCATTTCCATGCATCGTCGTTGGCAGTTCCACTATGGATGGGGCATCCGCATCATCCCCGACCAAAGTTTGGCTTTCTTGGAGTACAAGTTCATCGATCCCGACGGACAAGAAATTGATATGAAGGAAGAACGCGAAAATCAGTAATCCGACAATCACACATAGCATCACGGCACTCGGCGCAAATCTTGCGCGAGTGCCGTTTTCTTTTGCCCTGTTGCACAACGGGGTAGCTGAAGGGAAAAACGACGTCCAAACGGAGGGAAAAGCGCAATAACGAGAACTCCCCGAGCACCAATCGGTGCTCGGGGAGTTCTTTTGCTTTTATTGCTGTCCGCTAAACTTCAAAACGACACGATTTCCCTATCCGCAACGC
>JABZKU010000006.1 GCA_015257125.1 Prevotellaceae bacterium | reverse complement strand
TGGGCGTTGCGGATAGGGAAATCGTGTCGTTTTGAAGTTTAGCGGACAGCAATAATTTAAGACAAAGAAAAAAGCGAAAGGAAAAACCTTTCGCTTGTGAGAGCCGAAAACGAGACTCGAACTCGTGACCTACGCATTACGAATGCGTCGCTCTACCAACTGAGCTATTTCGGCAACCGCTAATCTTTTCGATTGCGATGCAAAAGTACGGACTTTTATTGGAACCACCAAATTTGCGCCCATTTTTTTCGTAGAATCCCACAAAAAAGAGGGCAAATCAAAGCATTCGACCGCGACAACAGCCTGTGAGCGTTGTCGCGGTCGTGGGAGATTAAGCTATCGGCACCAAAGGTGCTGCGATGCTTTTACTTGTCAGCCTTCTTCGTAGCCTTGGCGGTCGTCTTTTTCTCCGCAGGCTTCTTGGTAGCCGTCGTCTTCTTGGCAGCGGGCTTCTTGGCAGCAGCTTTCTTTGCGGGCTTTTCCTCTGCTTCAGCGGGAGCAGCTTCGGCAGTTGCGGCCTCTTCAGCGGCAGGAGCCTCAACTTCGGCCTTCACGAAGTAGTCTTTGTAACCGGCCTTGGCAAGGATGTTGTACCACTGCACGAGCTTGCGAATATCGCTCACACGCACACGTTCGCGGTCCCAAGCGGGGAGAGCAGTTTCGTCCATGAACTTTTCGAGTTCTTCGACGGTGGCTTGCTTATAGTTGAAGGGAGTTTCACCGCCTTGAAGGGCATCGCTGATGTTTTGGAACACGAGCATGAGAGGCACGTCGTCGGCTTCGGTGTACATCGTAACATCGCCGAGCGAAGTGACACGATCGCGAGCACCTGCGGGTTGACGACGATGCGTTTCGTCAATGGCCTCAACGATCAGGCTTGCATTGCCGCGAGCAATGAGTTTGTAAAGACCGGGCTTGCCGGAGATGGCGAGAATAGTTTCTTGCATGTTATATTTGAGTTGCTTGTTGCAATAGTTTGCGGGCGAATCGGTTTGCAAAATTACGGCTTTATTTCCGAGTCGGCCGTGTTTTCGTCGAGAAATATCGAAGTGGATCAGTCTTTGACGAACTTGAAATGGCGGAAATAGAGTTGCTGTTCCTGTCCGCTCTTATTGGTGATGCGGAAGGCCTTGACACGGAGTCCGCCCAACTCATTGCCGGTGTGGATCACGGGATCGGTGTCCTTATAGTGGAGCAGCGCCACTTCGCGCCACGTACCGTCGGGCAGCTGACATTCGAGTCGGAAAGCAGCGGCGGCGCCGGGTTTTCCGAAGTTGAAATCCATGCCGCGCAAGGTGAAGGGACGGTCGCCGCGCACCGTGAATTGCGAGCCGGGAGCCCAGGTGATTACCTCGTTGGAGGGCGAAATCTTCACCTCACCGCCGTACGTCGTGATCGGCTGCTGGGCAAGTTGCGACACGGTACTCTCGATGGTGAACGGAGAATACTGCGTCACCACTTCGAAGTGCGTAGCGTGCTGCGCGTTGTAGTTCTTCGTGGCGTCGGCCAAGACGCGATTGATCGCGGGGAGGAGGCGCAGGGTGCCTAACTTCGTACCCGTTTGGTATTCGTGGAGCAAGGTGGGATTCACCTCGTTGTCGTACATCTGCTTTTGGAGCGACATGGCACGACGGTAGAGCTGCGGGAACGATTGCAACGACTGCTCGTTCTCCACCTTGGTCTGGGCGGCATCGCAAACGGCCTCACCATACTGAGCAAGCAACTTGCCTTGCACCAACCACGGGCGGAGTTCTTCGATCAACCACTTGTTCTCCTTATTATTTAAGAGGAGGTCGCAAGCGGTCGCCAACTCCGTGCAACGCACACGCAGATCGGGGATGGCCGTCACGTCGCCTTTCTCAATACGATCGCAGAGGGGCTTGATGTTGCGGCTCTCGTCGCGGCGGAAACCGTGGCCGTTCGGGCCGAGGTCCTCGTTATAAGAAGCAAAGACGCGCAGTGCGGCCGTTTCGTTGGGGAGCAGATCGACCAAAGCACGATCCCAGGAGCTGGCCCAGTCGTAGTGCTTCATATTCCACGTGTAGTCTGCAATGGAATAGAGCGCGATCTTCGAACTTTCGGCATATTGCATCGGGTTGCTCACAAATCCGCTCACATCACCGGCAATGTCGAGGCCATTACCATAGGTGGGGCCGAGCAAAATGTGGTCGCGCACGAAATCGTTTACGGGGAAGTTCAGCCAGATATAGCCCTTGCGCTTGATGCGCGAGTTGATCCAGTCCATGCTCTCCTTGTCGATGGTGTGCACCACCGTGTTACCCGTCCACATCACCTCGATGCCGGGACGCAACGAGCTGCCCAAAGCATTGAGATACTTGTCGCCGGGGCCGCTCCAAGCGCGGTTGTAGATGGTGGGGCAGAGCAAGAGGGGCGCGATGTCGCCGTGTTTTTTCACAAACACCGAGTCCACATAGTTGAGCAATTCGGCTTGCTTCTCACCGCGCGCACCTTCGCCGGCGATATCGTCGAAGAAGACAGCAAACGAACGAATGCCGAGATCATACATCTTCTCGAGTTTCTTCACGAGGTTGTCGCGGTCTTCCGTCGTCCAACGAATGTCTCCGCCGGGGTGGATAGCCCAGTAGAAGTTCACGCCGCGAGCGTGCGCACGATCCACCAATTCACGCAACTGACTGGCTTCCTTTTCGGGATAAGGATCGCGCCAGTGCTGACGGTGATAGGGATCGTCCTTCGGGCCGTAGATATAGACGTTCATCTTGTTGCGACCGTAGAAATCGAGTTGGCGCAAACGATGTTCGTGACTCCACGGACGGCCATAGAAACCTTCGATGGCACCGCGGAAGGCCACATCGGGCCAGTCTTGCACGGTGCATTCTTCCATTTGTCCCTTGGCCATCATCTCGCGCAAGGTCTGCACGCCATAATAAAGACCGCGTTCGTCACGGCCGATGATCACCACTTCTTTCTGAGTGACGGACAAATAATAGGCATCGGGGTGATTGGGCACCAACTGCCGGTACTTGGCATTCTCTTTATCGGTCGTCAGTCCCAACGTGACACGGAAGGTGCCGCGACCTCCTTTGGCACGCGCAACCCCAATCTCTTCCAGTGCGTCCATAGCATAGGACGTTGCGAGGGCATAAGTCGAATAGACACGCCATTCTTTCGGAGCTGTAAATAGCTTACCGGTCGAATTGACCGTTTGCGGCCGCGGATTCACATTGGCCACTTGCGCCGAAACACCGCCGGCGAGAAGGGTAAATAGGGCAAAGGAGAGAAACGTCTTCTTCATTGTCATTATATTTGTTGCATTGTTGCGCAAATATAGCGCAAAATAGGCGCATTCCCAAATAAATGCATTACTTTTGTCTTCATTCATTCACGTCCGCACCCCACTTTTCCACAAGGAAGTGAGCCGTGTGGCCACTCATCTCTTATTTTCATCCATGGATCAAATTGTCAACCGCTTTCTCAAATACGTTAGCTTCGACACGCAAAGCGACGAAGCCTCCTCTTCCACCCCCAGCACCGAGAAACAATTCCGCTTAGCCGAATATCTTGTCGAAGAACTCCGCGCTATCGGCTTAGAAGAGGTGGAAATGGACACCCAAGGCTATGTTTACGCCACACTCCCCTCCAATGTGGAGCATGCTGTGCCCACCATCGGCTTCATCGCCCACATCGACACCAGCCCCGACGCCTCGGGCGCCAATGTCCAACCGCGCATTGTGCAAAACTACGACGGCACGGACATTGTCCTCGACGCGGAAGCCGGCATTGTCACCACCGTCGAGAAATTCCCCGAGTTGCTCCGCCACGTCGGCGAAGACCTCATCGTCACCGACGGCCACACGCTCTTGGGCGCCGACGACAAAGCAGGCATTGCCGAAATCGTCAGCGCCATGGCCTACCTCGTGCAGCACCCCGAAGTGAAGCACGGTCGTGTGCGCGTGGCCTTCAACCCCGACGAGGAAATCGGGCGCGGCGCTCACCAATTCGATGTCGAACGCTTCGGCTGTGAATGGGCTTATACCATGGACGGCGGCGAAGTCGGCGAACTTGAGTTCGAAAACTTCAATGCGGCCTCCGCGCGCATCGACATCACCGGCGTTAGCGTCCACCCCGGTTTCGCCAAAGACAAGATGGTGAACGCCGCTCGCCTCGCTACCGAGTTGGTGCAGAAGATGCCCGCCGCAGAAGTCCCCGAAGCCACCACCGGCTACGAAGGTTTCTTCCACCTCACCGGCCTTTCGGGATCGGTTGAGCGCGCCACACTCAATTTCATCATCCGCGACCACGACAGAGAGCGTTTCGAAGCGCGCAAAGCCATGCTCCGCGGGTTGGTGCAGGGCATGAATCTCAAATATGGCTACGAAGCCATCGCCCTTCAGCTCGACGATACCTATTATAATATGCGCGAAAAGGTGGAACCCGTCATGCACATCATCGACATCGCCCGCGAGGCCATGGAAGCTGCCGGCGTGGAACCGCAAATCAAGGCCATTCGCGGCGGCACCGACGGGGCGCAACTCTCCTTCATGGGACTCCCCTGCCCCAATGTCTTCGCCGGCGGGCTCAACTTCCACGGCCCCCACGAGTTCCTCCCCATCCCCAACCTCAAGAAGGCTTGCGAGGTGGTGATCAACATCGTGCGACTCACCGAAGCGCGCTACCGCTGATCGTTTCCACCCTGCTTGCACGCCAATCTGCACCCGGTTCTGCCGGAGCGCGAGCGTTTCGAGCGCAGCTTTCGGAGCCATTTGTCATGCCCCGCCGGCCGATGTGCCGGCGCACGCAGTCTCGCTCCATGACTCCTCTTTTATAGCACAAAATGCTCCCCCGCAGTTTCTTCAACTGCGGGGGAGCATTTTGTTTAAGTTGGAGTTTATTTGTTGGGGCGCGTCGCCACGGATTCTTTTTCCGCCATTTGGCGCGGCAGATAACCCGTCACGGTAAGAAAGCGCTTCACCGACGGACTGGCCAACAGCCTTTTCGGAGCGCGATCGGCGATGCGGCGCAACTGATCGGTGAGCACCGGGAAACCATTTTCCTGTGCCAGCGACATGAAGTAGCCGGGGCCTAAGACGTTATCGGCATTGTCGCAAACGAAATTTTCTTCGAGGGTCGATATTTTCGTCAGCAGTTCATCGCGCTTTGCCTTGGTGCGCGCCATGGAGGCCTCCGATTCGTTGCCCAAGAACATCGCTTGGCGCATTTCGCGCTCCAGTTCCCAAAGTTCGTTGTAGAAATTCGAGCGGCGGTTGAGAAAATCCGACAATCGCTCATTGAGCGGGCCGCCTTTCACGCTCTGCCCGTAGTTGTCGAGTTGCAAAAAGAGCTGTCCGCCCTCCAGAACCACCGGCATCAACACATCGTTGCCCACATAGACCTCGGCCATCACAATCGTTTCGCTGCTACCGCCGAAACGAAAACGCCCGTGCACCACTTCGCACGAGTCGATCGTTTGGTAGCGCGTGCGAGGGGTGTCTACCTGAGGCACACGCAAGTACAGTCGTTTCCCGTCAAGGCACGACAGCGACGAGTTGCCGTCTATGGAATATTGCGAACTGCAACCGCAAAACAACGGAAGCAGCGTGAGTAAACCGAATAAAGGACGCATAAATGGGTAGTTTTTTCGGTGATACACAAGAGTGGTCTATTGGCGAATATAGCCTTTAAGTGACGTTCTGCCAAAATATACGCTGAGAAAGCGTCGTTTTGCAACCTTATTTCAAGATTTGCACGCAATGACCGATTTCCTTATCCATTTATTACGACGGTTTTATTCATAATTCAGACTGCTGCTGTTGTTGCAACTGCCATTTTTCGCGCGCCATGTCTTGCATGTCCACGGCCTCGTCGTTTTCGTCCACGATTTCCACGCCAAGCATCGTTTCGATCACGTCTTCCATCGTCACAAGACCACGCATCGTGCCATATTCGTCGATGATCACCGAGATGTGCTCCTTCTTTTCGAGCATCAGTTCCCAGATGTTCGACACCGGTTCGTCGTCGCGGAAGGTCAGAATGGGGCGAATCAAATCGCCCACGCGCTGTGCAAAGTGATCTTCCGAGAGTTCTTCGAGCACATCGGCGCGCAGCACATAACCTTTGATATATTCTTCCGCTTCGTCGTAGACCGGGATGCGGCTGTAGGAGTGCAGGTGCTCTTCGTCGGCGTGATAAAACTCCTCCAACGTCATGTCTTCGCGTACCGTGGCGGCTACTGTAGCCGGCGTCATGATCTGCTCGGCACGCACCTCGCCCAGTTTCAAGAAACTGCGGATGGCTTTTGTTTCCTTGGCCTTGAACACGCCTTCTTCCACGCCCACGTCCACCATGGCCTGCACTTCCTCGCGACTCACGGAGAGTTGGGCTTTCTCGCTGCCCACCATGCGCGTCACCAGTTCAGAAAGCAACACCAAGGGGTAGGTAATAATAATGAGTACGCGGATGATGCGCGTCGCGCCCAACGCCATTTCGCGCCAGTAGGTGGCGCCCACCACCTTCGGTATGATTTCTGAGATGACCAAGATGAGCAACGTCATCACACCCGAGGCGATCCCCACGGCTTCGCTGCCCCAAATGATCGCCGCCTCCGCACCTACGCCGGCAGCACCCACGGTGTGCGCGATGGTGTTGAGCGAAAGGATCGCAGCGATGGGTCGATCAATGTCGGTTTTATACTTTTTGAGGGTAGCGGCGATTTTATAGCCTTCTTGTTCCTTGATCGACGCAAAAGAAGTGGTCGAAGCCAGCAAAACAGCTTCGAGCACCGAACAAAGAGACGAAAGAGAAAGAGAGAGTACGAGGTAGAAAAATAAAAGCAGTAAATGCGAATCCATTAAAGTTCGACACGTCGGCGTGTCTGTATTGGTGATGATGCAAATGTACGACTTTTCCCACGAGAGTGGAGCAAACACGGCAGTTTTTCGTACCTTTGCGGCGTTTTAAACAACAAATACCCAAATCAATGTATCAAAAAACCTCTCCTCAGGGAGCAGTTTTCACCTTCCGCCGCTTTTCGCGCAAGGGCTATGCGCTCTTTTCCGCATTGGGCAGCGAGGTGAAAATCGGTGTCCTCACAGTGGCCACATTGGCCACGGCCGCACCGTGCTTGGCTGCCAACACCCACGCAGCGACACGCACCGCGACCGCCGAGGATCGTACGGAAGTGTCCGACGAACTCGACGATGCACACCGTCTCGCGGAGGCCGTCACCACGACCTCGCGCGCTCCCCTCGCCGCCGACGCTGCGGCGAGACAAGTGGTGACCCTCTCGCGCGAACAGTTGGCCGCGGCGGGTGTCGCCTGCGTCAACGACGTGCTCAAACTCTGCGCCGGTGTCGATGTCCGACAGCGCGGTAGTTTCGGAATGCAAACGGACATCAGCATCAACGGCGGAACCTTTGACCAAATTCTTCTTCTTGTCAACGGATTCCCCATCTCCAATCCACAAACCGGTCATAATGCGGCGGAATTTCCGCTCAACCTCAGCGACATCGAGCGCATCGAAGTGCTCGAGGGCGCTGCATCGCGCGTGTTCGGCACGCAGGCTTTCTCGGGAGCGGTGAACATCGTCACCCGACGCGACGCCCGCACGGCACTCTCCCTCGCCGGCGGATCGTTTGGCACGGCGCAGGCCGAAGCCCGCACCGGCCTGCAAGCGCGACGCGGCAACGTCGACTTCACTTCCTCGCTCAGCTTGGGCTACGGCCGTTCGGACGGTGCGGTGCGCAACAGCGATTTCCGCTACGGCAAAGCCTTTTGGCAAGGCCGCGCCGACGCGCCCGACTTCCGCGTCGATGCACTCTTCGGCTGGACGCAATCGGATTTTGGTGCCAACACGTTCTACTCCACCAAGTCGGCCAACCAATGGGAAGGCACGCATCGACTGCTGGCCGGCGTGCGCGCCGAAACCAAAGGCCGTTTGCACCTTGCTCCGCAGGTGTCGTGGCTGCGCAATGCCGACCACTTCCAGTTTGTGCGCAACACGCCGACGTATGAGAACTTCAACCGCGGCGATGTCTTCACCCTCGGCCTCAACGCTTGGACCGATTGGGCAGCCGGCCGCACCGCTTTCGGCGCAGAGATGCGCCAAGAACTCATTTATTCCGGCAATTTGGGACGCGATCTCGATTCGACTCATTGGATTGCCATCGGCGGAAAACACGCTGATCGCCGCGATGACAAAGGCGTATGGCGCGACAACGACGGCAGCATCGCCTACTACACCAAGCGCGCCGAGCGAACGAATGTGAGTTACTTTGTGGAGCACGATCTCCTCTTCGACCGCTGGACGGTATCACTCGGCCTCATGGCGCAGCGCAATTCGAGCATCGACGAGCAGTTGCGTCTCTATCCCGGCGTGGACGTGGCGTGGCGCCCCAACTCGGCGTGGCGACTCACCGCCTCGTGGAATCGCTCCCTGCGCCTGCCCACCTTCACCGACCTCTATTACAAGAATCCTTCGCAGGAGGGCAACGTCGGCCTCCGCCCCGAAGAGAACAGCGCCTTCCGACTCGGCGCCACCCACCACGCTCCGTGTGGCATCACGGTCGAAGCAGCCGCTTTCTACAACCGCGGCACCAATGTGCTCGACTGGGTGATGTATGACGCGAAAGACAAGTTCCACTCCACCAACTTCCGTCTGGACAACTTCGGCGTGAACGTCACGGCCACCGCCGATTTCGACCGCCTGCTCGGCACGTCGCAACCGCTCCGCCGCCTGCGCCTCGACTTTGCACGCCTGTGGCAGGATCGAAAGGACGATCGGCCGTTCTTCAAGTCGAACTATGCGCTCGAGTATCTCCGCCACAAGTTCGTCGCCACCCTCGACCACCGGCTCTTCGCCCACTTGGGTGCATCGTGGGTGCTGCGTGTGCAGGATCGCAACGGCCACTACATGCAGGTGGATCGCTCCAACCCGGCCAAACTCGTCGACACCGGCACGCTCCTGCCCTACGGCACGCACGCCACCCTCGACGTGAAACTGCATTGGACGACCGATCGCTATCGCCTCTTCTGCGATCTGCGCAATGTCACCGACAGCCGCTACTTCGATCTCGGCAATGTGGAGCAACCCGGCTTCTTCGTCATGGCCGGTGCGTCTTACACCTTCTGATCGCCCCGCTTCGTCCCCCTGCGCGGCGCACATTTTGCCGCCACCTCGGGCGAAACACAACGACAACGCCGCACGCTTCCTCGGAAACGTGCGGCGTTTTCATTTTTTCTCGGCGACTTTTACGCAAAAGCTCCCCACTTTTGCGCAAAAGTTGGGGACTTTCTCGCGAAAGTCCCCAACTTTTTCTATTCCTCGCGCAAGCAGTGAACTGCCCGTCTACGAGATCTGTAAGGAAGTCCACCTCATCAGGCAGAATACGGCGCGCGGGGCGGCCGCCCTACTCCGCTTCGGGCAAAAGGAGGAAGCCCAGTTTTTTGCGTCCGTCGATTTTCAACGACAAGGGGCGGTCGAAACGCACATGGCGCACGAAATCCGACTCGTAGACGGCGGGCTGCGCGTCGAGGGCGCCCCGTTGGTAAAGGCCGTCGCCGATGTAGTCGTTGATTGTGAAGTAGCCCACACCGAAGGAGGTGAGATTCTGAAAGAAGTGCGTGCCCTGCGACGGATCGACGCGATAGTTCGTCAGTCCGGCCTCAACAATGAGGCGCGCGGCGGAAATGGCGGGCCACTTCACGGGCACCCCGAGCCAAGGGTCGCTCGATCCCCAACGACCGGGGCCGATAAGCACATAATTTCGGCCTTCGGCGAGGAAACGGGCGTTGAGTTGCTCGATTTCATCGGCAATGAGCGGATTGTTGCCGGCCGAATAATTGTCGGTCTTCACATAAACCACATCGGTCAGTTCGTCGAAATTGCCGTGTCCCAGGGCATTGTCGCTGCGCAAGAGCACGCGCGACGGATCGATGGCCGAAAGGTCGATGTTCACGTCGGTGCGCACGTCGACCATGGGGCGAATTTGCAGCAAGTAGAACACACAGCTGCGATTTTCGGCATCGATCTCGACGGCAAACTCGATTTCGACGGGGCGGCGCATGGCTTCTTCGCTCAGTTGCAGCACTTCGCGCAGGATTTGTGGCAGGGGCACGACGTCGTGCTCCAACACGCCGACAAAACTGATGATCTTTCGACCGCCGGGATACAGGCCGGGATAGATGACTTGGTCGGTGGGGTTGAAAGTCGAGGCGATGAACTGCAACGAGCCGTCGGCATCGGCCGTCTTGACGGGAAGGCGCAGAAGGTTGAAGCCGTCGTCGACCGAGAAGTTCTCACCGAGATTTTTCAGGTCGAGGGCATAGAAGCGAGTTTGCGTTTCGCGCAGTGCCATTTCCGTGTCGGAGGTTTGCAACACCCGCGCGGGATGCGCCGGACAGACACGCAGCGTGCGACCGCCGTCCACAATGTATTTGCCCAAACCGAGCGCCAAACTCACCGTGCCCTCTTCGGCGCGCTCGTCGTCGAGGGGATAGTAGTTGAGCGAGCGACCCACGCCCGAAATGTTGGGATAGAAATGATCGCCGTAGCGACTGCCCACCACTTCTTGGAGCACGACGGCCATTTTCTCCTCGTCGATCACATTGCGCGTGGCTTGCATGTAGGCTTTCGAGTCCTTGAAAAACACCGAGGCATACACCCCCTTGATGGCATCGCAGAGCATGGAGAGCATGCGCCCGTGGTTGTCGAGATAGGGCACCATGTAGGTGTTGTAGATCCCGGCAAACGGTTGGTAATGACTGTCTTCGAGCAGCGAACTGGAGCGAACCGCGACGGGACAACGCAGGGTGTCGACGAAAGTGAGGAGGTCGCCTTCGAGCTGTTCGGGCAAACGCGCGCGCCGGAAGGCATCGAGGATCTCTGCGTCGTCCACATCGGAAAGTGCGAGCTGGTAGAGATTGTTCGTCTCCATGAATTCCTCGAACAGATCGGTGCAGAGTACCACGGTCTTGGGAATCATGACGGTGGCGTTGTCGAAGCGATTGATTTCGGGGTGGGCTTTGACGAGATTGTCGATGAAAGCCAGACCGCGCCCTTTGCCGCCGAGCGAACCTTCGCCGATGCGGGCGAAATTGGAGTAGCGGTCGAAACGATCGCGGCGGAATATGGCAACGACACCGCGGTTTTTCATCAGCCGATACTGCACGATGGCTTCGAAGATGATGCGCCGGTGGGCATCGAGGTCGCGCAATTCTTCCCACGAGAGCTGTTTCACAAACTCGGCCGCGGGAAACAGCGCGCGACTGCGGAGCCAGCGCGAAACGTGGTTGCGCGTGATGTGATAGAGGAGCGAATCAGCCGGCACACTGAGGATGGCGTTTTGCATCTCCTTGAGATTCCGGGCGCGCGCCACTTCTTCGAACGTGCGGGGGTCGCGAAACACGAAATCGCCGAAGCCGAAATGCTGTTTCACGGCGCGACGCAGATCGACGGCCATCTTTTTGGAGTTTTTGTCGACGAAAGCGGCGTTGTGCGCCGAGGCTTCGAAGGCATTGTGCGACTCGGCGGACTCGAGGATGAGGGGCAAGAACGGATCGGCCTTGCGCAAGCGCGTGAGGAGGGCGACACCGGCGTTCGGATCGACCACTCCGCCGCGCGGATAGCGCGCATCGGTGATGACACCGAGCACGTTGTTGGGATGCGCGTCATAGAGCGCGGTGGCTTCTTCGTAGGTGCGCGCCAAAGCAATCTTCGGACGACCGCGCATGCGCAGCGTGCGCTGGTGCTCGTTGAGGGCTTCGGTGGCAAACTCCCGACTTTGTTGCAAAACGAACTTATAAAGCTCGGGCAGGACGGAGGAGTAGAACCGAATATTGTCTTCGACGAGAATGATGAGTTGCACTCCTCCCTCTTCGATGTCATGATCGAGGTTCATCTTGTCCTCGAGCAACTTGATGATGGAGAGGAGCAAATCGGTGTTGCCCAACCAGCAGAACACATATTCGAAGGCCGAAAGATCTTCGTGCTCGATGCGCGCCGTGATGCCGTGGCTGAAGGGGGTGAGCACAACGACGGGAATGTGCTCGTTGCGCGCTTTGATGTCGCGGGCGATGTCGAAGGTGTCGCTGTTGTCCGTTCCGGGCATGACGATGATGAGGTCGAACGAATTCTTCCCCAGTTCGCCCCAAGCCTCGTCGGCGGTGCTCACTTGGGTGAAGCGCGGCGGATAGCGCAGCGAGAGGGCGGCATATTCGTTGAAGAGTTTTTCGTCGATGCGCCCGTCGTCTTCGAGCATGAAAGCATCGTAGGGGTTGGCGATGAGCAAAACATTAAAGATACGCCGTGTCATGAGATTGACGAACGACGTATCTTTCAAATAGAGTTGCGTAAATGTTTTTTTGTCGAGCATAGTGTTGTACGGGCTGGACGGGTGTTGCCTGAAAAAACGACGAGGCAGCGAGTGGCCGCGGCCGACTAAAAAGCCGCGCGGTACTTGTCTTCGTCGTGATCTTCGAGCATGGAGAGATAAGAGGTGTAGCGCGAGGGCGCAAGGCGGTGCGCTTCGAGCGCTTCGCACACAGCACATCCGGGTTCGTGGGTGTGGGTGCAGTTGGAGAAGCGACATTCGTGGCCGAGGGCGAAGATGTCGCGGAAATAGTGGGCAATTTCTTCGGGTTCCATGTCGAAGGTGCCGAAACCTTTGATGCCGGGAATGTCGATGAGGCTACCTCCGTCGGGCAAGTCGAGGAGTTGGCTGAAAGTGGTGGTGTGCATACCGGTGCCGTGCGACTCGGAAATTTCAGCGGTGCGCACACACGCGCCGGGGATGAGGCGATTGAGCAAAGTGCTCTTGCCTACGCCCGAATGACCGGCCAACAGCGTGATGCGGTCGCGAAGATAGGGCACCAACTCGGGGAGTCCTTCGCCGGTGGCGGCCGAAAGATGGAGCACCTCGTAGCCGATGTCGCGATACACCCAAGTGAGGTAATCGAGCGTGGCACGTTCCTCTTCATTGAGGTCATCTATTTTGTTGAAGGCCAGCACCACGGGCACGCGATAGGCTTCGGCCGAAGCGAGGAAGCGATCGATGAAGGTGGTGGACGTCTCGGGGCGCGCAATGGTGGCGACCAACAGCGCGCGGTCGATGTTGGCAGCGAGAATGTGGCTTTGTTTCGAGAGATTCGACGCTTTGCGAATGATGTAATTGCGGCGTTCGTCGATCGCGGTGATGAAGGCGATTTCGTCGTTGGGGGTTATACGCAACACAACCCCATCGCCGACGGCAACGGGGTTGGTGGTGCGGATACCTTTGAGACGAAAATTGCCCTTGACGCGACATTCCACCTGCTCCCCGCCATCGGTGCGCACAATGTAGCTACTGCCGGTGTTGCGCACCACGATGCCGTGAGCCGCTGTGGTGGAGGTATTTTTGCTGTTCGAGGGTTTACGAGCCAAAAGCGTAGATGTTTGTGACCTTAGACGGTCATGATTTCCTTAGACTTGGCAGCGAGCAGATCTTCGATGCGCTTTACCATCTTGTCGTGGAGCTTCTGCAGATCGCCTTCGCCATCTTTCGCCACGTCTTCGGGCACACCGTCTTTGGTGCTCTTCTTGAGTTTGTCGATACCGTCGCGACGCACATTGCGCACGGCGATTTTCGCTTCTTCACCTTCTTGATTGCACTGCTTGGTGAGGTCGCGACGACGCTCTTCGGTGAGGGGCGGAATGCCCAAACGGATCACTTCGCCGTTGTTCTCGGGCATGATGCCCACATTGCTATCGATGATGGCCTTCTCGATGGGATGGAACATGCTCTTGTCCCAAGGCTTGATGGCGATGGTGCGGGAATCGGGAGTGGTGATGGCGGCCACGTTGTTGATGGGCACCATAGAACCGTAGGAGTTCACCAGCACTTGGTCGAGAATGTGCACGTTGGCTTTACCGGCACGGATGTGCGAAAGGGTTTCTTCGAGGTGCATCACGCTCATTTCCATGCGCTCTTCGCAGGCGGCGAGCAATTGCTTTACGTCTAACATAAGGGATAGCGTCTATTCGAGAGTTTGAAATATGATTTGTGGCAAATTTACGACGCGTTTTGTGAAGTGCAAAAGAAAAAGGAGGCAAAATGCGGAAACTTCCCGTGTTTTGCCTCCCGAGGGGGATGTTCGGCAGCCGTTCTCGCATTGCGGAGGAGAAAAGGTTGCCCCATTTTACGTCGACTCGTCGCCTTCGACAAGCCCACGATGCACAAAAGCATCGACTACATGGGGTCGACGTCAAAATAGATCGTGACATTGCGACAAGCGCTGTGTGCCAACACGCGATCGCGCGCTGCCAACAACGTGGCGCGCACCGAAGCGGGGCTCAGCGTGGGCGAAACTTTCAACAACAACTTGCGAATGTGCTGCAACTGGACGTAGCCCACCGCCGGTTTGTCGGGACCGAGCAAATCGTCGCCGAAATGCGGCCGCAACAAGTCGCCGAGCAGGCGAGCGGTGACGGCGACGGTGCGCTCCTCGCGGTGTTTGAGATAGATGGTGATCAGGCGCACTTCGGGCGGAAAGCGAAAAATACGCCGATCGGCCATTTCGCTTTTGTACATCGCTTGATAGTCGTCGGCCACCACTTGGCGCACGACGGGTAAATCGGGTTGCCGCGTCTGCAACACCACGCGTCCGCGACTGCCGCGGCGACCTGCGCGCCCCGCCACCTGCGAAAGCATTTGAAAAGCGCGCTCGTGGGCGCGGAAGTCGCAACGGTTCAGCAGTTGGTCGGCATTGACGATACCCACCACGCTGACTCCGCCGAAATCTAAGCCTTTGGTCACCATCTGCGTGCCGACCAGCAGGTTGGAACGGCCGTTTTGAAACTCGCGGATGATGCGTTCGTAGGCCGTTCGCGAGCGAGTGGTGTCCAAATCCATGCGCGCCACCTTCGCCGTGGGAAAACAAGCCTCGACCGCGGCCTCGATTTTCTCCGTGCCGGCGCCGATGTCGCGCAAATCGGCCTGTTCGCACTGCGGACAATGGGTGGGCACTTGATACTGCGCGCCGCAATAGTGGCAAACGAGTTTGTTGAACTTCAAATGCAGCGTGAGGGGCACATCACATTGGGTACAACGCGGCGACCATCCACAACTTCTGCACTGCAACGACGGACTGTAACCGCGCCGATTGAGGAAGAGAATGGCTTGTTGGCCATTTTCCAAAGCGGCGTTCACTTCTTCGTGCAAACGCGGAGAGAAAGGCGTGGGCAATAGTTTCTTTCGGCGCAACTCGGCGAGGTCTTCGACGATGATCTCGGGCATTTGCACATCGCCGAAGCGCCGATCCAAACGCACCAAGCCATATTTTCCTTCGTCGGCGTTATTATAACTCTCCAACGAGGGCGTGGCGGTGCCGAGCAAGACCTTCGCACCGCAGCGATGCGCCATGAGAACGGCCACATCGCGCGCATTGTAGCGCGGAGCCGGATCTTGCTGCTTGTAAGACGTCTCGTGCTCTTCGTCGACGATGATCAATCCGAGATTTTGAAAGGGCAAAAACACAGAAGAGCGCACGCCGAGCAACAAAGGATAGGCGTTTTCGCTCAACTGCCGCTGCCAAATCTCTACTCGCTCGTTGTCGGGAAACTTAGAATGGTAGACGCCGAGTTTTTCGCCGAACACGCGACCGAGACGATCTGTGATTTGCGTCGTCAACGCGATTTCGGGCAACAAAAACAGGACTTGTTTTCCCTCGGCGATGACGCGTCGAATGAGTTCGATGTAGACTTCCGTCTTCCCGCTCGACGTCACGCCGTGCAAGAGCACCACTTCCTTTTCTTCCCACGCCGCGAGAATCGCATCGTGCGCTGCTTGCTGCGCTTCGCTCAGGGGACGAGGCGGCAAGCCCTCAACGGCTTTGTGGGTTTTGAGGCGTCCCACCTCGACCAAGGTAGAAATGAGCAGTCCGCGGCGCACCAAGGCCGTAACGGCCGCTGCTCCGCCCTCGGGCAAGGCCTCGACGAGTTCGGAACGGCGCACTTCGGCGAGCAAAGCGAAATTATTGAGTCGCTCGGCCGCCGCTATGCCGGCTCGATCGAGGAAAGCCAACATCGCCTCGGACTGTCGCGGCGACCGTCCCAGCTGTTTCAGCGCCTGCTCGAGCGCCGCTGCCGAAGCGTAGTCGGGAGCAAGTGTGAGTCGCGCTTCGCTTTTCGCTTTGAAGCCTTGACTCACTTTTTCTTCGACCGTGATGCAACGCGCTTCGACCAAGTTTTTGAGTGTGCGCAACAATCCCGGACGCGGAACAGCCTTGCGCAAATCGCTCACGCGCAAAGGTTTGGCCATCAACGCCCGCAAGACTTCGCGCGCTTGCTCATCGTGCGCCTCATCGTGCGGATCCGCGTCTTCAGCCAAGGCAAAGAGCGTTTCGCTCTCCAACTTCAAACCGGCGGGCAAGGCGGCTTTCATCACTTCGCCGGGACAGCACATATAATATTGCGCCATCCAGCGCCAAAGGGCGATTTGCTCCTCGAGCAACAACGGGCGTTCGTCGACCAACTCCTCAACCGTCTTGATGCGCTCTTCGTCGAAGTTCGCCAACTCCTCGTGCAAACGAATGACAATGCCGGTGTAGCGTTTGTTTTTGCCCAACGGCACCACCACACGCGAGCCGACGACGACGCGCCCGTCGAGTTGTGTGGGCAATCGATAGGTGTACGCACCGGGAACGGCGAGGGGGAGCACTATATCTGCGAACATGGAGAGAATACATGAGGGGCGGCAACGTCTGTGCGCTGCCGCCCGCGATTAGTCTTTGAGCAGTTTGAAACTTTGACGATGATAGGGCGTCGGCCCGTGCGCAGCAATCGCCGCACGGTGCGCCGCCGTCGGGTAACCGGCGTTGCGATCCCACGCATAGTCGGGGTATTCTTCGTGCAACGCGGCCATATAATCGTCGCGATAGGTCTTGGCCAACACCGAAGCGGCGGCGATCGAAAGGTATTTCGCATCGCCCTTCACGATGGTGGTGTGCGGAATTTCGAGCACCTCGCGCACATAGGGCTTGAATCGGTTGCCGTCGACGATAATGCATTCGGGGCAAAGCTGCAAACCGTCGAGGGCACGGTGCATGGCCAGGATGGCGGCGTTCAAGATGTTGATCCGGTCAATCTCTTCTGCGTCGACCACGCCAACCGCCCACGCCAAGGCATCCAGCTCGATGATCGGGCGCAACGCGCGCCGCCGCGCATCGGTCAGTTGTTTCGAATCGTTGAGCAGTTCGTTGTGATAATCGGGAGGAAGAATGACCGCGGCGGCATAGACCGCACCGGCCAAACAGCCGCGACCGGCTTCGTCGCAACCGGCCTCGAGCAGTCCCATTTGATTGTGGTGAGCGAGCAGCACTGAACGAACGACTTAGATCACCACAGCCGTGCCGGAGGCCACGACCATGAGCATCGAGCCCGAAGCACCCACGGCTTCGTAATCCAACTTCAAGCCCACCACGGCATTGGCACCGAGGCGTTGGGCTTCTTTGGTGAGTTCGGCCAAAGCCGCCTCTTTACCTTCGCGCAGCACGCGTTCGTACGAACCCGAACGACCGCCGAAAACATCAGTGATACGTGCGAAGAAATCCTTCACAAAGTTAGCGCCGATGATCGTTTCGGCCGAGATGATACCGCGATATTCGCGAATGGGGTGTCCTTCTATCGAGGGCGTGGTGGTCAGTAACATAATGTTCAAATTTGCGTGTGATGTTGATAAGGACAAAGGTAAGTGTTTAGAACGAAAGACCAAAGATTGCACCGAAAAAATCCGCATTTGTCTCTCGGCCGAACACCATCTTCCGATAAGAAGCCTCAACGGCTCGGGCCAACCGGCAAAACATGGGCGGAAATCACCCTACGATGATTTCCGCCCAAGCTGTCTTCTATAAATAAGGAGTGCACTCGCCCGAAAGGGAGCCAATGCGGGCGTTCAGAACATGCGCACCACGCGCTGCAGCGCCTCCATGAAACGATCGATTTCGTCCTCGGTGTTGTAGAGCGCAAACGAAACGCGCGCCATGCCCTCCACTCCACAACGCGCCATGAGCGGTTGTGCGCAATGGTGGCCGGTGCGGATCGCAAAACCGAGGCGGTCGAGCAAGGTGCCCAAGTCCATCGGGTGGATCTGCCCCACATTGAACGAAACGACCGAGGTCTTTCCGGGCACCGTGCCGTAGAACTGCATTTGATCGATCTCGGCCATGCGCGCCATCGCGTGACGCGTGAGCACCTCTTCGTGCGCAGCAATCCGATCCAGCCCAACCGCCTCCACATAGTCGATGGCCGCGGCCAAACCGTGCGTACCCACATAGTCGGGCGTGCCCGCTTCGAACTTAAACGGCAAGCGTTCGAAGGTGGTGTGCTCGAAAGTGACGCGAGCGATCATCTCTCCGCCCCCTTGATAGGGAGGGAGTTGCTCCAACAGCGCTTCTTTACCGTAGAGCACGCCCACGCCGGTGGGACCGTAGATTTTGTGTGCGCTGAACGTGAGAAAATCGCAATCCAACTCCTGCACATCGACCGGAAAATGCGGCACACTCTGCGCACCGTCCACCAAGAAGTAGGCACCGGCGTCGTGCGCCATCCGCGCCATCTCGCGTACGGGATTCACCGTGCCGAGTACGTTGCTCACCTGGCAGCAGCACACCAAGCGGGTGCGCTCATTGAGCAGCGCGGCGTAGGCTTCGAGGTCCAAACGCCCCTCGTCGTCCATCGGCACGACGCGCAGCGTGAAGCCCCACCGCTCGCGTGCCAACTGCCAGGGCACAATGTTGGAGTGGTGCTCCATGACGGTGACAATCACCTCATCGCCCTCGCGCAGGAAGGCTTGCGAAAACGACGCTGCGACGAGGTTGAGGCTCTCGGTCGTCCCTCGCGTGAAAACGATCTCGGCCGTGGAACGCGCATTGAGGAACGAGCGCACCCGTTCGCGCGCCGCTTCGTGCAACGCGGTGGCTTCTTGCGAAAGCGTGTGGATGCCGCGATGCACATTGGCGTTGCAGGTGGTGTAGAGCGCGTCCATGGCCTCCAACACGGCGCGGGGCTTCTGTGTCGTGGCGGCATTGTCGAGATACACCAACGGGCGGCCGTGCACCTCACGGCTCAGTATGGGAAAATCTTCGCGATAGTCGGTCATCATGAGCGGTTTCCGGTTCAAAACTTTACGGCACATTCTTCACAACCGTCGGCACAGTGGCGCTGTTCGCCGCGAAAACGGCGTTCCACGAGGTCGGAGAGCCGATCGCGCAACGCTTCACTCGGCACACGCTGCAGCACTTCGGCCACGAAGGCATGTTGCAAGAGCAGGCGCGCCTCGGCGAGGGGAATACCGCGCTGGCGCAGATAGAGCAAGGCGCTTTCGTCGAGTTTGCCGATCGTCGAACCGTGGTTGCAACGCACGTCGTCGGCATAGATTTCGAGCATCGGGAGCGAGTGCACATGCGCCGTGGGCGAAATGCAGAGGTTGGCACTGTTTTGGTGCGAAAGCGTTTGTTGCGCACCGGGGCGCACCATCACCTTACCGCCAAAGGCCGCGCGGCTCTCGCCGTCGAGCACATATTTGAAGAGCATGTCGGAGGTGCAGGCTTCGGCCACATGATCCACCAGCAGGTTGTTGTCCACATGCTGGCGACCGTCGGTGATGGCCACACCGGCCGTTTGACAGTCGGCCCCCGTGCCGAGCAGGCGCACATTGGTCATCGTGCGCGAAACGCCCGTGGTGAAGGAGAAGCCGTTGAGGCTCACGCGACTGCGTGCCTGTTGTTCCACATAGACGTTGCTGAAACGGTGGTTGCCCTCACGCGTTTCCTCGAGCGTGTAGACCGATACGGCGGCGTCTTCGGCCGCATAAATCTCGGTGACTTGCGTGGTGAGGTAACGATGCGTGCCGTCGGCATGCTCGCACACCAGCACATTCACACTCGCACCGGCCTCGGCCACGATGAGCAAGCGGCGATGGGAAAGCAGATCGACAGCCGCGCGCGAACGGAACACGATTTGCACCGTGCGCTCCATCTGCACACCGGCCGCTACGTGGATGAGCAAACCGTCTTGTGCGAAGAGCGTGTTCAGACGCGTCACGACGTCGCGCTCTTCTCGGTCGGCATGCTTGTGCTGATTGGCGGGTTCGTGGTGTGCCGCGCGATCATAGTAGCGTTCGAGCCATTCGGGGTGTTCCGCAGCGGCACGACAGAGGGAGAGGAGATGCACGCCCTCGGGCAATTCGACGTCGTCGGCCAAGGGCACCACCACATCGTTGATGACATGGACGGGCACGGTGGCCAAATTCGGCACAGCACATCCGCGGTCGTCGCCGGGACGCAGTCCATCGAGTGTGTGCGTGAAGTCGGAATGGTATTCGCCCGCGAAAATGGCGGAGGCGTTGGTATATTTGTAGCGTTCGGTCTTGCGGTTGGGCAAGTCTACGCCGGAAAGGAAGCGCCGGGCATCGTCGCGGTGCGCATTGAGCGGCGCACAGCTGTTGCCATCGATAAGGGCGCGCTGTTCGTCAAAAAGACGGAGATATTGTTGAAGTCCGGACATGGGGTATCTGATTGGAGAGGTGAAACTATCGGAACGTGGCGCCGCACAACACAGCAACAAGCCGGTTGCCGAACGCCTATGGCACTCACTGCGCCAGTTCTTCCTTGATCCAATCGAAACCGCGCTTTTCGATCTCGTAGCCCAAATCGGCCGTGCCTTCTTTCACCACACGACCGTTGACCAGTACGTGCACAAAGTCGGGGCGCAGGTAGTCGAGCATGCGTTGGTAGTGCGTGATCACCATGGCCGAAGTTTGCGGCGTCCGCAGTTGGTTGAAACCTTCGGCCACTATGCGCAGGGCGTCGACGTCCAAACCGGAGTCCGTCTCGTCGAGGATGGAGAACGTGGGTTCCAACACGGCCATTTGGAAGATTTCGTTGCGCTTGCGCTCACCGCCCGAGAAACCTTCGTTCACACCGCGGCTCATGAAATGCGCGTCGAGGCCGACGAGTTTGCGCTTTTCGCGCAGCAATTTGAGGAAGTCGGCCGCGGGCAACGGGTCTTGACCGAAATACTTGCGCTTGGCATTGAGGGCCGCGCGCATGAAGTTGGTCATCGACACACCGGGGATTTCGATCGGCGCTTGGAAGGACATGAAGATGCCTTCGTGGCTGCGCTCCTCGGGTTCGAGTTCGAGAAGATTCTTGCCATTGAAGATGACCTCGCCTTCGGTGACTTCAAATTTGGGGTTGCCCACCAACACATTGGAGAGGGTCGACTTGCCCGAGCCGTTGGGGCCCATCAGCACGTGCACTTCACCATCGCGAATGGTGAGATTGATGCCGCGGAGAATGTCTTTGCCTTCGACTGAGGCATGAAGATTGCGTATTTCTAGCATGGGTTGTTTCTGTATTGAGGAGATGGATGTGGGGAAAACTTGCGCCGCAACGGCAGCGCGAGCACTTTGTGCCGACGCTCGGAACACCCGTGGGGACGCGCGCGATGCCGATCGGCAGAAACGACGAAGCGGAACGAACTCACGAAGAGTGTTTCGAAAAATATCGCATGCGCCGTATCACTCCGCAAAGATACTATTTTATTTCTGTGCTGCCAACTTTTTTCGGAGCGCTTTTTCATCTCTCGCAACGCGAAAAATCGACGCCTCATCGCCACCTTCCGTTGCCACCGCAAAAGGGAGGAACTCGATCTTGTGGACATCCTTCAAAAACAAGCCAACTTTTCGTAAAAACACAACGACTTTTCTCACTTTCTCCACTGGTTTGAAACAGGGAATCATGACGCGCCGAAACAACATCCGACAGAAGGTGAAGTTCCTTGCGCATTTCGTCCCTCACGCGCGCATCACGCGCACATCCGTTGTTTTCCGATTTTTGCCTTCACTCCTTCACCTACCCATCCAATACGCTAACAAACAATACATTACAGGTGAAGGCTTCCCCCTCTTCTGCCTTCACCTCCCTTCACCCGTTCTCCCCCTCTACCCCACTCCATCGGTGAAGGCTTTTTGGGGTGAAGCCTTCACACTTATCACCCTGCAGTTCAAACCGTTACGGTACAAAGGTGAAGAAGTGAAGGCAAAAATCGAAAAACAGCGGATGCGCGCGTAATGCGCGCGCGAAGCAAAAAAGCCTTCACCGCACTGAGGGCAAGACACACCTTCGCCTCGACAATCATCCGAGGCAAAAAAACGACGGTCGGGAACAAGGTTTTTCACAACCGCACCGGCCACAAAAACGCCCCCATTTCATCCCATTCCGGAGTGAGTTGTCGCCGACATTATGAAAACGAGCGGAAAAAATTTGCGACTTCCAAAATAATGCGTAACTTTGTCGCGTAATACTTAATCCCATACGAAAATAAACACGACCAAGGATTCGACCTCGTCGATCTTTTGCGTTTAACAGAAAACACTCACCACTTCATTTATTTCCCCAGCTATGACCTCACGACTTGAACAGCTCGTCGAGCGGTTTGCCGACGGACGCAACACTCGTTTTGCCAAACTACTCGAAACAAACGAAGCACGCATTCGCTCCTATTTGACCGGAGCCGTGCAACCTAAATACGATTTTCTCGAAGCGGTGAGCGAAAAACTCGGCGTTTCCATCGACTGGCTCATTTCGGGCGAGGGTCGCATGCTGCGCGCCGAAAACCGTGCCGAACGCGAAGCGAAGAAAAAGGCACAACGCGAACTCGAACAAGAGGGACTCCCCGTCTTCGATTGCGACTTCACTTGCGGTTTCGACGACGTGGAAAACGACCAAACCGCGCGCCCGAGTTACTTTATGGACACCACTTTCAACCGCCAGGCCGATTTGTGGTGCTCGGTGCAGGGTCGCAGCATGTTGCCCGACCTCGAACCCGGCGACAAGATTGCCCTGCGTCGCGTAACGATCGACAACCTCGAACCCGGCCACATCTACGCCGTGGTGCTCGACGGTCTCCGCACCGTGAAGATTCTCCGCCGTGTGCCGGAAGATCCCACCATGCTCGACTTCGTCGCCAGCAACCCCGAATACGGCACGGAGCGCTACCCCATCAACCGTATTTTACACCTCTACAAGGTAGTGGGAAAACTGCACGCGTTCTAATTCGCTCGCCCCACGCACTTACCGATTGCACGCCCTGCGATCCGTCTACACATCTCTACACTTTAATTCCACGCCCCCACACATTCAAATCTCCTCGCCTGTACGGCGCGCACCTTCTTGCAACGTCAGTGCCCTCCCACCTTCTTCCCACGCACAACCGGAGGCAAATACAACAAAAGCATCCATCGACAGCGCTGTTCATAGCGCTGTCGATGGATGCTCTTTTAGCGGCGGGGGCTGAGTTGAGTTGGGCGACACCTTATTTATATATGGAGTAGAAGAAGAACGACCCTTCCGCCGATGCTTTTCTCCGTGAGAGATTTCAGCCGTGCTTTATTTGAAAGAAATTCGCCTTAGAACACAAGAAAAACACACTTCTCCCCTTTCTCCAAGTGAGAGAGAAGAAAAAGCCCAAACAACACAGCCCCTCCTCTTTCTTCGCCACTCCATTCCCAAATCGGGAAGATTATTCAATTTATCACGCTTTTCTGTGTCATATTCACCCATATTGTCCCACAAAGGCAAAAAGAAACACAGAAAGCAGTTGATTTTCCTCATGGGCATCAGTTTTTTTATATTTTTGCCTGTATATTCCCGAACTATGCACCGACATGAACTCCTCATGTTTTCCGAGTCTTACCAAGAGACCGCAAATGTAAATAGCTCTCAACGGACTCAGTTCGGTGAAATACAAATCAAGCCTTGACTGAATAAACAAGGAAAAGATTCAGCGATTTTCGGCCATCCTATCGCTGTTAAGAATGCCCAAGCCTCAAAGGTTTCTCTTATGTTACAGGAAGCCTAACAGACACCGAATTCGAACTAAAAATGAACGATAAACAAGAAAAGAACAAGCGATTACTGGACATCATATCGCAGATAAAGAAGACCCAAGCTATCAAAGGTTTCCCTTATATTGCAGAAAGTCTAACGGACACCGAATTCGAGTTGAAAAACAACGAATTCAGGATCACAATTGTAGGCGAATTCAGTAGCGGAAAATCCACGTTTCTCAATGCCATCATTGGGCAAGACATTCTGCCCCACGGGGTGAACGAAACGACGGCAACGGTCACTTACATCCATAATGTCCCGAAAGCTGATCCTCGATTGGACAAAGCGATTGTTCACTTCCGTGACGAAACGAAGAACGACGTGACGCTCGACGTGAGCAAAGATAAGAGCGCACTCATTGACTATGTGACGACTTCAGAAAACCAGTACAATGTTGTCCGGGACATTGTCGCTGTCGACGTTTATGTGCATTTTGCGGACATCGAAGATCCTGTCGTGCTCATTGATACGCCGGGAATGAACGGCGTGGCCAAAGGACACAGAGACATCACCCTACATGAGATTCGCCATTCTCACGCCAGTATTTGTCTCTTCCACTTGAGAGGCATGGGTAAAAGCGACCTCGATTTCATCAAGGAACTGAAGAAGTACCAACAAAGCTTCTTCTTCGTGCTGAATGCCATTGACGATCTCAAAACCAACGAGGAGAGCTACGAAGAGCGCATGCAGGCTTTCACGAACGATATTGTCAATTACGTCTACGAGGGCAATGGAAAGCCTCAATTCGTATTCGGCATCTCTGCTTTGAAGGCACTCAGCGCGCGCGATCGGCGCATCATGCGCGTTTATGACACGGATCAAAGTGATCTGACCGAGGCAGACAGAACCAGACTGCTGGAAGAATCGAAAATGCCCGAACTCGAAAAGGCACTGTTCGACTATCTCCGGGTCAGCGAAAAGGAAAAGGTGTTTTATCAGTCCATCTGTCACCGACTTCTTGAGACCATTGAGAGTTTCCATAAGGGAATGGACACGGATAAAAAGATCAGAGAGGTCAAAAAAGAGGACTTGCCCGGGAAGAAATTGCTGCTTGACCAAATACAAGAGGCGGAAAAGAAGACGGAAAACTTCAAAAAGCACTGCGAAATCGAGGTCAAGAGCGATATCGAAGACCTCCGCGAAATGCTCTATCGACAAATCATGAGCAACGTGGGGAGCGGGCATTCAAGTATGCTCCAAGAAGTCGACCAAATGTCGCTCTACGAAGCGGAAAGAGCCGGTAACAGAAACGAAATCGGAAGAGCATTAGAGAACTTTTGGGGAGAGCAAACGATGTGGCTCACCGAGCACCTCAATGTGGGATTCGATCGCATCAGAGACGGGATTGTGTCGAACATGCAGCACCTCCTACCGTCTATTTCATTCAAAGACAAGCGGGTGGAGATACGTTCGAATGTGGAATTCGACCATAGCGAGAGCTCTTCGTCCACCTCCATTATAAAAAGATTCGAGGCAGAGATCGAACAGCTGCAACGGAAAATAAGATCCCTCAGTAAGGGGCCAACGGTAAGCTCTCTACAAAACGATATACATTTGGCCGAACAAGAAAGAGAACGGCTACGGAGAACGCGCTTTTCTGAATTGCAAAGATTGGGATCACGGCCTCAGGTTGAACACAAGACGGTCGTTCACAAAGTAAAGAACAATAAATGGTATAACCCATGGGGCATATTCGGAGACCAATACAAAGAGATCCCCAAAACTGTTCGCGACGATTCGAAGGGTCAGAAATACGATGCGGATCAAATGGAGATTAAAAGCAAATACACCAAGTCGTTGGCTGCCAACCAAAGCAAACTGGACGCCTTGGAAAGGCGATTAGCCGACGCGGAAGACAACGAAAATCTGCAGAGAATCTGGATGAGGCAGATTGAGGAAGCGAAGAGAAGGATCAAAGAAGAGCAAGAGATCATCGAAGAGGCCAAAAAACATGCTCGCACTTCGTACTTAAAAATGCTCAAGAAAGACCTGCGTCGACAAATAGATGAGCAACTCTCTGTGCCCGACGGGAAGATGATCATCGATCTCAAGGCGGGAGTCAGAGAGAGTCTGCAACGAAGCATACAACCGCTGGTGCAAGCACTCCACAAACTATGGGATCAAAAGAAAAATGAATACATCGCCAGACTCAAAGATATGATCGTGCGAATCGAAAACTTAAACAATTCGGGAGAAAACGAGCGCATGATTCAACTCCTGGCGGCCGATCTCAAAACTTTGCAGCAACTATCCGGACAAATCAAACAAGTACTCAATGGACTATAAGAAAGAATACAACGAGCGCAAAGCCGCCGTTATCGAATTACTGAGAGGTTGCATCAACTTCTACACGGGACTTGAAAAGGCTGAGCAGGTCTCGACATTGGAAGATCTGGAATCGAACGTAAAAAACGGACGTTTCTCGATTGTGGTCGTGGGGCAGTTTAGTGCGGGGAAATCGACTTTCCTCAACTCGCTGATGGGGGAAAAGTATTTGCCCTCATTCACCACGGAAACTACTGCAACGGTCAATTTTCTCCGCTCAGTCAACGAGAGCCCCACAGGCAAACCACTGATCCGAGTCAATTACAAAGGCGGAGACAAGGAGGAATGCAATGACGTGACGCTGGAGAATATTGAGAAATTCGTTAGCACCCGAGGCGACAACGTCGCTCAGAAAATCGAATCGGTCGAGGTGTTTCTCGATTCGCCGTATCTGAACGATGGCGTGTCGCTGGTAGACAGCCCGGGACTGAACGGGGTGCTCGAAGGACACGAACAGATCACCAATGATCAGATCAAACGTTCGCACGCTGCCATCTTTATGTTCAACGCCAAACAGCCGGGTTCGAAGACCGACTACGAGAAGCTCAATCACTTGCTCAAGGGATGTAACTCGGTTCTCATCGTTTTGAACCAGAAAGACCTGATCAAAGAGAGCGAGCAGACCATGGAAGAGGTGGTGGACACGCTGAAAAAGAATTACAGCAAGTGGTTTGATACGAAGGATCTGCCTGAAATCTTCCCGATCTCGGCCTACCAGGCTTTGGTGGCTCGCAGCGCTCGCTCTCTGGACTACAACGGAAAGGACAACTTCAGCGAGAGTGAACGGAAACAATTGCTCGACTCCTCTGAAATTGAAAAATTTGAAGATCGACTCACGAGATATCTCACACAAGGCGAGAAGGCGCGCAAGGAATTGCTAAGTCCGGTGGAGAAAGTCCGCACGTTTCTCCGGGAAACCGAGGCTTCACTGTCGGAACGCATCGAAGAACTGACTAACACCACCGATGCCGACGAAGTGCGCCTCCAGATCAGTCAACTGAAAGACGAACTCGACTCGGTGAACACGCAGCTCGAAAAGAAAAAAAGCGGCGTCCGTCTGAAGGTGGGCGAGATTCTTCGCGATGCAGAAAGAACCATTAAGGTCAAGGCATCCGACGAGAAGTACAAATGCATCAATGAGATCAACGGCGCAGAGGATCTTGAAGACTTGGAACACAACACGCGCATCTACATCAACCGGATTTACAGCAGATATGCCTTCATCTGGGATGAAGTGAGTGAAGAGGCCGATCGTAAATTCCATGAACTCATAGAAACCGAATACAGCGAATATGCTTTGAACATAGTCGAACGCCTACAACAGCAAGAGAAGGACAACGGATTCGAGATAAAGAAGAAGACGATGGATCAAGGCTACTTTGATATGGACCTGGACATCGATGATTGGCTGACAAAACGCGCTGCAATCCAACAAGAAATCAATCAATCGGAGGAGCGCTTGTCGGACCTACAAATCAAAGAAATACAAGCCAACAAAGCCCAAAAAAAGCGCGAAAAATTAGAGCAATCTCGTGAAAGATTGAGAGAAGAGAAGTTCGCCGAGACACAACTATTGGGCGCGCGCCCAGACGTAGTTACCTATACGACACCCGAAACTCAAAAGAGAGGAGGTCTTTTGGGACTCTTGCAGTGGGCATTTACGGGCGATCGGGATAAATCTGTCACCAAAACAAAGAGGGATTTCTCAGACCGAGAGTATTATGACCAATGCAGAAAGGAAATCGACGCACTATACAATAGTAAAGCCGAAGAACTGGAATGGGAAATACGGCGACTGGAAAGCATTGATGCCTCGGCTGCCGCACTTGACGCGAAGCGAGAGGAAAACAGAAAGCAGAGACTCCTGCAAGAAATAGAAGAGCTGAAGGCAGAACACCAGGCGAAAATGGCAAAAGAACAGCGCAGAAAGCAGAGAGCAGCTGAAGCCTACGTGGAAAGCCTCATCGAAGACATCGAAAAAGAGAATCTCTCCCAACTCTATCAAGCACTGAGAAACAGCAAAACAGCAATGACCAACGCAGCACTCGATGTTTTGAAGTTGGAACTCACGGAAGTCATCAACCGAAAGAAGGAAGACATCGAATTGCGCGAGCGACAATTGTCGGCATCGCAAGAAGAGAGGAATCAAATCATAGAACAACTGTCGGCACAAAGGCAGGAGTTGACTCCTCTCATGAATGAGGCGGACAGTTGCTTCGAACTTATCAATGGAACCCAAGTAGACACAATCAAACGTAAGCAATAATCATGAATATTGTAGAGACATTACAACGGTATAAAGAGGTGGCCACCTTTCTTACCGACGACGCCAACGGTGCCGTTTTGGACCATCTCATCGCCTGCATGGAGGGCAAGCAGTACTACTTGCCCTTCATCGGTCAATTCAGTGCAGGAAAATCTAAACTCATCAACAGACTGATCGGAAAAGAGGTGCTTCCCACCAAAAGTGTGGAAACTACAGCCTTTTTGACCTACATCAGTTATGCTGAAGAAGAGAGGGCTTCGCTGGAATATGTAGATGGAACAAAAGAAAGCATCGAGATATCGCGCATCAAGACGCTCGACCATCAACACACTTGCAACGGAAAGCCCATCGCCGCACTGAGATATGCAGCCCCGATCGAGCTGTTAAAGTCGGGATTGATCCTTGTAGACACACCGGGTGTGAACACTTTGATCAACGAACATGTAAAGATGACGGAGGAACTGCTGCAGAACTCCCAGTTCATTGTGTATGTCACGGCTTCTTCCCTCACGGATTCCGACCGTCGCATGATTCAGAACATCGGGAACTTGGGCATTGACATGATTTTCGCGCGGACGCATGTCGACGAAATGCGCGATTCAGAAGAAGATGTCTACTCGACAATTAAACAAGAACAAGAACTTCTGCAACAGGTCATCGGCACCATGCCGATCTACTTCGCGCTTTGCAATGAACAAAATAGCCCTGAATTCGAACGATGGGTGAGCCAATACGAAGGCTTCAAAGAGTATGTTTCGCAATGCTTAGCCGCAAAAATTGAGGAGATCTATACACGAAGCACCTTGGGACGTCTGGGCATCATGAAGGAAAAGTTTGAGAAAGCCCTCAACACCAAGTTGGAATTCCTCAAAAAAAATGCGGAGAAAAGCGAGGCGGAAATCGAAGAAACGATTGCCCAACTGACAGCACAACGGAAGAGTATCGACACAAAGCTCAACACACAAGCCGATCGTATCAAAACGAGCAACGATTCCACTCAATCTCTGCTGCAAAGTGAACTCCAAGTTCAGAAGAATAAACAGATTAAGGCCTTCGAGCGCGAAGTGGATAACAAGACTGCGGACGATGATTTGCAGAACAGCGTTAAAAGACTGTTCGAACGCCAACTGCCCAAGGCGGTAGATGCACTCAACAGCTATGCCTCGACCTCGATAGAGGCATGGAAACAAAGCGTTGTCGCGACGGCTCAAGGGGAAATCAACGAGGTTGAGTTGTCACTGCAGGCACTGAACATTGATATGGATACGAATTTCGACGACACGAGCATCGAAGCCTTAGAACAACAAGTGGAGGCCAACCAAAGCGATCTCGCAGAGAAATACTATCAGCTCAAGACTTTGAATGCCGGCAGTGAACAAGAGTTGGAAAAGTATGGCATCGAAAAGCAAGAGATCGCCCAAATGCTCCAGCAATACGAAGAGGTCATCGCACAGGGGAACCAAGAAATAAAAGCGGCCATGGATAACTATGTGCCACAATACGTGCAAAAGGGAGGTGCAATAGGCAACGTGATCAAAAAAATTGGACATGCCACCGACGTTGCTATGTTGTTGATACCGGCAACAGGATGGGCGAAAGCGGGAGCCCTACTCTCCAAACACGCCATGATTCTCTCTAAGGGAGGAAAAATAGCACAAGCCGGCAGCACTATTCTGAAAGGACTCAGTAAAGGTGCGAAGGTCTTGGCTACAACCGACAGTACGCTCGACATGACGAAGCTGATTGACTATGCGAAAGGCTCCGATTCTTCACAACAGCCCGAACAACCAACAGTGGGTGGGCAAGACAGAAAGAAGAAAGGGGGAATCTTCGACAAGTTGTCGGTAAGCTACTGGCTCGGGAAAGTTGCAGATTTTGTGGATCCGACGACTTATGTCGAAGACGAACTGCACAAAGCGGAATACAAACGCCTTGTCAATAACATGCAGGCGCAGCTCGATCTTAAAGTACAGCAGAAAGTGGCGATGCTCAGCAGAATGCATCGAATCACAGACGCTGAAGAAGCCAAGAAACTCGAGATTCAACAACGAATAGAAGCCGAGGAAACCATGCGCAGAGAGCTCGAGCAGGAGCAAATCAAGCTCGAGCAGCAAAGAAAGAAGCGCATCTGTGCCAAGATTGCCGATGAGACGAAACAGCAATTCGAGGAGAAGCTCACAGACTACACCCAAATCTTGACTAGTCGCTCCAAAGAGGAAATGGATCGCATCACGTTTTTTGTAGCAGAAGGTATGCGTTCGTTTGTCAACACACAAATAGAACAAGTTGAAACAGAGCTGAATGAAACGCTCAACAAACGGAGAAACTCGACGTTTGACTCCAACAAAGAACAGGAAGTCATCTTGGAAAACATCACAAAATTGACGATTCCCAATGAGTAACCCTCAAGTAAGCAATTTGACAAAACAACTATTCACCGGCAGACCCAATTGTCTGCTGGTGAATGTTTCGTCAAAGCATATTTGTGATTCGCGATTAGACTTCGATGTGATTGCAACGATTCTCCCGGCTTTTAAGGCTTGGTGCAGCAATTCCCCACAAGGTGAGATCCAAAACCACACGGTCTATACCTTTTGCTGCACTAATCAGATCTCGAAAGATGTTGTCTATGTCGGTGAAATCGAGACTGAATGTCTCAATTTCAAACACATATTCTTTCTGGTGCGCGCTGACATGTTGAGCGGTCGGAACATCAGCCTACTCAGAACCACAATGGAAAGGTGCAAACCCGATGAATTGAATGAGCTGCAACAGCGATACTTCGACAACACCGTGTTTTTGGACTTCTACAATTGGCACACGGAGGCTTTCCGACACTACTATCAGCAAATAACACATCCGTTTGCTGTCGCCGTGATGGACGGGTTCAATAAAATCGCGTCGACAGAGAAAGAAACAAGGCAGAATGAGATCACTAAAATATGTGATCAGTATCGGACAACGGAAGGTGTGAGAAATCAATATGTTGACAAACGATTCGATTATGCGAATTTCGCGTACCTCAGTTCCTATGTAGACTCCCCGCGCTCCGAACTTGAAGGGCAAATCAAGAAACAGATAGAATTCATTGCCACGTGCTTCGGAAGGGACGGGGTGAACATTTGGCGCGAGATCTTTAATTACACCGGAATCAACCGTATCGCAGCCAATCCCGCCCTGTACTCAGCACAAAACATCCTAGATAAGTGTGTGCTGCCTTGCTTAAGGGACGAGGTTCTAAAAGATGATTTCGAACTGTTCTGCGAAATCGTTCCCAACTGGAGTTCAGAGGTAAAGCAACTGCTTTCAAATCATCCGTGGAAGACATACAACCAAGAGCAATTTGAAGTCAAATGTGACTCTCTGGTCGGAAAATCTTTCTCATACTTTGTAATCAAACAACTCAATAAGATATTAGCATGATCAAAAACACTGCTATCGGAGTAACCTTGGCGTTATTCTCTTTTCTGCTGGCTAATGGTAGCCAGTCAACCTCGCCTTTCGCCATTTATATTGCGCTAGCTGCGCTTGCTTTGGGGTGGTTTCTCTCGTATGAACAAGAGAAAAAGGCTGCACACATCAACGAACTTCGAAATCAGCACCTCGAAGCGCTGAACAAATTGTCGGAACTCGAGGGCGAAAACACCCACGCTATTCTCCAAAAACAGGAGGATTCCCTTAAATCCTTGGGGGATTTACTCAACGAAATACGGGGGTTGAAAGCCGCACAAGAGAAGATACACGAAACGAGTTCAGCAGAACAAAAGGCGCTGATGGGAGATCTCGCTGACAAGCTCTCCTCCCATCTCACAGCGCACAGCGAGATGCTGGAGAAAAACGTGAATGAGGCTCTGAGCAACAACACGGAAATCGTCAGAAGCTACACGGAAAAGCAGCTACAACTGAACACGAAATACAACGAGAACAACGAAGTGTTCCACAAAGTCACGGCATCTTTCCAGGAAGCCATCGCCTCCTACCGACAACTTTCTCAGGAACAGAAGAACGATTTTGACCGCGTTCGCAATAAGCTTGAGGCTGTAATCGAGCAGGTATCCGACAATCATCAGAAGTCTACCCAAGCGATGCTGACCTCCATCAGCCAAGTCAATACGAGCCTCTTCGAAACGATGACCCACACCGGTGCTTACTTGAAGGACGTTGTCGGTGAAAACCGAGATGCAGTTAACCGTACACTGGAAAATCTGATTGGACTCTTCAAGCAATCTCAAGAGGAATTGACTCAGAAGTTCGAAGAGCATCAAGTGAAGCTACACGATGCATTGACCAAAACATACAACGACGTGGTGGAGAAGCAGGACGAAACCTTCAACAACACCTCGACACAGATCGAAGATGCTATCGGAGATTTGCGCCAAGCCATCGATGATACCAACGAAAAGACTCGCGAACTTACCAGCACCATTGGTAAAGTTCTGAGTGATCTCAGTCGCGACCTCGAAGAAAACATGAATGACTCAGCCCAAAAGTTCGAACGCCAGATCACGAAACTCAACACAGAGGTTCCCAAAGCTATCGAATCTTTGAAGGATGGACTGGCGAGCATCGCTCCTGAGTTCATGGACTATCAAGAGGAAAAGCAAATTATCAAACGTCTGGAAGCACTATGCAAAATGTAGATTCCTACCTCTCGTTCAATCACCAATCGTTCAGCCGGTTCCTAAAGGAACTGTATGAAGGAAGCAAAGGACGGCGTAGGATCATTCGTAGCTTAAACGACCGTCTATATGCGGAGAGTTTAAACTACATTGAAGACTATATTCTCGTCGCCATGCAGCAATTGAACCTAGGAAATCGGAGAAGAGCTTACAGAATCTACTTGACACTCCATCTCTTGCTGAGGAAATTCGATCGATAAGGGTTTCCCATGAAAAGAAAACCGAAGGAGAAAGGCCCTTGCCGAGCCATCTCCAAAACGTTTCGGTGAAAAAGGGAGGACATTCCCTTGTAAACGAAACAGGCCTACAGCTGTGACATAAACAAGAGACTGGGATTCAATTGAGTCCCAGTCTCTTGTTTATATCTGCTATGATTGTATTGCAGCAACGCAATTGCCATTCAAATCTCGTGCTTATCTGTCAAGGCAGGGCATCATATATTCGCCACGCGCATCACGTCGGCAAAGACACCGGCGGCGGTGACGGCGGCACCGGCACCGTAGCCGCGGATGATCATCGGGGTGTCGTAGCGGGCGGTGGTGAGGCAGATAATGTTGTTCGAGCCTTCGAGCTGGTAGAGCGGGTGACCGATGGGAATCTCGCGCAGGCCGACGCTGCCTTTGCCGTCTTTCCACTCGGCGACGTAGCGCCAGCATTTGCCTTCGGCCACCAAACGCTGACGTTCGCGCTCGAAAGCGGCATCGAGCTGCGGCAGGGCTTCCATAAAGGCTTCGGTACTACCTTCGAATAATTCGGCGGGGAGGAAAGGCTCGATGGCAATGTCGGAAGTTTCGACACGATAGCCGCTCTCACGCGCCAAGATGGTGATTTTGCGCACCACGTCCATGCCACAAAGATCCATGCGCGGGTCGGGCTCGCTATAGCCGTTGGCCTGTGCCAAACGCACGGCTTCGGAAAGCGGCACCTCGGCGGAGAGGGTGTTGAACACGTAGTTGAGCGTACCCGACAATACGGCTTCAATGCTCTTGATGCGGTCGCCGGAAGCGATGAGGTCGCCGATGGTGCCGATGATGGGCAGGCCGGCACCGACATTGGTTTCGAAAAGGAGTTTCACCCCACGACGGCGTGCTGTGTCTTTCAGCGCCGCATAATCTTCGTAAGGGCCGGAGGCCGCTACTTTGTTGGCGGTGACAACGTGGACGTGATGTTCGAGGAGGGCGCGATAGTGTGCGGCAACGTCGGCCGAAGCGGTGCAGTCGACAAAAACGGCGTTGAAAACATTGAGTTCGAGGATGCGCCGCATCATGTGGTCGATGCCGCCTTCCTCTTCGCTTGCATTCAGTGCAGCGCGGTAGTTGGCGGGATCGATACCTGCGATGTCGTAAACGGATTTGCTGCGGCCGCCGACGCCGACTAAGTTGAGGTTCAACCCGCGTTTCTCGCGGAGAATGGCGTTTTGTGCGGCCAGCTGTTGGATGAGTTGGTCGCCGACGGTGCCGGTGCCGCAGATGAAGAGGTTGAGCTCTTCGTGGTTGCCCATGAAGAAGGAATCGTGCAAGACGTTGAGGGCTTTGCGCAGCAAGGGGCGTTCGATGACGAACGAGACGCTCATTTCGAGCGCGCCGAGGGCGACGGCGTTCACACCGATGCCGTTGCGACCGAGAACGGAGAACAGGCGGCCGACGGTGCCGGTGTGGTGGCGAAGGTTTTCGCCCACGACGGCAACGGTGGACAAGCCTGTGCGACAACCGGCGGGATTCATGGCGCCGGCGGCAATTTCCTGTGCAAACTCGGCATCGAGAATGTGGCAGGCGCGCTGCGCATCGGCAGGAGTGACGGCGAGCGAAGTCGAAGTTTCGGAAGCCGACTGCGCCACCATGAACACGCTGATGCCGGCTTGTGCCAAAGTGGTGAAGATGCGGCGATTGACACCGACCACACCGACCATGGACATACCGCTGACGGTGACCAAAGCGGTCTCGCCGATGGAGGAGATGCCGCGAATGAGGCGCGAACTGGGTGCGGCATTGCGGCGAATGACGGTATGTTTTCCGTTGGGATTGAAGGTGTTGCGCACTAAAATGGGAATATTGCGCACACACACCGGAAAGATGGTGGGGGGATAGACGACTTTCGCGCCGAAGTTGCACAATTCGGTGGCTTCGTCGTAAGAAAGTTCGTCGATCGTGAAGGCGGTGGGGATGACGCGGGGATCGGCGGTCATGAAACCGTCGACATCGGTCCAGATTTCGAGCACCTCGGCACCGAGTGCGGCGGCAAGAATGGCCGCAGTGTAGTCCGAACCGCCGCGACCGAGGTTGGTGGTGCGACCGCTCTCAACATCGGACGAGATGAAACCGCCCATCACAGTGAGGGGACAACGCGAGAGATCGGCCTCGGCAATGGCCGCATGCGTGGCGTCGAAATCGACGATGTGTTTCGCGCCTTCGGGGCGTGTGCGAATGAGACGACGTGAATCGATGTGGCGGGCGCCGAGCAGCGCGGCCACGATGGACGAAGAAATGCGTTCGCCGTAGGCAACAATGGCATCGGCTGTCTTGGGTGTGAGTTCTCCGATGAGGTGAACGCCTTGTAAGATACGGCTGAGTTCGTCGAAGCAGTTGGACACGCCTTGTAAGATTTCCTCCTGTCGATCGGCAGGCAAGACAGTGCGCACCATCTTGTCGTGGCGGGCGTGGAGTTCGTCGAGGGCGGTGAGATAGTCGGCCTCAGGGTCGACAGCCTGTGCAGAGAGCGAGATGAGACGATCAGTGACGCCGCCGAGCGCAGAGACCACAACGACCGCTGAGGTGTCGAGCCGATCTACGATTTGCTTGACTTGCAGCACGGCTTCGGGCGTTCCGACTGAGGACCCGCCGAATTTGAGAACTTTCATCGTAAGACCTGTATTGAAAGGGAGAAAATGACCTTTATTATCATGGAGGCTTTTGCCTATAAGGGAGAAGCCATCAGAGTTTCAATTTGATTTTGACCGGTTTCGACTCATTCTGCAAACGGTCGAGAGCTGTCACTACATAAGTGTACTTTTCGTTGCCGAAATTGTACGGGAGTTTGTACATCGTTTCGGAGGTAACGGCAAAGATATAGGTAGACGAATTGATATCGATCTTGTGTCCTTTGGGGAAACAATAGATCACATAGAATTTCGCCGCGTCCATCTCTGTCTTGGCTTTCGGGGCGCTCCAGAAGAGATAGTAGCCGTCGGGCATCCACATGGCTTTGAGTTTGCGCGGCTTCTTCGGGGCTTTGTCGTCGATGAAGGGCATCTGCGGCACGAGTGCGGGCGTGAGGTGGTAGTTGTTTTGCAACTCGTAGGCATAGTTGCCCTCGTTGCGCACCACCGCGGCGGAGTACCAAACCACGTGCCCCTGGACGGAGGGAAAACTGCGCTCGAGTTCGAACTTGGCGTTCATTTGATTGACTGTGGGATTGCTGACGTCGGGCGTTGTAACGGTACGAATCACGTCTTGCCCGATGTAGAGGGGACGTCCGGCAGCGTGTTTTGCCCACCAACGCAAGAGGCGATCGTAGTCGGCACTGGAGTGTCCGATGGGCCAGTAGAGCTGCGGCACGACGTAGTCCACCCAACCTTGGCCGACCCAGAACAAGACGTCGGCATACAAGTCGTCGTAGTTCTGCAGACCGCGGGTGTCGCTGCCGGGCACACTACCGCCGGAAGATAGGTTGTGGTATATGCCGAAGGGAGATACACCGAATTTGACCCAAGGTTTGATGCTGTGCACTGTGTTGTAGAGCATCTTGATGAAGGTATTCACGTTGTAGCGACGCCAATCTGCGCGGTTGTTGAATCCATTGCGGTTGGCGGCGAAGGTGGCATCATCGGGAATGGGCAAACCGGGTACGGGATAGGGGTAGAAATAGTCGTCGATGTGCAAACCGTCGACATCGTAACGGCGCACAATGTCGGCCGCCACATCACAGATGTAGCGTTGGTTTTCGATTTGACCCGGGTCGAAAATGATGAGTCCGTCGTACGAGAAGAAGCGGTCGGGTTTGAGCCAATAGGGGTGGTTGGCCGCCAGTTCTTTGGTGTCTTTGGTCTTGGCGCGGAAAGGATTGATCCAAGCATGCAACTCCATACCGCGACGATGACACTCGCGCACCATCCATTCGAGGGGATCCCAGCCGGGATCTTGTCCTTGACGGCCGGTGAGCCAACGACTCCAGGGTTCGTAGCTGCTGCGATAGAGGGCGTCGGCTTCCGGACGCACTTGGAACATCACGGCATTGATACCGGCAGCCTGCAACACATTGAGTTGGTTGGTGAGGTTGGCTTGCATCTGCTCGCGCGACATACCGAGGAATTGACCATTGACGCATTGAATCCAAGTACCGCGCATTTCGCGCTTAGGTCCTTCGAGTGGATTGGCGGCCGGCGCTCGAAAAACGACGGTCAACAAGAGCAAAAGAAGGAACAATATCTTTTTCATTATGAGAGAGGAAAAGCGGAGAGTACGTAGAGTAAGAATTGATGACGTTGGATCGGGAGAAAATCCCCCAATCGTCTACAAAAATACGACAATGTAGACGATTTCCCAACGCTTACTGCAATATAATGTTCGCGCGCGTAATAGTTTTCATAATTCCGCAACCCCAACGGAGCACTTTCTAAAATAATGACTAACTTTGCGACGGATTTCACATTATCAACGCATCAATTTTATGAGAAAAATCGCTTTGCTGTGTCTCTTGCTGCTGTGCATCACCCAGTTGCGAGCGCAACGTTCTGCCGTTTCGGTGGGGTGGGAACCGGCATTCCAGGGCTTCGGTGTTTCGTTCGATCGCCGCGTCGCTCCCAAATCCCATTGGGGCTATCGTGTCGGTGTAGGTTATACGACTTACAAAGGCTTGCCTGAGTATAACTATCGTGAGAAGGGGATCACCGTGCCCCTCGATCTCAACTTTCTGGCCGGTGGAAAGCACCACATGTTCGAAGCTGCTTGCGGCACTTCCTTGGCTTACATCCAGTATTCGTACGAAGAGACGAACCAACGGCCCCGCGAGAACGGTTGCGACTACCCGGGCAGAAGAAAATATCAATTGACGCATGAATACTCCCATCGGTATTTCGGCAGATTTACCCAATTGTTCCATCTCTCGGCGGGCTACCGCTTCCAAATGGACAAAGGATTGATTTTCCGTGCAGGTCTTTCCCTCTCAGACGATTTCCATATTTGGGAGACTTTTTCTTTCAGCAACGACGGGCAAGACAATTTTCATCCTTACCTCTCCATTGGTTACACGTTCTAAGCTTTCGACATGAAATATCTTCTCCTTTCTCTCCTCTTCGCGCTGCCTTTCATCGGCAGTTGGGCGCAGCGTCCCCGCTATGGTGTGATGGTTGAACACGGCGGTGCTTCGCGCACGGTGGGTTTGGCCTTCGATTCGCGCATAGGCAACTCTCGACACTGGGGCTACAAAGTGGGATTGGCTCGCGTCAAAACTTCTGGCACCGACGATTTTTTCAATGATCTCGGACGCACCAACGGATGGATGATCCCGGCGCAGGTGCACCATCTCGTGGGACACAAAAGACACTTCCTCGAAATCGGTATGGGACTGTCCATCGGATATTTCGAATCCTTCTTTTATAAGACTCACGGCGAAGGCTGCGTCTACATACCGGGCATGGAAGACACCGAGACCGAACCGATCAAAACCAATACACACGGACCGACCTCTGCTTTCGGATGGGGCTGCAACGTCACTTTGGCCTACCGCTATCAGATGATGAAAGGCGCTTTCTTCCGCACCGGTGTGACGGACAACTTCAATCTCTTCGACTCCGACTACTACATCGCCTCGGGTTATTCATTGGCTCCTTTCCTCTCGTTCGGTATCTCGTTCTAAAACCTTCCGCCGGGTGAGCCCAACGCGCACGTTCCACAAGCGGCGCACCGTTCCTCCCCACATTCCACAACAATCCCCCTATCGACAGTCGTCAATAGGGGGATTGTTGTAGGCTTACGGTTCCGATCATCGGCAGGTACTGGCCGAAGCGAGGTCACAAACAGCGTGGATCGCGGGGGGAATCGTCAAGGCATCCGGCTCAGTCGAAACGCTTCATGCAGAACAAGGTTGATCAGCGCGACGCGGTGGCGGCCGGTGTAGATGAATTGGCGAAGGAACTGGGCATCGGGATGAAACCGCGCGTGCGTTTCACCTCGTAGCGCGTCAAATGCTCGTCGGAACGGAAACGATCGCCGCGCAAATCGCGGTCGGGCGTGACAATGTGCATCGGCACATGGGAATAAAATTCATGTTTCTCGTTGTCCCAATACAGTTGTTCACTGGTATAGGTCACCCGATCGGACAAATTGCGCACCCGAACGCGACCGCGCAGTTCCCAGAGGCTCTGATTGTACCAATAGGCGGTGTCGGCCGTGATGTAGAGGTCGACATTGAGCCGATCGTCGTAGCGTTGGAGCAAAACGCCCTTGCGAAATTCTTGACGTGGCGGGTGAGTGCGGTCGAAGACCAGCCACTCTTCCGAAATAATCTTGTAGCGAACAACGCCCGAGTCGCTGATGAGTTTCGACACCCCGTAGGTGACCATCACCGGCAGCGAATCGCGATTGCGCACCGCCGATCCGCTCGGCGGCGCGCCGTTGTCGCAGGCTGAAAAACTCAGGCTCAGCGCGAAAAGCCCGAGCAGACAATAGAGTAGACGGTGCATGGGGCGATGTTATTCAACCTTCCATTTGTCGAACCACTTATCGCCGAACGACAAACCGACGGACAGGCCGAAGAATTGCTCCTTCAGCGCACCCGTCACGGCGGGTTGCAACAATTCATAGCGCGCAGAGACATTGAGCATGCTGCGGTTGTTGCGCGAGGTGATGATGGGCAGTCCCACACCCAAGGTGGCTACATAAGAAGACGGGCCGTCGTGATTGTCCACCTTCACATAAGGACTGGCGTAGCTCAAGCCCAAACGATAGCGCACACGCGGTGCCCACGACAGGGCGTCGGGGTCGGGTGTATATTCCGCACCGAAACTCACCCGATGGCGATCAGTGAGCAGATTGTCGGCTTTGCGGAACACTTGACTGCCGTCGGCCAGCGTTTCAAGGGCAGGAGAGGTGGCACGCCCCCACTGTTGCAGCGTGTAGTCCAATCCGAGGCGCAGACGGTTGGCATAGTTCCAACCGAGTCCCACACCGACGGTTTGCGGGAGCGAGAAGACGTTGCGCAAAGCCACCGTGTCGCCGGACTGCACCGCGCTACCGCTGATGCGCTGGTTGTAAAAATCGGCGCTGCCGTGAAGTCCGTGGCCGAGACCGTAGACGACACCGAGCGAAACCTCGTGACGGCGAGCGATGCGGTGCGACCATTGAGCGCCGAAGTCCAACGTATAGGAGCGCACCTCGTAGGCATAAGAGCGACGGAGCGCATCGGTGGACGAATTGCTGAATTGCGTGTAAGCCGAGTGCGTGGTGGTGCCCCACAGATAACCGGCATTCACCCCGACCGAAAGGCCGTTCAGCGGCATGAAGCCCAGTCCGGCATAGACTTGATGCAAACCGCCTTCGCCCGTGTAGCGTGTCGTCGTGGTCAGCGCGCTCGAAGCGCCACTCCCGCTCAGACTCGTGCTCTGCGTGGCCAGTTCGTAGCCCACACTGCTGAAGGGGCGCAAGCCGAAACTAAAGCCCAAACGCGGTGCCAGTCGGAAACCGGCCGCGAGGTAGTCGAACTGCGCGCGATAATCGTTGCGCGAAGCATTGCCGGCCGAACGATGCTCGGCTTGCAAGGTCACGCCGACGTCGAACATGAAGCTCAGCGAGTCGAAACGCGCATACGATGCCGGATTGGCGAAATTCAAACGACGGCTGTCGCTCAGGGCGATGCCGGTACCGGCCATGCCTTTGTTGAAACCCAAAGAGGGGTCGCTCAACACACCCACGCCGTAGCGAGAATAAGGAGACGACACACCCGTTTCTTGGGCGGATGCGCCGAGAACTGACGCGGCGGCGAAGAGCAAAAGGAGGTATTTCTTCATGCTGGAGATCATACAATAATAAATGAGGAGAATCGGCGACCCAAGTGCGGCAGTCGACCAACCCAAAGGCGAACGAGCGGCAACGGCTTTTCGCTTAAAAATCAGTGGCGAGGCCGCGTGCCACGAGATACTCGTCTGCAAAGGTGCAACTTTCTGCCGAAACGGGAAAATCTGAGCGATTGCCGCCCGTCAAAAAAGTACTAATTGCCCCATATTCTTCGCGCAGACGACGCACATAGCCTTCAATTTCATAGGCAATGCCGCGCACCACTCCACTGCGCAGGGCTGTGGGGGTGTCGAGACCGAGCAAGGGCAGTTCGCCCTGCGCATCGACGAGCGGCAAACGCGCGGTGTGCGCGTGCATCGCCGCGAGGCGCATCGAGAGACCGGGACTGATGTTGCCGCCGATGTAACGGCCGTCGGCCAGCAGCACGTCGAACGTGATGCAGGTGCCGGCATCGATCACGAGCAAGTGGCCCTGCGGTTGCAAGCTGCGCGCCCCCAACACAGCGGCCAGCCGATCGACCCCGAGCGTGTGGGGTGTGCGATAGGCCAGGCGCACACCGCCCACTTCCGCTGCGGCGACGAGGCGGCGTGTCGGCCAACCGGTGCGCGACAACAGGGCTTCGACGAGAGCATCGTCGGCACCCACGCTGCACCAACGGAGCGAAGTGACTTCGGGGCGGTGGGCGGCGATGCCGGCGAAGGCCGCCGGCAACTCCGAAACCGCACAAGCGGCTTCCAACCGGGGACGACCGTCGACAAACGAGACGAGTTTGGCGCGGGTGTTGCCAATATCGAGCGTGAGAAGCATGGGCGGAATGAACAAAGCCGTGGGCGAGCGCAGGGAAGCGGGCGATTTTAACGCAAAAACGCACGAAAAACCGGCTGACCACGGGTGAAAACAAGAAACTTGCGCACGTTGTCGAGGCAAAGTTACACCACACGGACAAAAAAAACAAATTACACTTTGCTTTTTGCGCCTTACCAAGTAACTTTGCCCTATCATCAACATTATATCCACGCGCTCATGAACGTTTCAGAACAGACGCTGCACCAAATCGAACGCGCACTGCGGAAAACTACCGAAAAATGTGGCTCCGACAGCGGCGAACCGAGACTCACCGATTTGTATATCCTCGTCAAACAAGACAGCGGAGAAATCCGCGTCCTCGACGATGACGACAACGAGATCACCCGTTGTGTGGTCGAAGAGTGGATCGACAACACGAGCGAGGACTTCTACACCGACATTCAGCCCCTGCTCCAAACCTGCATTCACAAGTTGCGCGAACCCATCGAGGCGATGCACCTCTTGCGCCCCTTCTCCTTCGTGCTCGTCGACGAAGAGCACACCAACATCGCCGAACTCTATCTCGTGGACGACGACACGCTCATCATCGACCACAACCTCATGGAAGGACTCGCCGAAGATCTCGATGAATTCTGGAATCAGCTCGCGGCAGAATGACGCCCCTCTTCCCCTTTCTCATCGTGTAATCTTCACAACGCCTCATGTCCAACACCACTTTTGAAATCGACGAGATCAAAAAGCTCGCGCACGAAATCGCCCAACGCGAGAACAACGGCGACGAAGCCGAACTCTTTCGCACACTCAGTGCTCATTTCACCGTAGACCCCGAGGGCGTGTATGCCTATGCCCATGCCAACGAGACGGCTGAGCAGAAACTCTTCAATGGCCTGATACGCTTGGCACTCGAACAGATCCGCGACGTCACTGAACGCCGACCGCAGACCTTGGAATGCGACGTTTGGCGATTTCAAAACAAGAAAGAGAAGTGGGTAGCCTTCGTCGGTTTGCTCGACGGCCGACCCTACGAAATTTTCACCGGACTCCAAGACGACGATGAGGGCATCGTGTTGCCCAAAAGCGTCAATGCCGGCTGGATTGTCAAAAACTTCAACGCCGACGGCAGCCCGCGCTACGATTTCTCATTCGAAAACCGACGCGGCTACAAGACCACCGTCGAAGGACTCTCCGGCCGCTTCAACAAAGAGTATTGGAACTATGCCAAACTCATCTCGGGCGTGTTGCGCTATCGGATGCCCGTGGACAATGTGATTCGACTCATCGAATCGCTGCAACTCGAAAACGATACCATCAACACCTGGAAAGCCGGGGTGGTGCGTGCCCTCAAAAAATATGCTACCGCCGGTGCCGATACCGACGAGAGCACAACTTCCTCCCTCTGACTCCTTATTTATGACGTTCGAACCGCTCGAAATCGCTCTCCGCAACCTGCATTTCTATGCCCACCACGGGGTGCTGCCCCAAGAACGCGAAGTGGGCGCCCACTTCACCCTCAACCTCTGGCTCACCGTCGAAGAAGCCGAAGCCGCCATCAACGAAGACCGTCTCGAAGGCACCATTAGTTATGCCGATGTCTACGCCATGGCGCAAGAAGAAATGCAAACTCCCTCGCAACTGCTCGAACATGTGGCCGGCCGCATCCTGCACCGGCTCTTCAACACCTACCCGCGACTGGTCGAAGCCACTTGCGAACTGAGCAAAGACAATCCGCCCACCGGTGCCAAGTGCGACGGTTGCGCCGTCACGCTCACCGCTCACCGCTGAAACCTATCGCGCTGCAATCTGCGCGCAGACCCATGCACGCCTTTACCTCGCTCATTCCTCCCTTTATGAAATCTATTTCTACGCTCACGCTCAGTCTCTTGGCCGGATTCTGCACACTCTTTGCAGCACCGGCCGCGGCCGACAACGCGCCGAAGATCACCATCGAACAAATTAACGACGGCTCTTTCTCCCCCCAATACATCTATGGGGTGCATCCCCTCAACGACGGCGAAAGTTATTCGCAGCTTTCGGCCGACGGCCGACGCATCACCCGTTCGTCCTTCAAGACGGGACAAGAAACCGGTGTGCTTTTCGATCTCGACAAAGCCCGCGGTGCGGTCAAACTCGAGCGCATCGACGGCTACATCATGAGCCCCGACGAGAAGAAAATTCTCCTCCGCACGAAAACCACTCCCGTCTATCGCCGCACCTCGCTGGCGGTCTATTACATCTATGATGTGGCCAACGGCAAGTACGAACCGCTCTCGGAAGGCGGCCCCCAAATGTCGCCCCTCTTCTCGCCCGACGGCAATGTTGTGGCCTTTGCGCGCGACAACAACCTCTTCGTCGTGAAACTCCTCTACGGCAACGCCGAAACGCAGGTCACCACCGACGGCAAGCGCAACGAGGTGCTCAACGGCATCCCCGACTGGGTGAACGAAGAGGAGTTTAGCACGGCGCGCTCCTTCGACTTCACCGCCGACAGCAAGATGCTCTGTTGGGTGCGCTACGATGAGTCGAAAGTCCCGGTCTATCGCATGCAGATGTTCGAGGGCATGAAACCCGCCCTCGAGGAATATGCCGAATATCCCGGCACCTACGACTACAAATACCCCATTGCCGGTGCAGAGAACTCGAAAGTGAGCGTACACAGCTACGATCTCCTGAGTCGCGCCACGCGACAACTGGCCGTGCCCGTCGATTCCGACGGCTACGTGCCGCGCATCGTCGGCACCTCCGACCCCGAGCGTTTGGCCGTGGTGACCCTCAACCGCCACCAGAACCGAATGGATCTCTACATGGTGAACCCGCGCAGCGGCATGGCGCGCCTCGTATTGCGCGAAACCGATAAGCGTTACCTCCGCGAGCAGGCCTACACTGCCCTGCGCTTCTATCCCGGACACTTCGCCCTCCTCTCTGAGCGAACCGGCTACCAACACCTCTATTGGTACACCCTCAACGGCCAACTGGAGACGACGGTGACCAAAGGCGATTTCGAGGTGAGCCAATTCTATGGTTACAACGAGCGCGACGGACGCTTCTACTATGCCGCCCACAAGGAGAGCCCACTGCGCACGGCCGTGTATGCAACAGACAAGCGCGGCAAAACGACGTGCCTCACCCCCGAGAGTGGGACGCACGAGGTGACGTTCTCCGCCAACATGCGCCACTTCATGGACGTCCACTCACAACTCGGCGTACCGCCTGTGACGACCTTGCGCGACGGTGCGGGACGCACGCAGAAAACGCTCATCGACAATGCGCAACTGCGCAAGAAGGTGGAGGACGTGGGCGTGAAACAAGAATTCTTCACCTTCGCACTGGCCGACGGCACGCAGTTGAACGGCTGGATGGTGAAGCCCCGCGATTTCGATCCCAAGCGCAAATATCCCGTCGTGATGTACCAATACAGCGGCCCCGGCAGTCAGGAAGTGAAAGACGCTTGGAGCACGGGATTCTACGGCGGCGGTGTGTGGGAAGCCTTCCTCGCGCAAAATGGCTACATCAGTGTCATCGTGGACGGCCGAGGTACGGGCGCTCGCGGGGCAGATTTTGAAAAATGCACCTACCTTCGTCTCGGCGACCTCGAGTCGCAAGACCAAGTGGCGGCGGCGGCCTATTTGGGTCGGCTTCCCTATGTCGATGCTTCGCGCATCGCGATTTGGGGTTGGAGCTTCGGCGGCTTCAACACGCTGATGTCCATGACGCAGGGCACGCCCCTCTTCCGCTGTGGCGTGGCGGTGGCGGCGCCTTCCAACTGGAAATTCTACGACACGGTCTACACCGAACGCTACATGCGCACGCCGAAGGAGAATGCCAACTATGAGTTGGTGAATCCCATCACGCGCGCCGATCAACTCCACGGCGACCTCCTGCTCATTCACGGCACGGCCGACGACAATGTGCACTACCGCAACTGCGCGCAGATGTCGGAAGCGCTCGTGCAGGCGGGCAAGCCCTTTGACATGCAGGTCTACACGAACCGCAACCACAGCATCTACGGCGGTGCGACACGCACGCATCTCTTCAAGCGCATTTTCCACTTCTTGGAGCGCAACATGAAATAATGACTACGGGCAGAACGCTGCCCTACTCTACGACAAAGCCCGCCCATGCAGCAGCGTGGGCGGGCTTTTTGCGTAGGCAAAAGGGGAATGAGGGGGCAAGGGATTCGGTTGGTCTGAGGGTTTACGGCGCAACGCCACGGGCGATCGTACACCGGAATGACGAAACGCCGACACGCTCCTTGTATCGTTCCGATAAGTGGTCATGAGAACGCTACAAAGGGACAAAAGGATGGCAACCGATGGGTAATAGCAGCAAAACTATCAGTTAGGTTGCACTTGACCTTGCGCAGTTCACGCAAAAACACCGCTGTTTTTTCGCGAAACAAGGGAGGTTTCGGGAAAAAGCAGCGGTGTTTTCCGCGCGCACTGTGCGGCCTTCGCATGAAGAAGGCGGCACGCGGTGGGGAGAAGAGCATTTGCGGCGGAAATGCGCATCAGTGCGGCCACCACATGTAGTCTTGCCAATCGGTGAACATGTGGAAGAGCAGACCGATGGCTACTGCCCTGCCCCACCACGGCAAGTAACGGTGACGCCCATAGGGCAGACAGCACATGAGGGCGTAGAGCACAATGGCGGGATAGGAATGGAGGGGATGAAAGCCGATGCTCATGCGGTGGGGGGAGAAGACGGGCGTGGCCAACAGGTGGTCGAGATCGACGAGCATGGTGGCGAACATGATGAGATAGGCTTTTCGACGCTTGCCGTCGGGGAAAAACAACAGCGCAAGGAGGAAAGGGGCGAGGAAATGCAGGCTGTAGTGGACGACAGTGCGGAGGGTGTGGAGGTCCATGGGCGGGACGATGTGGAACGATGGGACGGGTGGGATGTCGATGGGGGCGACATGCGAAAAGCGGTCGCCTTCCTCAATGGAGGAGGGAACGACAAGAGCAAAGTTACTCATTTTCTCCACACGCAACAATGAATGCTGCGGTTTAGTGGCGAAATGGAGCACGGGAATGTAAGGGATGGAAGCGGGATGCGAAGTGCGATGGTTCCTATAAGAGTAGACGCGCGAAAAGCGGACGGCGGCAGAAAGAGCGGAAAAAGACAAAACGAGAAGCGACAGGGGCTGAACATAAGTGTGGGAGAAGACGCACGAAAACGAGAGAAGGAACGAAACAAAAAAATCCCCGCTCCTGGCGGGAGCGGGGATGGGAAATAAGTATGTGGCTGAATTATTCTGCAGCTTCTGCAGTTTCCGCCGTTTCTGCAACGGGGGCTTGGGCTTCTGCCTCGTTGGCGGCAGCTGCCTTCTTGGAACGACGAGTGCGCTTGGCCTTCTTTTCGGTCTTGGCCATGTGCTCGTTGTAGTCAACCAACTCGATGAAGCACATCGGGGCGGCATCGCAGGCACGGAAACCGGTCTTGATGATGCGGGTGTAGCCACCGGGACGATCTGCGACCTTTACGCTGACTTCCTTGAAGAGCTCGGTCACAGCGTGCTTATCCTTGAGGTAAGAGAAGACCACACGACGGCTGTTGGTGGTGTCCTGCTTAGACTTCGTGATAAGGGGCTCGACGTACTTCTTCAGCGCCTTTGCCTTTGCGACAGTCGTAGTGATTCTTTTGTGCTTGATCAGCGATACGGCCATGTTAGCGAGCATGGACGCACGGTGAGAAGCAGTACGACTGAGATGGTTGAATTTCTTATTGTGTCTCATTTGTGTACTTTTGTTTGAATGGGATAGTTGATTGATCAATCACAACTCAGGTTGTGGGATCAGTCCTTGTCCAATTTGTATTTGCTGATGTCGGTTCCAAACGACAGATTCAGACTCTCGAGCAAATCATCAAGCTCCGTGAGCGATTTCCGACCGAAGTTGCGGAACTTCAAGAGATCGTTCTTGTTGTACTGAACGAGGTCGCCCAAGGTTTCGACATCTGCGGCCTTCAAGCAGTTGAGCGCGCGAACCGAGAGGTTCATGTCGAGGAGTTTGGTCTTGAGCAACTGACGCATGTGAAGTACTTCCTCGTCGAACTCTTCGTTGTCGGCGTCGGGAGCGTCGTCGACGGTGATCTTCTCGTCGGAGAAGAGCATGAAGTGATAGATGAGGATCTTCGCAGCTTCCTTCAGTGCATCCTTCGGGTGAATGGAACCGTCCGTTGAAACGTCGAGCACGAGTTTGTCGTAGTCGGTCTTCTGCTCCACGCGGAAGGGCTCTACGGCGTACTTTACGTTACGGATGGGGGTGTAAATAGAATCGATGGGAATTACGTTGACATCGGTGCAGAACTCGCGATTTTCATCAGCGGGAACATATCCGCGACCCTTGTTGATCGTAACTTCGATCGTCATCGTGGCTTTGGAATCCAAGTGACAAATAGTGAGTTCGGGATTGAGTACCTCAAAACCGGACAACTGTTTGCCAATGTCACCTGCTTTGAACTCCGTGGAGTTCGAAATGGTGATACTTGCTTTCTCAGTCTCGAATTCTTCTACTAATTGTTTGAAGCGAACTTGCTTCAACTTGAGAATGATGTTGGTTACGTCTTCCTTCACGCCGGGCACAGAGGCAAATTCGTGTTCGACGCCGTCAATCTTGATGGCGCAGATGGCGAAACCTTCGAGCGAGGAGAGCAGGATGCGACGTAGAGCATTGCCGACGGTGGTGCCGAAACCGGGTTCCAAGGGACGGAATTCGAATTTTCCGTTCTTGGCGTCGTTCTCGAGCATTACCACTTTGTCGGGTTTTTGGAATGCTAATATCGCCATGAAAAATCGTGTTATGAATTAGTTCTTAGAGTAGAGCTCGACAATCAACTGTTCCTTGATGTTCTCGGGAATGTCGGCACGTTCGGGCTTGTGGAGGAGCTTACCGGACTTGGTGCTTTCGTCCCATTCGATCCAGGGATACTTGGAGTGATTGAAACCGGCGAGTGCATCGGCGATGACTTCGAGAGACTTAGACTTCTCACGAACGGCGACGATTTGGCCGGGCTTTACGCTGAACGAGGCAATGTTCACTACACGACCGTCGACCGTGATGTGCTTGTGGTTCACAAGCTGACGGGCTGCGGCGCGAGTGGGGGCAATGCCGAGGCGGTAAACGACGTTGTCGAGACGGCATTCGAGGCTCTGGAGGAGGATCTCACCGGTAATACCGCTGGCCTTGGCAGCCTTGTCGAAGAGATTGCGGAACTGCTTCTCGAGCACACCGTAGGTGTACTTAGCCTTCTGCTTCTCAGCGAGCATGATGCCGTATTCAGAGGTCTTACGACGACGTACGTTCTGGTTGCGTCCTTGCATGCGCTTGGTCGTGTTGCCGAAGATGTCTTCGCCGAACTTACGAGAAAGGCGTACCTTAGGACCTGTATATCTTGCCATATTTGTTTTGCTTGAATGGTTGATTCGTGATTCGACGCCTGCTCAAGCGGCACCGCTGTGCCCGAGGGCGATACGGTGTGCTTGGGACGACGCCTTCAGTGGGTTTATACGCGACGGCGCTTGGGAGGACGGCAACCGTTGTGGGGAAGCGGAGTAACGTCGATGATCTCGGTTACTTCGATACCGGCACCGTGGCAGGCACGGATGGCACTTTCACGACCGTTACCGGGACCCTTGACGTAGGCTTTCACCTTGCGGAGACCGAGATCGTAAGCCACTTTGGCGCAATCTTGAGCTGCAGTTTGAGCAGCGTAGGGCGTGTTCTTCTTAGAACCGCGGAAACCCATCTTACCGGCGCTCGACCAGGAGATAACCTGACCTTCGCTGTTGGCGAGCGATACGATGATGTTGTTGAAGGAGCTGTGAACGTGCAGCTGGCCTTGTGCGTCAACCTTTACGTTACGCTTTTTTGCAGAGACATTTTTCTTTGCCATAGTCACTTATTATTTAGTTGCCTTCTTCTTGTTTGCAACGGTCTTCTTGCGACCCTTGCGAGTGCGAGCGTTGTTCTTAGTGCTCTGACCACGAAGAGGAAGACCAATACGGTGACGGATGCCACGGTAGCAGCCGATATCCATGAGGCGCTTGATGTTCAGCTGTACCTCAGAACGGAGGTCACCTTCGACCTTGAATTCTGCACCGATGATTTCACGGATTTTGGCGGCTTGATCGTCCGTCCAATCCTTTACTTTGATGTCTCTGTCAATGCCGGCTTTGTCGAGAATCTTTGCCGAGCTGCTGCGACCGATACCGAAAATATAGGTCAAGGCGATTTCACCTCGCTTGTTTTGAGGTAAATCGACACCAACAATTCTTATTGCCATATACTTATTTGATGTTTTGCTTTGGATTAACCCTGACGAGTCTTGAACTTAGGGTTCTTCTTGTTGATCAGATAGAGGCGACCCTTACGACGTACGATCTTGCTGTCGGGAGTGCGCTTCTTCAAGGATGCTCTTGTCTTCATATCTGGGGTGTGTATTATTTGTATCGGAACACGATTCTGCCTTTCGACAGATCGTAGGGACTCATCTCCACCTTCACTTTGTCGCCGGGTAAGATTTTGATGTAGTGCATGCGCATCTTACCGGAAATGTGGGCGGTGATGGGATGACCGTTCTCTAACTCTACACGGAACATCGCGTTGCTGAGCGCTTCGACGATCGTTCCGTCCTGTTCAATTGCAGTTTGTTTTGCCATGATCTTAATAGAGATGTCCTTCCACGCGTTCAATGTCTTCGAACGTCGAAAGAATTTCGGGTTTGCCGTGATGAATGGCGATGGTGTGCTCGAAATGAGCGGCGGGACGGCGGTCGAGCGTGATGATGCCCCAACGATCGGGCAAAAGTCCGATGGCAGGATTGCCGAGGGTGATCATCGGTTCGATCGCGATGCAAAGGCCGTTCTTGATTTGCTTGCCCGATCCGCGGCTTCCGTAGTTGGGTACCGAAGGATCTTCGTGCATCTCGCGACCGATGCCGTGACCGGTGAACTCACGAACCACACCGTAGCCTTGTCGTTCGCAATGGTCTTGTACGGCTGCGCCGATGTCGCCAATGCGACGCCCGGGAAGGGCGGCCTCGATGCCGAGGTAGAGGCTCTCTTTGGTGACACGAAGCAATTGCTTGACTTCGTCGCTCACCTCACCGACACAGAATGTGTAGGCGGAGTCGCCGCAAAACCCGTTGAGGTAGGTTCCACAGTCGACGGAGATGATATCGCCGTCGCGGAGAACACGTTCATCGGGTAGACCGTGAACCACACATTCGTTGATCGAGGCGCAGATGCTACCGGGGAAGGGGTCGGCACCGGGAATGTCGGCAGGGAACCCTTTGAAGGTGGGGACTGCACCGTGATCGCGAATGTATTGCTCGGCCAAGGTGTCCAGTGCTTTGACGGACACACCTGGCTTCACAATCTTAGCGATTTCGGTCAATGTTGCGCTGACCAATCGATTGGCGGCGCGCAACAGGTCGATTTCTTCTTCTGTCTTCAGATAGATCATCCGAGTGGAGTTCTATTAACCTTAGTCGTTTGAACGGTGACGTGTGTGTCCCGCGTTGAGCATTCGATCATAGTTGCGCACCGACATTAAGCTGTCGATCTGTTGGATGGTGTCGAGCACCACACCTACAAGGATGAGCAACGATGTTCCACCGAAGAAGTGGGCAAAGGCCTGATGCACCTTGAAGGGCTCCATCTGAGCGAAGGTGGGGAGAATGGCGATTACCGCAATGAAGAGCGAACCGGGAAGCGTGAGGTGTGACATCACGCTGTCGATATAGTCAGCTGTTTCCTTACCGGGCTTAACACCGGGAATGAAACCGTTGTTGCGCTTCATGTCTTCAGCCATCTGAACGGGGTTCATTGTGATGGCCGTGTAGAAGTAAGTGAATGCTACAATGAGGAAGACGAACACGACATTGTAGAGAACACTGTTGGGATTGAGGAACTGCTGAAGGGTGGGGCTTTCTGTCTTGGTGACATTCACCAGCATCAACGGGAGGAACATGATGGCCTGAGCAAAGATGATCGGCATCACATTGGCCGCGAAGAGCTTGAGGGGAATGTACTGACGGGCACCGCCCACCTGGTTCTTTCGTCCTTCAATTCGTTTAGCGTACTGTACGGGTACCTTGCGTACCGCCTTTACCAAAAGTATGGCGAGTGCCATGACACCAACCAGGGCGATGATCTCGATGAAGAACTTGATCAGTCCACCGCCTTCTGCACTGGAGAGCGCTGATGTGAGCTCTTCGAAGAAGGCTGCCGGCAGACGGGCGATGATACCGATCATAATGATGACGGAAACACCGTTGCCGACTCCGCGGTCGGTGATGCGTTCACCGAGCCACAGTACGAACATCGAACCGGCGGCGAGAATCAAAGTGGAGGTGGCCATAAACCAGAATCCATCGCCTACTAAGAACGCATCAAGCGTCTGCTCCCTGAGGTTCATGAGATAGGTCGGGGCTTGGAAAGTGAGAATCGCAAGGGTCAAGTAGCGAGTGTACTGGTTGATCTTGCGCGTTCCGCTTTCACCTTCACGCTGCAACTTTTGGAAATAGGGAACTGCAACTGCCAAGAGCTGAATAACAATCGAAGCTGTGATGTAGGGCATAATACCCAAAGCAAAGATTGATGCTTGAGAGAATGCACCACCTGAGAACATGTCGAGGAGCGACATCAGGCCACCCTCGGTCTGTTTTTGCAAATTGGTCAATGCCGTCGAATCGATACCGGGAAGTACCACAGTGGATCCGAAACGGTAAATGGCCACGAACAGTATGGTGATGAGGATTCGCGTGCGCAAATCCTCAATACGCCATATGTTCTTGAGAGTTTCGACTATTTTTTTCATTCGACTCTTAGAATTACATGGTTTAGAGTTGGGTGGCGGTACCACCTGCAGCCTCGATGGCTGCTACGGCCGTCTTCGAGAAGGCGTGAGCCTCCACGGTGAGTTTGGCTTTCAATTCACCATTGGCCAGAATCTTAACAAGAGTCTTGCGGTTGATGAAACCTGCGGCTACGAGTTCTTCGACACCGATCTTCTCAAGCTGCTTTGCTTCGGCCAAGGCCTGGAGCGTGCTGAGGTTGATGGGCTTGTACTCTACGCGGTTGATGTTCTTGAAACCAAACTTCGGAAGACGGCGCTGGAGGGGCATCTGACCACCTTCGAAACCGATCTTCTTGCTGTAACCGGAGCGAGACTTAGCACCCTTGTGACCGCGGGTAGACGTGCCGCCGAGGCCCGAACCGGGACCACGACCGATACGCTTACGAGTCTGGGTGGATCCGTTGGCCGGTTTGAGTGTATGCAATTTCATGATGTCGTACGTGTTATTTATTCTACTACAGTTACCAGGTGGTGAACTTTGCGAACCATGCCGCGAGTGCAAGCGTTGTCCTCGAGTTCTACAACTTGATAAAGCTTAGTGAGACCGAGAGCATCGAGTGTGCGCTTCTGGTCAACGGGGGCGCCGATGCGGCTGCGAGTTTGCTGTACCTTAATTGTTGCCATAATGCTTATCCTCTGAATACTTTATCGATGGATACTCCGCGATGCTGAGCTACGGTGCGGGCATCACGCATTTCGCTGAGGGCGAGGATCGTTGCCTTCACGAGGTTGTGGGGGTTAGAAGAACCCTTAGACTTCGAAAGCACGTTGGTGATACCAACGCTTTCAAACACGGGGCGCATTGCACCACCGGCTACCACTCCCGTACCTTCAGAGGCGGGAAGGATGAGCACTTCGGCACCGCCGAAACGGGCAGCCTGCTCGTGAGGAACGGTTCCCTTGATGATGGGCACCTTCACGAGGTTCTTCTTGGCTGCTTCTACGCCCTTGGCGATAGCTGCGGTAACTTCACCGGCTTTGCCGAGACCGTAACCGATAACGCCCTTACCGTCACCTACCACTACGATGGCAGCGAAGGTGAAAGTGCGTCCGCCCTTGGTGACTTTCGTAACACGATTGATAGCAACGAGTCTATCTTTCAATTCTTCATTGTTTGCGTTTACTCTGATTGCCATAATCTTTAGAATTTGAGTCCACCTTTGCGAGCGCCTTCGGCAACTTCTTTCACGCGACCGTGGTAGAGATAGCCGTTACGATCAAAAACTACTTCACTGATTCCGGCCTCGAGTGCCTTCTTGGCCACTGCTTCACCCACCTTGAAGGCTTGTTCCTTCTTGGGGCATGCTTCTTGACCGAGCGAAGAGGCTGCGACGAGGGTCTTTCCAGCTTCGTCGTCGATGACCTGAACGTAGATCTGCTTGTTGCTGCGGAACACGCTCATGCGGGGACGAGCAGCCGTGCCGGAGATCTTATTGCGAACGCGATACTTGATCTTTACGCGTCTTGCTTCTTTTTGTTTTGTCATAATCTAAATCGTGATTAGAGGTTACTTAGCACCTGCCGACTTACCGGACTTACGACGGATCTGCTCACCGACGTAGAGGATACCCTTACCCTTGTAAGGCTCAGGCTTGCGGAAAGAACGGATTTTGGCGCATACCAGACCGAGGAGCTGCTTGTCGCAGGACGTCAGGCTGATATAGGGGTTCTGGTTACGTTCCATCTTCGTCTCAACGGAGATCTCCTTGGGGAGTTCGATAACGATGGGGTGAGTGAAACCCAGCGTGAAAGTAACGAGGTTGCCCTTGTTCTCTACACGATAACCCACACCGACGAGTTCCATTTCGGCTTTGTACTGCTCGGTTACACCAACAACCATGTTGTTAACCAAAGCACGATACAGACCATGGAAAGCTTGCTTTTGCTTCGTCTCTACTTCGCTGTTCTCATCGATAGCGAAAGTGATGTGGCCATCTTCGATTGTGACTTTGATAGAGGGATCAACAGCCTGAGAGAGCTCACCCTTCGGACCCTTTACGGTCACTACATTATCCTGCAGCGTCACTTGTACGCCAGCGGGAATGTTAATCGGCAATTTACCAATTCTAGACATTTTGTTCCTCCTATATTTTAGTATACATAGCAAAGAACTTCACCGCCGATCTTGAGGGCGGATGCTTCTTTGTCAGTCATTACACCTTTGGACGTGGAGATGATAGCGATACCCAGTCCATTGATCACGCGAGGCATTTCACGGTAACCGGTGTACTTACGCATACCGGGCGTAGAAACTCGCTTGAGGCTCTTGATTGCGCTCACTTTCGTGGCGGGATTGTACTTCAAGGCAATTTTGATAGTGCCTTGGGGACCATTGTCCTCAAACTTGAAGTTGAGGATATAGCCCTTGTCGAAGAGAATCTTCGTGATTTCCTTCTTCAGGTTCGACGCCGGAACTTCTACAACACGATGCTTAGCTTGGATCGCGTTGCGAAGGCGGGTCAGAAAGTCTGCTATGGGATCAGTCATTATTGTGGATTTAATTTATCGGGAAATTCCCGACAGTGTTAAAAGTGATGCTTGTGATTCGACAAGGATCGGTCGATTACCAAGAGGCCTTGCGCACACCGGGGATGAGACCGGCCGAAGCCATCTCACGGAATTGGATACGCGAGAGACCGAAGAGGCGGATGTAGCCCTTGGGACGTCCCGTGATCTTGCAGCGGTTGTGCAGACGAATGGGATTGGCGTTGCGGGGGATGGACTGAAGCTTTTGTGCTGCTTCGAAAGCTGCCTGGGGATCGTCGCTGTGATTCACGATTTCCTTGAGGGCAGCACGCTTAGCGGCATACTTGGCTACCAGCTTGGCGCGCTTTACCTCACGCGCTTTCATTGATTCTTTTGCCATATCGCTGATTAGTTGTTTTTAGCGTTCTTGAAGGGGAGGCCGAACTCCTTGAGGAGAGCATAACCTTCTTCGTCCGTGGGAGCAGAGGTAACGAACGTGATGTTCATACCGAGCAGGCGGTCGATAGCGTCGATGTTGATTTCAGGGAAGATGATCTGTTCCTGAATACCGAGCGTGTAGTTACCGCGACCATCGAACTTGCTCTCGATACCCTTGAAGTCGCGGATACGGGGAAGAGCAACACGAACGAGCTTCTCGAGGAATTCGTACATCTGTTCGCGGCGAAGCGTTACCATCACACCGATGGGCATCTTCTTACGGAGTTTGAAGTTGGCAACGTCCTTCTTCGAAACCGTGGCAACAGCTTTCTGGCCGGTGATAGCCGAGAGCTCGTTGATAGCAACGTCGATGATCTTCTTATCTTGCGTAGCCGAACCCAGACCCTGATTGATAACAATCTTCTTGAGCACGGGGATCTGCATGGGCGAAGAGTAGTTGAATTGCTTCATCAACGCCGGAGCGATGCGCTCCTTATATTCTTTCTTGAGTTGTGCTGTATTCATTTGATTTCCTCTCCGGATTTTTTGGCGATGCGGACGAGCTTACCCTCAGCGTTCAGCTGACGACCGATGCGCGTAGGCTTACCGGTCTTGGGGTCAACCACATTCAGGTTGGAAATGTGAATAGGGGCTTCCGTGCGCACGAAACCGCCCTGAGGATTCTTGGCGTTGGGCTTCTGGCTCTTTTGAACCATGTTGAGACCTTCAACAATGGCACGTTGCTTGTCCACAAGCACGCGAACCACCTTACCCGTCTTCTTCTTGTCCTTACCGGCAAGAACGCAAACGGTGTCGCCCTTCTTAATATGTAACTTACTCATGTGAGATATCGTCTTACTTGTGTTGGGTTAGAGAACTTCGGGGGCCAAAGAAACCACCTTCATGTTCACTGCACGCAGTTCACGTGCGACGGGGCCGAAGATACGACTTCCGCGGAGCTCGCCCGCGTTGTTGAGCAGTACGCAAGCGTTGTCGTCAAAGCGGATGTAAGAGCCGTCAGCGCGACGGATTTCCTTCTTCGTGCGAACAATCAGCGCCTTGGATACGGCACCCTTCTTAATGTCGCTGGACGGGATCACGCTCTTGACAGATACAACGATCACGTCACCAACAGAAGCGTAGCGACGCTTCGTACCGCCGAGTACGCGAATGCAGAGGGCTTCACGAGCACCACTGTTATCGCAGACGGTCAATCGAGATTCTGTTTGGATCATGTTTACTTAGCTCTTTCTACGATTTCTACAACTCTCCAACGCTTCGTCTTGCTCAGGGGACGAGTTTCCATGATGAGCACGGTGTCGCCGACGTTGCAGTCGTTCTTCTCGTCGTGAGCGTGGTACTTCTTCGTTTTGGAGATGAACTTGCCATAAATGGGGTGCTTCTCCTTGAACTTGGCAGCAACGACGATGGTTTTGTCCATCTTATTGCTTACGACAACCCCCTGACGGGTCTTTCTTAAATTTCTTTCCATTCTGGATTCTTATGATGGGTGGAGGGATGAAACGAAACTCCGTCGACCTTCCGAGCGATGCATCATCAACACGTTTCTACCACTGCCGTCATCGGTGCAGTCGTCGGTGTCGTTTCCGTCCGTTCCGTTTTTATTTTTCGTTCAGCACAGTCTTCATCTGAGCGATGGTGCGACGCAAGGTCTTGATCTGTGCAGAATTTTCCAGAGGAGAAATGCTGTGGTTGAGTACCATGTTTTCATAGGCATTCACCTCAGCAGCAAGGCGCTCTGCGAGTTCGCCTTTGCTCTTGAGTTCGCGAATTTCTGCAATCTTCATAATCAAGCTTTTTTGTCGTAGTCGTGTCTAACAATGAACTTCGTGGTCACGGGGAGTTTCTGCGCGGCCAGGCGAAGAGCTTCCTTAGCGACTTCGAAGGGTACGCCTTCGATTTCGAAAATGATGCGACCGGGAGTGATGGGGAAGACGTAACCCACGGGGTCACCCTTACCCTTACCCATGCGGACGTCGGCAGGTTTCTTCGTGATGGGTTTATCCGGGAAGATGCGAATCCAGCTCTGGCCTTCACGCTGCATGTAGCGCGTCATGGCGATACGAGCGGCTTCGATTTGACGACCCGTGATCCAGTGTGTGCCGAGGCTCTTGATGCCGAAGCTACCAAAAGCGAGCTGATTGCCGCGTTGGGCATTGCCCTTGCTGCGGCCCTTTTGAGGGCGGCGGAACTTTGTTCTTTTAGGCTGTAACATATGGCTCTAACAGAATCAGATTAGCGATTTGAATTTCTCTTGTTGCGGAAGTTGCCGCGTCCTTCGCGACGACCGCCTTCGCGGCGACCATTTTCCTTCTCGGCAGTGAAGTTAGGAGCGAGATCCTTCTTACCGTAAACTTCGCCACGGCAGATCCACACCTTGATACCGAGGATACCCACTTTCGTGAGGGCTTCTGTCTGACAGTAGTCGATATCGGCGCGGAAAGTGTGAAGGGGCGTACGGCCTTCCTTGTACATTTCGCTGCGTGCGATTTCGGCACCGTTCAAACGGCCGCTGATTTGCACCTTGATACCTTCGGCACCGCTGCGCATCGTGTTTTCGATGGCCTTCTTGATCGAACGGCGGTAAGCCATCTTACCTTCGATCTGGCGAGCAATGCTCTTGGCCACGATGTTAGCGTCGAGATCGGGCTTCTTCACTTCGAAGATGTTGATCTGAACATCCTTGCTGGTGATTTTCTGAAGCTGGAGCTTGAGCTGCTCTACATCCTTACCACCCTGACCGATGATCATACCGGGACGGCTGGTGCAGATCGTGATCGTAACGAGCTTGGGCGTACGCTCGATCACGATGCGAGAGATATATTCGTATACGCTAGTGTATTCCTTTTTGCTGGCAGAGGCGCGACCGGGCTTTTCGACGTAGCTTTTGAAACGTGCATCGAGATATTCGCGAATCTTGCTATCTTCGAGGATGTTTTCGCCGAAGTTAGAACCACCGAACCAGTTGGAGTCCCAACCGCGGATGATGCCAAGTCGGTTGGCGATAGGATTGATTTTTTGACCCATTGCTGTTGTTTCTGATTAGTCGTTGGTTTCTTCTTTTGTACCCACGAAGATCGTCACGTGGTTAGAACGCTTGCGGATGCGGTAGCCGCGACCCTGAGGAGCCGGGCGCATGCGCTTGAGCGTGGCACCGCCGTCAACGAAGATCTTCGTCACGAAGAGTTCGCCTTCTTCGGCCTTGCGATTGTTCTTTTCTTCCCAGTTGGCGATTGCAGAACGCAGCAGCAGCTCTACGGCGTTCGAAGCAGCCTTCTTGCTGAAACGAAGCGTGCCGAGGGCGCGATTCACCTCCATGCCGCGAACCATGTCTACGACATAGCGCATCTTGCGGGGCGAGGAGGGGCAATCGTTCAATTTGGCAAAATACTGGGTTTTGAGAGCCGCCTTGCGAGATTCGGCGGCAAGTCTTTTTCTTGCTCCCATTATTTAGAGATTGAGATTTTGTTTTGGATTGTTGTTGTGGCGTTCACCCGAAGTTTTTACTTCTTCTTGTTGCCGCCGTGACCGCCAAACTTGCGGGTCAGCGCGAACTCACCGAGCTTGTGGCCGACCATGTTTTCCGTCACATAGACAGGGATGAACTTGTTACCGTTGTGCACTGCGACCGTGTGTCCCACGAAATCGGGGGAGATCATCGAAGCGCGCGCCCATGTCTTCACCACATTCTTCTTGCCACTTTCGTTCATGGCGAGAATCTTCTTCTCGAGAGAAACTGCGATGTACGGACCTTTCTTAAGAGAACGACTCATATTGCGATTCTTTTAGTGCGATTATTTCTTACGTCTTTCGATAATGTACTTGTTGCTCTGCTTCTTGGGTGCACGTGTCTTGAGACCCTTAGCATAGAGACCGGTACGCGAACGGGGGTGTCCACCGCTTTGACGGCCTTCACCACCACCCATCGGGTGATCGACAGGGTTCATCACAACACCACGGTTGTGAGGACGACGACCGAGCCAGCGGCTGCGACCGGCCTTACCCGACGATTCGAGAGCGTGGTCAGAGTTGCCGACACTACCGATGGTTGCCTTGCAAGCACTGAGAATCTGACGAGTTTCTCCGGAAGGAAGTTTGATCACGCAATACTTACCTTCACGAGAAGTGAGCTGAGCGAAGTTACCGGCCGAGCGAACCAAGAGAGCGCCTTGGCCGGGACGAAGCTCGATGTTGTGGATAACGGTACCCACGGGGATGTTTTGCAGGGGGAGAGCGTTGCCCACTTCGGGAGCAGCGTCAGCGCCGGAGAGGAGCTGGTCACCCACTTTCAATCCATTGGGAGCGATGATGTAACGCTTTTCACCGTCAGCGTAATAAAGAAGAGCGATGCGAGCCGAACGGTTAGGATCGTACTCGATGGTCTTCACCACTGCGGGAACTCCATCCTTCTCTCGCTTGAAATCGATGAAACGGAACTTGCGCTTGTGGCCACCGCCGAGATAACGCATCGTCATCTTACCGACGTTGTTGCGACCACCGCTGGCACGCTTACCGCAGACGAGAGATTTTTCCGGTACTGATGCAGTAATTTCTTCGAAAGTACCGATAGCCTTGTGTCTTTGCCCCGGAGTTGTGGGCTTAAATTTACGTACTGCCATTGTCTTGATTAGATATTGCTATAGAAATCGATGGTCTCGCCGTCCTTTACAGTGACGACGGCCTTCTTAAACGCGTTGGTACGTCCGCGGAGGAGACCGGCGCGAGTATAGCGAGACTTGCTCTTACCGGCGTAAACCATTGTGTTCACATCGGTAACCGTCACACCATAGCGAGCTTCAACTTCTGCCTTGATCTGAAGTTTGTTAGCCTCGGGCTTTACAACGAAGCCGAACTTGTTCTGCTTCTCCGAAAGCTGGTTGAGCTTTTCCGTGACGATAGGTTTGATAATGAATGCCATTACTTCGTTGCTGTTGAGAAGGGTTGATTACTTGGCAAGAACCTCTTCGATCTTTGCCACGGCGCTTTCGGTCACCACGAGAACGGCAGCATCGAGCACACCGTAGGTGTTGAGATCAGAAGCCACAGCCACCTTTGCTTTGGGGAGGTTGCGTGCAGAGAGGTAGAGATTCTTATCGCTACCGGCTGCGACCACGAGCGTCTTCTTGTCCGAAACCTTAAGATTGTTGAGCACTTCGATGAAGCTCTTCGTTTTGGGAGCGTCGAAGCTGAAGTCTTCAACTACCACAAGGGCACCTTCTTGAACTTTGTAGCTCAATGCAGAGCGACGAGCCAACTGCTTCACCTTCTTATTGAGCTTGAAACGATAATCGCGGGGCTTAGGACCGAACACGCGAGCACCGCCGACAAGCAGAGGAGAGTTGATGTCACCGCGACGCGCACCGCCACCGCCTTTCTGGCGACCGAGCTTGCGAGTCGAACCGGACATTTCGCTACGTTCTTTCGATTTTGCCGTGCCTTGACGCTGAGCAGCGAGATACTGCTTCACATCGAGATAAATAGCATGATCGTTGGGTTCAACGCCGAAGACACTTTCGTTAAGGGCTACCTTCTTACCGGTATCTTCACCCTTGATGTTCAATACACTAATTTCCATGTCTTACTTTTCTACGATAACGATTGAACCATTGCATCCGGGAACACTACCCTTAATCAAGAGAAGATTGTGTTCGGGGATCACTTTGAGAACCTTCAGGTTCTGAGTGGTAACGCGCTTGCCGCCCATTTGACCACCCATACGCATGCCCTTGAAAACCTTCGCGGGATAAGAACATGCACCAATCGAACCCGGCTTGCGCTGACGGTCGTCCTGACCGTGAGTCATCTGACCCACACCACCAAAACCGTGACGTTTTACAACACCCTGGAAACCCTTACCTTTAGAAGTTCCGACTACATCTACGAAGTCGTTTTCACCAAAGAGTTCCACAGTCACTGCATCACCGAGATTGAGCTCCTGATCATAAACAAATTCAGCGAGATGACGCTTGGGCGTCACACCGGCCTTCTTAAAATGACCCAAAAGAGGTGCGGAAACATTCTTTTCCTTCACATCTTGGAAGCCCACTTGCACTGCAGCATAACCGTCGGTTTCAACAGTTTTGATCTGAGTTACTACGCAAGGACCGCATTCGATAACTGTGCACGGCACATTTTTGCCGTCGGCACTGAAAACGGAAGTCATTCCGATTTTCTTTCCTAATAATCCTGGCATTTGGAATTTATTGAGATTTGAGTTCGTAGCCCGCGAGAGTCTCTACCCAAGCGGGGCGAATGGTTATTATTCGAGTTACTATAACCTATTGATTTTCACGACACAAGGCCGCTGAAGAGCACAGTGTGCCTTCATTTTCGAGAGCAAAGGTACGCATAAAAAACGACACCAACAAGAAGAAACGCGCTTATTTTCAAGCTTTTTCTACTCGTCGGTGTCATTCTGACAATACAGAAGTGCAAGTTCTGCCGCCTTCATGATTTTCCACGTCGTCCCCTTCGTCATCGCCTTCGCCGTCTATCCGCGAATTGCAGTGACATCACGGGACGATCAAATCCAAAAGCATCTCAAACCACGAACTAAATCCGAGGAACGGCGCTCACTTTGCCGCGTTTCTACTTCTAAAATTCCACAAAAGCAGCGGTTTGCGCTCTTGATTGATGAGCGGCCATAAATAATCCATGCCTCGGGGGGAGATCGTCACGCACCCTTGACAACAAACTCTGTTGAGAGGGATATAATCTTTCCAGCACCATTGATCCACCCAGCGCGCGCTGTGAATCATCAGTCCTCTTTTGAAAGCCGACTGATTGTCGGTGTCCATCCCCTTGAGGCGAAAACTGCGTTTTATCTTGTGCCCACGCTCTTTCGTGACGAGGAAGCGCCCCAAAGATGAGCATTCGCTACCGGGGCGATTGCTGAAACGAGGATTTTTCGCCGTACTTCCTCTTCCGGGACCGTGCATCACATAAGTACTCGCCACGATCGCCTTCCGACGGAAATCCCAGAGGAACAACCGCGGTGTTCCCGAGGGAATGCCATAGTCGACAAACAGCGCATAGCGTTCGCTCATGTTGTGCCGCTGCGCAAAAGCCAAAGCCTTTTCCGCCCGCTCTTCTATCGTTTTGTACTCCGTGCGATCCGGACGTTCCGGAAGACCATAATACTTCCACGCCCAGCGCAACGCGAAAAATGCCACCGCCGCAATGAGCAATAACACGGCGGCTACTATCCACCACTTTTTGTTTCGTTTCATAGGTATTGATTTTTATCGTTTAATCTGCGGGTTGACAGCTCAGCCACTCCTTTCTTTATTGACCTCCTCCCCACTTCGCCTCCCCACACTACAGGTTGACAACGCGATGTTCCACACCGCTCACATCAGAACGCCCTGCATTCTTACAAGGCCTTTTATCCGTTCACTTCGCCTTGCGCAGTGCATTGCGCAATTCAGCCTCGTCGGGCGCGTTGCTGTCGCCGTAGGTGGCTACACAAACGCCCTGCGCATCAAAGACGTAAGTGGTCGGCACGCGGTGAGCTCCGAAAAGATCATACACGCGCCGGTCGCTTTCGGGTGCATAAGGGAGCGAAAAATGAGCATCGGCCCAGTATTGAGCGATACGCTCCGCCCGGTCAGCACGACTGATGCAAATCAATCGCACATCGCGGAACTCTCCTTCGGGGTCGGCTCGCAGGCTCTCGTAAAAGCGGTTGAGTCTCGGCAAATAGCGGTGACAATCGCCGCATGCACTGTAAAAGAACACCACGATCGCGCGGTGCCCCGACAAAAACTGGGAGGAAAATGTAGATTTGTCGGACATTTTCACCGAAAATTGGGGGATTTTTTTCCCTACTCCCACGTTTTCTGTCCGCTCCTTGCCTACATTCGGTTTCTCCTCGTCGATGCAGGCTGTAAAACAGAGGTTTAGCGCTAACAAGACGGCACCGAAGAAAAAAGAGGAACACCAAACACGGCGAAAATTCACTGCCGACAGAAAGAAACGGCCACTTTGTTTGCGATTCATGCGTTACGGTTTTTAAGGTCTCTGTGTCGAGACAAGGATTTAATGGGACAAAAGTAAGGAAAAAGCAACGAACAAACGAGAGCGTACCGAATAAATTCGTATTTTTGCAAAGAGGGGGTGCACAAACCGGCCGCAACACGCCGTCGACAACCTTTTCTCATCTCCTCCCGACGCCATGTCTCCCAAAGAATTACAAGCCGTCAAACAACGTTACGGCATCGTGGGCAACTGCGATGCCTTGAATCGTGCGCTCGAAACGGCACTCAAAGTCGCACGCGTCGATCTTTCGATTCTCATCCAGGGCGAAAACGGCGTCGGCAAGGAAGTGCTCCCGCGCATTATCCACGATGCCAGCGCCCGCAAAGGGAAAAAATATCTCGCCCTCAACTGTGGCGCATTGCCCGAAGGCACCATCGACTCCGAACTCTTCGGACACGTCGAAGGCGCCTTCACGGGAAGTGTTGGCCGGCGTGAGGGTTATTTTTCGGCCGCTGACGGCGGCACGCTTTTTCTCGACGAGGTCGGCGAATTGCCCCTGCAAACACAAGTCCGCCTGCTGCGCGTGCTCGAAACGGGGGAGTTCATCCCCGTGGGATCGAGCGAAGTGAAACGCACCAACGTGCGCATCGTCGCTGCCACCAACGTGGACATGCAGCGCGCCATTGCCGAGGGCCGATTTCGCGAGGACCTCTACTACCGACTCGCGGCCGTGGCCATACACATGCCGGCGCTGCGCGAAAGAGGCAACGACATCGACATGCTCTTCCGCAAGTTTGCACTCGAAATGAGCGAAAGATACAACATGCCCCCCGTGCGTTTGGACGAGAAAGCCAAGCAGATGCTGCTCCAATATCCCTGGCCGGGCAACGTGCGACAGCTGAAAAACGTGGCGGAGAGCATGTCGGTGACGGCCGACGAGCGCGAAATCACGCCCGAAATCCTCGAACGCTACATCCCCGCCGCCACAGCCCACACGTTGCCGGTGCTGAGCAATACGCACGCGCCGGCACAAATTGCGGGACAAGAGGCCCACTACGACGAAGACCGAGAGTTCGTGTTCAAAGCCATCGGGATGCTGCGCCACGAAATCGAAAAACTGAAACTCGAGATCGAAGATTTGCGCCAAGGCAATGCCGTCCGCACAGCTTCGCCGCAAGCGGCCCCGCAATCTTTCCTACCCTACCACCAAGAGGTGCCCCATGAGCTGGTGCCGGAGGCCGAGGAATTTGTGGAAGACGAGAAAGCCGACGAAACACACGACGGACAACTGCCCACCAAAGACGATTTGGAACGAGAACTCATTCGCAAAGCGCTGATCCGATTCAACGGCCACCGCAAACAGGCGGCCGACCAAATTGGCATCTCTGAAAGAACGCTCTACAGAAAGATCAAAGAATATGGTCTCGACAATCTCTAAACGACGCTTCCCCCTATGAAGTCTGCCTGCTCACAACGCCTGCACAACATTCGGCGGAGTCTGGGTCGCTGCCTGCGCCCGAATCGCTTCGCCGCCCTCGCTCTCTCGTGCTGCTGCCTCTTGTTGCTCACAGTGGCCTGCATCAGCTACCGCTTCACCGGCACGAACATCAATTACGATTTGATCAAAACCATTCAGATCGACCGCATGCCCAACCGCGCGCCCTACGGATGGGCACCGATGGAAGCGATGTTCAACAACAAATTGCAAGACACTTACGCCAACCAAACGCGTCTGACGATCGTCAAACGCGGGGGAGATATGCACCTGAGCGGTGAGATCGTGGGCTACGACCAGTTCAACAAAGGCATTGCCGCCGATGGCTTTTCATCGCAGGTGCAACTTCGACTCACCGTCAACGTGCGATTCGAAAACAAGAAGAACAACCAGCGGTGGGAACGACAGTTCTCGGCTTCCGCCCCCTACGACTCGCGTCTACAACTGGCACAGGTGCAGGAACGCATCGTCACTGAACTCATTCGCGACATCACCGACCAAATTTTTAATGCCACGGTTGCCGATTGGTGACCCTTCGTCTCACTCATGGATCTGATTGCGCTCATCGAAAACCCCGAACTAATGAATCGCACCACGCTGGCTGAACTCCAAGCGTTGGTCGACGAATTCCCCTGCATGCAGGCCGCCCGCCTGCTCTTGGTGGAAAATGCCTTCCGACTCGGCGAAAGCGACTACCGAACCGAAGCGGAAAAGGCAGCGGTGCTCATCCCCGACCGCAAAGTGCTCTTCGATCTCACGGAGGGTATGCACCTGCACGGACAAGACGAGAGCAACGACGACACCACGGTCGAAGAAACAAACACACCGACGGGAACAGATCTCACGTCGACGATGATCGACCGCTTCTTGTTCGGCGACAGCGAGGAACAGGAAAAGAAGGAAAAAGCCGTCGATCCCGCCGCCGACTACATGGGCTACCTCTTTCAAATCGAAGCACAGGCCGGCACGCCCTGCCCCACCCTGCAATGCAACACCACTGCCGAAGAGGTCGAAAACGACCCCACGCTCAAGGTGCTCGAAGCGGCCAAACTGCACGGAAAGAAGTGGTTCAAACCCGCAGCCCGTCGCGAAGACGAAATCGCAAGCGCCCCCAACGAATGGCTCACTCCCGACACGGCAGAAGAAGGCTTCGACGCCCAAAGTTGCTATACGGAGACACTCGCCAATATCTGCCTCAAACAAGGACGCTACGAGCGTGCTGCAGAAATTCTCACGTACCTACACTTGAATAATCCGAAGAAAAGTGCTTACTTTGCAGATAAGATTCGTTTTATTCGTAAACTCGCAATTAATAGTAAATACAATTCATAACCCCAAATGTACACGTTTTTAGTCATTCTGGCCGTTATCACGGCTATCTTGCTGGCCATCGTGGTTCTCATTCAGGAATCCAAAGGTGGCGGGCTTGCTTCTAATGTTTCGGGTGCCAACTCTGTGCTCGGTGTTCGCCAAACGACGAACTTTATCGAGAAAGCCACTTGGACCCTCGCCGCCCTCTTGGTCGTTTTCAGCGTGGCCACGAGCTTCTTCGCCAAATCGTCTGTTAAAGATCCTAGCGATGTGATCACCAACATGCCGACCACGACCGTGCCCACCACTCCCGCCAACGGTCAGCAGACTCCCGCTCAGCAACAGGCTCCTGCTACGCAAGGCCAACAAGCACCCGCTGCCGGTAAGTAAACCGCAGTCGCTGCAAAGCGTGTGGGAAGATTAACAGAAACCTTCTTCACTGCGCACCCAAGCTGCGCGACACAGCAAAAACCGCGTCCCTCTCCTCCGAGAAAGGGGCGCGGTTTTGTTTATGCCCATTTGCGGTCTCTAACGCGTGCAAAAACGCACCTTCGCACGACCCCCTCTCCCGCAGCACATCGTTAACGCGCGCACAACGCCCAAAAACGCCACTGAGCAGCTTGCAATGCGAAACCCTCCGGCCATTGAGCAAACGAAGCACCCGAGACCGCGCATGCGGAGTGGGGCACGCCGCTTCGTTGCCCAAGCGAGCTCGAAGCCATGGCTACCACAGGTTAGCTCACCGCAGACTCATTCCGCCCCCCTCTGCGTCTTTCCCTCCTCATGACCTCTCACGAGGCCATGCCGATCTACTTTGCCTCCTCCTCCTTGATCGTCTTTTGGCCGCATGCAGAGCGGTGGATTTCCTTCGCCTCTCCCTGACTTCGGACAGGAGGGTGTTTTTGAGGGGCGATCCAACCTATTTTCCCTCGCGCGCGTGCGCGTCAGGCGATTTGCAGAAAAAGCCTTCATCCTTCACCGCGGATCACAAACACCTGATACAAAATCACTTATGGGTGAAGGCTTCACCCTATTTTCCCTTCACCTTTACCTTCACCCCTCAGTATGGCAAGCCATGGCACAACGTTCCCTTGCGCAGCGTGTATGAAAAACGGATAATGAATAAAGTTGCAACACAAGCGGTGAAGGCAAAGGTGAAGGAAAAAGGGGGTGAAGCCTTCACCTCTAATCAACTGTACCACAACAAGTTCCGAAGGGTCGGTGAAGAGGTGAAGGTAAAAACACAAAATAGCTGGATGCGCGCACGTGCGTGTACGCGCGAGGATGGCGAAATGTACATGAGTTGGACAAAGCGAACTTGCATATTATAACTCGGGCGAAGCTGCTAAAATAGTGGCGGACTTTCCGGAGAAAGTAGACCGTTTTCTCAACTTTCTTACCAGCTTTTGGTCATCCGACATGTTGAGTGGTGCAGCAATCATACGGCGCAGATGATCCTCCACTCAAAGCGCCTTTCCTCTACCAAACCCAAACGCGTGCTCTTCTTATCTTTATCTTTTTGTTCGTGCCCCCACTTCGCGGCGGATAGGCGACAGTCGTTCCGATTCTGTCCGTCGCCGTCGTGAAGTCCACGCTCATCCACTCAGGCACTTTACTCTCATGCCCTGTCTTTACCCAATCAAGCAGGCACTTCGATTTTGAAAGTGCAGACGAATTATCAGATAAGAAGATGACGAGCAAACAGAAGAAAATCAACCGTGGCGCGAGACAAAAACGAAAGTTTGAACCTCCTAAAACAGAGTTCTACCAAAGAATAGTCTAATTTTGCACTTGCCGGTTGATGCGACGGATGAACTCGACGAGGTTTCCAAAATAGGAAGATGGGATCGAGGAAGAATGCAAAAGGAAGTTGCAAGTTGACCAACCAAAGTCTGACAAGGGTTGGATTCCGGAAAATATAAAATGCACTGATATAAATGTACAGACTTAAGCAACAAAGTGATATGGATTTTACCCCCTGTCACTTCAGGAATCAGCAAAAACAAGAAGTGTTGTATGACTTTTTGATAGATGATAAGCAAACACTTCTTCAACATCCGCCGGTGCTGCTTGCTGACCATAGATTGACGTTGGAATCCATCCAAAAGTTGGACTACCTTGAAAGTTTTTTGCCAGCTCCGATTTTCTCAAAACGAGCAAAAAAGAGAATCGAAGAAATGGTAGGAGACGATGTTCTCTTCTATCCTTGTAAGGTAAATCTTAGGGGAGAGTTATTGGAATTTTACCTTGCTAAGATCTTTCGAAAACTTCCAATTATCGATATGGAAAACTGTCCATTCCGAACCTTATCCAACGGGAAAAAGATTCCCACTTATCCTTATCGATTTACCTCGCAAGAGGTAGAGTTCACGCTTGCAAGAGATTGCTTCTATCCTTCCATTTTCGTTGTGTCATCTAAGTTGCACAAAGAAATGCATGATTTGTCTTTAGATCTAATCTCCTTAATCTAAAGGATAACACTTTTTCGGACATCACCTCGACTGGTTGAGAAGGTAGGATTCCCATCCAAAGTTGATCAAAGGCTCGGAGAATAAGCCTTGTGGCACAAAAATGCCCCTTGCATCGTGGGATGCAAGGGGCTATTGGGGAAGTTGAGGTTATAGGCGGAAAGATTTCCGCGCTAAACTACACCTTGATTTCAACTTCTACGCCGCAGGGAAGCTCGAGCTTCATAAGGGCGTCGATCGTCTTGGGGTTCGAGCTGTAGATGTCGATGAGACGCTTGTAGGTCGATACTTCGAACTGCTCACGGCTCTTCTTGTTGACGAAGGTCGAACGGTTAACGGTGAAGATGCGCTTGCGCGTGGGGAGGGGGATAGGACCGCTCACGATGGCGCCGGTAGCTTTCACGTTAGAAACGATCTTTTCTGCAGATTTCTCAACGAGCGTGTGATCGTAGCTCTTGAGTTTGATGCGGATTTTTTGACTCATTGTTTTTTAGTTTGAACATCGCTCGGCAACGGTGGGATAAGAGTCGTTCGCTATCCCACCGCGCCTAAGCGAAATGGATTGTTGCTGGTGATAAGTGCCTGCTGTCGATTACTTAACGAGATCAACGCGACCCTTGATCTCTTCGAGCACGGCTTTCGCGATGCTGCTCGACACGGGAGCGTGGTGATCGTAAGACATCGAGCTGGTAGCACGTCCGGAAGTGATGGTGCGGAGGGCAGTTACGTAACCGAACATCTCGGAAAGGGGCACAGTAGCCTTCACCACACGAGCGCCGGAACGGCTGTTTTCCATACCTTCTACCTGACCGCGGCGCTTGTTGAGGTCGCCGATCACATCACCCATGTTTTCTTCGGGCGTGATCACGTCGAGCTTCATCATCGGCTCCAAAAGAACGGGACCTGCTTGGGCACAAGCGTTCTTGTAAGCCTGGAGAGCGGCGATTTCAAACGAAAGTTGGTCAGAGTCCACAGGGTGGAACGAACCGTCGAGGAGTTCGACCTTCAAGCTGTCGAGGGGGAAGCCACCGAGCACACCGCTCTTCATGGCATTCTCGAAGCCCTTCTGTACCGAGGGAATGAATTCCTTGGGAATGTTACCGCCGGTTACCTTATTGACGAACTGCAGGCCGCCTTCCTTGAAGTCTTCGTCTACGGGACCTACATTCACGATGATGTCGGCGAACTTACCGCGACCACCGGATTGCTTCTTGTAGACTTCGCGGAGGTTAACCGTCTTGGTGATGGCTTCCTTGTAGTTAACCTGGGGCTTACCTTGGTTAATTTCTACCTTGAATTCGCGCTTCAGACGATCGATGATGATATCCAAGTGCAACTCACCCATACCGGAGATGATGGTCTGACCGCTCTGTTCGTCCGTCTTCACGGTGAAAGTGGGGTCTTCTTCGGCGAGCTTCGAAAGACCGGTGGAAAGTTTGTCGAGATCCTTCTGAGTCTTGGGCTCTACTGCGATACCAATCACGGTTTCAGGGAATTCCATGGATTCAAGTACGATGGGTGCATCCTCTTCAGCAAGCGTATCACCCGTACGAATATCCTTGAAACCAACACCTGCACCGATATCACCGGCACCAATCACCTCAACAGGATTCTGCTTGTTGGAGTGCATCTGGAAGATACGCGAAACGCGTTCCTTCTTACCAGAACGTACGTTGTAAACATACGAACCGGCTTCGATCTTACCGGAGTAAACGCGGAAGAACGTGAGACGACCAACGTAGGGGTCAGTAGCGATCTTAAACGCGAGAGCCGAAGTCTTTTCGTCTTCCGAAACTTGACGCGTTTCGATCTCACCCGTATCGGGATTCGTTCCTTCGATCACGGGAGTATCGAGGGGCGAGGGCAGGAACAATACCACATAGTCGAGAAGCGTTTGCACACCCTTGTTCTTGAACGAAGAACCGCACGTCATGGGAACGATATCCAATGCGAGCGTACCTTTACGGATAGCGGCAACGATTTCTTCTTCGGTGAGCGTGTCGGGATCTTCGAAGAACTTCTCCATCAGCGTCTCGTCTTGCTCTGCAGCAAGTTCGATCATCTTCTGACGCCATTCGTTGCACTCGTCAACGAGTTCAGCGGGGATATCTTCCACATCGTATTCAGCACCCATCGTCTCGTCGTGCCAAAGGATGGCCTTCATTTTGATGAGATCGACGATACCCTTGAAATTTTCTTCAGCACCGATGGGAACAGAGATCACGCAGGGCGTAGCACCGAGGACGTCCTTCATCTGGCGAACCACTTCGAAGAAGTTGGCGCCGGAACGGTCCATCTTGTTTACGTAGCCGATACGGGGAACGTTGTATTTGTCTGCCTGACGCCAAACGGTTTCAGACTGGGGCTCCACACCACCCACTGCACAGTAAGTAGCTACTGCACCGTCGAGGACACGAAGCGAGCGTTCTACCTCAGCCGTGAAGTCAACGTGACCCGGAGTATCGATGAGGTTGAACTTGTATTTAGTACCATTGTAAGTCCAGTATGCAGTCGTTGCGGCCGAAGTAATCGTGATACCGCGTTCCTGCTCCTGTTCCATCCAGTCCATGGTTGCGCCACCTTCGTGCACCTCACCGATTTTGTGGGTTTTACCGGTGTAGAAAAGGATACGCTCGGAGGTTGTCGTCTTACCGGCATCGATGTGCGCCATGATACCGATGTTGCGCGTCAAATGGAGGTCTTGCTTTGCCATTTTAGTCTTATGCTATGAGGGGATTAGAAGCGGAAGTGTGCGAAGGCACGGTTAGCTTCTGCCATACGGTGCATATCTTCCTTACGCTTAAAGGCACCGCCTTGTTCGTTGTAAGCATCCATGATCTCGGCTGCGAGTTTGTCGGCCATGGTCTTACCACCGCGCTTACGAGCGAAGCTGATCAAGTTCTTCATGGAAACCGATTCCTTACGGTCGGGACGGATTTCAGTGGGCACTTGGAAAGTAGCACCACCGATACGGCGAGACTTCACCTCAACCTGCGGAGTGATTTTGTCCAGCGCGATCTTCCAGATTTCGAGAGCGCTCTTCTCTTCGTTTTGCATCTTCTCACCGACGAGTTCGAGAGCGTGATAGAAGATCTCGTAGCTCACGTTTTTCTTACCGTCGTACATGAGGTGGTTTACGAACTTGGAAACTTTCTGGTCTCCGTAAACGGGATCGGGGAGGATCAACCGCTTCTTAGGTTTTGCTTTACGCATTGGGTAATTTGGTTTTGTGTGAGGCTGCATGCTGTCTTCAGCACGTTGTCGTGCTTACTCAACCTTATGCAAACCAACGTTTGTCTTAATAATAAGATGTGGGTGGGAGGAGAAGTGTACCTTTCTCTGAAATGCACCTTCATTGCTTAGCAATTACTCTTCTCCTACCCTCCTACCGCTTTGAATGGATTACTTCTTAGCGGGTTTGGGACGCTTCGCACCATACTTGGAGCGACGCTGCGTGCGGTTAGCCACACCGGCGGTATCCAAAGTACCGCGAACGATGTGATAGCGCACACCGGGAAGGTCCTTTACACGACCACCGCGAACGAGCACGATGCTGTGCTCTTGGAGGTTGTGACCTTCACCGGGGATGTAGGAGTTCACTTCCTTAGAGTTGGTCAGGCGCACACGGGCTACCTTACGCATTGCCGAGTTAGGCTTCTTAGGTGTGGTGGTGTACACACGAACGCACACGCCACGACGCTGGGGGCAGTTGTCCAAAGCGGGAGACTTGGACTTTTCAGCTGCCACCGAACGACCCTTGCGCACAAGTTGTTGAATAGTAGGCATTTGATGTGATTTTAATTGTTTATATATTGTATTTTCTGATTGCTATGAGAGCTGGCGAGAGGGTACACTACGCCATTTTGGCTGCAAAGTTAGCCATTTTTTTTCGGTCAGCCAACTGTTTTTTGGACAAAGTCCGCGCACCGTTTCACATCTCACTCACCGGCGTGCGCCACAACGACGCGATTTTTAGCCGGCAGGGAAGAGAAATAGGCAATACCGTACGCCGTTGCATGAATGCGGCGTGCTTCGATGCCATAGCGGCTCACCAACAAGCCACGCACCACATCGACACGGCGACGCGCCAGCGCGCGATTTTCACCGCCCGAAACATAACCGGCGAGGGTCACAGTGGCCGAAGGATTGCGACGAAGATAATTGACCAAGCGCGCCACTTCGCCGAGCGGGGCTCCGGACACGGCCGCACTACCGGCAGCAAAGTAGACATCGAACTCTTCGGAGCGTGTCTTCTTGGCGGCGGTGCGACGGGGAGCGTCTTCAACCACTTCAGCGGGCTCCACTTCCGGCTCTTTCTGCACGGGAGGCACTGTCGTTACGAGCGAAAGCGGCTGCGCGCCGTACTGAAGTTCGGGCACAGGTGCCACAGGATCGGGGGTTTCGATCACGATTCGTGCGGGCGTCACGGGTTGGGTTGTCGTCGTGGCGGCCTCGTTGCGAACGGGGGCGACTGTTGTGGTTTGCGTTGCCGGTTGTTCCCGACGCGCTTCCACGCGTGCAGGTTGTTCATTGCCGCGTGTGGTCGTCTCTTGGCGCACCTTCCGCTCATAATCGGCCTTTTCAACGGGACGATCGGGTCCGGTGGCCACCAAGCGGTGCTCTTCGCCGCGAACTTTCACGGGAGGAGTGGCAACCACCGTCGTTTGTGCTCCCGTACGATGGGGCGTTTGCACCACAGGGCGATCGTGCTCACGACGTTCAGCGGCGCGATCGGGCGTTTGCTGTACGGCGTGTTTCACCGGTGCAGAGCTGACAGCGCCACGAACGGGCGTCACTCCGCGCGAAGTCAAGGCGGTCGTATCGGCAACGGACGACTTCACCGGCGGCGTCGCCTTCTCAGGACGCGCATTGATTACCTTTCGCTCGGGTTGCGAAAGCGGAATGATCATCACGCTCTCATTGCCGGGTTCCAAGGGTGCACCGGTTTCGTGATTCTCGCCGTAGGTCACCGGCTCACTCGGGCGAACGGTTTCCACAGGCTTCGGTTTCGGCGCCATCTTTTTGGGAAGGGGCACCACATATTCGCGATCGCCCACCACAACGTGGCCGGTGCTATCCATGTGATAGTTGCCGGGGAGTTCAGTTCCCGAAACAACGCGCGTGGTCGGCTGCAGGTCTGCACGCTGCACAGGGTTGAGCGCCATGGACGGCGTGGGCAATGTGCGCGAACGCGAGCGACGACCGCGAGAAGCCAGACGAGGGAAGATGTACATGGTGCGCACGGTGTCGTTCACCACCACATCTTCTTCATCATCTTCCTCTTCGAGGCCGAGAATAAAGGTGCGACGGCGCGCGCGCTTCTCGCCGGTCCAGCGATAGGTGAAACCAACCGAGAGCATCATCGACGCCTTATGTATATTGTACTCAATTTGCGAGTTCTCTTTCTCCGTGCGCAAATCGTAGAACAGCGCCGGGCGCAAATTCAGCGCCCACGAGCGTTCGGCATTGAGGTGCCAACTGAGATTCAAGCCCAGTTTCGACACCAAATAGCTCGCACCGAGGTCACGATTGGCGGCTTCTTCCTTAAAATTGTGTCCCCAACCGAGCGAAAGAATACCGTCCAGTTCGACGCGACGCGGTTCGACGGGTGGCGTCACAAAGAGGTTGAAAAGATTGATCCCTCCATAAAGGTAAACCATGCTACGGGCACTGTGGCTCTGCAACAAGTTTTGGTTCGGCAACAGGAGGTTACCTTCCAAACCGAGGGCGAGGGTCGGCGTAAATTGGCGCTTGACATCCAAGACAAACATCCCGGTCACCAAATTGGCATTGGGACTGTAAGCCATCGTATGATAAGCACCGCTGCCGAAGGTGAGTCCCCAACTGCGTTTAAATTCAGGTCGTGCTGCCAAAGGCCCTACGAATTGCGCCCGTCCGGGTAGGAGGACGAGCAACAAAAAGAGGAAAAGCAGCAGTCGTTTGTAAGTCATAATGGAATGAGATTACCGTCGTCAAGCGACAATATGTCTATTAACGTGCAAATTTACACGCTCGACGAGAGAATACCAAATTTCTTGCATGTTTTCTACGCGCCATTCTTGCACGTTCCATTTTGTTTTGCTACATTTGCTCATGTCTACAGCAGACGACAACCGGAGTTGCACTTTTGGCACCATTGTTGCAGTTTAGACCACACAACGAGCAAAACCTCGTTGTCCACATCGCACAAATTTATTCATCAACATAACACACTACCCTCTCATGGCAAACGAAAAAGAACAGGGTCAGCAGCTCCAAATCGAGCTCACTCCCGAAATCGCCAACGGCACTTACAGCAATCTGGCCATCATCAACCACAGCCCGCAGGAGTTCGTGCTCGACTTTGTCGCCGCTCTTCCCGGTCTGCCCCAGGCTCGCGTAAATGCCCGCCAGATCCTCACGCCCCAAAGCGCGAAGCGTCTCCTCTTCGCCCTCCAAGACAACGTAGTTAAGTACGAACAGGAATTTGGCACCATCGATCTCGGCATGCCTCAGCCCGCCGCTACGGAAGGCGTGGGTCGCACGGCTACTCCCTTCGGAGCTCCCGACGCCAACGCGTAACCCTTTGACAAAAAGCGCAAGGCGACTACTTGCGCACACTCCCCCGTTCTTCGGAATGCGGGGAGTTTTTTTGTACCTCCATCAATTTTGCCCCAACCGGCGACTACGGCGCAAAAAGACTGCGCAAGTGCGAGAGTAAATCCCACAACTTTTCGCGAAAACTCCTCTTGTTTCCCGAAAAACTCGTGGACTTTTCGCCGCAACTCGTCCACTCCTCGCCCCACTCGCTCGCCATTTGCCCCTTTCCCCACCACAACGACAAGACAGTTCCCACCTTTCGGACGCAAAATCCGAAAAAAATCGCCCAATCATGCATCCATCTCGACGATTCACGGCTTCTCTCCGTCGAAAACCGTTTTTCTGACGCCTCAACCCCATTTCAAGCGACTCTTCCGCGCACTCTTCTCTGCCAAAAGACTGCCATTTGTGCCAAATCGCCACTTTTCTGTCACTTTGTGGCAGAAAAGCGACCGGCAACGTGGGGCTTCTTACAAACATTCTTTATCTTTGCTTTTTGAAATGTGCCGACTTGTCGTCCTTCTTTCGTCTCATCTGCAGAAAACCGCAGTGTGACTCCCTACGGAACGACAGATTGCAGACACATTATTTATATGCACGTACGCGCGCGGAAGGGGTTTGCCTTCCTTTCCCACTGCGCAAGATTTGTTTCACCCTTTGTCAATGAAACGCTTCACCCTTCGCTTCGGCGCCCTCTCGACGCCTGCCGCCTTCCTCCTCAACCTCCTGTTGGTCTACGCCGTCTATGCGCTCTGCCGCGTAGCCTTTCTCGTGACCAATTGGGACGCCTTTGCCCCGGGCTTTGCACAACTCGACACGGCACTGGTGATCAAAGGAACGCTCTTTTTTGACATCTCCGCCATTCTCTACACCAATGCACTCTATGCGCTGCTCATGCTTCTGCCCGTGCCCTACAAAGAGCGCGCGGGCTGGCAGTCGGTGTGCAAATGGCTCTATGTTGTGATCAACGGCGTGGGCGTCGCGCTGAACATGGCCGACGCGGTCTATTTTCAATACACCGGTCGCCGCACCACTTGGACAGTGTTCGGCGAATTTAGCCACGAGGGCAACATTTTCTCCATCGTCGGCAAAGAAGTGCTCCACCATCCCTTTGTTTTGCTCATCGGCGTGGCGCTCATCGCCCTGCTTTGGCTGGCCTATGTCCATCCTCGTTCGCTCACCAAGACACCGCAGCCGGCAGCACCCTACTATGTGGCCCAAACCCTCGCACTGGGTCTCTTCATTCCCCTGTGTGTGGCCGGTATGCGCGGCGGATTCACCACGGCCGTGCGTCCCATCACGCTGAGCAACGCCAATCAGTTTGTCAACCGCCCGGCCGAGGCCGCGTTGGTGTTGAATACGCCTTTCTCCATGATACGCACGGCCAACAAAAAGGCGTTCGTCGATCCGGGCTACTTCAGCGCCGACGAGCTCAACACGCTCTATTCGCCCCTACACCATCCGGGCGAGGCGCTGACTCAGCGCCACAAGAATGTCGTTGTGATCATTCTCGAGAGTTTCGGCCAAGAATTTGTGGGCGCCCTCAACCCGCAGCTCGAAGGCGGGCGCTACAAAGGGGTGACGCCCTTCCTCGATTCGCTCATCGCGGTGAGCACCACCTACGAGCACTCATTTGCCAACGGCCGCAAGAGCATCGACGGCATGCCCTCGGTGCTTTCGTCGATCCCCATGTTTGTCGAACCGTTTTTCCTCACCCCGGCTTCGCTCAACCACTTGAGTGGACTCGCCGGCGAGTTGGATAAGGAAAACTACGAGACGGCTTTCTTCCACGGTGCGCAAAACGGATCGATGGGTTTCGAGGCCTTTTCGCGCTCCACGGGTTTCAACAAATACTACGGCCGCACCGAGTTTGAGGCCGACACACGTTTCGGCGGCAAAGACGAGTTCGACGGCACATGGGCCATTTGGGACGAACCGTTCTTGCAGTTCTATGCACACAAGATGGGCGAAATGAAACAACCGTTCATGACGGCCGTTTTCACCGCCTCGTCCCATGCCCCCTACAAGGTGCCGGAACGCTACGAGAAGCAGTTTCCCGAAGAAGGCGGCACGCCTTTGCACAAATGTGTGAGATACAGCGACATGGCACTGCGCAAATTCTTTGCAACGGCGAGCCGTCAGCCGTGGTACAAGAACACCCTGTTCGTCATCACGGCCGATCACACCAGCCTCTCCACGCATGAGGAATATCAGACGCCGCTCGGGCGTTTCCGCGTGCCGATCATCTTCTTCGACCCCTCGGGCGACATGAAACCGGGCCGCTTGCCGGGCATCGTCAAGCAGATCGACATCATGCCCACCGTCTTAGGCTATTTGGGTTATCAGCATCCTTTCATCGCCTTTGGTAACGATCTTACGCAACTCCCCGCCACACACAACTATGAAGTGGCTTATCTGAACGGTGTGTACGTGTTTGCGCAGGGCGACTACGTTTTGCTCTTCGACGGCAAGAAAACGACGGGGCTTTACGACTTCAAAAAAGACCGCCTCCTGGTGCACGACCTCAAAGGGCGCGTGCCGCAACAGGCCGCCATGGAGCGACAACTCAAAGCCATCATTCAATCCTACATGCAACGCATGCTCACCGACCAAGTGGCGGTGAGATGACCCCATCAGCTCTACCATGACTCGAAAAAAGAAAATCACGCTCGGCCTCATCGGGGTGCTCCTCGCAGGACTCGCAATCCTCACCTACATTCGGTGGGAAGTGTGGTTCGGCAATCCGCCCGAAGCGCCCTACACCGCCCCGACCGTCCCCTCGCGCGTGTTGCTCACCTTCGGCAACGAGGGTGCTCTCTCGCGCAATGTGAGTTGGCAGTGCGACTCGGTGCTGCAAACCTCTTATTTGGAGTTGGGCGACGAAAACGACACGGCCATTATCGACATTCCCGCCACGGGCGAAGTCTTCGCTTCGCGCAGCGGCAAAGCGGCGTACTACGTGGCGCGGCTCACCAACCTCAACCATGGGGAGTGCTACCGCTATCGCGTGGTGACAGGCGGCAAGTGTTCGCCGTGGTACAGCTTCGTAGCGCGCGACGCCGGGATGAACGAGGACTTCTCGTTCCTCTATTTCGGCGATGTGCAGGACTCCTTGGGCGGCATCGCGCACCAGGAGATCATGAAAGCCTGGTGCGAGCACCCCGAGGTGGACTTTGCCGTTTTCGGCGGCGACCTCACCGAGCGCCCCACCGACGAATACTGGAATGAGACCTTCCGCGACCTCGACACCATCGGGCAGCAGTTGCCCATCCTCTGCGCAACGGGCAACCACGAGTATCTCAAATACCCCATTCGCCGACTCGAGCGCCGCTTCTCGCTCGTGTTCTCCTACTTCCTGCAATCGATGGTGGGCGAAAACCAAGTTTACGCGCTCAACTACGGCAATCTGCAACTCTATCTCCTCGATTCGAACCGCGAGTGGCCTTATTTGATGCAACAAAAGACGTGGCTCGAAGAACAGATGAAGCACAGCACGGCGCGGTGGAACGTGGTGGTGCTGCACCACCCCATCTATTCGGCCAAATCGAGTTCGAACAACCTGATGCAGCGCTGGGCCTTCGCCTCGACGCTCAACGACTATGCCGACCTCGTGCTGCAAGGCCACGAACATGCCTATGCCCGCATGACACGCCACAACGACGAGGGACAACCGACGGTGCCGGTCTACACCGTGAGCCACTGTTCGCCCAAACAATACCGCATTGAATTCGATGAGCGCTTCGACCGCTTCGGCACCGGCACACAGTTCTATCAACTCATCGCGGTGCGCGGCGACACCCTGCAGATGAACACTTTCGACGCCGCTACGGGACGCCTCTACGACCGGGTCGACATCGTGAAAGGGATGCACGACCAAGTTCGCATCGTCGACGAAGGGAAACGCATCCCCGAGATTCTCCGCTTCACGCCCCGACCGGGCAATAAAAAAGATGCGGCGTTCGCAGACCGCATTCGCGACTACAAACGCCGAAAGGGCATACGCTAAACCCAACCTATGCAAGAACTTCTCATCATCACTCCCGTCAAAGACAGCATCAACCACACCATCCGCACCATGGAGGCCGTCGTGCAGTCGGAACTCACCGTTCCGCACCGCTATGTGGTGTACAACGACAATTCGACGCCCGAAAACACCGCTCGCCTCCATGCTGAAGGCCAAAGGCTGGGCGTGGAAGTGGTGGACTTGGCCGATCTCACCGACCATCCCTCGCCCAACTACCTCTTTGTGCTGCGCCGCTGTCGGAAAGAAGCCTTGGCCACCGACGCGGGACTGCTGATTGTGGAGAGCGACGTGACGGTGCAACGCGACACGCTGCAAAAACTCTATGAAGGCGCGACGGCGCGCACGGATTGTGGCATCGCCGCCGCGGTGACCGTGGACGAGGAGGGAAAAATCAACTACCCCTATCTCTACGCTCGCGGCAACGAGGGGAAGGACTACGACTGCAAGAAACATTGTTCCTTCTGCTGTTCGCTACTCACGCCCGCACTGCTAAAAGCCTGTGACTTCGACCGGCTCGACGACTCGAAAAACTGGTTTGACGTCACGATCTCGCACGACAGTCTGGCGGCCGGCCTGCACAACTACTTGTTCTGTTCGCTTCCGGTCTTGCATCGACCGCACGGCAGCCGCCCGTGGAAACAACTGAAGTACACCAACCCCATCAAATACTATTGGACGAAATGGACGAAGGGATTCGACAAGATCTGATCGCCCCGACTTCGGCAGCCGCCGGCTCGGCGCCGCTGGTGTCTGTGATCATGCCGCTCTACAATGCGGAGGCCTATGTCGAAGCCGCCATCCTTTCGGTGTTGGCTTCCTCTTTTCGGTCATTGGAAGTAGTGGTAGTGGACGATGGTTCGACCGACGGATCGGCCAAGGTGGTGGAAGCGTTGGCGCAAGCCGATGGTCGCGTCCGTTTGCTCCGCCAAGCGAACGCGGGTCCCTGTCGCGCACGCAATGTGGCAGTGGCCGCCTCGAGAGGTCGCTACATACTGCCGGTGGATGCCGACGACCTGCTCGGATCGTCCTTTATTGCGGACGCTGTCGCCGTGCTGGAACAACAACCGGAGGTGAAAGTCGTGCGCCCCACGATTGATTTCATCGGCAAACGCAGTGGTCGCTGGCACCTCCCCGATTTCTCGCTCTCGCTCTTGGCACGTCGCAACCACATTGCGGCCTGCGCGCTCTACCGACGCGAAGACTTCGACCGCATAGGAGGTTATTGTGAGGAGATCAAAGCGCGAGAGGATTGGGATTTCTGGATTTCGATGCTCAAAGATGGAGGAAAGGTGGTGCGCCTGCCCGAGGTGGGTTACTACTACCGCGTGTTGGCGCAGTCTAAACGCTTCCGCGATCGGAAACTCGCCGCTCACGTCATTCGCACGCTCAATATTCGACACGCCGCTTTCTTTGAACGCGAATTGGGAGGACCTTTGCGCCGAATGCGCTCCTGGTCGCGCTGGATCAATGCGCTCACCCGTCCGCTGCGCTATCGCAAAGCCGTCACAGCCGAGGTGACGCCGGCGGTGAAACAATTTGTGGAGCAACTGCCTTGGCGCTTTGCAACGGAAGGCTGCGAGATTTTCAAAAATCGGAACGCCATTCGCCGCTTCGAGGTGGGAGAAGACACGCTCGTGGTAAAGCAATTTTGCCTGCCCCACGCCTTCAATCGCTTTGTCTATCGTTGGTTTCGCTCATCGAAAGCACAACGCTCCTTCGAATACGCCTGCGCACTGCGCGCTCACGGCATCGGTTCGCCCGAACCGCTGGGCTACTGCGAAACCGGCACCTACTTTGCACTGGGCTACTGCTACTATGTGTCGCGCTGCTCGACCTTGCCTTACGATTTCCGCCACTTGATCGGGGTGGAATCGGAAACGGAGGAAAAAGCCCTGCGCGCCATCGCCGAAACCACCGCCCGCCTGCACGAAGCGGGGTATTGGCACAAAGACTATTCGGGCGGCAACATTCTCTGGGGCGAAACACCGGAGGGAATGGCCGTGGAACTGATTGACCTCAACCGCATGCGCCTCGGAACGGTCACGCTCGAACGTGGTTGCGCCAACTTCGACCGACTCGAAGCCACGGAGCGACAACAACGCATCATGGCCGAAGCCTATGCAGCGGCACGCGGTTTCGACGTCGAAACGGTTTTCCGCCTGATTGTGAAGGCAAGAAAGAAACTATTGGCTCGCTCGTAATGACCATCCGCCGCCGGCCGGTTCGGCTGCACCAATAACAGACAAAAATCCCCACGGAATAAGCCAACTTCCTCAACCTATGGGCATGCTACACAAGATTTTTCAAGCGCTGTGCGACCTCCCGCGCACATTTTCTCGCACCCCACACCCGAAAGTGGTGATGACGCTGCTCGTGAAGAACGAGGCAGAACTCTTGGAAACGAACCTCCGCTTCCACCATGCCATGGGAGTGGACGCTTTCGTCGTGACGGACAATGGATCGACCGATGCCACCCCCGACATCATTCGGCGCTACGTGGAAAAAGGCTGGATCGTAGCGCATATCGCCGAGCCGGATACGGGCTACCACCAAAAGAAGTGGGTGGATCGCATGGTGCTTGCGGCCAAAGCACACGGCGCCGACTGGATCATCAATGCAGATGCCGACGAATTTTGGTTTCCACCGACCGGAAATTTCAAGACATTGCTTGCGGAAACCACGGCGAACGTACTGCGCTGTCGTGTGGTGAACATGTTGCCGCGCGAAGATCGTCCGTTCACCGAGTGGGACGAAGTGGTACAGCCCGTCGACGAGCCCGCGCGCTACGGCCTCTCGCCCTTCAGCATCTACGGTCGCACCACATTTAAGGTGCTGCATCGTGCCGCCGGCTACCTGCAAATCTCCATGGGCAACCACAAAGTACTGATGCTGCCGCGAAACAGAGCAGATTCGGACATCGTGGTCTATCACTTCAACGTGCGCAGCCGCCAACAATTTGTGGAAAAAATGATCAATGGCGGCCGCGAATTGGAAAACAACCCCTCGAAACACGGCGGAAGACACTGGCGCTACTTCTACGACCTGTATAAAGCAGGAAAACTCGAAGAAGAATATGACCGCGTGGTGGGAACTTTGGTGGCCGACACGCTGCGAGCCGAACATTACCTCCTCCCCGATCCCCGACTCAAGCACTTTTTCGCACAAATGCGTTGAGTGTGCTTCATTCCTCTTACGCTACAACTTATGAAGTCTGACAAACGTCACGCTTTTCTCATCATTGCACACAACGAGCCCGAGGTGTTGGCGCTGTTGCTCCAATCTTTGGATCATCCGCGGGTGGCGCTTTTCGTGCATGTCGACCAACGGGCACCGGCCGTAGCACAAAAGGTGGAGGAGACGACACTTCGCTTCGCCACCTTGTACCGTTTGCAACCGGCACAGGCCGTCCACTGGGGCGATCTCTCGCAGGTGGAAGTCGAATTGCGCCTCTTTGCCGCAGCCCGCGCCGTCGAACCCTTTGCCTACTACCATTTGTTGTCGGGAGTAGACTTTCTGCTGCGCCCCGTCGAGGAGGTGCTTGCCTTCTTCGACGCAAACGCCGGAAAAGAGTTCGTCGGATTTTGGAACTCTGCCGAGCATCAACGCGACGCCTACCGCAAAACGCAATTTCGTTACCTCTTCACTGCCTATTTGCGCCGACAACCGCACCCTCGACAGCACGCGCTCACCACACCGCTGCGCAAAGTCTGGCTCATCCTTCAGAAAGTCTTCCGCTATCGCCGCTTTCCGAATCGGAAGTTCCACAAAGGTTTCAACTGGTGCAGCATTACGACGGCTTTCTGCGAACACTTGCTGAGCGAGCGCCAACAACTGCTCCGCACCTACCGGCAAACGCTCTGTCCGGACGAAATATACAAACAAAGTCTCCTTGCCGAATCGCCTTTCTTCGAACGAGTGTATGATGTCGACGACCCGGAAGCCGGAACGCGTCGACTCATTGATTGGCAACGCGGCAGTCCGCACATTTGGAAGGCCGATGAGATGGTAACCCTCAGCCACTCGCCCCTGCTCTTTGTCCGTAAAGTCTCGCTCGACTGCGCCCGCCTGCTCTACCGGCGCCTCCACGAACGTGCACGAGCCTAAGTTATTCTCCGTCTTCTCCTTTCTCTTTTTCCATGTCCCCATCTCCGATTATTCACATCGCCCTTTGCGCTGACGCGAAATACCTTTCTTACTCCGCAGCGGCGGCGGCCTCTGCCCTCCTCGCAACAACCGACAGCAAAGTGTGCGTTCACCTGATTTCTGCCGACCTCCGCCCCGAAGCCATTGCACGCTATCGCGGTTTTGTGGAGCAGATGGGTGGACTCTTCGCCTATCATCCACTCTCGGAAGCGCAAGCCAACGCCTTTCACGTCACCTCCGATGCCACGCGTCTGAGTTGCGCCGCCTACTATCGCATCTTCATCCCCGAATTGGTGGGAGCCGACATTGACCGCATCCTCTATATCGACGGCGACGTCTCCGTCACCCAAAGTTTGACGCAGCTCTACGCCATTCCGCTCGGCGACAAGGCCATTGCCGCCACAGCTGATCTCAACCGCGATGCCGACAAACGATGTGCCCGCCTGGGCTATCCGGCCGCCGACGGCTATTTCAATTCGGGGGTCTTGGTGTTCAATCTCAAAATCTGGCGAGAAGAGCATTTGGTGCAGCGCTGCGTCGAGCATTTCCGCGCACACCATCACCACATGGTCTACGACGATCAAGACCTGCTCAATGCCGTGCTGCACGGGCGCGTACACTGGTTGCCCATTGTTTGGAACGCCCAAGACCTATTCTACCGCACCAAGTGCAATAAGGTGTGTCGCCCATTGACCGAAGACGAGATTCGCCAACTGAAAAATCCCGTCATCGTACACTTCTGCGGCCCGCTCAAACCATGGCACTGGCGGTGCATGCACCCCTTTCGCCGCGAGTTTTTCAAAGCCCTGGCCAAAACACCGTGGGGGAATCGCCCCCTTCGCCGAAAAGTGTCTTACGGCTCCAAGCACTATGTGAAATTGGCACTCACCTACATCCGCCTCACAAAAAAACGCTACCAAAATTGGAACACGAAATAAACATCCACTCGCCGCAATTTCCCGACTTGCACCTCGCTTGTTGCACCGACGCCAATTATTTCACGCACACCGTTGCCACCATCGCGTCGGTGCTCGAGAATCACCCACACCGCATCGTGCATGTGCACCTCATTGCCGAGGGCGTCGCCGCGAAAGATTTGGCGCGGTTGCGCCTCTTTGTCGGCGGACACAACGGTTTGCTCTACGTCTACGCCCCGCCGGCCGACGCTTCGGTGCGCTTTCGTGTCCACTCCTCCCCCCGCCTCTCGGCAGCCGCCTACTATCGTTGTTTCCTCGCCGACTTGCTCCCCGAAGAGTTGGAACGCGTGCTCTATCTCGACGGCGATGTGATCGTACGCAAGCCCCTCGACACGTTTTACGACCGAGCGTTGGATGAGGGGTACGTTGCGGCCGTGAAAGACTACGGACACATCACGGCAAAGGACTACGAAAGATTGCAACTCCCCGAAAGTCAGGGCTACTTTAATTCGGGCGTGCTACTCTTGAACTTGCCCCTTTGGAGAAAACACGAGGTGCTCGCCCAATGCACGGCCTACTTCGCCGCCCACCCCGAGCGCATTGTCTACGACGACCAAGATTTGCTCAACGTCGTGTTGAGCGGAAAGGTGGATTTCGTCGACCCGACCTGGAATGCGCAAGACTTCTTCTACCGCAAACGCTTTGTGCGTGACGAAACGCTCCCCGAATCGACCTACACCGCCCTGCTCAACGATCCCGCCGTCGTACACTTCACCCGCGTGCCGAAACCGTGGCACTGGAAGTGCACGCACCCCTATCGTAAGGACTATCTCCGCTACCTCAAGGCGACGCCTTGGAAAAAAGCCGACGAGGCCTTCACCCTCGGTTCGAAGGTGAAACACCAAATTAGAGTCTTCTTAACCCAATGCCATTTGGTCAAAGCGCAATTTAAGCGCAAAGGTTGATCAACCCCACGGCGCGAAACGCTTCATATTTTACGCATACAGCCCGAGACTTCAGTCTATCGAAGTCTCGGGCTGTAAGTTTATGTCTAATAGCTGGAAGTTGTCCCGTCCGGCTCTACTTGCGCGCCTTCCTGTCGCGCTCCCAAATCTCACGAGTGCGCTTCCATCGGTTGTGTGTCCAGAGCCACAGCTCCGGATTGCGGCGGATACTCTCTTCCAACGCACGCGCATAAGCGTCGGTCACGGGATAAAGCGAATCGCTCTGCTCATCGATGTGCAACTCGCGCACCTCGGCACGATAATAACCGCGACGAGGGCGGGTGATGTCTACGTAGAAGTAGCGCGCCCCCACCGCACGACCGATCTTTTCGGCACCGGTGAAGAACGAAGTTTCGTGGTTCAAGAAGGTCGTCCAGTGGTGCATCGCCTCCAACTTGGGCGACTGGTCAGCAATGAAGCCCACCATAGCACGGCGACCTTCGCGCTTCCAACCGAGCACCGTGCGCAACGTCTCTTTCATCGCAATGCTCGTCGCACCGAAGCGCCCACGAACGTGGAGAAAGAGGCGATCCATCACACTGTTGTGGAGCGGATGATAGATTTGCCCGCACACCTCATCGGCCTTCGTCCACAGCGGGATGCTCGACACCCACTCCCAGTTGCCGAAATGTCCCAAATAGAGGAAACAAAACGGGGCACCTTCCGCTTCCAACTGCAGATCCACCTCCGTGAGGTTGACCATCTCCATGCGACGACGCATTTCGTCGGGCGAAATCGACATCAGTTTGAGCGTCTCCACCACGTAGTCCGAAAACCAGCGGTAGAAGTCGCGTTCGATCTGCCGAAGTCGCGCCTCGTCGTAGTCGGGAAAACTGTCGCGCAGTTGCTGTTTCACCAACGCACGGCGATAGCGCAGCACATAATAGATCAATGGAAAGAACACCACATCGGAGAAAATGTAGTGTACACGCAGTGGCATCCACGAACAGAGGAACCACAGCCATCGACTGATGCGAAAAAGAATATCCATTACCGAGCAAAGGTACAAAAAAACGCGGAGCCTACACAGGCCATCAACAAAAATCCCCGTCCGGTGAGGGACGGGGATGATCATTTCTGTTCGACCACGAGGGTCGGATGGGGCTTATTTAACGATGACCTTCTTACCGTTGATCACGTAGATACCTGCGGGGAGGGTCTTTTCGCCCTTCACGCGCACACCACCGAGGGTGTAGATGCCGTTGCCGGCAGCGGCGGGAGCGAAGCGGACAGCACCGATCGAAGTGATGATACCATTGGCGGGGATCATGAGATCGCCGGTTTCCGTCGTGGGTTGGAGCTTACCGAAGTAACCACTGTTGGCAGCCACCTTGTCGCCCTTTTCAGAGAGCAACACCTTCGTGCGATCAGAGTTGAGGACACCGTTCTGCACAGCGAGCTCAGTCGTTTCGAATACGCCCATCAGGCCATCGGCCGAAGCGGCGGGAGTGAAGGTAGCGTTCAGCGACTTGTAGTCAGTGGCAACGGGCATCACGTTGATGAAGTTGTCGGTGTTGTCGTTAGCGGGCTTGTAGACCACAGCCTGACCGGCCTTGATTTCACCGGAAGCCTTCTTGAGGACGATGTCGCCGGTAGTCGCGTTCTGACCAACTACGTTGTAGAAGCCGTCGTTGGCTTGCACCTTAATAGCGAAGGGAAGCGTCACGATTTGGAAGCCCGTCTTGCTTTGGAGTTCGTAAACCACACCGTCAGCAATCACGTCGTTGAGTTCGTTTTCGTCCACTGCCTTGAACGAGAAGGCCGAGTTGTCGGCACCCTTGGCAGCGTTCCAAGTCACGATGTAGGGGCTCATCGAGTTCGCATCGGGTTGAGCGTTGACGTAGCGGTTGGTCGTCTTGCCGTTACCTACGATGAGGTTGAATGCACCGGCATAGTTGGCATATTCGATACCGATAGTGGTCGGCGTTTCGCTCTGGCGCATGGCAGCACCGTTCTTCGTGGTGTCGCGATCGAGATAGAGACCCGTGTAGAGGTTCTTGAAGGTGTAGCCGTCCTTCACTTTCTCCACCTTCCAGTAATATTCGAGGTGAGACTTGCGGTTGGCGGTTTCCTTGTAAGCAGCTTCTGCACCTACCACCTTGGGATCAACGGGTTCGGTACCTTCGAAGTGGATGGTCCAATAGCTGTCGCGCGAAGAGCCCTTGGCAGCAATCACCTTGCCGTTGTTGCTCTTGTTGGACGATTCGCTCTGGATCATGTAGATGCCATCGGCAGGCTGGAGGAGCGAGTTGCTCATTTCCGTGAGCGCGGCTTTGAGCTGAGCCACCATGTCGTTAATTTCAGTGACATTGGGTTGGCGAGTAGCCTGAATGCCGGTGAGCTTCGTCTTCACGGCTTCAACAGCAGCCGAGAGCGTTGCCTTAGCGCCGGGCTTGTAGTAGCCGAGACGACCGGCGAATTCGCCCGTTGCCTCTTCGGCGGTCTTCACGATTTCCTGTGCCTGATCGATGAGTTCGGTCACACGGGCAGGATCGGGATAGTTGGCACGGAACTTGTCGAACACTTTCTGCAAAGCCTCGATCGTGGCATCCGTTGCCTTTTCGTCTTTAAGTTCAGCACGAGCGGCCGTGATGGCGTCTTTCAATGCCGTCACGTCTGCTTCGGGAACAGAAGCGATGGGCGAAGCCACCTTGTCGAAGGCGCCTTTGTAGACGCGGAATTCAGAACCGTAGAAGAACTTGTTGCCGGCTGCCATGGCGTTGTTACCGCCGTTGGTCAGCACTTCCATGCGGTAGTACTTGTAAGCCTTGGGCGCCTTGAAGTGAGCTGTACCGACGGCGTTGTTGATCTTCGTTGCGTCGTCGAGCTGGAGCGCATAAGGATAGGTGAAGGTGCTGATGGTCAGCGAATCCCAACCGTCTTTCTTCCAAGCGTCGTAGTTGATCACTTCCGCACCGTCGGCGTTGGTCGAGGTCGTCTTCGTCACTTCGAGCTTCGAAGCCTCGTTCGTTCCCCAGAAAGCAACGCGAACGGGAGCACCGTTGTTGAGGGCAGATTTGCCGTTGAGACGCTTCACCCACTTGAGGAGGAGTTCGTCTTGTGCATTGTCAAGCGAGAACTGGAGGTAGTGATTCTTCAACCAAGCGTCGTTACCACCGTGCCACGAAGTGTGGAAGTAGGTGTTGGTTTGGTTGTCGAGCAGCACAGCGAGTTCGTGTTCGGCACCCGTACCTTCTTGGGGGTCGGCCATCGGGCAAGCGAGCTTGTCGGCGCTCTGTACGAGACCATCCACAGCTTCCACCTTGCCGGAGGTAGCGGCTTCGATCTTGTTGCCGGCATCGTCCACGGCCATGTAGCGATAACCCTGATCGAGACCCGACTGCGCCTGGTTGACGAGGCGCTGGAGTTTGGCGTTGCGGCGGGGTTGCTCCATGAGTTGGCGCAACTGAGCGATTTCAGATTCGCTGATGGTGCGCACGTGCCAAGAAGAACCGTCGGACGTCCAGTCCCAAGGCACGACGTTGGTCAGCGCGCGTTCGGTGTGAATACCGGAGAATTCAGCCGAAGACTTGGGCAGGTCGGGCGAATAGAAGCAGAAGTAGCCGGGGATCTTGGGGTTCGCCTGAATGTTGTAGGTGTTCACGGGAGCTTCCGTTACAGAAATCGCATTGTAGAGGGCAGCAGCCGTACCGATGTAGTTGCCGGTTTCGAAGTTGCGGAAATAGAACTGGCCTTCCTTCTTGGCGGCTACCACTTCCCACACCATTTTGCAGGTATTGTAAGAGAGGGGGTCGCTTTCGTTGTAGTCCACACCGTCGTTCTTGCGAAGCGTCCAACGGAGCGTGCGATCGCCGGGATCCACGGCCGAGCGGTCGTAGAGGGCACCACCGTCGTAGTCGCTGCCGTTTTCAGCACGCCAGCTGGTCACGATGTAGTAACCGGGAACGAGAGGGTTGGGCGAAGCCACGAAATCTTGGTAGGCGGGAAGGAGCGCTTCGGCCACCGCTTCGATTTCTGTATCCGTGCCCGTGGCGGTGCCGTCGGCATAAGCCTTGGCCTTGTTCCAAAGTTCTACGAGCTTGTCATGCTTCTCTTTGGAATATTGGGCCACACCGCTACCCACTTGGTAACTCTTGATCTTCTCTTCGAGGGTCTGTCCGCCGGTCACTTCCTGCATCACGCCCTTGAGGGCATCGATGGCACTCTGTTTCGAGGCGGGATAAGCGAGCCAGACGTTGCGGCTGTAGTCGGTGCCGAGCGCCACGTTAGAGGCGGTGTTGTCGCCGGGATAGTTGAGCAGCGCGGTGAAGGGGCTGGTGGGATCGTCGGCCTTGTTGGCTTCCACCGAAGTGATGGTCAAACCGTTGCTCAGGTTCAGATAAGAGGCGGCGGCCAAATTGAGGTTCGAGAAGTCGTTGTTGTCCTTCGCCTCGTTGATGAAGGCGTCCATGCCCTTGTATTGGGTGGGTGCGGCGCCATCGGGGTTCGCGTGACTGTAGGTGTACTCGGGATCACGATTCTCAGCCGTGTGCACCGTCACTTTCCATGCGCGTTCCACCGAGGGGGTGTAGAGCTGGGCATTGCCGGGCTGCGCAAGGTAGTCGCCGTTTTGGCGCTTGATGTAATAGACTTTGGCACCGTTCTTGGCCGTTTCGCCGGGTACTTCCTCGAAGTAGTAAACGAAATCGGACGTGAGGCTCGAAGTGCTCTTGAAGCGGTCGCCCCAAAGGAACCATGCCGCACCGGCGGCCTCAGAGCGCCCCGTCTGCAAGAAATAGGGCTGGCCGGCCTGTACATTGTCGGGCGCTGTCGCACCGGCAGAGGCGTCGTACGTCCAGTAGCGGCCATCGGCCCACATTGTACCTGCGCCCAGCAAGAACGATGTGCCGATCACCATTAGAGATTTGTAAACGTTTCTCATGCTTATGGAAATTAGAATTGATATTTTAGTCACTAATTTGCGCACTGCACTTGGCAGTTGAGATTTGATACTGCAAATATAGCTACTTTCTCGAATTGAACAAACGCTTTGCTGAGAAAAGTGCATTTTGGAATACACACTTTTCAAAACACGAGGGAGAGAAAAAATCTCGACAATGGTGCAGACGTCAGAAAAGTGGTCGATTTTCAGAGAAAAGGAGTGGATTTTCTCGTCAAAACGGTGATGTTTGTCACGATCGTGGGGAAGAAAAAAAATAAAGGGGAACGGGGGCACTTTCGCACTCGTCGGCCGCTCGCTCGTCTTTCGCCCTCCCCTCACGCGCCTACGCGTACGCGCTCCTCAGCGATTTTCGATTTTTGCTTTCACTCCTTCACCCTACCCTTTCAAGCCACTCATTAACAACAAAATAAGGGTGAATATTGCGCACCGAAAAGCCTTCACCTGCCTTTTCACCGCTGGTTGACCTCCGTTCTCCACCACTTTTGGGCATTATCGCCCCATTTTGCTGAAACAGCGGACTTTATGCTTTCGCCGCACCCTGCAGAATGTCAACAACTGCTCATATCTCATTGAATCACAAGCAGTTGCAAACCCAACCTTCACCACCTTCACCTTGCCTTCACCGTTTTTTCGTCCGTAACCAGCTGAAATCGAAGAAGTTGCAAGAGAGGTGAAGGAGTGAAGGCAAAAAACAGAAAACACTGGACGCGCGGGCGCGCGCTCGCCCGCGAAGGTGCACAAAACGCCATGGGCGGTGGCTTTTGGAGCATGCCTGTGGCGTGCGCGATGCGCGGCGGACGGAGAAGGGGTTCTGCTCCGTCCCAAAACTTCTCTCTTCTTGCCGCAATTCCTTTCCTCGCTGCGCACGGTGCGTCGCGTCGCTGCAGATGCACAGGAACATGAGCAAGGGAAGCAAAGGAGGCAGCGCCTACCGGTCTCCGGCCAACGGACAAAAAAAACGATGCTCCCCAAAAGGGGAACATCGTCTTTTGTCGTGGTTTTCCTAACGAGAGGAAAGTGGGTGAAGTTACCAAGGGGAGAGCACGTCACCTTCGTCTGCAGCGGGATCGTCGCCCCAAATGGGGTTGACGAATTTCTCAGACATACCGCCACCAGAAAAACCAGGAACAGCCGGTTCGTTGCTACCAGGTATCTCTAGCTCAAAGCTCTCATTGAGCAGGCATTCTTGCATTTCCAGTTTGACCGTGGTGAGGCTGGGTTTGATATACTGCAATTTCATAATGTGTTCAGTTTATTTGGCGATGAATTTCTTTCCGTTGGTCACGTATACGCCACCCTTGGTGGTCTGTTGTACACGACGACCGCTCAAATCGTAGATGGGAGCGTCTTCTGCCTCGGTGGCAACGCTAACGACGCCGGTGAGACCGCGGTCGAGCAATTCGCGCACTTGGCTTTCGGAAGCCGTGAAGTAGGCCTTGAAGGCGGGAACCGCACCATTGACTTTCACCAATCCGGTACCGTTTTTCTTGAGCATGAACGCGATGCCGTCGAGGGTTGTGGCCGTGGCGCCACCCTGGAGGATGTTATCCTGCAATGCGGGGGTCTGACCATTGGGCACAACGGTGAGGTTGACATCGGAAGAGGGGGTTCCGAAGAGGAAGACAGCGGTATTCTTGGGAACGTTGGTCGTGATCTTGGTGAGTCGGGCTTTGTTGTTCACGATCTTAACGCTGTAAGCCGTCACGCCTTCGGGAACGGTATATTCAACGGGAGACCAGAAGCTGGCAGTACCGCCATCGCCGATGTGAACGGGCAGCGTGGTGCCTACGCGTTCGAGACGAAGGCCGGCGAAGCGACTAAACTGGCTATAAGCCAAAACGTAGTCCAAATTGGCATCGGAAGCGAGGAAACGATTTTCCGATTCGAAGGCATAAGCGCCGTCACGCGCAGTAAGCTTGAACTCTGCACCCTTTTCAGCAGACTGCAGCACAGTGGGATAGTTCAAGGCATCGCGTTGCGCCCATGCCACTTGACCGCCGGTGGCTACGGATACCAAAGTAACCTTGCCTCCCTCTTCCTTATAGTAGAAGACTGCATCGCTACCCTTTTGTGCCTTGGTGGTCAAATGGCCACCCAAAGAGCCGTACGTTTCAAATCCTTTATCTGCATCGGCATGCAAGGTAGAGGTGAAGTACTTCACTTTGTTATCACGAGTTGCCGCAATGTAGAGAAGATCGCCATTTTTCGGACGATTGAGGGAGAGCAACTCCAAAAAGTATTTCGCATATTGGAAAGCGTCCTTCTTATCTTGAATTTTCGCCGACGGGTCTTGTGCGATCTTCAACAGATTGAGCACTCCATTCTCTCCATTTATTCCTTCGTAAGCTTGTTTCGGATACAAACCTAACCCGTCACCGAACTTATCTTCAGAATACTGCGTTTTCACTTCGTTCTCGAGCTTCTTAGCAGCTTCGGCCAAGATGCCATCTTCAGTTGTGAAAAGAATCTGAGAACCTTCGTCGTGAGAAGTCCAAGCTGCGGGGTGATGCCACGTGGAAAGATAGGGTTCACGGAAGTTAAGATAGATATTCTCTCCGCGTTTTTCTTTCACGTAAACGCGGCCACCATAGCTTTGAGCCGAGAAGTAGCTCTCTTTATCCACACGATAGCGATTGTCGTCTTCGTTGTCACCTTGCTTCAAGCCTGCTCCAACTTGTGTGCCAATGGGCTGTCCGGTTGCTGCATTGTAGATACGGAAGTTGTCGGACGTTCCGACCAACTGGAAACGATAGTTGTCATCTCCGAACTCCAACTTATTGTCGGCTGCAAAATTGTTTCCATCCTTGTGCACGTAACGACCGCGAATCGTCATGAAGTACGACTCATTGTTCGCATCGTAACTGCTGAAGAACTTGAGTTCCTGTGCTACTACCTCAATGCTCCAGCACGAACCGCCATCATCTGCTCTCCAGAAGCCGATGCGAGCATTAGCGCTGGCACCACCAAAGGCATTCCAAGCGGGAGTGCCACCATTGGGGGAAGATACCGAACCGGGGAATATGTCGAAATTATTGGCTGCACCATTTGCACCGATATTCTGAACAATTTTCCAATTGGTTTGGGGATCATTCTCGTCCTCAACAAATTTTGTTTTGTTAGGCCCTGAGCCGGCAGCTGTGTAAGCGACAAACTTATTGTTTTTGACGCTGTACAATTTATAAATACCAGCTGTACCCGTTTTAACGATACGGAATTGGGGGGTGTTGTCTTGTGCAACACCTACCTCTTGAGCCTTGGCATCGGCATACCAACCACCATTGCGCGTAATGGCCAACGCTACGTCGTGACCGGTAACGTCTTTGGACTCTACGGCCACCTGGTCTAAGCTCGGCGCAAAGCCCATCACCTTGTACGTCGTCTGCGCAAGGCCAAAGCCGGGCACAGCGAAGAGAAGTGCGAGTAACTTTTTGTTCATATGTAAGTTTTTAAGTATTGTAGACATGACAGAGGACAGATGTAAACAAACCTCTCCTCGTTTGCAAATATACAAGGAGTTTTGGCGCCGACCAAAAAAGTGGGGAGTTTTTTTACTCAAAACTAAAATAAATGCACATCCTGCCCAAAAATCGTCGATAAATATGGGCTTTCGTCACCGCTCATTGTCTCCTACACAAAAAGCCCCCGCCACCAAAAGGTGACGGGGGCTTTAGGAAGAGGTGATGCTGCGTTGAGCAGCGTGGATTAGGCTCTTTCGCGTTCGTCGGGTTCGCCGCTGTAGTCGTCTTTGTCGCCGACCACGATGCGGTTGAACTCACGCAAACCGGTACCTGCGGGGATGAGGTGACCGCAGATGACGTTTTCTTTCATGCCTTCGAGGTAGTCGGTCTTTCCGGAGATGGCGGCTTCGTTGAGCACCTTGGTGGTTTCTTGGAAGGACGCTGCGGACATGAACGACTTGGTTTGCAAGGCGGCACGGGTGATACCCTGAAGGATCTGCGTGGAGGTGGCGGGGACGGCATCGCGCACGACAACGGGACGAAGGTCGCGGCGCTTGAGCTGCGAGATTTCGTCGCGGAGCTTGCGGGCGGTGACGATCATACCCTTCTTCATGGTTTCGCTGTCGCCGGCGTCGACCACGACTTTCTTGCCCCAGATGCGATCGTTCTCTTCGGCAAAATCGTTTTTGTCGACGATTTGCTGCTCGAGGAAACGGGTATCGCCGGGCTCGTTGATCTGCACCTTGCGCATCATCTGACGAACGATGACTTCGAAGTGCTTGTCGTTGATCTTCACACCTTGGAGGCGATAGACGTCTTGCACCTCGTTGACGATGTACTCTTGCACGGCGGTGGGACCTTGGATGGCGAGGATGTCGCCGGGGGTGGTGCTACCGTCGGAGAGGGGAGTACCGGCGCGCACGAAGTCGTTTTCTTGTACGAGGATTTGCTTGGAGAGGGGGACAAGGTATTTCTTGACCTCGCCGAGCTTGGAGGTAACGACGACTTCGCGGTTGCCGCGCTTGATGGCGCCCATGGAGATCTCACCGTCGATTTCGGAAACGACTGCGGGATTGGAGGGGTTGCGGGCTTCGAAGAGTTCGGTGACACGGGGCAGACCACCGGTGATGTCGCCGGCAGAACCGACCACGCGGGGAATCTTGACGATGATGTCGCCGGCCTTGAGCACCTGCTGATCTTCGACCACGAGGTGACCGTTGATGGGGAAGTTGTAGGTGCGGAGGGTGTCGCCGTTTTCGTTGACGATGTGTGCACTGGGCACTACGCCACGTTCCTTGGACTCGATGATGATGCGCTCACGCAGACCGGTGGCTTCGTCTTCTTCGACACGGTAGGTGCTACCTTCCTTGACGTCTTCGAAGACAATGCGACCGCCGACTTCCGTAACGATGACGGCATTGAAGGGGTCCCACTTGGCCACGAGGGTGCCCTTGGTGAGACTCTCGCCTTCGCTGACGAAGAGTTGCGAGCCGTAGGGGACGTTTTGCGTGGAGAGGATGATGCCGGTGTGCTCGTTAATGAAGCGGGCTTCGGCGAGACGGGAAACGACGACCTTGCCGGGGGTGCCGTCTTCGCCGACGACGTCGACGGTGCGGAGTTCGTCGAACTCTACGCGGCAATCGTTTTTGGCGACGATGGTGGCGTTGGCGGCTGCACCACCGGCGATACCACCGGCGTGGAAGGTACGGAGGGTGAGCTGCGTACCGGGTTCACCAATGGACTGGGCTGCAATGACGCCGACGGCTTCGCCCTTCTGTACCATCTTGGAGGTGGCGAGGTTGCGGCCGTAGCACTTCTTGCAGACGCCGTGCTTGGATTCACAGGTGAGGACGGAACGGATTTCGACTTCTTCGATGCCGGCATTTTCAATGGCGGCGGCGATGGGTTCGGTGATTTCTTCGCCGGAGTGGACGAGGATGTGTCCGTCTTCGGGGTGGGCGATGTCGTGCACGGAAACGCGACCGAGGATGCGCTCGGAGAGGGAGCTGACGATTTCGTCGCCGTTCTTGAGTGCGGAGCAGACGAGGCCGCGGAGGGTGCCGCAGTCTTCTTCGTTGATGATGACATCGTGCGAAACGTCGACAAGACGGCGGGTGAGGTATCCGGCGTCGGCGGTCTTCAAGGCCGTATCGGCGAGACCCTTACGGGCACCGTGGGTGGAGATAAAGTACTCGAGCACGGACATACCTTCCTTAAAGTTGGAAAGGATGGGGTTCTCAATGGTGGAGCGCGTGTCGGCACCGGCTTTTTGGGGCTTGGCCATCAGACCACGCATACCGGCGAGCTGAGCAATCTGGTCGGCGCTACCACGGGCTCCGGAGTCGAGCATCATGAAGACGGCGTTGAAACCTTGGTCGGCTTCGGTCATTTGCTTCATGAGGGTGGACTTGATGTCGCTGTTGACCTTGGTCCAGGTGTCGATGACTTGGTTGTAGCGCTCGTTGTCGGTGATGAAACCCATACCGTAGTCGCCCATGATTTGCTCTACGCGCTCATTACCGGCCTTGACGATATCGGCCTTTTCGGCGGGGATGATGATGTCGTCAAGGTTGAAGGACAGACCGCCTTCGTAGGCCTTGAGGTAACCGAGGTTCTTGATGCCATCGAGGAATTCGCAGGCGCGAGACATACCAACGGCCTTGATGACGCGGGTGATGATGTCGCGGAGCGATTTCTTGGAGATGACGGTATTGATGAAGCCTACTTCGGCAGGGATGACTTCGTTGACGATGACGCGACCGACGGAGGTTTCGACGAGGTGACGAATGGGGAGTCCGTTTTCGTTGAGGTCGTCGACGAGTACCTTGACGGGGGCGTGCATGGCGACACGCTTCTCATTGTAGGCGATGATAGCTTCTTCGGGTCCGTAGAAGGTGAGGCCGGTTCCCTTGGCGCCGGGACGGAGCTTGGAGATGTAGTAGAGACCGAGCACCATGTCCTGGGAGGGGACGGTGATGGGGGCGCCGTTGGCGGGGTTGAGGATGTTGTGGCTCTGGAGCATCAACATCTGCGACTCGAGGATGGCTTCGTTGGAGAGGGGAAGGTGTACGGCCATCTGGTCGCCGTCGAAGTCGGCGTTGAAGGCGGTACAAGCGAGGGGGTGGAGCTGGATGGCTTTTCCCTCGATCATCTTGGGCTGGAAGGCCTGGATGGAGAGACGGTGGAGCGACGGGGCACGGTTGAGGAACACGGGGTGACCTTTCATGACGAGCTCGAGGATGTCCCAAATGATGGGTTCGCGACGATCGACGATCTTCTTGGCGCTCTTGACCGTCTTCACAATGCCGCGCTCGATGAGCTTGCGGATGATGAAGGGCTTGTAGAGTTCGGCGGCCATGAGCTTGGGGAGACCGCACTCGCCCATCTTGAGTTCGGGACCGACGACGATCACGGAACGACCGGAATAGTCGACGCGCTTACCGAGGAGGTTCTGGCGGAAACGTCCTTGCTTACCCTTCAACGAGTCGGAGAGGGACTTGAGGGGACGGTTGCTTTCGCTCTTGACGGCGCTGCTCTTGCGGCTGTTGTCGAAAAGGCTGTCGACGGCTTCTTGGAGCATGCGCTTCTCATTGCGCAAAATGACGTCGGGGGCTTTGATCTCGATGAGACGCTTGAGACGGTTGTTGCGAATGAGGACACGACGATAGAGGTCGTTGAGGTCGGAGGTGGCGAAACGGCCGCCGTCGAGGGGAACGAGGGGACGGAGTTCGGGGGGAGTAACGGGGATGACCTTCATGATCATCCACTCGGGTTTGTTGCGATCCTTCGAGGCGCGGAACGATTCGACCACTTGCAGACGCTTGAGGGCTTCGCTCTTGCGGGCAACGGAACCGTCGCTGTTGGCGCGGTCGCGCAACTCGTAGGAGAGGCTGTCGAGGTCGATGCGACGCAGCAACTCGAGAATGGCCTCGGCACCCATCTTGGCAATGAACTTGTTGGGATCGGTGTCTTCGAGATACTGGTTCTCGGTCGGGAGCTTGTGGAGGGCATCGAGGTATTCGTCCTCGGTGAGCAGATCATTGACGGCGAACTCGTCGGAGAGGGCACCGGGTTGTACGACGACGTAGCGTTCGTAGTAGATGATCATGTCGAGCTTCTTGGTGGGGATGCCGAGAAGATAGCCCATCTTGTTGGGCAGGGAACGGAAATACCAAATGTGGGCAACGGGCACAACGAGTTGGATGTGACCGGCGCGCTCACGACGTACCTTCTTTTCCGTGACTTCAACACCGCAGCGATCGCAGACGATGCCTTTGTAACGGATGCGCTTATATTTTCCGCAGTGGCACTCGTAGTCCTTGGTGGGACCGAAGATGCGCTCGCAGAACAAGCCGTCGCGCTCGGGCTTGTAGGTGCGGTAGTTGATGGTTTCGGGCTTCAGCACTTCGCCATGGGAGTTCTCCTGAATTTCTTCGGGAGAAGCCAGACCGATGGTGATCTTCGTGAAGTTGGTTTTTATCTTTCTGTCTGATTTGAAAGCCATAACCTATATGTATTGTGTATGAGAAAGATTCGCGATTAGTCGAGGGTGATGCTGAGACCGAGACCGCGGAGCTCGTGGAGGAGCACATTGAGCGATTCGGGGATGCCGGGAGTGGGCATGGGATCGCCTTTGACAATGGCTTCGTAAGCTTTGGAACGGCCGGTGACATCGTCGGACTTGATGGTGAGAATTTCTTGGAGGACGTGGCTGGCACCGAAGGCTTCGATCGCCCAGACCTCCATCTCTCCGAAACGCTGACCACCGAAGTTGGCCTTACCACCGAGGGGCTGTTGCGTGATGAGAGAGTACGGTCCGATGGAACGGGCGTGCATCTTGTCTTCGACCATGTGGCCGAGCTTGAGCATGTAGGTCACACCCACCGTTGCCTTTTGGTCGAAGCGTTCGCCCGTCGCACCATCGTAGAGCTGCGTGGCGCAGTAGCGGGGAAGGCCGGCCTTGTCTGTCCATTCGCAGAGATCTTCGAGGTGGGCACCGTCGAAAATGGGGGTGGCGAACTTCACACCGAGTTTCTTACCGGCGTAACCGAGCACGGCTTCGAACACCTGACCGATGTTCATACGCGAAGGTACACCGAGGGGGTTGAGGACGATGTCTACGGGGGTACCATCGGCCAAGAACGGCATATCTTCCTGACGGACGATCTTCGACACGATACCCTTGTTACCGTGGCGACCTGCCATCTTATCGCCGACGCCGATCTTGCGCTTCTTGGCGATGTAGACTTTGGCCATCTGGATGATACCGCTGGGGAGTTCGTCACCGATGTTGATGGCGTACTTCTTACGGCTGCGAACGGCATCCATCTCGTTGTACTTGTGGAGATAGTTGATGACCAAATCGCGAATCATGCGATCGATGCGGGCATCACCCGTCCAGTTGTCGAGTTCGACAGAGGTGAAGTCGAGCGTCTTCAAGAGCGACTCAGAGATGATGGCGCCCTTGGCGATGACTTCGGCACCCATGTTGTCCTTCACGCCGAGACAGCTGTGTCCCTTCGTGAGAGCGACCAACTTCTCAACGGCGATGTTGAGGAGGGCGGTGGTTTCCTTGGTGAAGTCGTCTTCGATCTTCTGGAGTTTCACCTTGTCGGCGGCTTTTTCGGCACGCGACACTTTGTGCACACGGCTGAAGAGGCGCTTGTTGATGACCACACCGGCCAACGAGGGGTTGGCTTTGAGCGAGGCGTCTTTCACATCGCCGGCCTTATCGCCGAAGATGGCACGCAGGAGTTTTTCTTCGGGCGAGGGATCGCTTTCTCCCTTCGGGGTGATCTTACCGATCAGGATATCGCCGGGAACGATGCGCGCACCGACACGAACGATACCGTTTTCGTCGAGATCCTTCGTTGCTTCTTCAGAAACGTTGGGGATGTCGTTGGTGAGCACTTCCATACCGCGCTTCGTTTCACGCACTTCGAGTGAATACTCGTCGACGTGTACCGAAGTGAGGATGTCTTCGCGCACCATGCGTTCGTTAAGCACGATGGCGTCCTCGTAGTTGTAACCCTTCCAAGGCATGTATGCCACCAGGAGATTGCGACCGAGTGCGAGTTCGCCGTCTTCCGTTGCATAACCTTCGGTGAGGATGTCACCGGCCTTGACGCGCTGTCCCTTTTCGCAGATGGGACGCAAGTCGATGGTCATGTTTTGGTTCGTACGACGGAACTTGGGAATATTATAGGTAATGGTCGAGGAGTCGAACGCGCAATATTCTTCGTCTTCCGTGCGATCGTAGGTGATGACAATCTTCGTAGCGTCTACGAAATCGATCACACCGTCGCGCTCTGCCGTGATCATTGTGCGGCTGTTTTCGCAGACCTGCTTTTCAATACCCGTTCCGACAATCGGAGATTCGGAGTGGATGAGCGGCACGGCCTGGCGCATCATGTTCGATCCCATGAGTGCGCGGTGAGCATCGTCGTGTTCGAGGAAGGGGATGAGCGCTGCAGCGATCGAGGCAATCTGCTGAGGTGCCACGTCCATGAGTTCAACTTCACCGGGAGCAACTACAGGATAGTCTGCATCCTGACGGCTCTTCACGTTCTTGCGAATGAAGGTACCGTCGGGATGAAGCGGAGCGTTACCCTGACCGATGATTTTGCCTTCTTCCTCTTCGGCGCTGAGGTAAACCACCTCATCGTTGTTGAGGTTCGCCTTGTAAATGTCGTTGCCTTCTTCGTCTTTCTCGCCGCTGTTCTTGATCACGCGATAGGGAGTCTCGATGAATCCGAGATCATTGATTTTCGCATAAACGCAGAGCGAAGAGATCAGACCGATGTTCGGTCCTTCCGGGCTTTCAATCGGGCAAAGACGACCGTAGTGCGTGTAGTGTACGTCGCGCACCTCGAAACCGGCACGCTCACGCGAAAGACCACCGGGGCCAAGTGCCGAAAGACGACGCTTGTGCGTAACTTCGGCCAGCGGGTTGGTCTGGTCCATGAACTGCGAAAGTGCATTCGTACCGAAGAACGAGTTGATCACACTCGAAATGGTCTTCGCGTTGATCAGGTCGGTCGGCGTGAACACTTCGTTATCGCGCACATTCATGCGTTCGCGGATCGTACGGCTCATACGTGCCAAACCAATCGAGAACTGGTTGGAGAGCTGCTCGCCCACTGTGCGCACTCGGCGGTTCGAAAGGTGGTCGATATCGTCGACCGACGCCTTCGAGTTGATGAGTTCGATGAGGTACTTGATGATCGCGATGATGTCTTCACGCGTGAGTACGCGCACATCAAACGAGGTATCGAGACCCAATTTCTTATTGATACGATAACGACCCACTTCTCCGAGATCATAACGCTTGTCGGAGAAGAAAAGGTTGTTGATCACTTCGCGCGCACTCGCATCATCGGCGGGTTCTGCATTACGAAGTTGACGGTAGATTTCAATCACCGCCTCACGTTCGGAGTTTGTACGGTCCTTGTTGAACGTGTTGAAGATGATCGAGTAATCGGTATTGCCGGCTTCCTCGTGGTGGAGGAGCACCGTCGAAGCGCCGCTCTCGATGATCTCGAGAATGTTGTCTTCGTCGAGAACCGTTTCGCGTTCGAAAAGAATTTCGCTACGTTCGATCGACGTTACTTCACCCGTTGCTTCGTCCACAAAGTCTTCCGTGCGCGACTTTGTCACGCGACCGGCGAGTTTGCGACCGATGGCCTTCTTCAGGTTGGTTTTGTTGACCTTCACCTCTTCGGCCAAACCGAACAATTGGAGAATGTCTTTATCGCTTTCGTAACCGATGGCGCGCAACAACGTGGTGACGGGCAACTTCTTCTTACGATCGATGTAGGCATACATGACACTGTTGATGTCCGTTGCAAATTCAATCCAGCTTCCCTTGAAAGGAATGATACGCGCACTGTACAACTGCGAACCGTTGGCGTGCACGCTCGAGCCGAAGAAAACACCGGGCGAACGGTGCAACTGCGAAACCACAACGCGCTCAGCACCATTGATGATAAAGGTGCCGTTGTCGGTCATGTAAGGAATCATGCCCAAGAACACACTCTGCTCCGAGGTTTCAAATTCTTCGTGATCGGGGTCGGTGCAGAAGAGTTTCAACTTGGCGCGCAAGGGGACACTGTAAGTCAAACCACGTTCCAAGCATTCGTCGATACTATAGCGAGGAGCTTCGATATAATAGTCGAGGAATTCGAGAACGAAGTTGTTGCGCGTATCAGCGATGGGGAAATTCTCGGCAAAGACCTTGAAAAGACCATCGTTCTTACGCAACTCATAAGGAGTGTCCAGTTGGAGAAATTCCCGGAAGGATTTCAACTGCACGTCAAGGAAGTCAGGATAAGGCATCGGATTGTGTACCGAAGCGAAATTGACTCGATTGTTAATTACTTGGGACATTCGAAAATCGTTTATTACGAATTGATTTTATACAGAGTGACTCGGAGCGAACCCAATCGCGCCGAACCCGGTGTTTCGCGGCAGGGCGAAGAAGCGCCACAAGGGCGTTTCTTCGCACATAGACGCAAAAAGGTTAAGAACCCTCTACCAGAGGATTCTTAACCGTGCCCCGTCGAAACGGGGAGTGTGGGAGTCGAATTAAGCGAGCTCTACTTCAGCACCAGCTTCTTCGAGGGCCTTCTTGAGGGCTTCAGCTTCTTCCTTGCCAACGCCTTCCTTCACCTTAGCGGGAGCGCCGTCAACGATTTCCTTAGCTTCCTTGAGGCCGAGACCGCAAGCTTCCTTCACGGCCTTAACGACCTGGAGCTTAGCTGCGCCTGCGCTCTTGAGGACAACGTCGAAAGAGGTCTTCTCCTCAGCAGCGGCTGCACCGCCGGCTGCGGGACCGGCTACTGCCACAGCTGCAGCTGCGGGTTCGATGCCGTATTCTTCCTTGAGGATGGTTGCGAGTTCGTTTACTTCTTTTACAGTAAGATTTACGAGTTCTTCTGCAATTGCTTTGATGTCTGCCATTGTAGTAGTTATTTATTTGTTTGTTGTATGCTTGGAGGGGTTGCCCATGCGGGCAGAGTGAAATGAATACCGCCGTTGGCGGCAAGCGCGAATTATTCGGGACGTTCGCCGAGCGTCTTGAGGACGCCGTGAACGGTCTGACCTGCACTCGAGAGAGCAGAGATAACGTTCTTCGCGGGGCTTTGCAGCAATGCCACAACGTCTGCGAGGACTTCTGCCTTGCTCTTGATTGCGCAGAGCGTGTCGAGGTGTTCAGCACCTACGTACACTCCTTCTTCAGCGTAAGCAGCCTTGAGAGCGGGAATACCCGTGTCCTTGCCGGCTTCTTTCACCAACTTCGCGGGAGCGTTGGCCACGTCACTGAAGAGGACAGCCGTAGTGCCTTTCAGCACAGCACCGAATGCGCTGTAATCCGTTTCGGCAGCGTCGAAAGCCTTCTCGAGGAGCGTGTTCTTCACCACTACCATCTTGATGCCGCTCTTGAAGCACTGGCGACGAAGATCGCTCGTCTTGGCTGCGTTCAAACCGGTCACGTCAACGAGGTAGAAGTGTGCGTATTCTTTCAGTTGTTCACCGAGTCGTTCGATGATGAGGGCTTTATCTTCCTTTCTCATGATGATAATCTGTTATTTTGCAGCTTCTTCGATGGCTTTGGGATCAACTTTGACACCCTTGCTCATTGTGGAAGAAAGATAAATACTCTTGATATAGGTACCCTTAGCGGCAGCAGGCTTGAGCTTGATGATAGCGTTCACAAACTCGCGAGCATTACCGGCCATCTTTTCAGTGTCGAAAGACACCTTACCGATGGAAGCGTGTACGATACCGGCCTTGTCGACCTTGAAGTCGATCTTACCCGACTTCACTTCGCGAATAGCCTTGGCAACGTCCATCGTTACCGTACCGCTCTTGGGGTTAGGCATGAGACCACGGGGACCCAGCACACGGCCGAGAGCACCGATCTTACCCATGATAGCGGGCATCGTGATGATCACGTCGATGTCGGTCCAGCCGCCCTTAATTTTGTCGATATATTCGTCGAGACCTACATAGTCTGCGCCGGCTTCCTTAGCAGCTGCCTCCTGATCAGGAGTGCAGAGGCAGAGCACGCGTACCGACTTACCGGTACCGTGAGGAAGGGCAACGACGCCGCGTACCATTTGGTTGGCCTTACGGGGGTCAACGCCGAGACGAACGTCGATATCCAGAGAAGCGTCGAACTTGGTCGTGGTGATTTCCTTCACCAGAGCGCAAGCTTCTGCAAGAGAATAAGCCTTACCTGCTTCAATCTTTCCGGCTACCAACTTTTGATTCTTCGTAAGTTTACTCATTGTTCAAAAATTGAAAGTGTTACTATTAAGCAGGGAAGTCTCCCTTAATGGTGATACCCAAGCTGCGAGCCGTACCGGCAACGAGGCGCATTGCGCTCTCGACCGTGAAGCAGTTGAGGTCGGGCATTTTATCTTCTGCGATGGTCTTCACTTGATCCCAAGTGAGTTCAGCCACCTTGTTACGGTTGGGCTGGGCGGAACCGCTCTTTACCTTGGCAGCTTCCAGCAGCTGAACTGCAACGGGAGGAGTCTTAACGATGAAGGTGAAAGACTTGTCGTTGTAATACGTGATCACAACGGGCAGCACCTTACCGGCCTTCTCCTGCGTGCGGGCGTTGAACTGCTTGCAGAAATCCATGATATTGATACCCTTAGAACCGAGGGCGGGACCTACGGGAGGGCTAGGATTTGCAGCACCACCTTTGATTTGGAGCTTAAGTTGTCCAGCAATTTCTTTTGCCATTGTTGTTCTTCTTGTTTTGTTGAGAGTTGTGAGACGTCATAGATCGTGGCGTAGCGTAACCTGCACCGCCGATTTATTCTTTCTCTACGTCCATAAAACCAAGCGTGATGGGCTGCGGGCGTCCGAAGACCTTCACACTGACGGAAACCTGTTGTTTCTCCTCGTCGATTGACTCGACTTGACCGGAGAAGCCCTTGAAAGGACCGTCCATAACCTTCACTCCGTCGCCGAGCACGAAGGGGACCATCACCTCGACACCCTCTTCGGGGTCTTCGGCTTGGGCCAAGATACGGTTCACTTCACTATCGCGAAGGGGAACGGGATTTTCCATTCCGCCGAGAAAACCAAGGCAGTTAGGAGTACTGCGCAACTCGTGAGCGATTTCGCCCACCAACTTCGCCTCTACAAGAATATACCCCGGCATAGAAAGCCTCTCCTTCACGACACGCTTGTTGCCTTGAGTGGTGATTACCTTCTCTGTCGGGATGAATACCTGAGAAACAAAACCGCCTAGACGTCCGTTTTTGATTTCGGCGTCAATATACTCCTTAACCTTGGCTTCTTTTCCACTTACGGCACGCAAGACGTACCATTTCATTTCAACTTCAGCCATAACGAGTAAATTAGCGTTGGTAGACAAGATTCATGATTCTCTCGAAAAGTGTATCTTCCGCAAAAACCACAATTGCAATGAGAATGGAAGCAACGAGCACTACAATTGCGCTATGCATCAATTCGCGGCGATTGGGCCAAGTGGTGTTATGCACTAATTCCGAATACGAATCCTTACAATACTTGATAAGATCCATAATTTCGATTTTTGCACGGGAAGAGAGGCTCGAACTCCCGACACCTGGTTTTGGAGACCAGTGCT
>JABZKU010000054.1 GCA_015257125.1 Prevotellaceae bacterium | reverse complement strand
CGAGTGACCACTGCGCAGTCCCTTGCCGACACGCCGCACGCGCTCGCCGCCGCCTCGCGCCCCCTCCGCGCCGGCTCGTCGGCAACCGCCGCCCCCGGTAGTCCGGAAGCCGTGGCCGATGCCCTCACCGGCCGCATTTCGGGGGAAATCACGCTGCCTGTCGGTTTTGGTTTGTCCGCACGTTTCGCCACGACCACGCGTCTCAACGTCCACCGCCTCAAACTCATCGCCTTTCTCACGCACGGCCGTTCGGGCACCGTGCGTGCCGTCGCCGCTTCGCGCGTAGAAGTGCGCTGAAGCGCGACCATTTTCTCCGGAAAGTGCGTTCATTCTCTTGAGCAACCACGCCCTAATTCTTGAGTAAACACGGCATTTTCAAAAGGATAAAGCCGCATTCTCAGAAAACCGCGCCCACATTGTCAAAAAACAAGGCTTTTGCTCCCAAAAGCGTGGCCAACAGCTCGAGAAACCACGCCCGTATTGTCAAATAATTTCGTAAAATTCTACCTATGTTCCTCCATTTCTTCCGCACACACGGCCGTTCGGCCGTCCACACGCCACGCATGAGCGCCGGTTTCGCCCTCCTTTTCGCCCTCTTGCTCAGCACCCTGCCCCTCAACGCGCGCTTGGTGTTGCGCCACGGCGACCAAGTCCTTTCGCCGGCCGACACGGTGCGCATCACTGTCGTGGAGCAGCGCACGGAATACCCCTCCGACGATCCCGCCAACCCCGACCCCTTCACGGTCGTGGACTTCAAATATCCCGATCTCGCCTCCTACACCGTCGGCACGGACGTGTCCCTCAACGCCCCCCTCGACTTCTCGGCGCTGGTGGAGAATGTTTCGGACTTTTCCCTCCAGTGGTGCGGACTCACCCACGAGTGCAACTTCCTCTCCGCCCGCGGCGACCGCGAAACGCGCAACGCGCGCCTCACCGCCGAGAAACCCCGCCTGCCCCTCGAGCTGGAAGGCCATTTTGAAGCCAACCGCTACGGCCATGCTGTGGCGCGCCTGACACTTACCCCCACCGCTGCCGCCACAACGGCCGCTGCAAGTGTAACTCCTGCCACTGCAGAAACGTCTGCCCCCATCGTCTACACGATCCGCTTCACCTATCCCGCACCCTCCGCCCTGCGTCGCGTCGCCAAGCCCCTCCCCGCCGACGCCGTTCTCTACGATCTCGCCGGTCGCCGCATCGTGCGCCCGCGTCCCGGCCACATCTACCTCCGCGCCGGCCGCAAAATCCTCGCTCAGTGAGCGAGGAAGAGGGAAATCATTCACGCTAAGTCACAAGAACTGATGAATTCAGGCTATCAAATCCCAACACTTCCCCTTGTCCATGACCTTGAAACGCGAGCCACCTTGCGACAAGCCACAAAGACAAGTCGTGCGCTGGCCGAACTCAAAGGCTTGGCTTCCACGATTCCCAACGAGCAAATACTCATCAGTACCCTCACGCTGCAAGAAGCCAAAGAGAGTTCGGAGGTGGAGAACATTGTCACAACACAAGATGACCTCTACCAAGCCGATCTCCAACTACCTCACCACCTTGTTTCCATCGCCACCAAAGAAGTGCTGAACTATCGCGAAGCCATTCAATATGGTTTCAATCTGATCAAAGAAGATAAGATACTCAGTACAAACAAAATAAAAGCAATTCAACGAGTATTGGTGGACAATGGTGCCGGTTTTCGTTCTGTTCCCGGCACTCACCTCAAAGACCACCACGGCAATGTGGTTTACACACCACCGCAAGATGCGGCTGAAATCGAACATTTGATGAAGAACCTCGAGGCCTTTATCAACGATGACAGCCTTGCAGACTGCGACCCTTTGATCAAAATGGCCATCATTCACCATCAATTTGAGAGCATACACCCTTTTTTTGATGGCAATGGGCGCACAGGTCGTATCATCAACATCCTCTATCTCGTCATCAACGAGTTGCTCGACCTCCCCATTCTCTATTTGAGTCGCTACATCACCCGAAATAAAACAGACTACTATCGACTCATTCAGTCCATCAGAGACCAAGCTCCCGACAACCACCGTGAATGGGAAGCATGGGTGCTCTTCATTCTCACCGGCATCGAAGAAACAGCACACGAAACCATCCACCTCGTCGAGGGAATAGCCCGATTGATGCAGGAATTCAAGACACGACTCAAACCCATCTTCGGGAAGCAGTATCGACACGAACTACTGAACAATCTGTTTTTCCACCCCTATACCAAAATCGACTTCTTGGCTCGCGACCTTTCCATCCAGCGCAAGACCGCTACCAAGTACTTAGATCGCATTGTCGAGGAAGGTCTACTGCGAAAAGTCAAGATCTGGCGCGAAAACTACTATATCAACATCCCGCTTGTAGACCTTTTCGTCAACCACTCCTCCGATTTTCCGGTCATCACCTCCTGCTGACCATTGAAAAGCCCTCTATCATGTACCCAAAATCGCCAAATCGGGTACACGACAAGCCCATCATGTACCCGAAAACGCCAAATCGGGTACATGAGAAACCTATCATGTACCCGAAATCGCCAAATCGGGTACATGACAAGTCCATCATGTACCCGAATTCGTCAAAACGGGTACATGACAAGCCCGCCCCCAGCCCAATGACACTATGGAAAGACTCAAAATCTCCACCTCCGTCGGACTTTTCCGCGTGCCCACCGACGATATTGCCTATATCGAGGCCTCCGGCAACTACTGCGACGTGCATCTCTTCAACGGCGAATCCGTGACGATGACGTTTCAGTTGCACTACTTCGTCGAAGTCCTCGGCATGCTGCAACAGAATTTCTTTCTACGCGTGGGGAAAAGCCTGATCGTGAACAAAAATTTCGTTTACGCCATCAACGTCACCAATCAAGAACTGAAACTCATGGACTATCGCGCCCACCACAGTTTCAGACTCAAAGCTTCGAAGGAAGCCCTCAAGGAATTGAAGAGCGTTTTGGAACTCGAACACAAATGACCATGGAACACACCGAAGACAACCCCCTCCAAGAGCAGCCCCTCTTCACGATCGAGCACGAAACCGACGACCCCACCACAGAAGCCGTGGGCGAAGCCCCCATCATCACCATCGAGCGCTACAATGTGGAGGACGAATGGCAGCTCCCCCCCGCGGTGAAAAAGCGCAGCGCCCTCCAAACGTGGAGCCTCCGCCTCCTGTGGTTCGTAAGCGCCGCCGTGCTCCTCGTCGGCCTCTACGCCGCCAAGCGCCTATACAACTATTATTACAACCTCGGCGTGAGCATCTCCGTCTCGCCCCAGGACAACCTCCGCAAACTCGACCGCATGCGGATGGAAAACAGCCCCTCGGAAGTGCAACTCAAGCGCGATTCCGTGCTCGGCGTGGCGCTCGACATCTACGAATGGCACAACGTCAAGGCCGAACTCACCCTCGCCGAGCCCGACACCGCCGACCACAACGTGCTCCTCTACACCCGCACCGCCGACTACACCGCCACCGGCGAATACATCGGCTCGTTGGTCGTAGACGGTGAGGAGAAGCAGAGCGACGTCTCGCGTCTCGGCTACTGCGCCCTCAAAAACGGGTTCGCCGTCATCGGCATCTCACGCTTCGACGACCTGCGGCGCGCCATGGTCGACGCCGACGGCTCCTACTTCCGCCAGTTTGTCCTCGTTTCCGACGGCCAACTCCCCACGCGCTTCATCCTCCATGGCAAAGTGGAGCGCAAAGCCCTCGTTCGCACCGTCGACGACCGCCTTTGCGTCGTCGCCACGCGCCACCCCGAAACCCTTTGGAGCTTTGCCGACGCCTTGCGCGAATACGGCTACGTCGATGCCATCTATCTCACCGGCGGTAACCAGAGCGGCTTCTACCGCGCCCCCGACGGCACGCCCTATTTCACCGAAGAAGCTGCCCACTATCATACCGACAAGCACCACGGCGTCGCCCCCTGGCTCGTACTCCGCAAACGATAAGCCACAACGCCGCCCGAAATCACCACAAAGGTTCATCCGACTGCCCCTCACGCGTCGGATGAACCCTTTTTTTATCCCTCGGCCACAGAAGTGCTCACCCCATCGTGACCACCAACCCTCACGCACTGCCCTCAAACCACCCAAACACCACCGCCGCGCCCCGAAAGCGCGCCCCTTCTCCCTCCGCGAAACCCCACAAAATCACCCATTTGCGCGGCCGGAGAAAGCCGCGAGCGGCAATTCATACAGCAAACCCGCCATTTCATACAACGCCCCCCGAAAAGTTTTGCCCCTCACCGGTGCCGGCTTACTTTTGCATTGTCATCAAGACAGCAACGAAATACAAATCAAAAAATAGAAGACAATGAAAAAAGGAATTTTCGCGCTGATGATGGTTGCAGCAACCTCCACCGCAAGTTTCGCAAAGGTCAACAACACGCAGGCACAAGCCGTGGTAAAAGAAGTGGCACAAGCCGTCAAAGACGCACCCGCCGGCACCACCTACGGCGTAGTCGAGGCCAACAAGCAACACATCGTGCTCAGCACCCCCTTCGGCCGCATCACCGTCAACAAAAACGACGACGGCACCTACTCCTGCATGGGCATGAACGCCAAAGTGCTCTCCGCCAAAAACCGCGTCTACAAGATCCAAACCTCCCTCGGCAGCTTCAGCGTCAACGCACGCAAGGGCACCGTCACCAAGCACTAAGCCCACGTCAAACACCCAACGCCCGAAACCATGAAGAAGCTCTTTCTCCTCTTCGCCCTCCTCCTCTCGGCCGTGCAACTGAGTTTTGCCGACTCCGCCCTCACCTCCACCGAGTTTTACAAGGCCTATCTCGACATGCCCATCGTCAAAGCCGCCGCCGATCAGCCCAACGTCCTCTCCGAAGAGGGCAAGGCCTACCTCTTCGATGAGGCGAACCCCCTCGATGTCAAGCTGGCGCTCATCAACGCCGTGGGCTGGGAGTTCGAAGGCCTCACCGCCTACAAGGACTACCTCAACTATTGCATCCAACACTTCCCCAAACGCAAGTACGGCATCGCCCCCGGCAAGCGCGTCACGCAGCAAGACGTTTTCAAACACGCCTCGCCCGAACAGAAGGCCGTGCTCGTCTACCTCAGTGCGATGAGCAATTACTTCAACACCGCCGCGATGAGCAAAATGGTGCGCATGGCCATGACCACCCCGCGCACCGACAAACAATCGTTCATGCTCGCCATCGGACTGGTCAAAGCGCAGATCGCGCTGGACAACGACTGGGCAGAGGTCTATCCCACGGTGCATGCCTGCGTCAACAAGCCCCGCATCAAAGACATGCGCCCCGAAGCCATCGACATCATGATGGAATACATCAACGAATACGAAAAATACACCCACAAATAGTCATCCCAACCCGTTAACCTTCAACCTTTTCCGACCCTAAATCTACCACGGAACTCCCCCGCGCCGTCCGACAGCGGTTGGCCACGGCCGCGCGACGAAAACCGCCTCACCCTTCCGCCCACGCGGAGAGCGTCACCCACTCGCCGTCGAGCTGAGGGCAAGTTTTCGACAGATTTCCGCCCCATGATCCCCTTTTTCGGTGCATCCCCCAGCGCGCGTGCTGTCGGATGCACCTTTTTTCATCGCCCCGCGCCCGACGCGACGCGAGCACAAGCCCACCGCCGACCGACCTCCCCCAAAAAGCCCAAGAAAAACGCCGAAACGATGACCGAAATCGGCTAAAATCTCCCAAAATCCACCCCGATTCTCGGCCACGCTCGCTCCGCTGTCCCGCGCCAAAACCCCACAACTTGCGCACCCGGCGTGAAAAAACGGACTACTTTTGGGCCAATTCCAAAATAAAATCCTAACTTTGTCGCAGAGCCACCCGTTTCCGCTCATTTTTTTCGCGTCGCCTTTGCACCGAAATCCGCAACGAAGGTGGCCTTGCCGCTGTCCCCGCGCCACCGCTGCGCCGCCGGACGCGCACCCCGCGTCCCAAAACGCACATCCGCCCTCAGATAGTAGAATATAAGTTTAGCCCACGATATGAAGTTCGCCATTTCCAGCAGCATCCTTTCGCAGCGTCTCCAAACGCTCGGTCGCGTCATCGCGTCGAAAAACAGCATGCCCATCCTGGACAATTTCCTCTTCCAAGTCCACAACAACCAACTCGAGCTCACGGCTTCGGACAGCGAGCTCACCCTCCACACCACCCTCGAGTTGATCGAGAGCGACGGTCCCATCGACTTCACCGTCAACGCCAAGACCATTCAGGAGGCCATCAAGGAAATCCCCGAACAGCCCCTCGAATTCAACGTCGACCCCGACAACCTCGACATCACCATCACCTATCAGAACGGGCACTACAACCTCGTGGGACAAAACGCCCAGGAATATCCCCTCACTCCCGAGTTGGACGGCGAAATCTCGACCCTCGGCGCCGATGCCGCGCGCCTTTTCTCGGGCATCAACCGCGCGCTCTTCGCCGCTGCCGACGATCCCCTCCGCCCCGTGATGAACGGTGTGTTCTTCGACTTCAACGCCGAAGGCCTCGCCGTGGTGGCCTCCGACGGTCGCAAACTTTCGTGCACCCGCCTGCTCGACATCCAGACCGACACCCCCGCCTCGTTCATCCTCCACAAGAAGCCAGCCAACATCGTGCGCAACATCTTGCAGAAAGAAGTGGGCGACGTCACCATCCGCTTCAACGGTCGCAACGCCGTCATCGCCTCTGAGTGCTACGACCTCTCCTGCCGCTTGATCGAGGGCAAGTTCCCCAACTACAACAGCGTCATTCCCAAGGACAACCCCAACCTCGTCACGCTCAACCGCGCGGCGATGATCTCCGCCCTGCGCCGCGTGCTCATTTTCTCCAACGCCGGCAGCCCCCTCGTGAAGCTCCACATCGAGTCCGGCCGCATCATCCTCTCCACCCGCGATGCCGACTACGGTCGCGCCGGCGAAGAAGCCGTGGCCTGCCAATATGAAGGCCACCCGATGAACATCGGCTTCAAAGGCACCCTCCTCATGGAACTGCTCAACAACCTCGAAGGCGACGAAATCATCGTGCAGCTCGCCGATCCCTCGCGCGCCGGCATCATCGTCCCCGCCGAACAGCAGGACAACGAGCACGTGCTCATGCTCCTCATGCCCATGATGCTCAACGAATGAGCCATCCGCGCGACCAACGGTAGTCCGCTCGCCGCTCAACGATAGCCCCTTCGCCGCGCGATGAAGGGCGCCCCGCGCCCCACGAAGCAGCGCCCTGCGCGTCCGAACTGCGCCTTTCGGCACGAAGCCCCCTGCCTTCTCGGCAAAAGGCTTCCACTTTCGACAAAAAGCCCTCGGTTTTTGACGAAAAACGGTGCACTTTTCACCTCCCTTTTCCACCGCGAAGGCTCCACCCGACGGCCACAAGCCGAACGGCATCGGGCACAACACGTCGGTGACGCAGCGAAAGCCCACCGCTGACGAGGCGACAACGATCGTGCACACAGCCGAAAGCCGTAGCCACTCGGTCGAAAGCCGTGCCACACGCGCCGCCCTACCGCTCCGCGCCCTCCATTCCCCCCTCCATTTCCCCACACACCACGCCGGCCATCAGGACTCTCGAGTTCGAGGGCCGGCGTGTTGCATTTTCGCCCCGCAGTCGGTGCACGCCGCACCGCCCGTTCCTCCGCGACAGCCCCTGCGGCGCACCCCACTCCTTATTTATCTCTCCTCTCGGCTCCCCCTCCCCCGAGGCCAAGCCCCAAGC
>JABZKU010000005.1 GCA_015257125.1 Prevotellaceae bacterium | reverse complement strand
TCGTGAAACACTCGCACCTGAAACGAGCGCGTCTACCATTCCGCCACCTGGGCTTTAGTGATTAGTTTGCCAAAAAGAGAGCGGAAAACGAGACTCGAACTCGCGACCCCAACCTTGGCAAGGTTGTGCTCTACCAACTGAGCTATTTCCGCAGACACTCTGTAATTTTCATTGCAGAGGCGTTATCTCTCAAACGCAGTGCAAAGGTAGCGCTTTTCTCTGAATCTGCAAACATTTGCCCCACTTTTTTCGCTTTTGAGGGCAAAAAAGCCCGATTTCTGCCATTTTTCGCCCTAAAATCCCCCTTGCAACCCGTTTTCGAGGAACTCTTCGGCCGCAGCAAGGCTTTGTTGTTTACCGACATCCAGCAAGTGCAAATCCTTCACCTCGTACCCGCGAATATCCAACTTGTCGCATTGGTCCAAATAGAAATTCATGATCGGAAACGCCTCGGGATAGCCGGTCATGTGCTCGGCAATGTGCGGCGAAACGCAGTGAATGCCCGAGAAAGCCAACTTATGACAGGCGGCCACATCGAGATTTTCGTGCGGTGTGCGCACTTCGCCGGTAGCAATGTTCGTCCAGCCCACCAAACGCATCTCGTCATTGAACAACAAATAGCGCTGTGTGTCGCGTCGGCTCACCATGAGCTGCACGTCCGCCTCATGTCCGGCCGCATAAAAGTCGGCCAGCGGTGCATCGCTGAGGATATCGACATTGTGAATCAGCACCGGCGCTTCACTTTCTTGGAAAAGCGGCAGGGCTTGTCGCAATCCTCCGCCGGTGTCCAACAAGGCGGCTCGCTCATCGGAGATCTTTACCGGTACGCCCCACTCGTGTGCCGCCACATAGTCCACGATTTGTTGACCGTGATGGTGCACATTCACCACCAACTCCTCAGCACCGACATCGATCAAACGATGAATCGTGTGCCACAGCAGCGGCTTTTCAGCCACGGGCACCAAGGCTTTGGGAATTCGATCGGTGAGTGGACGCAAACGAGTGCCGAGTCCGGCGGCAAAGATCAAAGCACGCATAAGAGGAGAAAGATTATCGGGGTAAAGTTGGGAGATCTGAAATTCTATCGAACAAATATGGGCGTGCCGCAGCACGCCCATATTTATATATAAGGTTGTATTACTTCTTGAAGCGGCTGTACACCACCGAGAGCTCAACGTTGCCGGCGCTGCCTCCTTCGAGTCGAGCCGAAGAAAGGTCGAATGCGTTCAGCACACGCACCAAAGTACGAACCGTTCTTTGGCTGCGATAGTCGGTTGTCGTGGTGTATTCGCCAACGACCGGCAGAAGCACCACTTTGTTCCAGTTGGGGTTGGCCTGTTCCCACGCCTCCCACTTGGTTTTCCGTTCGGTTTCGCTGTCCGTTGCCTTCACACCGGCACCGCGATCGCGCTCATCTCTTATATAAGCAATGAGTCGGCCGATGTTATCGTACTTGTATCCATAGGTCGCCTTCTGCGTTGTGGTCGAAATCTTGTCGTAAGTGGCCACATAAGAGGTCACTCCGTCTACCATCTGCACTTTGGCGAAGAAACGATCCACGTCATTGGCACGAACCAACAAGAGCATTTGCGGCTTGGGCAAGCGCTTTTCGTCTGTTTCTTCCAAGACGGTGCGCAGATTCAGCGAAGCACTGTTGATCGTGTCGTTGTAGTGTGTGCCCCCCACGACGTCGTCGATGGGCAAAGTGGCCTCGGTGTGGAGTGCCAACGGCGACTTCACATAGGTGTAAGGCAAAGTCGTGTTGAGCATGGCCTCAGGCAAGGCATTTTCGACACGAGGCAACTGAATAATTTCGTCCGTGGCGGTGAAACGCTGGTTACCGTTCACCAACGTATCGGCGCCGGCCGCTGTTTTCGAGCGGTAGCGGAAGTGCAAATCGAGCGTCACGAAGTCGCTCTTGAGCATAGCGCCGATGCCACCGCTGTGTTGGAAATAGAATCCGCCGCAAACGTGGTGGGCAAACTGGTAAGAGTTGGCAAAGTGCTCGGGATGCGCATAATAATGGCGCAAAATGCGCGTGGCGAAGTCCTTACTGAGCGGAATCGCCAAACGACGATAGTAAGCATTGCCTTGTACGATCGACTGGGGGCGCGTTTGGTCGAACACGCTGTAGTTCACCGTTTGCTGCTCGGCGCCTGCGCCGGTGAGCAAGAGCTTTTTCGCGTCGATTTGCGTGGTGTAATCCACTTTTTCGTCGAGCGTTCGTGCCGTGTCCACCTCCCAAACGGTCACTTTCTGCGCGGCGAGCGAATCGCCGTAGTAAGTGTCATGATAGATGTTGAGGAAACACGAATCGGCCACGGGCAAGCCATCGGTATCAGCGATCATTTTCTCACGACTCGGCAGGCGGAACGTCTCGGGCACATAAAATTGCGCCACAAAGTCGTTGGTGGTGCGCGCGCCCGTCTCCGGATCGATCACAGATCCCAACCAACTGCTGTTCGAGCGCGCCACCGACGAAGGAGTGCGCACGGTGCGTGTGCTGACAGGGAAACGCAGTTGTGCAGTGCTCACCGAGTCTTGACGCGGCATCACGTCGATGCCTAAATTCGACACCGTTTCGTCACCGCAAGAGGCAACAAGACTACCAAGAGCCGCCGACAACAATGAGGCGTAAAGAAAAGTCGTAACTTGCATGGGGAGTGATATTCTGTGTCGGGCAACCCGCCCGAACGGAGGGCAAATATACCTATAATTTTCGATTTACCCGCCGCTCTACGACATTATTCCGCGTCGCCGCCTACGATTTGCTCGTAGAAATTGGCGTAGGCTTCCACGTCGGCACTGTCTTTCGAGGGCTCGAGCACGGGGATGCCTTGTGCACGGGCATGATCGACCACCGCACTGCTCGAACCGAGTTGCACAACGCCGTCGGAGAAATGCGCACCGAGCAAGTCGAGCGATTGGGGCGTGGAGAAATCGATACCGGTTTCGGCCAGCAGCGATTGTTTTGCCTCACGAAAATCGACACATTCGGGGAAGTTCTCGCGGGGAGCGAGCGTGAGTGTGTCTTCATAAGCGCTGTACACCACTTTCGTTTCAGCGAAAGTCGGTTCTTCGCAGAACGCTTTCTTGATATAGAAAGGCACAATCGAAGAAATCCAGCCGTGGCAGTGAATCACATCGGGCACCCAACGCAATTTCTTCACGGTCTCGAGTACACCGCGCGCATAAAATATGGCACGCTCGGCATTGTCTGCGTACTCCGTTCCGTCCTCATCGGCGCGCATCTGTCGTTTGTAAAAATAATCATCGTTGTCAATGAAATAGACTTGAATGCGAGCGGCCTGAATGGAAGCCACTTTGATGATGAGCGGGTGATCGGTCTCATCGATGACGATGTTCATTCCCGACAAGCGAATCACTTCGTGCAACTGGTTACGGCGCTCGTTGATATTACCCCATTTCGGCATAAACGTGCGGATCTCGTGTCCACCTTCTTGAATGCCTTGCGGCAACTCGCGACCGATCGTGGCCATTTGCGACTCGGAAACGTAAGGTACCATTTCCTGCGTGATGTACAGAATCTTCTTTGCTTTCATCCTAAGAATTAGCTGCACCTCGCTATCCTTGTTGAAGTTAAAACGATAACGATAGATGGTGCATGTTTGCGGGCAAAGATACAAAAAAGCGTTGAAATAGCCCACTTTTGCCAACTCTTTTCTGCAATTCAAGTGATTAAGCGTCGCATTTTATAACCAAATCGCGGGAAAAAATCCTTTTTTCTTCCTCCCCGGTCCCATTTCGCAAAAAAAGTATTCCTCGCGCGGGGCTTTAATAGGCGTTGTAGATTTCGTGGGCGGGGGAAAGCCAAGCAACCCGCCCGCAGCGATTTTCACCCTCGCGGAGTGTGGAAGACCGGCAGGTTCCTTTCGTCCGCGCGCTGTAGACAAGCCCAAAAAAACGGGGGAGTTTTGCGCAAAAGACCACGTGTTTCGCACGAAAGTCGTGGACTTTTGAAAAATAGCCCGCCACTTTTTTCGCAACACGGGCGAAGTGCCCTCCCCTCTCCCTTTGATTGCAGCAGAAAACAAGGCCGTCTCACTCCCCCGCTTTCATGTTTCGACAGCACACCGAGCAGTGATTCGCTCAAAGCGACACCCGGCATGAAAGAATGCGACGCTCGCCGACACGAGCGCAACGAGAACAAGTCGCAGCCCTCCCTTTGGGCATTAAAAAACGCCCTCCCCCATTTCGTCCGCGCCGTGAAACGGCCGGCGTGCTTGGGGAAGGGCGTTTGAGGGTAAGGCATTGCTGTGCAACGGTGCGTGAGCGACTGCGCACAGCCGGGAGCGATCAGGATTTACGCTCCAACTCTTGAAGGTTTTCGAGGCGCTTGTTTTCCAAGAATTCGTAGATGCCGCAAAGGTGCTCGCGCACTTTGCCGCCACCGAACTCATAGACTTTCGTCACGAGGCCATCGAGGAAGTCACGGTCGTGGCTCACGACGATGAGGGTGCCGTCAAAATCTTGCAGCGCCTGCTTGAGCACGTCTTTCGTACGCAAATCGAGGTGGTTGGTCGGCTCGTCGAGAATGAGCAGGTTGAAGGGTTCGAGCAGGAGTTTGAGAATAGCCAAGCGCGTACGCTCACCGCCCGAAAGCACTTTCACCTTCTTCGTTCCTTCCTCGCCGCCGAACATGAAGGCGCCGAGCAAATCGCGGATTTTGAGGCGAATTTCGCCTTTCGCCACGTTGTCGATGGTGTCATAGACGGTGATTTCGCCGTCGAGGAGCGAGGCTTGGTTCTGCGCGAAGTAACCAATCTGTACATTGTGCCCAAGGGTGAGCGTGCCCTCGTGTTCGAGCTGCTGCATGATGCACTTGACGAGCGTAGACTTACCTTCGCCGTTGCGACCGACGAAAGCTAATTTGTCGCCGCGCTCAACGGTGAGCGAAACGCCGGAGAAAACGGTATGATCGCCGTAGGTTTTGCCCACACTCTCCATGATGACCGGGTAATTGCCACTGCGGGGCGAGGGCGGGAACTTGAGTCTGAGGCGCGAGGTGTCTTCTTCGTCCACTTCGACGAGTTCCAACTTCTCGAGCATGCGCACGCGGCTCTGCACTTGGTTGGTTTTGGAGTAAGTGCCCTTGAAGCGTTCGATGTAGAGTTTCGTTTCGGCGATCATCTTTTGCTGCTCCTCATACTGCTTCTGCTGCTGCGCGCGACGCTCCTTGCGCAGTTCGAGGTATTGGGAGTAGCCGGCTTTGTAATCGTAGATGCGGCCGAGCGTGATCTCGATGGTGCGGGTGGTTATGTTGTCGACAAACTTACGGTCGTGGCTGATGACGACAACCGCCTTGCCGGAGGTCATGATGAAATCTTCGAGCCAGCCGATACTTTCGATGTCGAGGTGGTTGGTGGGCTCGTCGAGTAAAAGCACATCGGGCTTCTGCAACAGGAGTTTGGCCAGTTCGATGCGCATACGCCAACCGCCGGAGAAATCGCTCGTGGGGCGCGCGAAGTCGCTGCGCTCAAATCCGAGACCGAGGAGCATTTTCTCCACATCTTCCTCGAAGTGGGTGAGATCGATGGCATAGAATTTTTCGCTCATGGCGGCCACTTGCTCAATGAGCGCCATGTAGTCGTCGCTCTCGTAGTCGGTGCGCTCCATGAGTTGGGCGTTGAGCGCTTCGATCTCGCGCTCCATGTCTTTGAGGTGTTCGAAGGGTTGACAGGCTTCCTCAAAGACGGTGCGGCCGTCCTCGGTCATCAGGTGCTGAGGCAGGTAGGCGATGACGGTGTCTTTGGGCGCGCTGACGTTTCCGCGGGTGGGTTGGCGCACGCCGGCGAGGATTTTGAGCAAGGTGGACTTGCCGGCACCGTTTTTTCCCATCAGGGCGATGCGGTCTTTCTCGTTGATTTGAAAAGAGATGTCTTTGAAAAGTGTGGTTCCGCCAAACTCGACGGTGAGGCCATCAACGGATATCATGAAGTGGAATCGTAATTTAGTGGTGGAAGGGCAAACGAACGATGAGCTGCGCGGGCAAGAGGCCGTTCGTTCGCACAAATGCAAAAAGGGGAATGGGATTGTAAAGTGCTGCGCACTCAATCGTCGTTCATCAGGCTGGCCGCCCAGTTGCGATAGAACGTTTGTGCCGCGGCTGCCCAAGAAAAATCGACGCCCTGCGCCGGATCGTCGTTATGATAATAGTGTTCGGGCAGTTGAATGGGGAGTTCGCGCGCGAGGTCGCGACGATATTCGCGATCCAAGGTGTCGGCGGCATATTCTAAATGGCCGATGACCATGACGCGGCGCAACGTTTCGTCGACAACCAGACTCACACCGGTGTCGAGTCCGGCGGAGAGTACCAAACAGCGGTCGGGGAGTTCTTCGAAATCAACAGCCGTGTGGCGACTGTGGGGCATGGGGAAAACGGAAGGCAACGCGTTGAGCAACGGATGTCCGGGCAAGAGCACTTCTTGCCGGAAGATGCCGAAACACTTTTCGGCGAGTGCGTATTTGGGCAAGCCGTAACTGTGATAGAGCGCGGCTTGCGCTGCCCAACAGATGCAAAGTGTGGAACGAACATGCTGCGCACTCCAATCGAAGATGCGGCACAGGCGCTCCCAATAGCGCACCGCTTCGAAAGGCATTTGCTCGAGTGGCGCACCGGTGATGATGAGTCCGTCGAGCGCCGGCGGGGCTTTGTCGGGATCGAACACTTCGTAGTGCGCTTCGACGTAGCTTTGCGGCGTGGTCTTGTAGGTTTCGCCGGGCAAACGGAGCAAGACGACACTGAGCGTTAGGCCACTTTGGGCGAGCATACGACAATAGTCGTCTTCGGTGGTCATCTTTTCGGGCATGAGGTTGAGGAGGCCAATGCGGGGCACGCCGGCAGGTTGGCCCACAACCACATCGAGACCCTCAGCACGGAGGGTCTCGACGGCGGAAATGGAGGAATTGACGTAGAGCATGGGCGTCAAATGGGGGAAATTACCAAACGTCGACACGTTTGTTTTTCGGAACGAAGAGTTTGTCGCCCTTCTTGATGCCAAAGGCGTTGTACCAAGCGTCGATCTGGGGCAGTGCGCCGTTCACACGCCAGCGTCCGGGCGCATGGGGGTCGGTTTTCACTTGGTTGCGGAGCGCTTCGGGGCGAATGTTGTTGGCCCACACTTGAGCGTAGCTGATGAAGAAGCGCTGATCGGGGGTGAAACCTTCGAACTTCGGCAGCGGATTGCGCGCCGTTGCGTTGCGGAAGGCCTGATAGGCGACTTTCAAACCGCCGTGGTCGGCAATATTTTCACCGCAGGTGAGGGCACCATTGCAGTGCAGGCCGGGCAGTACCTCAATGCCGTCGAAGAAACGAACCATGCGTTCGGTGCGTGCCTTAAAATTGGCCTTATCTTGAGGCGTCCACCAGTTACGAAGATTGCCTTCCTTGTCAAACTGGCTGCCTTGATCGTCGAAACCGTGTGTCATTTCGTGGCCGATCACGACACCGATCGCGCCGTAGTTGGCGGCATCGTCGGCTGCAGGATCGAAAAACGGCGCTTGCAAGATGCCGGCGGGGAAGCAGATTTCGTTCGTCGTGGGGTCGTAGTAGGCGTTAATGGTCTGCGGGGTCATGTACCACTCGTTGCGATCGACGGGTTTGTTGACGCGGCGGGCGATTTCGTAGGCATAATCGAACTCGGCGGCGCGACGCAGATTCTCAAAGAAGGAGAGTTTTTCGTCAATCTCCAAGCCATCGTAGTTGCGCCACTCGTCGGGATAGCCAATCTTGATGCGAAAGGTGTTGAGCTTCTCGTGGGCTTGCTGTTTGGTGGCGGCACTCATCCAAGTTTGCTGATCGATGCGCTGACCGAGGGCTTCTTGCAAGTTGTGGACGAGCTGAAGCATGCGCTGCTTGGAGCTTTCGGGGAAATAGCGCTCAACATACATTTTGCCGACGGCCATTCCCAGCACGCCTTCCACTGTACCTACGGCACGCTTCCAACGCGGGCGGTCTTGCTCGGCGCCTTGCATCGTGCGGCTGTAGAAGTCGAACGTGACGCGGCGGAAATCATCGCTCAAGGCCGAAGCGGCGCTGTTGATCACGTTGAATTCCAAATAAGACTTGAGGGCTTCGAGGGGCGTGTCGGCAAGAATTTTCTCTACCTCGTGAATGGGCTCGGGTTGGTTGACGCTGACTTCGTCTACCGCGGGATAACCTTGACGCAAGAAGAGGAGATTCCAATCGATGCCGGGATAGTCACGCAGCAATTCGGCGTAGGTCATCTTATGATAGTTGCCTTCGACATCGCGCAACTTGGTAGCGGAATAAGAAGCCTTGGCGATACGGGTTTCGATACCGAGCACTTGTTCCATCTTGCGCGCTGCATCTGCCTCGGGCGTACCGGTCATGACAAAAAGTTGCTTGACGTAAGCGCGATAAGCCTCACGTATCTTGCGCGTGGCCTCGTCATTCTCCAAATAGTAGTCACGTTCGCCGAGCGCCAAGCCGCTTTGGTTGATTTGCACGAGGTTCATCTTGGCGTTCTTGATGTCGGCACCGCAACCTACGCCAATCATGCCGGAAACGCCGCTGCGTTCCAAATGATTAGCGAGCAAAAGATAGGCGGTTTTGTCGTTGATGGCGCGCACTTGCTCCAACGTTGCGCGAATGGGTTCGTAGCCTTCGCGGTTACGACGCACGCTGTCCATAGAAAGACGATAGAGCGAACCGATTTTCTGTGCCAAACTTCCGGGAGCTGAGGGCTTTTGTGCCAAATCCTCAATCAGCGTGCGGATACGCTTCTGATTGATTTCTTCGAGCTCGTTGAATTGCCCGTAACGAGCGTGTTCGGGCGTGAGCGGATGGGCTTTCATCCAACCGCCTCCGGCATATTGATAGAAATCTTGGCCGGGACGAGCTGTAAGATCCATATCAGCACGATTAAGCGTGGCCGTAGGTGTTTGTGCAACGGCGCCTATGGCCCAAATGGCCAAGGCGGGCAGAAAATGTTTGACTCCTTTCATGGATTGTCTATTGAGATTGATTTTATTTTTGAGGGCGGATTCCTCGAACAGGAGGAGGGTGCTTATAAAGGTGGGGCGTTCTCATCACAATGAGGGCATGCCCGACCTCTATAAGGCTGTTTTGCTTTGCCGATGCTCGGTGTTTGGGAAAATCGAGCACCGATTTTAGCGAAAAAAGGAGAGGATAGCGGACTTCACCCGAGGGCTTCTACAGCGGCGTTCCACTGTTCTTCGGCTTCTGTGAGCTGTTTCCGCAATTCACCGTGCTGGGTGAACAGTTGCGTGTCCGCTGCGCCTTCGGGAGTGGAGAGTTGCTCTTCCAACGCGGCGATTTCGGTTTCCAACTGCTCTATTTTAGCCTCTGCTTCTTTGACGGCTTGTTCCAACTTTCGGCGCTGCTTCGCGGCCTCCTTTTGTTCTGCATAACTCAAGGCACCTTCCGACGGGCCTTCGGCAACCGAAGTTGAAGAAGCGCCGGATGGGGTCGAAGCGTTGCGGTTGCCGGCGAGCGAGGCGGCCGTTTCCACATCATCCACGGCTTTGGTGCGGAGATAGTCGTAAATGCCGCCGAGATGCTCGCGCACTTTTCCGCCTCCGAACTCGTACACCTTCGAAACCAAGCCATCGAGGAACTCACGATCGTGGCTGACCACGATTACGGTGCCTTCAAATGAGAGAATCGCCTCTTTCAACACATCTTTTGTCTGCATGTCGAGGTGGTTGGTCGGCTCGTCGAGAATCAAGAAGTTGACGGGTTCCAAGAGCAACTTGATCATAGCCAAGCGACTTCGCTCACCTCCGGAAAGCACCTTCACCTTTTTGTCAGAAGCTTCGCCGCCAAACATAAAGGCGCCGAGGATATCGCGAATTTTCAAGCGAATATCGCCTTTCGCCACGCGGTCGATCGTATCAAACACGGTGAGTTCGTCGTCCAACAGCTGGGCTTGGTTTTGCGCATAGTAGCCTATCTCGACGTTGTGCCCAAGTTTGAGCTCGCCACCGTGGTCTATCTGCGACATGATGCACTTTACCAACGTAGACTTACCTTCTCCATTCTTACCTACGAAGGCAACTTTCTCACCGCGCTTAATGGTGAGATTGACGTGGTCGAAAACCTGATGATCGCCGTAGTGTTTCTCCACTTCGTCGCAAATGACGGGATAATCTCCCGAACGCGAGCACGGCGGGAACTTCAGATGCAGGCGAGCGGTGTCTACTTCGTCGATTTCTATCGGAACAATCTTTTCCAACTGCTTGATGCGGCTCTGCACTTGCACCGATTTGGTGGGTTTGTAGCGAAAGCGCTCGATGAAGTCCTTGATGTCGGCAATCTCCTTCTGCTGATTTTCGTAAGCCCGCAGTTGACTTTCGCGACGCTCGGCACGAAGTTCCACATACTCGTCGTACTTCACTCGATAGTCCACCACTTTTCCGCAAGAGATTTCCAATGTGCGGTTCGTGACGTTGTTAATGAACGCGCGGTCGTGACTAACTAAGATAACCGCATCGGCATTTCGAGAAAGGAACTGCTCCAACCAACGGATACTCTCAATATCGAGGTGGTTGGTCGGCTCGTCTAAGAGCAAAACATCGTGGCGTGCCAGCAAAAGTTTGGCCAATTCAATGCGCATGCGCCACCCTCCGGAAAATTCACGAGTGGGGCGCTCGAGATCTTCACGATTGAAACCGAGACCGGTGAGCGTGCGCTCAATTTCCGCGTGGTAGTTTTGCGCGCCCATCATCTGCAGACGATCGTTTTCACGACTGAAAGCTTCGACGAGTTCCATGTATTCCGGCGTTTCGTAGTCCGTTCTGCTCGAAAGTTCGTCGTTCAAACGGCGAACGCGGTCACGCAATTCGTGAATGTGCGCAAATGCTTTTTCGACCTCGGCAGCCACGGTTGTATCGTCGCTGAGTACCATCACTTGGGGCAGGTATCCCACACTCACATCGCGCTGCACCGCAACGCGGCCGTCCGTGGGCGTTTGCAAACCGGACAAGATTTTGAGCATCGTGCTCTTGCCTGCGCCGTTTTTGCCCACAAGCGCAATGCGATCGCGCTTGTTGACCACAAAACTCACGTCAGAGAACAAGGCACGCGCCGAAAATTCAACTTTTAGGTGTTCTACCGAAATCATATTTATTGCTGTTCGTCTATAGACCGAATGGTATATATAAAAGGTGTGGCGGGGGCCACCGCACACCGGCGGGCATTCTTAAAAACGAGGTGCTCGTTCTGCGGAACGGCCGACGACTTCTGCTCTACTTCAGCGAGATAGTCTCTGCGAAGGTACAACTTTATTTCGGGATTCTGTGCAAAACACAAAAAATCCCCTCGCTCTTCATGCAAGGGTGCCCACCATAGAGCGAAGCGGTGGGCACTTCCCTACTCTACCTGGGCGTTTTCGTCCGACGCTACACAAAAACAAGCGGTTCACAACTTGGTTGTGAACCGCTTCATCAAACAGTCGGAAAGAGGCGACTCGAACGCCCGACCCCTACGTCCCGAACGTAGTGCGCTACCAACTGCGCTACTTTCCGATTTCCGGAATCTCGGTTGAGATCCCCGTCGGGTTATACCCGTTTTGATGTTGCAAAGATAAGCATTCCTACTGACTCACAAAAGAAAAGTCTTATTTTTTTGTGATCACGTCAAGTGAAATTTTCGGATGATGCGGATCGTTGGTGATCAACAGCACCTTTCGACTTCCGCGGAAACGCTCAACGGCAGAGGACACCACGATTTTCATGTCCGTGGACTCGCCCGGTCGCAAAGTTGTTTTCGACAAAGCCACGGAAATTCCGGGATTGTAAACCTGCAACATGTTGATGACCAAAGGCGACTGGCCTTTATTCGTCAACACCACCGTGCCTTTGAGCTTCGACTTGCCATTGAACGCACCCAAATCGATGCTTGTGGCCATTTCGGCGAGCGGTGCTTGCGGAGAGTTGAGTTCTGCCGCGGTGAAATTGGGAAGCAGCGTGACGGAAATACCCAATTCGTTGTCTTTGTTCACACGGTCGCCCGCAAAACGCGAAAGATAGACACTCGACTGCGTGAGTCCCAAACCGTGCAACTGATTACTTTTCAGCGTCACCACCAGTTTGCCCATTTTACCCGGGCGGAGTACTGCGGGATCGGCTTTTACCGTGAGATAATTGGGCAGATGCAGCAATTCGGGTTTATACTCTTTCTTACCGGCATTGAGCAAGAAGAGCGTCACCTGCGGTTTCTCGCCTTTCTTCACATCGTCGAATTCAATGTGGTCGGCCGAGAGACGAATATCGCCGATTTTGTAGGCGAAGTCGCGATCGTAGTCGATCACCTTCTGCATCACGCGTCCCGAAAAGCGCAGGCGGCGCGCCACATTCTCGGCATTCGTCGTGACATAAACCGACTTATCGAACGTACCCAGCGTTTCCGCATCAAGCGTAACGGTGAGGGTGGTGGTCGCTCCGGGAGCAATCGGTTGCTTGTCCCACGCAGCCACGGTGCAAGCACAGTCCGTGTAAACGCCCGTCACCAACAAAGGTTGTGTTCCGGTGTTGCGAATCTCAAAATGAGCCAAAGCAGGCACCTTCCACACGATGTTTCCCATCTCCACTTTGGGAGTGAGATAACGTGCTTTAGGTTGTGCGGCGGCAGTGAGCACACCTGCCACAGAAAAGAGCAAAGGGAGGATATAGCGAAAGAGCATGACGTTCGAATTTGAGAAAAGTTTGAATTGCGCGTCTTCAATAGATAGGACAAAGATAGCCACAAATCTGCAGGCCGCAAAGGCTCGAGCGGAAAAAACGCGCTGCGAATGAAGAGGAAACGGTCAAAAACCGAGGAAATGCGAGCACAAGAAATAGAGCATCGGCATGAGCAAAGCCGGCAACAAGTTGATGGTCTTGCAATCTTTGATGTTCATCACGCCCAAACCGGCAGCGGCAATCAGCACACCGCCCACGATCGAGACTTCGGAAATCAAAGCATCGGAAATGAAGCCCGCCGAAAGTTTGGCAATGCCATAAATTCCTCCCTGCCACAGGAAGACAAATAAACCGGTAATGCACACCCAAAAACCATAGCTCGAGGCCACCACAATCATGGTCACCAAGTTGAGCGTGGCCGCTGTCATCAAATAGGTGTTGTCGCCCTTGAGTGCCGCCAAAACCGGCCCCATCATCGAGAGCGTGCCGACACAACAGAACAAAACACCGGTCGTGATGCCTTCGGTGAGGTTGCTTCCGTTTTTCGACACGCGGCGCGTGGCTTCTTGCATGCGCTCATCGAGGCGCAAAACCGTGCCCAGCAAACCGCCGAGCGCCAAACAGAAGATGAACAAGGCCGGGAAGTGACTCTTGTTCATGTTAGACATCGCCACATTCACACCGAGTACCAAAGCCGCCAACCCCATTGCCGTGTTGAGTACCGTGATGTATTTTTCCGTTATGCCGCGCTTGGCCAGTGCGCCGATCGCACTTCCCACCAAGACAGCCAATACATTAAACAGAATCGCTATCATGTTTGTCGTAGGTTTGTTCTTTCGGCCAGTTGACCAAATACAATTTATCAGAAGTGCGCGTGAAGGCCGTGTACAACCAGCGCAAGTAGGCGACCGGATCGGTGTCGTCGGGAATATATCCCTGATCGACATAGACTTCGTGCCATTGTCCGCCCTGTGCCTTGTGGCAAGTCACGGCATAGGCGTATTTAATTTGCAAGGCATTGTAATAAGCGTCTTGACGAATGGCTTTCATCCGCTCGCGCTTGTTGGCAATGTCCGCATAGTCGGCATAGACCGACTCATAGAGGCGCGTAGCCTCCTCACGGGTGAGTGCCGGCGATTCCGATTGGAGGGTATCGAGCAGGATGCGGCAATCCATCTCCCAGTCGTTGTAGTCCCCGAAGCGCAACGTGGCGTCGGCAAAGGTGAAGCCGTGCATTTCGTGCACATTGCGGAAGCGAACCACTTCGGCCGTGTCGCCGTTCGCCACGAAAGCCATGGGCACGCGCTCGCCTTCGGGCAGTCCTTCGGCGGCTTTCACCGTCCAATAGTAATTGTTCTTCACCGCCATGATCAAATCACCGCGATTCAACACCTCATCGCGCTCGAGAATGCGCGATCGGATACCATTGTTAAAGATATTCGCCCGCTTGTTCGTTCGGGTCACGACGATGGTTTCGCCCGTGCCCCATTCGCGATAACTCTGTTCGAGGGCATCGATCAGTTCGTCGCCGGGCATGAGTTGTACCTCGGTGTGGTTCTCCGCTTCGATGAGCGGAAAGCCCGCCTCATTCACATAGCGTTCGAGATCGAAGTCATCTGTCGTCGGCAACGGCGTACCGGAGAGCGTCCCGATCTGACAACGCAAGCGCGTCGCGTTGCGAAGTACCGCGGAAGCCGAGGCTTGTCGCACCACATCGGTGAGTTCGCATCCGCGCACATGGAGGCCGTACCCCTCGAGCACCCGCTTTTGCAGCGCCGGGCTCTCGTCTTCGCCCACAGGAGGCAACTGTGCCGTGTCGCCTACCATCATCAGGCGGCAATTCTCTCCACTATATATATATTGTATCAGATCGTCGAGCAAACGTCCCGTACCGAAGAGCGTGTTACCGCCATCGTTGGCCACCATCGAGGCCTCATCGACGATGAACAAGGCCGATTTCGCATTGTTCCATCCGCGATCGAACTGCGTATCCTCGCCCTCGAATGATTTTTGGCGATAGATCACGCGGTGGATGGTGTGTGCCGGCAAACCGGCGTGGAGGGAGAACACTTTTGCGGCACGTCCCGTGGGAGCCAAGAGCACTACGGGGCGTTGCAGCTTGCGCCACACGCGCACCACGGCCGAAACCAACGAGGTCTTACCCGTACCGGCATAGCCTCGCAGCACAAACGCCTGATCGTTGCGCGGATCGGCCAAGAAACTGCCGATGGCGCTCACGGCCTCACGCTGATGAGGCGTGAACTCGTGAGGAAACTCGGCGGCGATGCTCTGTTCGAAAAGCGAACCGATCGTCATACGGCCGATTCCGGTTTGCGGAAGAACGAAAAGTTGACAGAACCGTAGGCGCGGTGCTCCAAAAATTCGGGACGCGACGAGAAGCCGTGCTCTTTTCCGTGCTCCAGGACAAAAAGTGCGCCGGGCTTCAACAGTCCGCTTGCCATCACACGCTCCGGCAGTTCGCTCAGTTCACGCAAGACATAGGGAGGATCGGCAAACACCAGATCGAAGCGCTCGTTGCTCTTCGCAATGATGCGCAGCGCATCGGCATTGAGCACGCGAACCCGCACATCGGCGTCGCCGGCGGTGCAGTGTTCCACGGCAGCGCGGACGAAGGCGTAGTGCTGACGATCGCGCTCTACACTCACCACCTCGGGACATCCGCGACTCAACAACTCGAGCGTGATACTGCCCGTGCCGGCAAAGAGGTCGAGGGCGCGCGTTTCTTCAAAATCAACATACGCACGCAGCACGTTGAAGAGATTTTCTTTGGCAAAATCGGTGGTGGGACGCGCCTTGAAAGAGCGGGGCACCTCGAAATGCTTGCCTTTATATTTTCCGGTGATGATGCGCATCAGTTCATGAGTTTGGTCAGTAGTTCAAAAGGAAGTTGAGCAATTTCGGTCAACGGATGATGTTCGAATTCCTCGGCCGTGTCTACGCACTCCACTTCGGCCACAAAGGGGCGCAGGCAGCCGGCCACCACGGGAATCTTCTCTGCGCGGCCGCAAACGATGAACGGTGTCGAGGTGAAATCCACACCAAACTGTTGCGCCAACTGACAAGTGAAGTAAAGTACGTCTTCGGGCGTTTGCACATCGAAGGTGTTGAAAGCAAAAATGCGATGCCCTTCGAAATAGGCCACATCTATTTGTGTGGTGCGGCAGTGTATGAACACACGGTGCTGGCGCGCCGTTTGCTTGCGCCCGGCCATCCACTGCAACAAACCGCTGAACGGCGAAAAGTAGTGCACTTCGCCCAACTCACGTTCGACTTCGGCACAATGCCCTTCGTCGAGGGCAAAGAGCAACACACCGTTGGACGAAGGCAGCATGTCGTAAAACACGCGGCGCTTGGCTTTCGGCGCGCGGCGGCCGTTGAAAACAAATTGGTAGACCGCCTCAGCCGTCGATTCCTCAAATTCCGCCAACGGAACCACCGTCACCGGGGAGAGCACCCCCACATGCACGCGGTCTTCCGTGCGGCCGGCACTGTGGTGTACGGCCAATTCGCGCACGACTCCGGCCGCATTCGCGCCCCTCACCAAATCGCGGCGGTCATAATCGACAGCCGGGAGAGAACGGTCGGACGAAGCCGAACGCAGCGTAAGCCAATCCGCGTGATCGTCGGCAAGATAAAGATAGTGCATGAGGAGTGGAGTTTTGATGGATGGGAGAGAAAAAGGCATTTCAGCGCGTCAAGGCTCGATAGGTTATCACACCGAGCGGAGCGGCACAAAGTACGCCGACGGCATCGGCCACAAAATCGAGCCAATCGCCCGAGCGGCAAGTCGTGAGCGTGGCTTGCAGCACCTCGACCAAGCCGCCGAAACACACCGGCCAGCCCAAGGTCAGTGCCCAAAGCGAGCGGCGGAGTGGCATTTTCGTAGCACGAACACCGGTTTCCTGTGCTGCAGCGCGGGCACTCAACGCACATTCTGCCCAAAGCACCCAAGCATAGCCGCCAAAGAGCAACAGATGCGTGTATTTGTCGACAAAACGCACCTCGTCGAGTGGCGTTTCGGGAATCGGGAGCAAACACACGATCAAAATGAGCAACGTCAGGAGGAGCGTAAGGCGGAAATGCAACAAACGGTGGAGCATGAGCGACGGACTGAAATTAAAAAGCCTTTGAGCCTTCTCGCGCCACGGAGAGCGCAAGAAGGATCTCAAAGGAGGAGAGGTCGGTAGCGTTCGGAAAGCCCTGTGCCATGGGGCAAGGGGCGCCGAGCGCACCGCACTAAAAGTGGACGACCGTAAAAAGGTCGGAGCGATCAATCGCGGAACGAGCGTTCGATGTAGGCGATGACATCGCCCTTCTGCACGTGGCTACCCTGTTTGGCATTGATCTCGACGAGCTTACCACCCAAAGCGGCGGGGAGGTCGAGAATCTTGCCGAAACCGTTTTCGATGTGGCAGAAGAAGTCGCCTTCGTTATACTCCTTACCGATGAAGGGTTCGATGGCCTTGACGTTTTCAGCGTCGCCGCCGATTTCCCAAAGCACGATACCGCTTTCGGGCGCCACAATGGCGTCGGCTTTGGCGTGCTTGAGTGCTGCGGCTTCTTCGGGCGTGAGACCGGAAGCGGCGCTCTTGTCCTTGGCAGCTTGGAGGTCGGCGAGGAAACGCTTCTTGGCGGCACCGCTCTTGTAGTCACGATACTGCGTTTCGTGCATGGCGAACTCGAGCAATTCCTCATCGTCCTGACCGCGATCCCAACCGTTTTCTTCCATCTCCTTGATGAAGCGGTCGAGCTCGTCGGGATAGTTCGTTTGGGGGTCTTCGGTGCTGAACTCGTAGCCCTTTTCCTTGGCCAACTCCACAATTTCGGGTGCCAATTCGCCGGGCAACTTACCGCTCTTGCCGAGGATCATGCCCCAGATGGCGTTGTCCATCATGGAGTAGCGGGGTTTGTCCATCGACTCGGTGAGAAGGTTCATCAAAGCGATGTTCTTCACATACTGGCTGAAGGGCGTTACGAGGGGAGGATAGCCCACGCGCGGCCAAACGTAGGCCACTTCGTCGAAGAGTTTCACGAGGAGGGCGTCTTCAGAGAGGGGTTCTTCGCCCTTCTTCTGACGGTTGGCGTTGATGGCTTCGCGCACACCGGCCAAGTCGGCCATCATCGAGCCCATCATACCGCCGGGCAGACCGCAACCGAGCAGGAGCGACGACATGAGCTTGTTACCGGGGTTGATGAAGTAGCCGAGCCACTCGTCGATGAACTCTTGGGTGAGTTTGCGCGCCTCCATGTAGGCGTCCATATTGATCTCGGGCACGTCGAAACCGGCGTTCTTGAGCATGCTCTGCACCGAGATCACGTCGGGATGTACCTTACCCCAAGCGAGGGGTTCAATGGCGGTGTCGATAATGTCGCAACCGTTGCGGCACACCTCGAGGATCGAAGCCATCGACAGACCGGGGCCGGTGTGACCGTGGTATTCGATGATCACTTCGGGGTGCTTTTCCTTGATCATGCGGCAGAGTTGACCGAGCATTGCGGGCTGTCCGATACCGGCCATGTCCTTGAGGCAGATCTCGGGTGCGCCGGCTTCGATGAGCTGATCGGCGATGCCGGCATAGTATTCGGCAGTGTGAATCGGCGAAGTGGTGATGCACAGCGTGGCCTGGGGCGTCATGCCGCCTTCGATGGCATATTTGATCGAGGGGATAATGTTGCGCACATCATTCAGCCCGCAGAAGATACGCGTGATGTCGGTACCTTGCGCGTGCTTGACTTTATACATGAGGCGACGCACGTCGGCGGGCACGGGGAACATGCGCAGACCGTTCAGACCGCGGTCGAGCATGTGGGTTTTGATGCCCACTTCGTTGAAGGCTTTCGTAAAAGCGCGTACGGCCTCGTTGGGATTCTCGCCGGCCAGCAGGTTGACTTGTTCAAAGGCGCCACCATTGGTCTCCACACGGGAGAAGCAGCCCATTTTAATGATGACCGGAGCGATGCGTTCCAGCTGATCCTTACGAGGTTGGAATTTGCCGGAGCTCTGGAACATGTCGCGATAGACAAGCGAGAACTGAATTTTTCTTTTTTCCATATTGGAGGGTATCTTGTACGAGATGAGGGGGAAACGGCACACTTGTGCCATTAGGGTGCAAAATTAAGACTTCTGCTCGATATGGCAAACACAGTGGGCGAATAATTGGGCGCCGGCTCATCTTCTCAACACGCAGACACGCGCAACGCGCGCGCCTATTTCCTTTTTTCCCACTCCCTTCCCCACCCGCTTGCCACCTTACGGCAAAAACTCGGGAACCTGCGCGCAAAAGTTGCCTTGTTTCCGCAAAAAGCAGAGGACTTTTGCGCAAAAGTCGTGGACTTTTCTCCCTCCCTGCCGCAACCGCACGACGATAGAAACCTATCAAACTGCCAAAACAGCAATTATCGACCCAAAAACACCGCATTGTGCGTTAATTCCACGCATCATCTCGATTTTTCCGCACGATAAATTTGGAAGAGTGGAGGCCTTTCTCTACTTTTGCAGTGTACTACAACAGCATTACACTACAACACTACAATCATTCATCTCATGATCGAACTCCATGAACTCCACTTTCGCTATCACAATAGCTCAAGAGAGGTGCTCGACAACGTCACACTCCGCCTCCCGACCGGCCGCATTGTAGGCCTCCTCGGCAAGAACGGCACCGGAAAATCGACACTGATTTATCTCATGGCCGGATTGCTGCGCCCACAAAAGGGAACCGTTCGTTTTGGATCGCATCACGTTGCCGACCGAACACCCGAGATGCTCTCCGATCTCTTTGTGGTACCTGAGCACATCGAGCTGCCTGCGATTCGCCTGTCGCGCTTTGTGGAACTGCACCGCGCCTTCTATCCGAATTTCTCCGACGAACAGCTGAACGAAAACTTGCAGCATTTCGACCTCACTCCCGAAGTGAACCTCGGTGCCCTCTCCACCGGACAACTCAAAAAGGCATATATCAGTTTTGCCCTCGCCACCGGCACACGATTGTTGCTCATGGACGAACCGACCAACGGGCTCGACATCCCTTCGAAAGCCCAGTTTCGGCGGGCCATCGCGGCCAGCATGAACGAAGAACGCACCGTGATCATCTCAACTCACCAGGTGCACGACGTGGAAAACCTCGTGGACCACATCGTTATGCTCAAGGAACGCCAGGTGGGCCTCAACATCGACCTCGACGAATTGGGACGTCTGCTGCGTTTTGAACAGCGCGCTTACGGCGAAGACCTGAGCGACGTCCTCTATGCCGAGAACTCGCTGGCGGGCATGGCGGTCATTGTCCCCAATCGCGAAGAAACCGCCTCACAGGTGAACCTCGAATTGCTCTTCAATGCGCTGACTCAGCATCCCGACCTGCTGGAACGCGCCGCTCAACTCCAACCCTCAGCCGCACTCCCCCACCATGACTAATTCAACCCGCTTCTCTCCACGCCGCTTCTGGCAAGTGCTGCGTCTCGACTTGGTCGAAGGCACGCAAAGCGCACTCAAACACTACGGATCCGCCTTTCTGGCTTTTCTGGCCTTCCTTGCCATTCCCACTTTTGTCGTTCATCACGCCGACAATCCCCAACCGGAAGAGCTACAAGAAATGGCTTCGATGCTGGGCAGCGAGGGATTTCTGCTCACCTTGTTCTTCCTTTTGGTGAGCATCGGCAACAGTTTCGCCTCGGGACGCTCCTCTCTCCACAGCCGCATGCGGCAATTGCTCCTGCCCGCCTCAACTTTCGAGCGTTTTTGCTCCGCGCTGCTCCGACACACCGTGCTTGCCGCCGTCGTTTTTGTCCTGCTCTTCCTCTGCGCCGACGCACTGACGGCCACTTTGGCCCAAATTTTCTCCGTTCCCTATGTGTGGAGCTCCCCCCACTTCCTGGCAACGATCGCCAACCCCGAAATGGGCGACATCGACCTGCCGCTATCATCGGCACCGGTACTGTTCATGGCCCGATTCATTCCCGCGCTCGTCTATTGCGGGCTGTGGAGCACGTTCCTCCTGGGAGCTCTCCTCTTTCGCAGCAAATCTTTTGTACTCACCGCGGTGATTCTCATTGCCGGTTTCACCCTCCTCTCTCTGCTGGGTACCCTGGGTTTGGTCAGTCTGATGGGCCCCTTCCCGCATTCGTTCAACGAACAGAGCGTCGAACGCGTGATTTTCATTTCGCTTTTGCTGTTCTGGCTGCTGACCTTGGGTTGGATTGTGTTCTGCATCGGCTACAGTTATCGCATGTATGCCCGTGCGCAGGTGATTCCCCGCGGTCGCTTCGGCTTCTAACCCCACTGACACATGAACTTTCGAGACGGACTACCCATTTACCAACAAATAGCCGATCGCCTGATGGACGAAATTCTGGCCGAGAAGTATCTTCCCGACGAGCGCATCCCGGGCGTTCGCGAATACAGCCTGCTGCTGCAAGTGAATGTGAACACCACGGTGAAAGCATTCGACATTTTGGCACGCCAAGGCATTATCTATAATAAAAGAGGACTCGGATCGTTTGTCAGCGCCGATGCGGTCAAGATCATTCGCCACTTACGTTCGGACGATGTGCTCAACGGAATGCTCCAAGAGCTGGCGAAACAGATGTATCTGCTCGGCATTCCGATGGAAAAGGTCACCGATCGCTTGCAACAACTCGTCAACGAAGAGATGGCGACCCCAACTGTCGGTTGATTCACTCCCTCTTTCTCCTGAAGTTTCACCCTTATCTTCCCATTTATCCCTATGAAAATGGTATTGCTTTCCTCCGCACTCCTTGCGGCTGCGTTGATGCTCAGTGCTTCTTGCTTGCACATTCGCCAATCGCCCGACGCATGCTACATCGATAACGAATCGTCCCGCGAAAATCGCACCAATCTTTCTGCCGACTCCGCCAATGCCAACGGCACCTACGCCTACACGGTGAACAATCTGCCGCACTTCGAATCGGTGGACGTGAGCAGCGGCATCATCCTCCGCCACATTCCGACGGGCAACCCCACGGTGACAGTGAGCATGGACCGCAAAGACGATCACCTCGTCCAATTCTATGTGGACGATGGGGAACTGAGAGTGGGCATGGCGTATCACAACTTCATGCGCCGGCCGCATGTCGTGGTCACCGTGACGGGCTATACGCTCTACGGCTACGAGGCAAGTTCCGGAGCCTCCATCCGCGTGGGCGCGCCCCTCAAGTTGGATCGCAAACTCAGCTTCGAGGCCTCGTCGGGCGCCAACATTCAAGTGGACCGAGTCCAAGCTCCGAAATTTAAAGTGGAGGCTTCGTCGGGCGGCGAGGTGAAACTGTACAATGTACTGACGGATCTCATGGAGGCAGACGCTTCGTCGGGCGCAAGCATCACGCTGAGCGGGCGCACACAACGGGCGAAATTCGAAGCCAGCAGTGGTGCCGCGGTGAAAGCTGAGCGACTCTCGGCGCAACACGCGGAAGCCGAAGCCTCATCGGGCGGAGAAGTGACGTGCAACGCAGCCACGCTCGTGGTCGACGACGACACCACCAACGGAACCGTGCGCAACGTAGCCAAATAACGAACGACTCTCCCTCACGTTCTTCGACAGTCAGCCTACGACTGCGGAAGAGCGTGGGGGAAGAGTGCTTGTTTGCATAAGAATATGATACATCTTGAAAACATACACAAGACTTACCGCGGCGGACAGCCGTTGCACGTGCTCAAAGGCATCGACCTTGACATCGAACGGGGAGAGTTTGTGAGCATCATGGGCGCTTCCGGCTCGGGAAAGTCAACTTTGCTCAACATTTTGGGCATTTTGGACAATTACGACGAAGGTCTTTACACGCTCAACGGCGTGCCCGTGAAAGATCTCAGCGAGTCGAAGGCGGCAGACTACCGCAATCGCATGATTGGCTTCATCTTTCAGTCCTTCAACCTCATCGGCTACAAAACGGCACTCGAGAATGTGGCCTTACCCCTCTACTATCAAGGCGTTTCGCGCAAAGAGCGCAACCGCCGCGCCATGGAACACCTCGAACGCCTCGGCTTGGACAAATGGGCGGAACACTATCCCAACGAACTCTCGGGCGGTCAGAAACAACGTGTGGCGATTGCGCGCAGCATCATCACCAATCCGCAGGTTTTGTTGGCCGACGAACCCACCGGCGCCCTCGACTCGAAGACGTCGGGCGAGGTGATGCAACTGCTTACCGACCTGAATGCAGAAGGACGCACCGTGGTGGTGGTCACCCACGAGAGCGGTGTGGCTTATCGCACGAAGAAAATCGTGCACATACAGGACGGTTTGATCGGACGCATCGAAATCAATGATCCGAATCAGACCATGCCTTTCGGAGAACTCATGAAATAGACGCGACATGTTGCAAGAGATTTTCGCGCATTTGGCGCAAAACAAACTGCGCACCGCACTTACCGGCCTCAGTGTGTCGATGGGCATTTTCCTTCTCGTCTTCTTATTGGGTGCAGGTAACGGACTCATCCACGCTTTCGAGTACAATTCGGGACGCTTCGCCGACGATGTGGTCTCGATTGTCCCGGGCTACGCTTCGGAAGCCTACAAAGGCTTCAGCAAATGGCAAGACGTAAAGATGGACGATCGCGACTTTGAAAACACCCGTTCGGCGACGCAAACGCAAATCAGTGAAGCTGCGCCGACAATCAACCTATCCGGACTCGTCATGGTCTCGGGCAAACATCGCCTTGAGGGAAGTTTCGACGGCGTATTGCCCGTTGCGGCCAAGATGGAGCGCATTGTCCTGAACGCCGGGCGTTTTATCAACGAAAACGACTTGCTCGAACGCCGAAAGGTGATGGTTGTCTCGACGCGCATGGCCGAAGATTTCTTTGGGTCAGCCACTTCTGCCGTAGGACAGGTGGTCAATGTCGATTCGATGGCTTTTCGCATCATCGGCGTGCGCGCTAAGGCCAACGACATGGAGCAAACCAAAGCGCAAGTGCCGTTTTCCACCCTGCGCACGGCTTTTAATAAAGGCGTGTCGGTGGGTTCCATCGAATTGCGCACCGATGCCGGCAAAAATGCCGAGACCATGCAGCAGCTCGATCAGCACATTCGCCAAACCATCGGCCACCGTCACGGTTTTAATCCCGAGGATCAGACGACACTGTGGATCGACAACAAAGCCGAGGGCGCGAAAGAACGAGATACCGCCACGCGCATTCTGCGCACCGGCTTGTGGGTGGTGGGCATCCTCACCTTGTTGAGCGGCGTGGTGAGTATTTCGAACATTATGCTCATCACCGTCAAGGAACGCACCCGCGAGTTCGGCATTCGCAAAGCACTCGGCGCACGCCCTTGGAGCATTTTGCGCAGCGTCTTGGCCGAAAGCGTCGTCATCACCCTCCTTTCGGGCTATGTCGGTCTCGTTGCCGGCATTGCCGCTACGGAATGGATGAACCATGTGAGCGGCGAGCGCGTGTTGGTCATCATGGATTCGAAGTTTTACTTCTTCCTCAATCCCACCATCGACCTCGGCATCGCTTTCGGCGCGCTGACGCTGCTCATCATCGCCGGACTCATCGCCGGATTCTTCCCCGCTCGCAAGGCGGTGCTCATTAAACCCATCGTGGCACTCAACTCAAAATAGATCCGCTATGTTCGATATTGACAAATGGAGGGAGATCTTCCAAACGCTGATGCGCAACAAATCGCGATCACTCCTCACCGCCTTCGGCATCTTTTGGGGCGTGTTCATGCTGGTTCTCTTGATGGGTGGCGCAAAGGGCATGAAAGCGATGATGCAAAGCAACTTCGACGGCTTTGCGCAGAACGCTTATTGCGCCGCTGCCCAAGAAACGACAAAACCCTACGACGGGCTTGCCTCCAACCGCAAGTGGTCGTTCGAAGTGGCCGACATCGACCGACTGCGCCGCCAAATTCCCGAAGCACAAGTCGTCACCCCGGTGATATTCAACTGGTCGAGATTCAAATGTGGAAACCGCTCTTCGCAAGGTTCGGCCAAAGGGGTGCGACCGGACTACACCGAAGTGGAAAACCCCAAACTCTCGCACGGACGCTACATCCAAGAGAGCGACCTGCGCGACTATCGCAAAGTTTGTGTCTTGGGACAGAAAGTGGCCGCCGAACTTTTCCCGGACGTCGACAACCCGGTGGGCAAATACGTCGAGATGGGAGGCATCTATATTCAAGTGATCGGCGTTTCGTCCCTCACTTCCAACGTTGGCGTGGGAGGACCGGCCTCGCGGTCGGTCTATCTGCCTTTCACCACCATGCAGCGTCTGCAGCACTACGGCAACAACTTCGACATGTTGGCCTTGACCACGCGCCGCGGCCACACGGTGACCTCGATTCAGCACAAAGTCGAACAGGAGATCAAGCAACTACACCGCATTGACCCGAACGATCAACAAGCCCTCATGAGCATCAATGTGGAATCGATGTTCCAAATGGTGCAATCGCTCTTCGACGGCATCAATATCCTCGTTTGGCTCATCGGCATCGGCACCTTGCTTTCCGGGAGTATCGGAGTTTCGAACATTATGATGGTCGTTGTGAAAGAACGCACCACCGAAATCGGCGTGCGGCGTGCGATTGGCGCGCGTCCCGCGCAGATTTTAATGCAAATCCTCACCGAAAGTGCCATTCTCACGCTCCTTGCCGGACTGACCGGTATTGTTGTGGCGGTTTTGATTCTCGTTGCCGCCGAAAACGGCATCGGGGGCAATTTCCCCTCGCTGCCTTCGGGGAGTTTCCTCATCTCTTTCTCCATGGCACTCGGCTCGGCTTTCTCACTTTCGGCCTTGGGTGTGTTGGCCGGCGTCGCGCCCGCTTTGCGCGCCCTCGCCATTAAGCCCATCGATGCCATCCGCGACGAATAAGTCCACTGCTGCCGCTTGCATTTGCCCCGCGATGGCGCGACCCTCACGAATTTTCTGCCAAGACTCCACAACTTTCGGGCAAAACTCCACGACTTTTTATTTCACCCTTCCTCTCCTTATTTATATCGTCACTTCTTCTTAGAAATAGCACCCCGTTGCGCCGTCACAACCCACAACATTCGGCAAAGCCCGCACTGCTAATCCCAAATTGCCTAAACACCGGCTCGCATCTATGCGAATGAAAACCCACATCACAATGAAAAAGACCTTCAAAATCCTCGGCATCGTGCTCGTCGTTGCCTTGTTCGTCGGAACCTTTGTCTTCCTCTATCAGAAATCGCGCCCTAAAGCACAGCGCTTCGAGGTCATCGAAGTGAAACGCGCCGACATTCGCCGCAGTACCATCGTGACCGGCACGATTGAGCCCCGTGTCGAAGTCGATGTCAAGCCCCAAATTTCGGGCATTGTGGCCGAAATCTTCAAAGAAGCCGGCCAAACCGTACAGAAAGGCGAACTCATCGCGCGCATCAAGGTGGTGCCCGACATGGCGCAGCTCAACAGCGCGGAAAACCGCGTGAAACTCGCGCAACTCTCCTCGCAACAGACCCTCCGCGACTTCGAACGCACGAAAACCCTCTACGATCAGAAATTAGTCTCGGCCGAAGAGTTCGAAAAAGCGCAACTGGCCCTCCGACAACAGCGCGAAGAACTGGCCAACGCCAAAGATGCACTCAAGATTGTGAAGGAAGGCGTGAGCAACTCCATGGCCGGCAATTCCACCACCCTCGTGCGCTCAACCATCGATGGCACGATTCTCGACATTCCCGTCAAAGTGGGAAATTCCGTCACGATGAGCAACACGTTCAACGACGGCACGACGATCGCCACCGTGGCCAATATGAACGACCTCCTCTTCAAAGGCAACATCGACGAGACAGAAGTGGCGAAACTCCGCAACGGCATGGAATTGGGCATCACGGTCGGCGCCGTTACCGACGTGCGCCTCACCGCGCGCCTCGAGTTCATCGCGCCCAAAGTGAGCAACGGCACCACGGGCAACCAGTTTGAAATCAAAGGTGCCCTGCTGCAGAGCAAAGGCGTGACCCTCCGCGCCGGCTACAGCGCCAATGCCGAAATCATTCTCGACGCTCGTTCGCAAGTCCTCGCGCTCCCCGAGTCGGCCGTGAAATTCGAAGGCGGCAAAGCCGTGGTCTACGTGCAAACCGGCGACAAAGACGCGAACACCTTCGAGCGTCGTGTGGTGCAAACGGGTTTGTCGGACGGAGTGAACATCGAAATCCGCAGCGGTCTCCGTATCGGAGAGAAAGTGCGCGGCAACGAAATCAACGAACAGCCCTAATCTCGCGCTTGCTATGAAACTACTCTACACCCTCTTCGCCTTTTGCTCAGCTTGTAGCCTCGCGGCACAAACGCCGATGACGCTTCGCGACTGCATCAAGCGCGCTCAGCAACGCAACATCAAAGTTCGGCAGGCAGAAATTAACCAAAAGCAACAAGCCATCCAGTTGGACGACGCGCGCAAAGCCGTTCTTCCCGAAGTGAGTGGCTCGGCCGGTGAGAACCTCTCCTTCGGACGCGGGCTCACCGCCAACAACACCTACGAAACGCGCAACACGAATTCAACTTCGCTCTCCGTTTCGGCTTCCGTGCCCCTCTACACCGGCGGACGCCTCACCCATCGACGAAAACAAGCCGCGCTCAACCTACAAGCGGCCGGTGCCGATGCCCGACGTTTAGCAGAAGAACTTCAATTGCAGGTGGCACAGGCCTACTATCAAGTGCTGTTTCGCATGGACCTCATCGCACAAGCGCAAACCAACTTGCGCAACACTTTGGCACAAGCTGAGCGCATCGGCGCACAGATCCGCGCCGGCCGTTTGCCGGAGGTTGATTTGGCGCAGGCACAGGCGCGCACGGCGCAAGATCGACTCGCCCTCGTGCAGGCTGAAAACGACAAAATGCTTGCTCTCCTCGAACTCTCGCAACTCCTCGAATACACTTCGCCCGACAGCCTCAAGGTGACGCCGCCGGCTGTACACACCCTGCCCGCCGTCCCCGGCAATCCGGAAGAAATCTTCGCCTTGAGCCTTACCGAACGCCCCGCGCTGCAGGCCGCACAGCTGCGTTCGCAGGCCGCCGATGAGCAAATCGAGATGGCTCGCGCCGGCATGCGCCCCTCGCTCCACCTCAATGCCGGACTCGGTACGAGCTATTACAACACCTCGGGCGTGGCCAATGCCGCTTTCGGCCGACAGCTCCGCGACAACTTCTCACAAAACATCGGGCTTTCGCTCGCTGTGCCCATCTTCGACCGCCATTCCACGCGCAACAGTGTGGCCTCGGCGCAGTTGGCGGCGGCCAATGCGCGATTGGACGAAGAGGAGCTGCGCAAATCGCTCTACAAGGAGATTCAAAACGCCTATTATGCCGCCCTGACGGCGCGCCACAAATGGAAAGCCGCGCAGGTGGCCGACTCGGCGGCCGTGACCGCGGCGAACCTTGCGCAGAAGAAGTACGAAGCAGGCAAAGGCAGTTTCACGGACTACGACGAGGCGCGCAACAAACAGACGAATGCCGCCGTAGACCGCATCACGGCGTTCTACGAAGCCCGCTATCGCCAGGACGTGATGGACTTCTACGCCGGAAAGCCCTTGCAATAAGCACGCACGCCGCGGACTTTCGCCGGTGAATGGCCGAGAAGAGGCGGCGCATGGCCGTAATTGAAAGGAAAAACCGGAGGAGTACCGCGGAGAAAAGCGAAAAATTCCACCAAACGAACAAAAAAAACACCTTTCTGCTTTGTCCGAATCGCTAACAACTGCTATTTTTGCAGACGATTTGTTCATCCATTCTCCTCATTGTTCCCCGTTTTCGCTTTCTTGCTTCGACTTTTTCCTGTCGGGTTGGGCACCGGGTGCGGAAAGTGCTCGCCACTCACTCCCCACGAGGCTGGAAAGCGGCGGGTGACGCTTCATTCTCCCCCACAATGAAAAGAGTTTTTCTTTCTATCATGGCCTGCTGTTTGGGCTTCTCCACCGGTGCTGCACAGCAGACGGTGCACACAACACTCGGCATCACGTGGCCGCTCGATTTTCGCACCAATGCTTATCGCCAAAGCGCCATTGGTTTCTTCGCCAAAGTCGATCGAAACTTCACCGAGAACGTGCAACTGGGTGTGAAAGTCCAAACCGAAGGACACACAGCCCGAGTCGGCGAAATGGCCGGCTATATCTATGGTGCAGAGTTGCTCAAGTCGCTCGACCTGTCGCCCACAGACGTTGTTGAAATCTATGTACCCGCACGTTCATTTGTGGCGGCACTGACCGGCGCCTATGTGTGGAATCGCAACGAGCGCTGGGCACCTCGCTTAGGCGCGGCCGTCGGCGTCTCGCACGACTCGCCCGGCGGCAGCCTTTTCGCAGCTTCGGGCGCATGGCACGGCTCCTTCGAACCGGAAGTGGGCATCACCTACCGCAAACACTGGGATGTGAGTCTGGCTTATCGCTTCACGCAATCGACTTACTCCCACGCCACACTGAGCGTTGGCTACCGTTTCTGACCACGCTGACCGTTCTCTCTTGATCCCGCTCCGCCCGGAGTGGGATTTTTTTGTGCGAGCGGAGAGCAAACCGGGGAAAACGCCGCAAAAAGGCAAGAGCGAACCCTGTTTCGCGCCTACGACGGTCGAACGCTTGGCGGCAAAGCCAACTTTTCGGCGCGGCCACGGCGAGAAAACAGCCGAAAAGCGGCGATAAGTGGCTCTGAAACAAAACAAAGCCCACAACGGAAGTAGAAAAACAGAAAAAAGTGCTACCTTTGTAAGCACATAACGGCAAAACGTCCGCACTTTTGCAACGTGGCGCCCCGTCATACGATATTTCTTAACATAACACCTCCTCCACCATGAGAGTTATCATCGAACCCGACTACGAAAAGCTGTCGCAATGGGCAGCCGACTACGTTGTCAACAAGATCAACGCCGCTAACCCCACGGCAGAAAAACCTTTCGTGCTGGGTCTTCCCACCGGTTCCAGCCCCCTCGGCATGTATCGCGCCATTGTGCAGGCACACAAGGCCGGTCGCGTGAGCTTCAAGCACGTGGTGACCTTCAACATGGACGAATATGTGGGTCTTCCCGAAGATCACCCCGAGAGCTACCACTCGTTCATGGCCAACAACCTCTTCAACCACATCGACTGCCCGAAGGAGAACATCCACATCCTCAACGGTAACGCCGCGGATCTCGCAGCCGAATGCGCACACTACGAAGAAATGATCCGCGAGTGCGGTGGCATCGACCTCTTCCTCGGCGGTATCGGCCCCGACGGCCACATTGCCTTCAACGAACCCTACTCTTCGCTCACAAGCCGCACGCGCCAGAAGACGCTCACCACCGACACGCGCATCGCCAACAGCCGTTTCTTCGGCGGCGATCCCGAGGCTGTGCCCGCAACTGCCCTCACCGTGGGCGTCGGTACGGTGATGTCGGCCAAAGAAGTGCTCATCCTCTGCAACGGCCACAACAAGGCGCGCGCGCTCCAGGCGGCTATCGAAGGCCCTGTGTGCCAAGCCTGGACGATCTCTGCACTCCAGCAGCACCCCCACGGTATCATCGTTTGCGACGAAGCCGCTTGCGAAGAAATCAAGGTGGGTACGTACAAGTACTTCAAGGACATCGAGAAGGACAATCTCTAAGCTGTCCTGATTTTTCCGAACTTCACCCTGCGTGTGTCTGCGTCCGTGTCTCGCATACGGACACAGTCACACGCTTTGTTTAACGCTCTGCGACGGCTCCCCCCTGCCCTTCCCTGCAGAGCGACACCTTTTGCGCCATGCACCCCGTACATATCATGCCCAAACCCGCCGGTTCGGCCTGCAATCTGAACTGTGCTTATTGTTATTACCTCGAAAAGCAGAAACTCTACGCCGAATCGCCCAAACAAGAAATGAGCGACGAGACACTCGAGCGCTACATTCACGATTACATCGCCATTCAGCCCGGAGACAGCGTGCTCTTCACTTGGCACGGCGGGGAACCGCTGGTGCGCTCGCGCGCTTTCTACGAAAAGGCGTTGGCACTGCAACAAAAGCACGCGGCGGGCAAGCAAATTGAGAACGCGCTGCAGACGAATGGCACCTTGCTCACCGACGATTGGTGTCGTTTCTTGGCCGATCACCGTTTTTTGGTGGGTATCTCCATCGACGGGACGGAAGAGATGCACGATCGCTACAGACTCTCGCGCTCCGGACGCGGAACGTGGCGGCAGGTGATGCACGGCATCGAGTTGCTCACGCGCCACCGCGTGGACTGGAACGCCATGGCGGTGGTGAACGATCACAACGTGCGCCAACCTCTCGAATTCTACCGATTCTTCAAGAGCATCGGCTGCGACTTCTTGCAGTTCACGCCCATTGTTGAGCGATTTTACCGCCACGCCGACGGCCGCCTCCTCGCTTCGCCCATCGAAGGGCTCACCACGGCAGAAATGGCGCCCTTCAGTGTGGCGCCCGAGGCCTGGGGCGAATTTCTCTGCGCCCTTTTCGACGAGTGGGTGCGCCAAGATGTGGGCACTTTCTTTGTGCAACTTTTCGATGCCACACTGGCGGGATGGATGGGCGTGCCGGGCAGTCTATGTACGATGGCCGAAACCTGCGGACACGCCACGGCGATGGAACACAATGGCGATATCTATGCTTGCGACCACTATGTGTTCCCGGAATTTAAGCTCGGCAATCTGCACGAAAAATCGCTCGCCGAGATGGTATACAGCCCGGAACAGCGAGAGTTTGGGGAGCACAAGCGCAAAGGCCTCACACGGCAGTGCAAGGAATGCGAATGGCGATTTGCCTGCCACGGCGATTGCCCGAGAACGCGCTTCGTCACGGACAAATATGGGCAGATGGGGCACCCTTATCTCTGCGCCGGATGGCAACGCTACTTCGATCACGTCGCTCCTTACATGGATTTCATGAAACGCCAACTGATGGTGAACCTGCCGCCCGCCGCAGTGATGAAAGCCGTGACGCGCATCGAGGAAGAACGCAACCGAGGCTAAGCTCCACACGATGATGCGCTGATAGACGAAAGACTGATGCGAAAACTCCACACCTTGTTTGGACAAGGTGTGGAGTTTTCCTTGTGTGCGGATGTGTTTTCTCTCCAAGTGGTTTTGCAGCCGCGAAGTGGGCACACGGCATTCTGCTGCTACGCGCAAAAAAACAGAAAACATCAGGCGAAACGACGAATTATCCCCCGCCTGCGCACCATTCGTACTGCCAGAAGGACTGCGGATTGTGACATTTTCTCTCATCCGCTGAGCTATGCAGCTGCTCCCGGTCTCAAAAACTCAGCATTCAGGCGCAGAACTTGTCCACACTGAAAAGATTTCATATTTTTGCACTGTTTGACGATTAACAGAACAAACCTCTGCTTTTGATTGGCAATACAATCTCAATCTATTCTCCACAACTTAAGCCTCATTATGATGAGACATCCACTCTGTTCTCTCTTGCAGCGAGCGTTTTATCTGCTCCCCGCAGCCTTCTTGCTGTGCAGTTGCGTCGACTCTTCGGTCGATTATGATGACATCGACATGAAAATGAAATTCAATGTCGACGGTCTGAAAGTGAAATTCGGCGATACAGAAAAAATAAAACTCGCCGATCTCCTCAAACCGGAGGGCAATATCAAAACCGACGGTAACGGGATCTACTATCTCGTGGAACAAGGACAAACACACTTTGATTTTACGGTAAAAAAGCCCTCTGCAGAAGTCGATGCCAACCAGTTGAATGTCGGATATAACTTCGGCGACGACATTTGGAAGGAGGTGATGAAACGACTCGACGACCGCCAAAAAGCGACTTTGGCTCAAACCGGGTACGAGGTGCCGGTGAATGAGCAACCGAACTATATCGCTTTCGAAGAGGCGGACGAATTTGACTTCGACCTCTCGTGGGACAACGATATTGTTCGGCTAAAGCGCATCGATCTTGAAAACGCGACTTTCAACTTCAAACTGAAACTGCAAGACGGGGTGGCGAAGAACTTCGCTATCTACGGTTTCAGGAACGTCAAAATTACCCTCCCCTCTTATATCAAATCGAGCAGTGCAAACTTCAAAGACGGCGTTTATATCTTTGCCGACCGGAAGTTTAGCGAAGGACAGCATGAAATCGATTTGGGACAGCTCACAGTGGACAGTGTGGCCTTTGCGCAAGCGCTGACGAGTCACCGAGTGCCGCGCGAGAAGTTCTCCATCAAAGGGGAAATGGCGATGGGGGTGAAAACGGCCTTCCACGTGGCGGGCGACAAAGCCCCGAAGGCCAACATCGCATTGCTGGTGTCGATCAACGGGAAGGCAAAAGATGTGGTGAGCGCAACAAGCGTGACGGGCGTGTTCAATCCGACCATTGCACCGAAAGTGGATCCCATTCAAGTGAAAAGTCAAGTGCCTGAATTCCTCCGCGGCGACGACGTGGCGCTCAAAGTAGAGCAACTCACCCTTCGTTTTGACGCCGATATGAGGGAGATGCCGGCCACTGTGACGCTGAAAAACGGTAAACTGTCGGCACAAGCCGGTACGTCGCAAAACGAAGTACAGTTGGCTCCCGAGGGCGTTCGCTTGGAAAAGCGGAAAGAAAACGTCGTCTATTTCTACCATGGTGGGCAACCCTATGACAACGAAACGGCACCCGCTCAAGCCCAAAAGTCGGAGGTGAAGGATTTCAACCGCTTGATTGAACAAATTCCGGATGTGGTGAATGTAAACTTGGGCAATGATGCTGTGCAGTTGGCGCAAGAAGAAACAACACTCGAGTTCGGCAAAACGTATCACACCAAAGCGGCGTACAAACTGCTGGTACCCTTCGTACTGACACAGGGGCTGAAAATCGACTACTCCAACGAAACAAACGATATTGACCTCGATGCCAAAGACTTGACGACCGACAAGTTGAGTGTCACGGTGCAGGCCGATGCCCTGACGAACATTCCGCTCACGCTGAAGGCGAAACTCATTCCTCTCGACGAGAAGGGGGCGGTAATCGCTGATATGTCGGTTACGGAAGTTGAGATCAAGGGCAGCTCAGACGGCAAAGAAGTGACGCGCCCCATCGTACTGACGCTCCATGCTCGGAATCCGAAGAGTTTGCAACTCCTCAAACGATTTAAGTTCTCTGTAAAAGCCTCGGCCGACGAGGTGGCGAAAGCGCAAGCCCTGCGTAGTGACCAATATCTACAAATCAAAAATGCCAAACTCCGCTTGGGAGGTGGTGTCATTGCGGATTTCAACTAACTCTAAGCCCTCTTTCTTATGAATATGCTACATAAAGCCCTCTTGGGTTTCCTGGTCGGCAGTGCAGGTCTCACTGCCGCTGCGCAAGAACTGCGTACCTCCTATTTTATGGAGTCGTCTCAATATCGTCACCAACTCAACCCGGCTTATCTGAACCGACAGGGATTCTTATCGGTGCCGCTTTTAGGTAATATACAGGTTTCGACAATCGGGAATTTTGGCGCGCAAACTTTCATTCACGACATCGACCCGGTCAAAAACAACGGGCACCGCTATGGCACGTTCATGCACCCGGATGTGACGAATGAGCAGTTTTTCAAAGCCTTGGGCACAAAAGATTTGCAGGGTGGCGCCTATCTGAACTTGAGTATCCTCTCGATGGGATTCAAAGGATTCAACGGCGGGAACTTAATCGACATCAATCTGCGCTCGAACACTGATTTTCTCCTCCCCAATGAGCTTTTCCACTTGGCAAAAGAAGGCGGTGCGAACAATCGTTACCACTTGTCGAATATGGGGCTGAAGAGCCAATCGTATGTGGAGGTGGCTTTCGCACATTCGCACGCAATCGGGAATCATGTGACTGTGGGCGCGAAAGCAAAGGTGCTGTTTGGACACGCTTATGCGAACCTAAAAGTGAAACAGCTCGATTTGACTCTCGATGAACACAAATGGGAGGTGGAAGGAGAGGCAGAAGGGGGTGTTTCGATTCAAGACACTCGCTTTGAACTCGATGAAAAAGGGCGAATCAAAGACTTCGAACCACTCAAAGCCGGCTCGACCGGAATGGGGATGGCTTTCGATGTGGGTGCTACTTACAAGGTGCACGGGTTGGAAGACTTGACTCTGAGTGCAGCGCTCATCGATATGGGAAGCATCAACCATACGAAAGCACAAAACTTGAAGACGAAAGACAATGTCAAATGGACGTTCGACGGTTTCAAACAGGCTTATGTGACTTCTGACAAGAAAAACTCACAGGAATTGGGAGAGGAATTTGACCAAATGGGAGAGGACTTGAAGGATATGCTCAACCTCTATGCTACGAACCAAAAGGGCCGCAGACAAGGATTGGGCACTACGCTCAATCTCGGTGCTGAATATACTTTACCAGCCTACCGAAAGTTGAGTTTTGGCGTACTACACTCTCGACGTTTCAATGACATCTATAACTGGAACTCCACAATGCTCAGCGCACGTGTGCGACCGGTTAAGGCGATTGAGGTTGGGCTGAGCACGGCTTTTACGACAACCGGAACACAATTTGGCGGTATGTTCACCATCAATGCTCCCGGTTTCCACTTCTTTGTGGCGGCGGATAGCTTTGTCGGTAAACTTTCTAAGCAGTTCATCCCGCTGAATAGTATGAATTCGAGCATCGCCTTTGGTATCAGTATGCCGCTCTCGCCCGGAAACTAAGGTATCCAACATTTCATTAAACGCAAAACAGCCGCTCTATCGCGAGAGAGCGGCTGTTTTTGTTTGTACGTAATGCAACAGTACGCACATCGAAAAATTGCGAATCGTCGCTCCGTACTTATACCTGAGTTCAGTCTAAGGAATCCCCTTTCACTTTCTGTGTTCGGCGCGATTCTTTTTTTGAGGAGATGCTTAGACTGAACTTTGGTCAGCATGTGATGTCTGCTGCGTCTAAACTTTTCGCGGACAGCAATAAACTGAAATCTGAACGCTGATCTCCTTGGTCTCCTCGTTCGCGTCCCCCCCTTACTTGCAGCCCGGTAGGGTGTGCAAGTTGTGGTAGCATTGTGGTTTGTATGCTGTGTGGACAGTGGATTGGGTAGCTTCGACAATGTCTCGTCGCGGTCGCGCTAAAACGCCCCCTCCCCGCGCCGGAGCGTAGCGCCATTTTGTCTGTTCCGATAGGTTGGGATATGGCTAAGTCGCGCCGGTTCAGTAAGTCAAAGAGCGTTTGCGCCGGATGGTCGGGAAAAGTACCTCGACTTTGCGCTATATGGACACCGCAGGGCGGCGGAATGAAGGGAAGTTGTGTTTTGTCAATCGCAAAAGTAAGGATTTAGTTTCGAACTGTCGAATATTTCGCGAGAAAAATGTTTCGTTTTTTGAGAATAGGGAGAGAACGAATAAAAACTTGTGGACTTTCTTTCGAAACGTCCCTTCTTTTCTCTGCTTCCTCCCGCTTTTTGGGAAAAGACGTCCGTCCCTTCGCTCACGGTGTCACCCACTGTTTCCTCATCAGCACAGCCTTACGCGCGAACGGACACGCCCCTGCGCATCGCGCACTCAGCAAGTTCGAATTTCTTGCCTTCACCCTTCACCTTCACCCGCAATTCGTTGATACAGTGTGTGTTGTGCGTGAAGGAAAGACCCTTTTTCTGCCTTCACCGGTGAAGGAAACAGGGGTGAAACCTTCACCCGCAAGTCGCTGTTTCATAGTTTCTTACAGTCGTAGGGTGAAGAGGTGAAGGCAAAAAACGAAAAACAGCGGACGCGCGCGCTACGCGTGCGCGTTGGGGGATGAAATGGGAGGCCGGTGCACTTTTTAGAAAGGTTTTCCAGTAGTTGATGCCTCACACCAAATGTCGGACGAACCTTATTTTTAGAGAAGAGGTTTAGACCTAACTCTGGTATACTTATGGCGATCGCCTAAACTTCAACTTCACAAGCCCCCCTCCTCAATGCCATCAATGGGCACTGCGAATATCTTTTGGGAAATACTGCGTACAGCCCCGCTTTTGGAGAAAGTTCTACCAACTCGGGCGGGATTCGTAAAAAGGGTGCAGAGATTTTGTTCTTCTCTGGGAAAATGAGCCGCAACCTCGAAAGCCAACCACTCTATGCAGAGGGTTGGCCTTGAGAAAGTGGAAATTCGATAAGATTATCGCAGTATCATCTTCTTTCCTTTCGAAATCACGATGCCTTTAGTGGTGGAGGCATTGACGCGCTGACCGGAAAGATTGTAGACATTTTCTGTTTTGGGCGCAGTGGTAACGTTCTCCACACTCGTGGGCTTCGCCACGATTTGGAGAATGAAACTACGCACATGCCCGATACTTGTGGGAAGAGTGAGGAAGGCGCGGTTCCCCGGAATTGCCACGTCCGCACGAATACGTCGGAATAGGAACTCTTGCGTATCGGCATCTCGGGTCAAACCATAGTAAGTCTGCCCGGCGCTACTGCGCGCTTGGGCTTCTATGCGCAGGTTCGTTCCTTTGAGCAACGAATTCTGTGGCTCACTCCACTTCGTAGGACGAAGTTGGAATGTCTTCGCTTCGGCACTTCCTAAAATAACAGGAGTGTTGGCCGGAAGTACGTTGCCCTGAATAGGCTCGATACAGAGAACCTTATCTCCATTGACATTACCAGCCTCTTTATCGGTAATATTTTTCACCAAATAAGCGGTAAGTCCGGTGGGCAATTCTACAGCAAAGGGCAAATGTAACGTAGCATAGTTGCCATTGCTACCCGGGAGCGTGGTGACAGGGAATGTAGCCTCTTTGACAGTATCGAAATAGAAGCTGGTACTTCCAGTATTTCCGCCATCGTGCCATACGGGGTTGGCTTCAGTGCCGGAATGTCCGCCTATCGCATTGTCGTTGGTCCAACCGACAAAAGACAATCCATTGTTGCGAATGTAAAGCGTTCCCATCTTTTGTTGCTTTCTACCATTCACTTCAATGTGTCGGGCTGTACCGAAGGACAGAGGAGCCGGCGTATCAACCAAACCACCTTTCGCGATGGTGGGCATGCGCGCCAAATATCCTTTACCACTCAACGGAGCAAGATACTTGTCTCCGTTTTTGTTTTGCTGTAGTACCCAAAGCGTGGAGTTATCCTCTTTGCGACTAAGACTTACGTCGGCAGTTTTCCCATCATGCGCCGACCAAGCGGGCTCGCTCGTCATATATCGATGATCGAGGTAGCTACGCAGTCGATAAATATTGCCGTCTTCGGGCATATAATATGCTTCTTCGTCGGTTTTCACCGTGCGAAGATTAGCCGGACCAGCCCACCAATCTACTATAGAATTGAGAGCCCACTCCCAATCATCAAAGTTAGGTTGGGGTTCTGCTGCTGCTGGCTGTAAAATATCAGTTTCAAGTCCTGCCGTCCCTTTGAACTTGGCCAAAGGATATCCAGGGTTGGTAAGGCTTAAAAGACTATCCGCTGTGACAAGCATACGGAAATAGCGTCCATATTCCTTCAATTCAGGAACTTGACTGTCTTGTGTATAGTCTTTCTCGATCAACTTCGAGAAGGGCTCGCGGAACTTCGTGTTGAGCGGATCTCCATAAGGGGGGATCTGCACCAAACTATCTGCACCGCGCCACACGGGCCAAAGCTCCATTCGCTTCTGAAGATCAGCTATGTGATCTGCTGCTGTTGCGTTGCTGGTACTTGTTGTGTTGACAACAGCCTTGAAGGCATTGTAAAAGTTGGTACTTTTCTTGACTTTGTCGGCATCACGCTGCAATACTTCATCGGCCTTCTTCCAGGTCTTCCAGGCTTCGAGCAAAGATTTCACCTCATCTACTTTGCTATTACCATTAGCAGAGGACAGATTGAGGGCTGACAACTTGCTCTTAAAGTCATTTAGGAAAGGACGCACATTTTGTACTCCGTCACCATCGGCTACGAGCGTACTATCAGCTGCGCGGAAAACTTCCCACGCTGCCAGCTTCGCATTGAGGGTATCAAAATCTGCTTGCGTAACTGCTGTACGGGCAAGTTCTCCGGCCAGATGCGTACGGAACGCGTCATGATAAGGCTTAGTGGAAAGGGCCTTATCCGTATCACGCACCATTATACTATCGGCATGCTTAACAAGCGCTAAATATTTCGTAATCAAGTCAGCAGGAATGAACTCCCAATGCGAATTGGCATCCGTTTTCGAATAGAATCCAACTGAATTGTGAGAAACATCGACTCCACCATGCCAGTTCCATCCCTGAGATTGGCTTCCTGCGGGGAGGATATTATAATAGGAAGTCGCACCATTGAGCACATGTTCGATATGCCAAGGTTGGGACTGGGCGAAGTCCTTCGTCCAAGAGACCCTGTTTTTGCCATCTCTGACGTTGGAATATGTAGCCCACTCCTTTTTCTTGAGCGAATAGAGGTGATAATCCCCACTATTCTTACCTCCTACAAAGATGAATTCGCCGGCTTCTGCTTGGTTGGCCGTAGGACGCGATTGCTCATCAGCATAGTAATACTTGCCATTGTACACGCGATAGTTGCGAATGATGTACTTACCGAAAGGATTCTTCGTACCTGTTGAAACGGTTAACCCTACTGGGTTGTCGAAGGAGAGTGGTTTGTCGTAGGCCGGAAGTATTTTCCCGTCCTTATAGATTTCTACTTCCCCACCATCGCCACCGGCGACACAGATTTTAATCTGCGAGAGATCAAGTTGAGCGGGAATCGTAAACGCATGACGATTAGCTACCATCACGAGTTTACCTTGTGCATCGTAGACTTTATAGCCGACTGCACCGGTTCCTTCGATACGAATGGTACGTTCTTCCCATTGCACGGCTTTTGGCTGTGCAGTGGTACCGGGTTGGTCTTTTGTTCCGAAGTCCGTGTAGTGCCCCACGTCTCCGAACACACGACTGTCGCCTGGATTCAAGCCTCCAATCGTTGCCCAGCGCACATCGCCGGGCTTATGCCCTTCGAAGGTGGCTGGAGTTTGGCGAATACGCTCATCAATGAAGAGGAGGTTATTTGCCTTCTTGGAATATTTAGACATTTCTGTCTTGCATTCGTCGATATCTGCTTGACTTACAGAGATAGTCGCTGGTGCATAGACACGGTCATAGAAACCATCATTATATTTGAGGGGCAGATTTTCTCCGGTCTTTTTGAAGAAGCCGTAGAAGGTGAAGAATTCTGTCAAATCTTCCTGCGCAACTTCACTGCAGAAGCGAGCAAAGCGGAGATAATCTGTTTTGGCATTTCGGCTATCAATGGGGTCTTTACGGAATTTCTCAAAGAGTTCGTGGAAGAAGGTGGGCTTTTTACCAAGTTCTACATAGTAGAGCCACAATTGCCAATACATGCGTGAACGATCACCCAAATCCATGTCGAACCATGACTGGTCACGGTTAAAACGATCGAAGAGCTTTTGAGGAGCATCGAGACGACTCACACTCGCCCCACGTTTCCACACAGCGATATTCGACCACAGATTATTGGAACTCTCCAAACAACGAGCCAAGTTGAACAATTTCTGGTAATGGTGACCCGTTTCATGGACGACAGCCCACAAGTTACCGGCATTGTCTCCCGGAGAGCCTTTCGCCCATTCTTTATAGCTGAACGTTGTGCTGACGGTTCCGATAAATGTACCATAGGGGAAGGCATAGAGCCCGGAAGCATCTGTACTGAACATCAAGCAATTAAAGCGACCTTCAAACTGTTTTGGAGAGAAGAAATCTTGCTCCAGATCATGCACATCATCCCATTTTCCCAAGACGCCGGTGATACCTTTGTACTCGCCATTATACTCCCAGTTTCCGGCCTTTTGTTGTTCTTCGACACCGCTCAAACTGAGACTATGAATGGTATGTTTCGACTTCAAACGAATGACTTCATCATTGAAAAAGCCTTGTGATTTGAGTGATACGAGTTTGTCCCAATCTGCATTGGTCATCGTGTTGGCATCGAAAAAGCCATTCGCTCGACCTCCTTCGACGTGAATTGGGATTCGAGGTTGATCAGTATATTTTAGATTTACGTCGTTGATGACATAGTTGATGTACAAGTGCGAGTTTTCGTTGGCATAAATTGCATTGAGCCCTTTACGCAGTTGAATGAGTCGATCACCTGTTTTGTTTTTACCTTGCACCAATTCAGCATTCAACTCACAATTGGCCGGCGCGTCGTCTCCAACAAAAACCAAGACCATTTCTTTTTCAGGAATGGTGATACCTGTAGGATTGGTTAGTTGCGAATACTGTCCAAAGTTAGTTGGCATCAGTTTCAAGTCATTAGCCCATTTTTGTGGATGGCTATAGGCTTGATAGTTTTGAATACGGAAACGTTTTTCGAAACTATTCGCATCAGCATTTTCCTTATTCCACTTACCAGTTTTAACGCGCAAAACCATATCGATCAGCGATTGTGGCATTTGATCTGTAGTTAGCACAGACTTGAGCGCCTCATCGCTCATCGATTGATAGGTTGATCGCAACTGTGTGCAAGCAAAATCTGTAAAGTATTTTTGCAACTTCACATTCAATTGGGCACGATTATCCGTCAATTCCTTTTGCTCCTGCAACTTTTGCTTATAAGTTGCCAAAGCTGCGGGATCAAAAGTTATTTCTTCTAACTGCCACTGCGAAGCCGTTGCAGTTTCATCCCAGTTAACTACATTGTAGCCTGCGGAACTGGCACAGTGCAAACTAGCACCAGAATTGACAACAAAGGCGATATTCGGAAGCCACTTATCCATGTGTTTGAGTGTAAACTCAGCACTACTGGTTGTCATCATGTAGTTTTGGGAACGAGCTGCCGAATTTCCGGCATATTTTTGGCTAGCCACACTCCGAATAGCCCATTTTTCTCCTTTTTTCTCCAACTGCCATACTTGTCCCATCTCGCGCTCGTTACGTACAGCGCCACGCACCACATCATCTGATGCGGGGAGCGTCGTCAGTACACGATCCGGATAGGCCACATTGCGCACTATATAATATTTACCTTCCACAGGTTCATAAACGCCATTGGAGTTTTGGCGAATAGCAGCTTTGACGTCTTCTTCAGACACATCATTTACTGCGACAAATTGCCATTCAGCTGCAGTATTCGGTTGGAAGGTGGTATCAACCTTATTAGTTTCTGCGTTTGTTTTGGTCGTAAAGGTCTGTGCATTACCACCAACAAGAGCATTCCCATTGGTTTCCTCTAGGCAAGTTCCGACAGCAGCTTCTTTATTGGCACTAATATTGAAGAAATCGGGAGTTGTCTTAAAGAAATTCACCCACAATCGGGTACTTCCGGTACTGGTCGTCACATTCTTCTTCGCTTCAGCCTGCGGCACGAAACGACTTGTGCCGGCATTGCGAATTGCAAAACCGTCACCACTACGTTCTACCAACCAAAGGGTGGAGAAATCTGTATTAGAAACTTCTGTTGTTGTTTTGAGTGCATGCGAACTATGATCAACCGTCCAATAACGATTGCTCGCATTCTTCACACGATAGAGTCCGCCCGCTCGCAACTTTTCGAGTTGAAGCAAATTCTTTTCCAACTTGGGCCAAGAAGTTTCAAATTGGGCTACGCTCTTTTGCTCTTCACTTGTGAGCGAAACGAATTTCCAATGGTTGGCTTCAGAATTGGCGTCTTCCCAGTTTTGCACTAAGCCACTGCCTCCATTATGCCAAAGCGTTTTTCCTTGGAAATTTTCTGTAGTAGAAACCACCCAATAGTCAGCACTTCCACTTCCGGACGCCTTTTTAATATAATAATGGGCGGGCATGGTGCCAACGATAAACGTCTCGTTCAATCGATCGAGTGGCTGAATAGGCAACTGTTCTCCTACATTGACAATCCAATAAGCGCCATTCACACGCTTCACTTTCCAATAGGAAGAGAGATCATCTCCGTGTTCCGTACCACTACCGGAATATTCAGAGAGATAGCCAAGACGTTGGTTCTTGACGCAGATAGGAAAGTTATTGCGTCTGCTCACAATACGATAATAGCCCTCTGCAAGCTCTGCGGTTTGCGCAAAAGCCTGCGGAAGGATTCCTAAGATCATGAGCAGGAAAACGAATGTACATTTTAGGAAGGCATGCATACAGCGTTTTTCTTGGGCTAATGAGGGCGAGCAAGGAGTGTGTGCTCTGTTTTACGTCCTCTATACATTGATTATTGTTTGAAATTAAGCACAACGCCATGTTTCCTTTCACGGCGTTTGTTTCTTTAGTTCTGCCTGCTAACGATTTCTATCAGTTCTGCAGGGAATAGGTAGGAAACTGTTACCGGTCTCACTACCCCATCGGCATACCTTTGAGAAAAGACTTTGCAAATGATGGGGAATTGCGTCATCTCTATTCAAAGGCTCTATATCTGTTCGTTCTTCAGCCACCTTTCACCACTATTAGGCGGCCTTCTCGAAAGCATGCGCTAAGAACATAGCGACTACTTTGCGCAAAGCTACTAAAAAACAGCGTTATAAACAATCATTTGGCGCAAATATCTTCAAATAATTCATTTTTCAAACGCAGTTGTGGCTACTGGGCGGCAAAATGCGCTATTTCTGCTGATCTCACTTCATCATTTTCATCGATTTACTGCGCAGAACGATGTAGCGCCGGGAAAACTCGCTTTGCGCCATCAACAGCGATGACCATTCGTTGGCGCTTGGGATTATACTGCGGTGAGAAAACGTTCAATTCCGGACGGGAGTATTTCGTTTCGATACCGAGCAGCCCCGTGAAGATGTTGGGTAAGAGATCGGTCATGACCGGTTGGTCTTGCGCTTTCAAGATCTGCTGCCAAAGCTCCGGAGCTTCTTTCCGCAACGAATCGGACAGGTAGACGATGAAGGGGATGCGCACCACATTATCGGGCAAGGTATTACCGGCATGACCTGCAAAGTCCGGGTGACGCTTGTCGTCGAAAAGGGTCTCACCATGATCGGAAACGTAAATCACAATGGAACGACTCTGACTGTAGCGTTTGAAGATTTCTGCAACGACGTGATCATTGTAAAGTACAGAATTGGCATACTCCGCGATTTTCGTTTTCCGCCCTTCTGCAAGCGTGCCGGGAATATCCTTAGTCCCAAATCGCGCAAACGACGCAGGATAGCGATTGGCATAACCGGCGTGTGAGCCCATAAGATGAACGACGGAGAACAATCCGCGCGGGCGGCGATGTTTCGGGGCAATCTGCTCAAAAGATAGCAAATTGGGGAGTATGCGCTCGTCATAGAAAAGCGAATCGGACAGGAACATGTCGTTGGTCTGGTGCAAGCGGTAAGCGTTGCCTGTGAGTGTGTCTGCGGCAGAACCGAATAACTGTTGCACAGACCAAGGGCCTCCACTGCATTCCTGATTGGTCACCCATGCCGTGGTGAAACCTCCGTGTTTCATCACGGACACGAGATCGGGGTATTCGTGCCACTGCTCTTTGTCCTGTTCATTGGTGTAGAAAGTAAGCATGGCTTGTGTGGAAGCGATGGTGGCATTGGACGGACTTACCACATCCGTAAAGACGGCTATTTCCCCACGCGAACGCAATTCATCCAACTTGGGTGTGGTCGGTAAGGAGTAGCCATAGCAATGCATCGAGGCAGCGCGCGTGCTCTCCCCAAGAATAAGCACTACGTTAATCGGCTCCATGAGACCGGTATCGACATGGCCTGTTATGGTATTTGCTGCCGAAGCATGCATGTGTTCACGCTGGTTTTCGAGGATCTTCCCAAGTCGATAAGTGCGCACCAAACCCCATACGAAACGGTCGGCAGTAGTGGTTCTAGCCGGGCTATAGCTCCAATGCCAGTTACGATACCGTCCCACTGACAGACCGAAGCCGAGAATGAAACAGCACAAGGCAATGCAAGTGAGCATCGTAGTGCGTATAGTAGACAATAGTCTACTCAATCCCCACGCAGCCGCCAGCATTATTACAGCAACGAGCAATAATTTAGGCAAATGATGAGACATTGCCGTGAGAAACTCCAGGCTTTCACGCGCATCGGTTCCTACAATAACTTTGCTCATCTCAGGATTATAGACCGTGTCATAAACCCATAACAGCAGGAACTCACCGAGGGTTAGTAACGTGACTACACTGGTCAATACAATGCAAAAAGTGCGACGTACCCAGTTCCATTTGATTGCACCTACAAGGAATACAAACAAGAAAGCCCAACCTCCGGCTTCCAACAACAGAATGGGTTGCGAAAGGAGTGCTTCGCCTACGGTGTACTTGCCACTATCGAATACAAGACGATAGAGAACGACTTGGGAGACTGCCAACTCGAGCAGAACAACATAGGAGAACAAGAAACGGAAACCCGCCGGGCGAGAAAAGATGGAGGAAATTCCGGATAAGGCTCGACAAAGAAATTGAATCATCGGCTTAAAGCAAGAAAAGTATTTCATGGGGTACAGAACTTACAAGACTATCTAAAAAGGACGGTTTAGTGTCCTCAACGAATCATGACTTTGTGAAGACAAGAGCACATAACAATCGATACGTCCCGAACCAATGTCTGTTGAGTGTACGAGTGCTTTGAACGCTTTCTGATTCTAACAAGACACTCGATAAGTTTGGCTTTCAGTTCACTCGTCTTCATTTTCTCAATGTTACCTCCTTGAGATAAGAGAAACATGCACTACTCTATTCGCTCGTTCCTCGCAAAGCAACTATTGGGGGCAAGCCCAAGCGCTTGTCAACCTGCTCACAATACGAATAAGCAGAGAGAATCATCAGCATGCCGGTCGATGACAGCAACAATGGATTAGTGCCCGCGATTAAAAGATAAACGACATAGGTAAAAAAGACACCTTGAGTGAAGGGATCATGGCGATAGCGATATAACCGCACCAAAGGATAGGCGAACACACCCAATATCGGGAGCGAAAGTAGACCGTAGTTTCGCAACAGCTCTAGGTAGGTCCATTCTGTTTGCAATGTCATCTCATGAAACCCTTCGGTATAGAACGACGTAGCTGGGCCTTGTCCTATCAAAAGGTATTCAGGATGGTCATTAAACAGTTGCCAGTAGGAAGGTAAATGGCCAAACTTAATGGCATTCGATGCCTCTCCTTTCTCAGTAACTAGCAAGAAGATGAGAAACAAAAAGGCACAACCAATCAAGACAAGGAGCGGATATATGAAATACTTCGCGCGACGCCCCTGCGAAACGGTATTGAAGATGGAAATTCCCAACAAACTAAAAGGCAACAACATGCTGGCACGGGTGCCACTGACCAAAAAAGCACAGGTCACGATAAGCGCAAGCAAAACATTGACCCACCGATTACCGATACCGTGTAATGTGCGGTAATACAAGAGAAAGGCTGAGAAAGCCATGCAAATGAGCGTCTTGTAGTACATGCCGAAAAAAGTAAATCCCAAAATATGACGGTGCGTCATCATAATGAAATTATCGTGCGCCTTCACAAAATAGAAGATAGCACGTTCATAGACGGGACTTTGCAGCGTAAAGCCGAACAAGACGAGCAACAAAGTGGTCGTGAGTAGCGTGGGGACTAAGGAACGACGAACAAAGTCGTAGTTACGAATATAGGGCAACAACGCAAGAGGCGCTATGTTTTTAAACGTCCCCGACAACATATCATTGTCCATTGAGTTGCCTTGCATCTCTGCAGACAGATAGCCCAAAAATAGGGCAGAAACAATGATGAGAATATGCGGAATATAAGTCAGATCGGGTTGGTAACGCACCACGCTGAAGAGCATCAATAAGGCAAATGTGAGTTCCTTGGCGTGGAACAGCGTATTGGTGGGGTCGATCATCACCACAGCTATAAATAGGAACAACGACATATTCCCGATCATTTGCAGTAAGGTGTTCATGCGCGAACGTTATTAGAAATTCCCTCGTACAAAAGCTGATGAATCAATAGCGTGACTTACCAAAGAGAAGTTTGAAATAAAAATAAGCTACCGTGCCCGTCATGGAAAGAAAAAGAAAAGCAGCCAGCATGAGTGCTTTCTTCGGGGCAGTGGGGCGCAAAGGAACATAGGCGTCTTCCACAACCGTAAACACCGGTGTGCGCTCTTGGATCTTCGCCTCGGCCATTTGCACCTGTTGTTTCATTTGGGTGTAGGCATTGAAGGCATTCTGCATTTCATTTTCCAAGTCTGTGAGCTTCGTTTCGTAAGATTTAAGCCCGAGATCTTGGTGTGAATCGGCGTAAGCGGCATATTTTCTTTGGGCCGTCTGATATTTGCCTCGCAGTTGCTGCTCGAGTGAAGAATAGTAAGCATAGTCTGCGCGCGCTTTATTGGTACGGTATTCCGTGATGAAGAGTTGCAAACGTTTGCGTGCTGCATCGGTCATCATTTTAGCCACCAATGGATCTTGAGACGTGCAACTAAGGGTTACCACATCGGTTTCCTTGTTCACGTCACAGTGTATGCTGCCGCGAATACCTTTGACAACCTGCTCCTCGGACGCGCTAAGACGATTAGGATCTACCCCAGTACTAGGGAATGATGCCTTCTCCGGATGATCGCCGAACAGTGATTTGACGGCACCGACTACACCGCTCATGGCTTTGCTCCACCATGGATTGCGTTCTTCTGCTTGAGTAAACTCGACATAACTTTTGTAGTTCTTGCCTTTCAGCGTTTGGACGGGCGTGTGAAGCAAATCGATTAAGAATTTGTTGGTAGAAACGACATCCGGATAGAGGTTGGGACTGATCGCGTCCTCGCCTGATCCCAGGTCTACGCCGGCCATTGAAGCCAAAGCCCCCATACCCCCGCCTAACTTCTGCTCGCGCTGCGATTCGATGGCGAGACTCATTTTCGAAGTGTAGGTTTTGGGGATACTGAACGCGACAATTAAGCCTGAAACTACACCGATTACAGCAGAGAAGAGGAAATATTTCTTTTTCGCTCCCAAATAGCGGAGCAACGTGAGAAAATCAAACTCGTTCATGATGAAGCAAAAAATTGAGTTAGGAGACTTGTGTGCGCTTGCGGTTCACGACAGTAAGGATTTGCTGACCCTGCTCTGGGAAAACATAGAACATCAATACGCCTGCTCCGCATAGAAAGAGAATCAGTTGAACCGCTAAAGCCAACAAGTTGGAAGACATTGGCAGCCCGACTAAATAAATCGACAAAGCTAACAACGCTGATCCGCACAAAGAAGGAAGGAGCGAGCGAATCTGCCAAGGTAAAGCAAAATCGAGCAAATTCAATCCACCGAAATAGCCATAGAGGCAAAAAGAGAAGATACCTGCGATCACGAGTCCCCAAAGCATGTAGACGAAACCCAGATATACTCCTACGCTTATGACCAGTACAGAAAACAGAATGCGAACAATTTCAAGACGCAGGAACAACTTTCCGTGTCCGAAGACCTGTAAAATATTTTGATGCAATACAACCAAGGGTTGGAAGACGGCAGAAAGCGCTAGAATACGCAAAATCGGCACTGCTTCGAGCCATTTCTCACCGATAAGCACCACGATGAAGTGATCGGCAGCGGCACACAGCGAAAAGAAGAACAGACTGCCAAAGAAAGCCGATGTAATCAACAATTTTCTATAGGCTTTCGTCAACTTGCTTAAGTCTGTACTACATTCGGTAAGTACCGGGAAAGAAACTCGCTGCAGAACAAACGCAAAATTCATCGCAATAAGCGAAGAAAACTGATCCGCACGAGTATATAACCCCAATTTACGCGGAGTATAGACTTTACTGATCAAAAAATAGTAGAGGTTGTTGTAGAGGTTGGTCAGTAAGGAAGAAAAGAGAATACGCGAACCAAAACCGAACAACTCACGTGCAGAATCAGAAGAATAATCAATTTTAGGGAAAGAGCGCACCAACAGCCACAACACCACTGCATAGAGCAATTGACGCAAAAGTTGCTGGGCAACTAACGACCAAATTCCATAATCGTTGAACACCATCCACACCCCCACCGCAGCACTCACCACACCGGAGCTCAAAGAAGCGACGGCTTGCGTGCGGAAGTCTAACTGCTTGGTTAGGCGCACTTTAAGAACGACAACAGAAGAGGCAAAAATTACATTCGTTCCCAAGATCCGGATAACAGGAATCAACACTTCGCTCCCGTTAAAACTAGCGATCAATGGCGCTGTGAAAAAGAGAACGACGTAAACGAAAAGGGCTGCCCCCATGTTTAGCACAAACACCGTGGAATAATCTTTCTCACTGATTTCGTGTTTGCGAATCAAGGCATTAGAAAAACCTCCATCTGACAACACGAGAGAAATCGTAACCACCACAAGTGCGATGCCAACAAGGCCGAATATCTCCGGCGTAAGTTGGCGTGCCAAAAGAATTCCCACGAGGAAATTGATCCCCGTGCCCGAAAAATTGTCAATCAGCCCCCAACCTAAACCTTTGGCAAAGCGCTTTTCTAACGATTGCATTCAACTGTTCTCTTGAAAAATAATTCTATGCGATCAACATTATGTTTACTTCTTGATCACATTGATGACAATAGCCGCAAGCGTCACCACACTCATCGCGAGCGAGACGACTTGCGTCCATGGGAACGGACCGCCCTTAGGCTTCGCGGGCACGACAATGTTACAACCGGGTTGAATGTCGCCCGACGAACGCACACGACTCACCATGCCATTCATTTGAGTGGCAAAAGTCTTGCTCTTTTTCGCTTTCAAGCTGTATCCACCACACTGGTCAATGTAGTAAGAAAGCGAGGCACCCGGCTTGTAAGGCAAAGTGGTGGGATACATCACTTCACCACTCACACTCACCGTGTTGTTGTATTGAGGAATGATGAGTCGATCGCCGTCACGCAAAATGACGTCCCACAAATCATTGCCCGGATGAGAAAGGGCTTTATCAAGATAGATCGCCACATTGTTATGATCGCCGACTTCGATTTTGCGTAAATCGGTCGAGTCGTTCATCGAAATGATTTTTTTCAATTCTTGCTGCTTCAGTCGTTCGCTGTCCGTCAGCGGTCGTTCCAAGACGGCGCCCTTCAAATAGGCTTGTGCCGTCTGGCCACCGGCAGCTTTCACCAGGTCCGAAAGACGATAGTCTTTTTTCGTAATCACATAAGTACCGGAAAACAGTACTTCGCCGTGCACTTCGACGTGTTTTTGTTCGATATAACCGGGCGATGTTCGCACATAGACTTCGTCAAAGGGTTGGAGCGTAAAACCGGGACGTCCATTGACTACAAAGCCATCTTTGACGCTGAAGCTGTAAAACTGTGCCACTTCGTTGCCTGATGACATGGCTTTTCGGTCTCTGAAGCGACGTGCCACGTCAACTTTGGCAATGCTCGCTTTGTCCGTCAGGCCGCCGGCCTGTTCAATGAGTGATTCAATCGTCGTTCCTGAGGCATAGTTGTAAGTGCCGGGGTAACGCACTTCGCCTTTGATCGACAGACGAAGTTCTTCGTTGGCTTCCTTGCGAGAAGGAATGAACACCACATCTTCTTTCTTCAGGATTTCGTCAGCTTCTTGGCGAGAGAGGATGGCACCAGGGTTAAACTCCTTGACTTCCAGTGTGCGATCGGCCTTGCGGCGGTGGATAATACCGCGATTGGCAAAGGCCTCTTCCGTCAAACCGCCGGCCGCTTCGAGCAGTTGACGAACGGAAGATATATTACCGTCCATCTGAAATTTTCCGGGGCGCATCACTGCACCGCGCAGCTCAACGAGGTTCTTATAGCGATCCAAAACCGAGTCGACATTCACCGAGTCGGCATCGCGTACTTGAAACTTGTCCCGTTCGAAGTCGCTGAGCGAGTAGATACTCTTCTCCCCACCCGATTTTCGGAACAAGGTGACGTTGTTTTCAAAGGCATCGCCCGTGAAACCACCGGCATATTTAATGAGTGTACCGACACTTTCGGTCGTTTTCATTTCGTAGCGCATGGGACGCTTCACCTTACCGGTGATATCAACGACACACTCATAAGGCCCTACAACAATAACGTCGTTGGATGCCAAACGAACGTTCCCGCGCAGACGGCCATTGAGAATGAAATCATAGATATCGACCGTGGAAATCAACTGACTGCTGCGATACACCTTGATCGCACGCAGCGTACCGATGTCATTGATACCTCCCGCCGCATAGAGCGCATGAAACACGGTCGAGAAAGCAGAGAGTGTGTAAGTGCCGGGCACTTTCACCTCGCCCATCACGTTCACCGTGATCGTTTTGGTCTGTCCCACGGTGAGTTTCACCTGCGAGCCTCCGAAACGCGCTCCCAAGGTGGAGCGCAATTTGGCATTGGCCTGTGCCACAGTCATACCGCTCACTTGAACGGGACCAAAGCCTTCTATATTGACGACTCCCTCGGGCGAAACCGTGGAAGTGTATTGCTTTTGCGAAGCCCCCCAAACATCGATATACACCGCATCTCCTGGTCCCAAACGGTAGTCGCTCGGGGTCGCAATGTTCATTTCAGGCTCGAAAGTGAGTTTATTGTTGTTGAAGATGTCGCGACCAAACACTCTCTTGGTTTTGTCCTCTTTGTGTTTGGTCAAATGACGCAAAGAATCTTCAGGCATCAAAAACTCCAGTTCGTGGCTCATGTCGCGAAATTCCTGATCCTGCATTTCTTCCAACTCATAAGGAGAAAGCCCCTCAGTCTTTTTCTGCTTAACGTCGCGCTGCGGGAAGTTTTTGTTATCCGGTGTTTGTTGCACCTTTTTTCCCTTGCGCAGCCGTTCCACGGTCTTTCCGCTTACGCCCGAAATGTCGTCAGCGCCCACCACTTCTTTCTTTTGCTGCGCCTCATAGTTGCGACGAATCTTGCGAATACGTTCCACCGTGACGCCACGCTCCATAAGTTGCGTAACAATCTGCGCCACAGTACGTCCGTCAGACTTCGATTTCACATAGAAATCCATGATCTGCTGATCCGTCATTGTGCTTTGTGCATGCACTGCGGGCACACAAAGCAACAAAGCAAACAAAAAGAATAGGATTTGTAATCGTTTCATGTTCAGAAATAACTTGAGGAACCTGCAGTTCATCGGAGATTGTTGCGCAGGAGCGAGAAGAAGGTTTGTGCGATGATGTTCACATCACGCGCCACAGAGGCATGCTGCATGTAATCGAGATCCATTTCAAGACGTCGGAGCATCTTTTCGACCGTATCGGTGTAACCATTGTAGATGGCAGCTTCGGAGGTGATGCCCGGACGCATCGCATAGAGCTGCGAATAACGCGCATCGCGCGCTAAAATCTGATCGATGAAGTATTGACGCTCAGGACGATAACCGACAAATGACATATCTCCCACAAGCACATTCCACAATTGCGGCAACTCGTCGAGGTGATGCCGACGCAAAAAGCCTCCGATAGGCGTGCAGCGCGTCGTATCCTTAATTTGAGTCAGTTGAGGACCGTTCTCTTCTGCATCTTGACACATCGTGCGGAATTTGAGAATCAAAAAAGGGCGGCCGTCTTTCCCAATACGTTCTTGGCGAAAAAACACGTTTTTTCCCGATGTCAGCCACTGCAACAATATAATGACAAGAAACACCGGGGAAAAAAGGAGCAAGCACAACAATGCGCCCACGATATCAAATGCGCGTTTCGCCCGTCGTACAGCAAGCGACGGGGGCAGTACCGAATGGGCTGCAACGAGCACAGGTTGATCGGTAGGCGACACGGCAGTAGACAAAGTTTGCATTCGCGAAATCTGTAATGCGTTTAGAGACGCTCGAGGCGCGGTTTCTCTTTTTAACGGCACGGGGTACAATTTATTGCAGATCGGCCGTAAAAATAACGTAGTTATACGATGGGGTGGCTCGGCACTCTTCATCAGAACACCGAACCACTCCCCGTGTCAGGACGACTACTTGGCGTAGCTCACCGAACGCGTTTCGCGAATGACGGTAATTTTCACTTGACCCGGATAGGTCATTTCGTTTTGGATACGAGTTGCGATGTTGTTCGAAAGATTTTCGATTTCTTTGTCGTCAATCTTGTCGGCACCGACAATCACACGCAACTCTCTACCGGCTTGGATGGCGTAAGTTTTCACGACACCGGGATAGCTCATGGCGATATTCTCCAAGTCGTTCAAACGCTTCACATAGGCCTCGACGATTTCGCGGCGTGCACCGGGACGGGCGCCCGAAATCGCATCACAGACCTGCACAATCGGGGCAATGAGTGAGGTCATCTCCATTTCATCGTGGTGCGCACCGATCGCATTGCAAATATCGGGTTTCTCCTTGTACTTCTCGGCAATTTTTGCACCGTAGATGGCGTGAGGGAGTTCGGTTTCCTCATCGGGCACCTTACCTATGTCGTGGAGCAAGCCGGCACGCTTTGCCTTCTTGGGGTTCAGTCCGAGTTCGGCCGCCATGATGCCGCAAAGATTGGCTGTTTCGCGCGCGTGCTGGAGCAAATTCTGCCCATAAGACGAGCGGTACTTCATTTTACCGACAATGCGAATCAGTTCGGGGTGCAAACCATGGATACCGAGGTCAATCGCCGTACGCTTACCCGTTTCGATCACTTCTTCGTCGACCTGTTTTTTCACCTTGCTCACCACTTCTTCGATGCGGGCGGGGTGAATACGGCCGTCCGAAATCAGGTTGTGGAGTGCCAAACGCGCCACTTCGCGACGAACGGGGTCGAAAGCGCTGATAACAATGGCTTCGGGGGTGTCGTCGACAACGATTTCTACGCCGGTCGCCGCTTCCAAGGCACGAATGTTTCGTCCCTCGCGGCCAATAATGCGACCTTTCACGTCGTCATTCTCGATATGGAAAACCGTGACGCTGTTTTCAATTGCCGTTTCGGTGGCCACTCGCTGAATGGTCTGAATGACAATGCGCTTCGCCTCCTTGTTGGCATTGATTTTCGCCTCATCCATGATCTCGTTGATGTAGCTTTGGGCGTGCGTCTGCGCTTCTGCCTTCAAACTCTCGATCAAGTGGTTGCGTGCCTCTTCGGCCGAGATGCCCGACAACTCTTCGAGTTTGGCAATCTCGCGTTCGTGCATACGCCCCAACTCTTCTTCCTTGCGGGCAAGGAGTTGTTCTTGATTCTTGAGTCGGCCTTGCTGCGAATCGAGTTCTTGCTTGCGACGGTTCACGTCCTCTTGGCGCTGATTGATGACCATCTCGCGCTGCTTGAGTTTGTTTTCTGACTGCAAAATGCGCTGGCTGCGCTGCTGCACTTCCTTTTCGAGTTCCGCTTTCTTGTTAAGGAACTTCTCTTTGACTTCGAGCAGTTTTTTCTCTTTGATGACTTGGGCTTCTTTTTCAGCCTCTTCCAACTGTCGGTTGAGCATTCCGGTCAACACATATCGGAAAAGGAGATATCCGCCGCCGGCACCGATGACGATGCAGACCAAAGCGACGATGAGTAGAGTTAAATTCATTGATGTGATAAGTAGGTAGTCTTATTATATAATGAGGAAAGCACGCATTAGTTTTCGACCATCAGGGTAGGTTGGCCGAGTGCTTCTTCAATTTCGTCATTCAATTTGCCGATCGTCTCCGCAAAGGGCGAGGTATCGGCATTTTTCTCCATTTCAATCAACCGATAAGCCAAGTCCACCAAGACCGTCGACTCGTATTTCTCCGGCGTTTGATTGGGAAAGGAGGCGCGATATTGGTTGAAAAGCTCATTGATCAGATTCGCGGCCTCGCGGTAGGTGGCTTCCTTCGCGCGGTCGATTGTGATCTGCAACGGGCGGCTGTTGACGTGCAACTGTATGGAGAGTTTGTCGGTGTATTCTGCCATGACGCTTACGGGTAGGGGTGTCGTTTGGGAGTTCAGACATTGAGCGTTGCAATGCACTTGTCTATTTCTTGAATGAGCTTTGCAATGCGTTTCTGCGCCGAAGCGTTCTCGCCCGAACTGATTTGAATCATTTTGGCTGTTTTGAGATTGGCATACTCTTTCGTGAGCGCTTCGAGTTGCGCTTTGAGTTCCTCGATTTGCCGATCGCGCGCACGCAACTCGTCCTGCAATTGCCGGTTGAGCTCGGAAGCATCGCGGTATTGCAAGATCAGCTGACGCGTTCGCGTCTCAAAAAGCTGTAATGTACGTTGTTCTTGTTCGGTCATGCGTTGCAGCCCGCAGGGGGCGATAGATTCAGCATTTATTCGTCGGCCGTTGCGTCGGCTTTAGGCTCTTTCTTGGCAAGAATCAGGACATTGTAGGCGAATTCGGTCATCCAAGTTTCGGAGTAGCCCAACTTCTGACTGTACTGACGCACGGCCAAAACGGACTTGCGCACTGCATCGTCTTTCCAACTGTTCTTTTCGAAGATATCGTGCACGGCTTTTGCGGTGAGGTTGCGCAGTACGCCCTTGAGGAAACCGGGCAAACGGAATTTCCAATTGAGCAAATTGCCCATGAGCATCATCAGTTCCTGCGAGAAACCTTGGAATTGCATCAAATAGGTCTGCATGTCGTTCACCTTACGGCAATTACGCTTGACGCTGCTGTCGATTTCATCGAAAAAACTTTCGGGCATGCCGTACAACTCGTTCATCATCGTGCGGCACTTTTTCTTTTCGCCCGGTCCGATGCGGTTGTTCACCGTCGGCACTTTCAGTGTTTGCTTGAACACACGCAGATCGGGCAACGTACGCAGATCATGCAGGCCGAAATTGGTGGCCATCACCGCTTGGTAGTAAACACGAATCAAGGTCATGAAGTCTTCGGTTCCTCCCACACGCCATCCGGGCGCGTTGCTTTCAGCGTCTTTTCGACCGAAGAGTTTGGAAAATATTCCCATTGAGCAGTAGGGTTGAAAGAGGTAAACCTCTCAGGTTCGTATTGTTATTCGATTTAACGCGCTGCATCACGCAACAAATGAAAACAGGGCGTCTATGCAAAAGTAATATATAATCTCCGTATTGCCAAAGGATTGGCGAGGCAATGTAAGATATTTACTCAAACAGCTTTTTCGATGGCGCCTCAACTGCACAGAAATTGCACAAGCGAGCGACCGACGTGCAGTTTTCCCGCACCATTCCCCCAAACGAACACCTACTGCCAACTTGTTGAAGGAGCCCCTCTTCGCGCTGCCTAAGATTGTGCTTTTCTACGCTTTACCACAAGTGCTTCCCCATTTACGCGCTCATCAAAAGACCACTTCTCTACGTTGCTTTCATTCACGAAATCGATTGTCAAAAAAAAGCCGAAGAAAACGTTTCGCCCCTTCGGGCACCTCGGTTAGCAGTTGGCATTATTTCGTTATCCTTTCGCTTCTATTGCTCAATCTGAGGGGTTTTAGCAGCAAGCAACAAGGGCTTCACCTCAAACGGTCGACTTACATTTTCTCCTCTCCCGCCACATGGCGACACTCCATCTCTCCGAATTTCTTTTACAAGCCAAACACCGCAAGAAAGCCAAAGACTTATACCTACAAGTCCCCTTATCGTAATGACAAAAATTCTGTTCTTCCCTTCACGAAAGCGATCATACTCCCGGGGGTACGCCATTCTCCCACAGCGGTGGGCAGGTTTCCCCTCACAACCGACACCGATTTCCAAAGGAATAAAAACTTTGCGCGCTATCGCGAACACGGCCTACACTTTTTCCTCACGTTACAAGCGAAAGCGGTGGGTTGCATGCTCTCGTTGTGCGAAAAGACGGATTACCCCCGCGTACTTTTCCTTATTTCCTCACTACTTTTCGCGAAAAGTAGTCCATTTTCTGGCAAAAGTCGTCTTGTTTTTCCACCCTCTTCTCGCACCTCTTTCTTTTCCTCCCGATCTGCCTAACGAGATGGGCCACTTCCCCACTCTATCGCACAGTTTTCTATCGCCGGCGCAGGCCCTTTTCCCCTTTGACCACCACCTACCGGCGAGAGCGCTTGACTTTCCTCGCCCTTTCCACCTGCTGCACAAAACAAAACAGCAGCAACTCATCAGAAGATGAATTGCTGCTATTTGAAATCCGTAATATATAGTTGTGGGCGCTGAGGGATTCGAACCCCCGACCCTCTGCTTGTAAGGCAGACGCTCTGAACCAGCTGAGCTAAGCGCCCAATCAGAAAGCCTCAGCTCTCGATTGCGGTGCAAAGATAGGCACTCTTGCGCAACTACACAAGGAATGATCGAAAAAACTGGGAACTTTTTCGTTTTTACGCGCTGAAATCGCCTGCAAACAGCCCGCCGGCCGACACTTGAACGAGAGGTTTCGCACAAGTTGTGAGGCGACGCTCACCATCAGAGCGAGATGCTGAATGTGCCCAACGGAAGACCGGCGCCATTCACGACATTGCCGGTGGGAAAAGGCTGCCAGCCGTAACGCACATAGCGAGGTTGCGCAACCTTCGGCGCATGAAGCGTGAGCCTTCCGTCTTCGTTCAACTGCGCTGTGGCAGGAAAGAAGAGCTGATTCTCGCCTGCGATTTCAAAACCACGCAAGGGTTGTCCGTCGCTGCCGTGCAGACCTTTCGCTTCACGCAGATCAAGTTGCACACGGTCACCGTCCACCTTACTGTTCGCTCCCACTTCGGGAGAAACGGGTGCGCCGGATCGGTCGTAAGTGTGACGCAACATCGATTGCGCGAGACGTTCGCCCACCGGACGTTTGTAGGGCGGGTGCACATCGTGGCGCAATCCCAAATCGGAACTCACCACCATTTGCGTGGCAAAGACACTGCGCTGCGCAATGCGCTGCGTGTTGCGCATCCAAGGCCACGACGGACGCTCGATGCCGGACAGCTGTACGACGTAGAACGGGAGACTGAAATCGCCCATTCGCATTCGCCAACTTCGCGCCAGCAGGTCGAAGCGCCAAGAGTCGGGGTTGTGCGCATTCGATTCGCCCTGATACCAGGCCACGCCACGTAAGGGAAGATTCAAAAGCGGTTCAATGCCCGCCTCAAAGCAATAGGCGGGATGATAGGGATGGCGACCTCCGGGACGACGCGCGAGGTTTTTCGCCGCACGACCGCGCACCCAGTCCATCACGAAATCGTTGTTTTTCCAATGGCGCAACACTTGTGGATAGTATTCTTCGAGCATCGGGCGGTCAATCCACGACTCAATCGGCGTTCCGCCGACGGCATTGCAGACTAAGCCCACCGGCACACGGAGACTGTCGCGCAACATGCGCCCCATGTAGTAAGCTACGGCCGAGAAGTCCGCAGCGTTTTGAGGAGAGGAGGCCACCCACTGCGCAGGACGGTAGTATTGCAAGCGCGACACGGAGTCGACGGCCGTACTATCCCACTCCACGTTGTCGGTTTCCCAACGCGGTTGCATATTGTAGAGGCGCAATCCTCGATCGGTCGCCTTGGCAATGTCGCGAGAAGCGTCGGCGGCTTGTCGTAACTTGAATGCCATGTTCGACTGTCCCGAACACAACCACACTTCGCCGACAGCGACATTGCGATAAGTGAGTGTTCGGCGAGCCGTGGAGACGGTGAGTGTCGTACTGTCCGCGGCCGTGAGCGCAGGAATGCGCACATTCCACACCCCGCGCACATCGGTCACGCCGCTCGCCAACTCTTTACCGCCCAAACGCACCACCACTGTTTCGCCGGCATCGGCCTTTCCTTTCAAATAGAAGGGCATGCCGCGTTGCAACACCATATTGTCGGCAAAAACCGGCGGAAGTTGCAGTCCGCCGTAACGCCCCGTGATGCCGGCATAGGCCACTTTTGCCAAAACTTCGGCACCGCGGGCATCGGGATGCACCGCGTCGGGCAACCAATCGGGGTGCGGCACCAAGGGAGCGTAGAAATCGATCCATTCCACACGGGCGATTTCGGCCACTTGCTGCACGGCTTGCGAAATTTCTTCGCGCCACTTGCGCGTTCCACTGTCAAAACGCGGATGATCGACGCCGATCGGCGTCAAGCGCGCCACGAGAATGCGCACATGGGGGTTGACTACGCGGAGAGAATCGATGAGTGCAAGATAATCGGGGATGAATTCGTCGCGATAGTTCGGCCAGTTGCGCGGATCGGTATCGTTGATGCCCAAATGAATCACGGCAATATCGGGACGAAACTGCAACGCGGCGCGAAATTCAGACTGCTCAAAATAAGGACGATGGCCGCGACGCAACAAGGTGGCGCCGGGTTTGCCGAAGTTCTCCACTTGATAGCCTTTGCCGAGCAGACGTTGCAGCACCACGGGGTAAGCCTTCTGCTCTCGGTTGGCCACACCGGTGCCGTAGGTGATACTATTCCCCACGCAGGCCACTTTGATTATGCGGCGCGCCGATAGAGGAAGCAGAAAAAGGAGAAGAAGAAACGAAAGAAGTAGGCGTTTCATGCAGTGTGAGGTAAGGGATAAAGAATAATTCGAGAAGAAATGAAATAACTGTGTCGACAAAGATAACGAAAAGCCGAGAGAGAGTGGCATTGGCTCGGGGCTTTTTCGTATTTTTGCAACGTATCACCATAGACAGTCCCCCAACATGAAGAAATTTGCCAAAGACCTCCTCGTCGAACGCGCGGAAATGCTTCGCGAAGACTACTTGCTCTTGCACCTTCGAGATCGGGAAAACGAACTCCCGCCCATCCTTCCGGGGCAATTTGTGCAAGTGGCCGTCGAAGGTTCACCGACCACATTTTTGCGCCGTCCCATTTCGATCAACGACGCGGATGTCGCCGCCGGAACTTTTGACTTGCTCATCCACCTTGTCGGCGACGGCACACGAGCCTTGGCCAAACTTCGCAAAGGCGATTTGCTGAATTGCCTTTACCCCCTGGGGAATGCCTTCCCCGTCCCCCCCATTACAGAAGGCGCGCGCCGCATGTTGCTCGTCGGGGGCGGTGTCGGCACAGCACCGATGCTCTACTACGGACGCGTCTTGCGCGAAGCGGGACACACGCCCGTGTTCCTGCTCGGCGGCCGCGCAGAACGTGATATTTTGCAACGCGAGCGTTTTGCGGAAATAGGTATGCTCTGTTGCACCACCGAAGACGGCAGCGCCGGCGAAAAAGGCTTCGTCACCCAGCATTCGGTGTGGAACACGGAGCAGTTTGACTTAGTGGCCGCCTGCGGCCCCGTCCCGATGATGAAAGCGGTCGCCGCCCTCTCGCGCCAAAAGGGATATGCCTGCCGCGTTTCGCTCGAAAACATGATGGCCTGCGGCATCGGGGCTTGCCTCTGCTGCGTGGAGAAAACCACTCGCGGCAATGTTTGTGTCTGCACCGAAGGACCGGTGTTTGACATCGACGAACTCACTTGGCAATAACCCACCGCCCTTCGTCGCCGGCACAAGGAGCGCCCACCAAGCGGTGCACCGATGCGCCGAAAGATGGCTTCAGCTCCTCCTCGCTACGGCACTTCTTCGTTGCTTCCCCGCAATGGGGCAACGTCAACAGCGCTGCGCCTTACTTCCGCGACAACAGCCGCTGCGCCCAACCCACATTCAAAGGCTTCAATCCGACATTATAATATGGCACATCTCGAAGTGAACCTCGGTTCTCTTACCTTACAAAATCCGGTGATGACCGCTTCCGGCACTTTCGGCTACGGAGTGGAATTTGCCGACTTTGTCGATCTCGATCGACTCGGCGCTTTCATCGTGAAAGGCACCACCCTCCTCCCCCGCGAAGGCAATGACTATCCGCGCATGGCGGAAACCGCATCGGGCATGCTCAACTGCGTGGGTCTCCAAAACAAAGGTGTCGACTATTTTGCCGAACACATCTATCCCCAACTCACCGACATTCGTTCGCACGCCATTGTGAACGTGAGCGGTTCTTCGCCCGATGACTATGCCGAATGCGCCCGCCGCATCGCCGCACTCGACGGCATTCCGGCCATCGAACTTAACATCTCCTGCCCCAACGTCCACGACGGCGGAATGGCTTTCGGGGTGACTTGCGCCGGTGCCGCTTCGGTGGTCAAAGCTGTCCGCGCCGCCTATCCCAAGACGCTCATTGTCAAACTTTCGCCCAACGTCACCGACATAGCCGAGATTGCGCGCGCAGTGGAAGCCGAAGGTGCCGACTCCGTTTCGCTCATCAATACCCTTATGGGAATGAGTGTCGACATTGAGCGCCGCGTTTCGCGCCTGAGCATCGGCACCGGCGGACTTTCCGGCCCTTGTGTCAAGCCCGTCGCCCTGCGCATGGTGCATCAAGTAAGCCGCGCCGTAAAAATCCCCGTTGTCGGATTGGGCGGCATCATGAATGCACAAGATGCCATCGAGTTTATGATGTGCGGCGCCACCGCCGTGCAAATCGGCACTGCCAACTTCATCGATCCCGGCGTGACAATGAAGGTCATCGACGGCATCAACACTTGGTGCGACGAACACGGCGTGAAAGACGTTCACGAAATCATCGGCGCGATCCGATAAAACTCCCGTTTCCCTTGGCCGTTCGACGCATATAAACTAACTTTGCCAAATCATCTATTTGGCAACGAGCCAACTATCCACAGCAGGGGCGAGGAAACAGAACGGTCGCTCGCGCTTTTTCACGCGAGCGAAACACATTACCTTCGATCGCCCTCGACAGCGAACTTCAACTAGTTCGCCCATTCACACACAAACAACATAACGATCAGTTACGATGATAAAGATTACCTTTCCCGATGGCAGCGTCCGCGAATACGAAAGCGGAGTCACCGGGCAACAAATCGCCGAAAGCATTTCGCAGCGCCTGGCACAAGAGGTGCTCTCCGTCGGCGTGAACGGACAGACCGTTGAACTGAACAGACCCATCACCGAAGATGCCGAAATCGCCCTCTACAAGTGGGAAGACGCCGAAGGTAAACACACCTTCTGGCACACCTCGGCACACCTTATGGCCGAATCCATTCAAGAACTCTGGCCCGGTACGCAATTCGGTATCGGTCCCGCCATCGAAAATGGTTTTTACTACGATGTAATGCCCCCCGAAGGTGTTGTGATTCGCGAAGAAGATTTCGCCAAGATCGAGAAGAAGATGATCGAAATCGCCCAACGAAAGGAAGCGCTCCAACGCGCCCCCATCTCCAAGGCCGATGCGCTCAAATTCTTCGGTGATCGCGGTCAGACCTACAAGAACGAACTCATCGCCGACCTCGAAGACGGCCACATCACCACCTACACCCAAGGTAACTTCACCGACCTCTGCCGCGGCCCGCACTTGTTGAGCACCGCGCCCATCAAGGCTTGCAAAGTCATGGCTGTCAGCTCTGCCTACTGGCGCGGCGACGAGAAGCGTCCCATGCTCACCCGCGTCTATGGTATCACCTTCCCCAAGAAGAAGCTCCTCGACGAATATCTCGCCTTGTTGGAAGAAGCCAAGCGTCGCGACCACCGCAAGATCGGTAAGGAAATGGAACTCTTCATGTTCTCCGAACTCGTCGGCAAGGGTCTGCCCATGTGGTTGCCCAAGGGTACTGCCCTGCGCCTGCGTCTCGAAGACTTCTTGAAGAAGATTCAGAAGAAGTTTGGTTACCAACAGGTGATCACGCCGCACATCGGTTCGAAGAACCTCTACGTCACCTCCGGCCACTACGCCAAATACGGTAAAGACTCCTTCCAACCCATCACCACGCCCGAAGAAGGGGAAGAATACTTCCTCAAGCCCATGAATTGCCCCCACCACTGCGCAATCTTCGCTTGGAAGCCCCGTTCGTACAAGGACCTCCCCCTCCGCATCGCCGAGTTCGGTACCGTCTATCGCTACGAACAGAGCGGTGAGCTCCACGGCTTGACGCGTGTACGCGGATTTACGCAAGACGATGCCCACATCTTCTGCCGACCCGACCAAGTGAAGCAGGAGTTCCTCAACGTGATGGACATCATCCTCATCATCTTCAAGTCGCTGAAGTTCGAGAACTACGAAGCGCAGATCTCGCTCCGTCACCAAACCGACCGCTCGAAGTACATCGGCTCGGAAGACAACTGGGAACGCGCCGAACAAGCCATCGTCGAAGCCTGCGAAGAGAAGGGACTCAACGCCCGCATCGAATATGGCGAAGCCGCTTTCTACGGCCCGAAGCTCGACTTCATGGTGAAAGACGCCATCGGCCGCCGTTGGCAGCTGGGTACGATTCAGGTGGACTACAACCTCCCCGAACGCTTCCAACTCGAATACACCGGCGAAGACAACCAGAAGCACCGCCCCGTGATGATTCACCGCGCCCCCTTCGGTTCGCTCGAACGCTTCGTGGCCGTGCTCATCGAGCACACCGCCGGTCGTTTCCCCCTCTGGCTCACCCCCGACCAAGCCGTTGTACTGCCCATCTCCGACAAATACAACGACTATGCTCAGCAAGTGCGCGAGCGTCTCGAAGCCAACGATGTGCGCACGCTCGTGGACGATCGTAGCGAAAAGATCGGCCGCAAGATCCGCGACAACGAAATGAAGCACATCCCCTATCTCCTCGTAGTCGGAGAAAAGGAAGCTGCCGACGGCACAGTGGCCGTACGCATGCAAGGCAGCGACGGACAACAAGAAGTCATGACCATTGATGCTTTCGCCGCTCGTGTCGACGAGGAAGTGAAGGCTCAATTGGGAGCATACTAAACCGTGACTTGACAAAACGAAGCCGGGCGCGGGTCTAATGTTGATTAGACTGGTATGCGCTCAAGGCTAAGAAGATTGGTTATTTGAGTAGCCGGACACTGCGAAGTGTCCGGCTATGTCATTCAGAGGAAAACGGCTCAGATCGCGCTATGCCATCTGAGCCGTGTCTTTTTCGCTTTGCCCGCGTCGGTCAAAGCCTCGTGCCACCTTGCAGCCCTCGATCGCCCACACGTTTCGGTGCAAAGCACGTTGCGCAGCGTCGACACCTCCTCGCACAACCTTGGGTGCTCCGGACAGGGTTCCCTTGGCCTTGTCCATTTAAGCGCACCACAGGGCGCCAAACGCCCCTTTCTGTAGGAAGAAGTATCTCCTATCTACAGCGCTTTCTAAATCCCCTTTTCTAACACTCACTCCGCGGCCGCCGACACAAAGCATAGCGAGAGTGCTCAAAACGATAGATACAAAAAGAAGCGCGACACCTCTCATTGCGGAGAAGTGTCGCGCTTATTGGTTGGGTAGCGCCTAAAAGCACTGCCCTGAAGTCGATGTGCTTAGCACTGAGCGAGCTTGTTGTTCGAGCCGAGTACGTTCACGATCTTGTGTTCGTAGAGCTTCTGCATGTTGTCGCGAGCGGGTCCGAGGTACTTGCGGGGGTCGAACTCACCGGGCTTCTCAGCGAAGACCTTGCGCACAGCAGCCGTCATGGCGAGACGCGAGTCAGAGTCGATGTTGATCTTGCAAACAGCAGAAGCAGCAGCCTTGCGGAGCTGTTCTTCGGGGATACCCACTGCATCGGGGAGCTTACCGCCGTACTTGTTGATGGTGTCCACTTCTTCCTGGGGCACCGACGAAGAACCGTGGAGCACGATGGGGAATCCGGGGAGCTTCTCTTCGATAGCGGCGAGCACGTCGAATGCGAGGGGGGGAGGAACGAGACGACCGGTCTTCGGGTCGCGGGTGCACTGTTCGGGCTTGAACTTATAAGCACCATGGCTCGTACCAACGGAGATGGCGAGCGAGTCGCAACCCGTGCGTTCTACGAATTCGATCACTTCTTCGGGCTTCGTGTAGTGGCTCTCTTCGTGAGCAACTTCATCTTCCACACCGGCGAGTACGCCGAGTTCAGCCTCAACGGTCACATCGTGAGCGTGAGCGTACTCTACGACTTGCTTCGTGAGGGCGATGTTCTCTTCAAAGGGAAGAGCAGATGCATCGATCATCACCGAGCTAAAGCCGGAGTCTACGCAGCTCTTGCAAGTTTCGAAGCTATCACCGTGGTCGAGGTGAAGGCTGATTTCGGGGTGTTCGCAACCGAGTTCCTTAGCGTAAGCCACAGCACCTTGTGCCATGTAGCGAAGCAACGTGGGGTTTGCATATTCGCGAGCGCCCTTCGACACCTGAAGGATCACGGGGCTCTTTTGAGTAGCTGCAGCCTTGATGATAGCCTGAAGCTGCTCCATATTGTTGAAGTTGAAAGCGGGAATTGCATAACCGCCTTTAACGGCACGGGCGAACATATCGCGAGTGTTCACCAGGCCGAGGTCTTTGTAATTTACCATAACTATGTGAGTTAGAATGTATAATCTTTCTTTGTTGGTGTCAGGACTCCGCGGTGGCGGGTCGTTGACTTGATTGCACGACAAAATTACGAATAATCCGCTCGATACACAAAGCTTTGGCTTACTTTTTTCATCGCATTATTTTTTCTCTTCGTGAGGGCGTTCGTTTGCGACTCGGCTACTGCGTTTTTAGGCAGCCCGAGATCGTGCTTTCCACAGCTCGAAAAACAGACCGAAAAGGTGAACCTAAAATCAGCCTTCACGCGCGCGCATTACGCGCGTATCCAGCGTTTTTCGTTTTTTGCCTTCACCTCTTCACCCATCGCGCTTTACGACCTAAGAATCAGCAAATTGAGTGTGAAGGATTCACCCGATTTTGCCTTCACCTTTCCTTCACCCGTTTTTTTTCGGAAATGGCTTCGGCGAAAAGGGTGAACAAATGAGGTGAAGGAATATGGCATTTTTCCGATTTCACAATCCCTTGATTTTCAACCGACTGCACTTCCATAAAAAGTATTGCCTTCACCTTTCTAATCACTCTATCTCGCTATGCAACAAAACATTACACAACCCCACCGCGCCAAGGTGAAGGCAAAAAGGCTGCAAATTCGGTGATGCGCGCGCGATTCGCGCGCACGCGAGGGGCGGAAAGGATGCACGCCTCGACACACACAAACGGAAGGTACACAAGAAGAAGAAAAAACACGACGTGTTTCCGATCATTCACGTCGTGTTTTTTCTCAAAACAGTGGGGTGTTTTTCCCTCTCAATGTTGTACATCTATCCAAGTCGTGTCTGAACGCTCTTGGTCTGCCGAATCGGACTTTGCACCGGCAGCCGATTTCGACACCACATGATCCACGGCCTCCGACAAAATGGATTTGAACGGCGCATAGAGTTGTGACGATGCCGTGCGTTGCTCGTTGAGGATGCCGAGGGCGCTCATGGCCGAAAGCAGGCAACTGAGCAGAATCGAAAACTTCAACAACGAAACCGCAGCGCCGAGCAGACTATTGAGCCAGCCGAGATGTAACCCTCGCAGCGTGCGGGTGAGCATGTTGGCCACAAAACCCAAGGCAATGGGCACGAGGATCCAAAGCAGCGCAAAGGCAATGAGCGAGGTGATGATATTGGATTCGCTGCCCGAAACAGCCAAATACTGCCCGAACGACGAGTAGCAAGTGGCGGCGATGAGCAAGCCGGCGAGATAGCCCACCGTGGAGCAGATTTCGCGAACGAGGCCGGCGCGCCAACCCGAATAAAGGCTCCAAACGAGGACGATGAGAATGAAAATGTCGAGCATGAGGACTACTTTTTTTAAAGGTGAGTGATAGAGATCGCTGTGTCTCGCCGCAACATCACGTGCAGCACGATGGCGGGTGCCCCCGACTACTGTTTGGGCGGGATGAGCAAGACGATCATTTTGAGCGCAAAGTCAAAGAACACCATACGCGCATTGACGTTTTGAGCGATGTCGCGGCGCGCACTGGTCAGTTCGGCCGTGATCCCGAGAATATTGGCTTCGTTGACAAAACGGGCGAAATTGCGCGAGAAATCTTCTTCGCTTTGCGAGAGATAATTGAGTTGGGGCAAATGGAAATTGTAGACAAAGTTTTCGCGCACCAGTTGCAGGGCGTAATCCAAGAAGGACTTTTGCCGCTCGCGCCCCCAAGTGGCCATGCGTTCCGCCCAAGCATACATTTCTTTGATGTCGCGCAGGTAGCATTTGCGCATGAGGAGCACGAACATGTCGAGAAACTCTTGTTCGTCGTGACCGACGGTAAGTTGGCGGAGTGCGCGGGTGTAACTGCCCGTGGCGCGATGCGCTGTGCGAGCGGCGTCTTCTGCCGAAAGACCGCGTTCGCGCATCAGCGCCTCGGCAATTTCGGCCTCGGTGAGCGGTTTGAACGCCACCCGTTGGGTGCGCGAAATGATGGTAGCCAGCAGTTGTTCGGGATGATCGGAGCAGAGCAGAAAGACGGTTTGGCGCGGCGGTTCTTCGAGCAGTTTCAAGATCTTGTTAGCACAGGTGACGTTCATCAACTCGGGCAACCAAACAATGACCACTTTGTAGCCACCGCGCGCCGAGACGATGCTCACTTTGCGCAGCAGTTCGTCGCTCTCGTCGGCATAGATGCAGGGTTGCTGCTTTTCAATGCCCATGCGCTGCCCCCATTCGTCGAGGTCAAAATACGCCCCGTCGGTGAGCATGGCGCGCCACTCGGTGATCCACAAGTCGCTCACCACCTGCGACGTGCTCGAAGCATTTTTCGGACGGATCACAGGAAACGAGAAATGCAAATCGGGGTGCGCATAGCGTTCCACCATGCGGCAGGAGGGACATGTGCCGCAAGGGCGGGCTTCCTCGCCGCTACCTTCGGGCTTTTCGCAAAGGAGGAGGCGCGCAAAGTCGAGGGCAACCGCCATCTGTCCGGCGCCGGAGGGACCGGCCAGCAAGAGGGCGTGCGGCAACTGTCCGCTGCTCCACATGTGGCGGAGCCGACTGACGACAAAAGATTGAGCGATGACAGACATAGCAAAGGGAATTGGGATTGCGATGTGTGCAAAAGTAGTGTATTTTTTTGAGATGAGGGGGCCGAGCGGCCTGTCTTCCACCCCGACAAGGGAGAAATGCAACAGCAAAAGGAGGACGAGAAAGTGACGGGCAGCGCGATTTTCACAGGATAAAACGGTGCAATCCGTCAGTTTTTTGTATTTTTGCCTGCGTAAAGAGTCCTGCTGCATCGTGCCCACGCACGGCGCGGCTTCGACGCACGATAGAATATACACATACCATCGATAATGGCCAAAGAACTTAAAGACCTTACCAAACGCAGCGTGGACTATTCGCGCTGGTACAACGAACTTGTCGTGAAAGCTGATCTCGCCGAACAATCGCCTGTGCGCGGTTGCATGGTGATCAAGCCTTACGGCTATGCCATCTGGGAACGCATCCAACAAGCACTCGATGCGCGCTTCAAAGCAACCGGTGTGCAAAATGCCTACTTCCCCTTGCTCATCCCGAAAAGCTATCTCTCGAAAGAGGCTGAGCACGTGGAAGGTTTCGCCAAAGAGTGTGCCGTGGTGACCCACTATCGACTCAAAACCAACGAAGAAGGCGACGGTGTGGTGGTGGATCCTGCTGCGAAGCTCGAAGAGGAACTCATCATTCGTCCCACTTCCGAAACGACCATTTGGAACACCTACCGCGGTTGGATCAAATCATGGCGCGACCTGCCCGTGCTTTGCAACCAATGGTGCAATGTTATGCGCTGGGAAATGCGCACGCGCTTGTTCCTCCGCACCTCTGAATTCCTTTGGCAGGAAGGCCACACGGCGCACGCCACTCGCGAAGAGGCCGAAGCACGTGCTAAGCAGATGCTCGACGTCTACGCCGATTTTGCCAAAGACGTGCTCGCCATCCCCATGGTGCGCGGCGTGAAGAGCGCCACCGAGCGTTTTGCCGGCGCACTCGACACCTACACCATCGAAGCGATGATGCAGGACGGCAAGGCGCTGCAGAGCGGTACGTCGCACTTCCTCGGACAGAACTTCGGTAAGGCTTTCGATGTGAAGTTTGTCGACAAAGACAACAAAGAACAATACGCTTGGGCGACCTCATGGGGCGTATCGACCCGTCTGATGGGTGCGCTCATCATGAGCCACAGCGACGACAACGGTTTGGTGCTTCCTCCGCATGTAGCCCCCATTCAAGTGGTGATCGTGCCGATTTTCAAGAACGGCGAAGAAGAGAAATTCAACGCGGTGCTCGGCGCACTCACCCAACGCCTCGAAGCGAAGGGGCTGCGCGTGAAATACGACAACGCGGACAACAAGCGTCCCGGCTTCAAGTTTGCAGACTACGAACTGAAGGGTGTACCCGTACGCTTGGCCATGGGCGGTCGCGACCTCGAAAACGGCACGATCGAATTGATGCGCCGCGACACACTCGAGAAGGAAACGCTGCCCTTCGAAGGCATCGAAGACCACGTGGCACAACTCCTCGAAGAGATTCAGGCGAACATCTACAACAAGGCTTTGCAACACCGCGAGGCTTGCACCTATCGCTGCACCGACTACAACGAGTTCAAGGAGCGCGTGAAAGAAGGTGGTTTCTTCGTCTGCGACTGGGACGGCACGGCCGAAACAGAAGCGCAGATCAAGGCCGAAACTCAGGCCACCATTCGCTGCATCCCCAACGAGATTTCCCAAGAGGATTTGGGTGTCGACATGGTGAGTGGCAAACCTGCGGTGGCACGTGTGATCATGGCACGCAGCTACTAATTTGCGCTCGGCATCATGACGACCCAAACGGAATTTGAAGAAATTCTGCAGCGATGTGAGTCGGTCTTCCGACTCAAGATGAAGGACTACGGCACCGCTTGGCGTGTGCTGAGACCTTCGTCGCTGACCGATCAGATCTATATCAAGGCCAACCGCATTCGCACCCTCCAAATGAAGGGCGAAACGCGGGTGGGCGAAGGCATCACTCCCGAATTTATCGGCATTGTGAACTACGCCCTCATGGCGCTGATTCAACTCGAACGCGGTGCAGCCGACGGACAAGACCAGGCGGCACTGCACGATGAGAGCGTGATCGACGACTATCGCCGACAGGCGCAGGCCACGCAGGAGTTGATGTTGCGTAAGAACCACGACTACGACGAGGCTTGGCGACTGATGCGCGTCACGTCGATGACGGATTTGATTCTCATGAAGGTGTTCCGCACCAAAGAAATCGAATCGAACGACGGCAAGACCTTGGTCAGCGAAGGCGTAGCCGCCAACTATCAAGATATGATCAACTATTCCGTTTTCTCACTCATCAAATTGGAGTTGGAAGGCGAAGACGGCGAGGGGCTGAAAGGGCACTTGTCATAACAACGGACACGTCCACCGAGCGTTTTCCGCGCGGCATCGAACCTCCGCTGCTCGATCCGTAGGAGCTGAGCGGGTGTTCTCCCGACGATGGACTGCCCGTCCACTCACTCCTCAACTCAAAACGGACTCATGACTCAAAATAAGACATTGCGCATTGTCTTGCGCGTGGCGACCACTCTGGCACAATGGCTGTTGGCGGCGACGTTTCTCTTCTCGGGCTTCGTGAAAGCACTTGACCCGATGGGCATGGAACATAAACTCGAGGCGTATTGCAATCACATGGGCTGGAACATTCCGGCCGGTTCGCTCTACCTCGATGCGGCTGCCGTTACCCTTGCGCTGGTTGAGTTCACCCTCGGCGTCTACCTGCTGTTGGGAATGCGCAAACGTCTGACCGCAATCGGCACTTTCCTGTTCATGCTCGTCATGACGGCGATGACGGTCTATATTTACCTCTATAGTCCCGTACCCGACTGCGGTTGCTTCGGCGATGCCATCACACTGACCAACGGCGAGACGCTCGCTAAAAACATTGTGCTGCTGGCCTGCGCACTCTTACTCCTCATAGCCGGACAACATTCGCTGCGCATCATTTCACGCCACACACAATGGTTGCTTTCGCTCTTTGCGCTGGTCTACATGATCGGTGTGGCGCTCTATTCGTTGCACTATCTCCCGCTGGTGGACTTCACCGGCTACAGTCTCGGCACGAAGATCGAAGAGGCAATGCGCGGTGAAGAAGAAATGTCGTTCGTCTATGAAAAAGACGGCAAACAGGCGACCTTTAAGATGGACAATCTTCCCGACTCGACGTGGAAATACGTGCGAACTGACACCAAGGTGATTCGTGCCGCAACGATCAAGGACTTCTCCTTTGTCGATCCGCGTACGGAAATGGAAATCGGCGATGAATTGTTGGCCGACACCGGCAATGTTTTCATTGCCACGATTCCCAACCTTGCGGCCGCCGACGCCGGTTGCTCTGACGGACTGAACGACATCTACGATTATGCGCGCGACCATCGCATGCGTTTTCTCTGCGCAACGGCGACCACCGGCAAGGATGTTTCGCGCTGGATCGACCGAACGGGCGCCGCTTATCCCTTTGTGGTGAGTTCCGCGGAGACGTTGGAAGCCTTGGTGCGCTCCAATCCCGGTTTGGTGCTGATTCGCGACGGAAGAATTGTGGCGAAATGGAGCAACAACAACCTTCCCGACGAAGAAGAACTGAGTCATCTCGACCTTTCGCCCGATGCGCAGTCAGATGCTGCGCGCCGTGCATTCCTTAAGCTGTTCCTTTGGTTTGTCATTCCCTTCGGTCTGCTCGTTTTGATCGATCGACTCAAACTCGGACACCGCTATTTCAAAGTCTACTCACATTATAAATCTCAAAAATCCACTCAATCATGAGAAAGCACATCGTTGCCGGTAACTGGAAGATGAACAAGAACCTCCAGGAAGGCATTGCGCTCGCTACTGAAATCAATGATCTCCTCAAAGCGGAGAAGCCCAACTGCGAAGTGATCATCGGTACGCCCTTCATCCACCTCGCTAAGGTGAGCGAAGTAGTTGACCACAGCCTCGTGGCCGTGTCTGCAGAAAACTGCGCTGACAAAGCTTCGGGTGCCTACACCGGTGAAGTTTCGGCTGAAATGGTGAAATCTACCGGCGCCGAATACGTGATCCTCGGTCACAGCGAACGTCGCGAATACTACAACGAAACTCCCGCTATCTTGAAGGAGAAAGTTGACCTCGCTCTCGCCAACGGTTTGAAAGTGATCTTCTGCATCGGCGAAAGCCTCGCTCAGCGCGAAGCCGGCGAACAAGAAGCTGTGTGCAAGGCCGAACTCGAAGGCAGCGTATTCCACCTCTCTGCTGAACAGTGGAAGAACGTGGTGATCGCTTACGAACCCATCTGGGCTATCGGTACCGGTAAGACGGCTACGGCTGAACAAGCTGAAGAAATCCACGCCTTCATCCGAAAGTGTGTGGCCGACCAGTTCGGCGCAGAAGCAGCTGACGCAACTTCGATCCTCTACGGTGGTTCTTGCAAAGCCAGCAACGCTCCCGAACTCTTCGCGAAACCCAACATCGACGGTGGTCTCATCGGCGGTGCTTCGCTCAACGCGGCTGACTTCAAGGGCATCATCGATGCTTGGAAGGCCTAATCGGGGTTTCGAAAAGCCTTTTTAGGAAACAACACGTGAGATGGCCGTCGCGAGTGCTTCTCGTGGCGGCCATCTTCTTTTTGATAAGGTAGCGGCCATGTCCCTTGCTTTTTCTCGTTCTGCTTTTCCCTGCGGCTGGGTAGCCGTACTGCTCTTTGCAACCGCTCCGGTTTCGCAAACGACGGCGCGCGCGCATACCGAAATGATGCCACTTCCTCTCCAACAGCACGTTCACCATGCCCATGGCGACTCCGTTGTGGACAAGAAGACACATCATCACACGGCACCGGAGAAGTCCAAACAGTCCTCTCCCGCAAAAACTCCTCGAGAAAACGCGCCTCATAAAACACAACCGACCACTGCACCCGTCACGTCGAGTTCGGTTACAGCGGCCGGCACTACATCTCCCACGACTGCAACCGTTACCTACCGACATGTGAAGGGATTTCGCGTACAAGTCTACACCGGTTTTGCCGATCGTGCTTCGCGCAATGCGGCGCTGCGAGTGGAAAAAGACATCCGCCGCCGCTTTCCTGAAATCTCCACCTACGTTCATTTCATCTCTCCGCGATGGATCTGCCGCGTGGGGAATTTTGTGCGCCGAGAAGACGCTGCGCACTTTGCACGTCTCATCCGTGCCGCACGACTCTCAAGCGAAGCGGCAGTTGTCGCTTGCCCGATCCTCATTCGTCAGCACACCACCCTTCCGAAGTAAGTAATTCGCGCTTCGCTCTGCACTCTCATAACTTCACTACAATGACTGAACAAGAACGCCTTGACCAACTTGCTCACCACTATCACGAAATACTCCGACTGCTCGGAGAAGATCCGCAGCGAGAAGGACTGCTCAAAACGCCCACTCGTGTAGCCAAAGCCATGACGACCCTCACGGCCGGACAAAACATGGATCCGATTGCCGTTCTCAACAGTGCAAAATTCACCGAGGAGCAGCGACAAATGGTCTTGGTGCGCGACATCGAGTTCCACAGTCTCTGCGAGCACCACATGCTCCCCTTCTACGGTAAAGTACATGTCGCCTATTTGCCCGACGGCTTCATTTGCGGACTCTCAAAAATACCTCGCGTCGTCGATATTTTCTCTCACAGACTGCAAGTACAAGAGCGGCTCACTCACCAAATCCTCGAAGCGGTGCAAACCGCTTTGGCTCCTCATGGCGTGATGGTGATGATTGAGGCACACCACATGTGCATGCAAATGCGTGGCGTGGAGAAACAATGCTCTCGCACCGTCACCACGGCACAATGCGGGGAGTTTGAACGTCCAGAACTGCGTGACGAATTTCTCCAACTCGTGCGTTCATGAAAAAGATTTGCTGCGTGGGGCATATTACCCACGACAAAATCATCACACCACAACACACCGATCACCTCAACGGCGGAACGGCTTACTACTTTGCACACGGCATTGCTCGTCTGCCGCAACCACGATTTAGTTTGGTCACGGCTGTCGGTGCAGACGACCACGCTGCAGTCGAACAACTCCGCGATATGGGGGTAAACGTCAAGCTCATTCCGGGATCGGGCACCGTATATTTTGAAAATGCCTACGGCGAAAATTCGGATCATCGCACCCAACGCGTCTTGGCGAAAGCCGATCCGTTTCGCATCGAGCATCTCACCGATGTGCATGCCGACATCTTCCACCTTGGCAGTCTATTGGCCGATGACTTTGCTCCCGATCTCATTCGCTACCTCTCTACCAAAGGCCTTGTATCGCTCGATGTACAGGGGTTTCTGCGCCGGGTCGAAAACACCAACGTCCTCGCCTGCGATTGGGAAGAGAAGAAAGCGTGTCTGAAATACGTAGATATTCTTAAAGTCAACGAACATGAGATGCACGTCCTTACCGGCGAAACGGAAGTACTTGCCGCAGCTCGCCGCTTAGAAGGCTGGGGCGTCCGCGAAGTCGTCATCACCGAAGGCAGCCTCGGCTCTTTCATCTACGCCGAAGGCAAATTAGTCGAAATTCGCGCCTATCCGCCGCGTCAACTCGCCGACGCCACCGGTTGCGGAGACACCTATATGACGGGCTACCTCTATAAACGCGCACAAGGAGCGGGCTATCGTGAAGCCGGCTGCTACGCCGCTGCCATGAGTACGCTCAAGCTCGAGCATTTCGGCCCCTTCTCCGGCACAGAAGCGGACATCCTTCGCCGCATTGACGACCGCGAACTTGATATGACCGTTCGCTAACACCCTCCTATTGAATTCCCCCCAAAAAGCGTGGGCACCGTGAATCGTCACGGTGCCCACGCTTTCTTTGCAATAGGAGCACTCCTGTCTTACTAATAGGAGTTGGTTAAGACAGTCAACAAGAAGCGTAAATTTCGACTACGGTTTCCGCTGCGAAATTCCGGTGCACAGAGCAAACGCACACGACTTAGGCAACGATGTTTCGCATCGAGAAACAAAGTAAGCACACGCCGCTCATCGTCCGGCATCATCTCGAAAAAACCTTTTCGCACTTCTTCCGCCAATTGCGAAAATTCTTGCTTGCCCTCACGCCATTCTGTCCAACGGCGCTTCCAGCGCGCGCAGGCCGTTTCGCGTATGCCCAGCACATTCTCGCTGTGTTGGCGATAGTGCACGTGCGGTTTCTCATCATAATAGACCTTCGCACCGACCGCTAAGGCCACCAAATAAACCCACATGTCATGCATTGGAAGAAATTCTGGACGATAGTGTAACAAGACGCGGCGAAGAGACGCATTCATCACCATCGTGTGGCCGGTGGCCACATGGCACATCAGTGCCTCGCCAAAGGTGACACGCGGCGTGAATGTCAGCGCCGGTAGTGGCTCCATCTGCTCGTTGACAGGCTGAGTGCGCGAGAAATACAGCGCCGGTGCGTCGCCGGACTTTTCCATACGAGCAACCGCTGCATTCAATTTGTCGAACAACCAAATATCGTCTTGGTCTGCGAAGGCGTAAAACTCGGCTTCGTCATCAGCTTTCGCCAAGAGCTCCATAAAACTGCGCGCCGGCTTCAGATTTTCGCCCTGCCACCACACCAAATGTCCTTTCGCCGCTTCGGCATCAAGCCATTGTTGGGTGCCGTCTGTCGAACCGTCGTCGCGCACGCGCAACTGCACCTCGACTCCTGCTTGCGCGAGAATCGAAGACAACTGCGCTGCGCCAAATTTCATGGCATTGTAAGTGGACATTAAAACTTCCACACGGTGCATCTGTTGGGACATGAAGATTTCTGTTTGAAGGTCTGCAAATCGTTTTGCAAATAACCGTTTCCACAAGCGACGTGGAGGTTACATGCCAGTGCAAAAATAATCATTTAATTCCAAGCTACCATCGCCGCCTCTGCACTTTCCCGGGACAGACAACCACATTGGGGCGCAATATCACCGGCGCCCTACTCACACAGGCTATCCCGCCCCAAATCCTCTACTTCTCCACGCGAGTTTGCCCATAAAATCGCGCCGCGTGCTTGCATACGCTCTCAAAAGTTACTAACTTCGCAGCAATGTGTACCGGTGGTACACATCATTTTTTATCCTTTTGTGCGAACACCTCACTCCGCTTCGCCCAAGCGGCACAACCGCTTTGTCACATTTACGTATGATTTCAGTTTGCCTCGCTACATATAATGGTGCTGCCACACTCCACCAGCAGTTGAGTTCCATTCTTGCTCAATTAGGCCCCGACGACGAAGTGATCGTCTCCGATGATGGCTCCACCGACGGCACACTCGACGTGGTGCGCGCCTTCAACAACCCGATTGTGCGCATCGTTCAAGGCCCCCGCACGGGGTCGCCCATCCAAAATTTTGAACATGCCCTCCAACAAGCGCGAGGAGAATACATTTTCCTCTCCGATCAAGACGATCTGTGGCTCGAAGGCAAGGTGCAACGCATGGTCGCGGTGCTCGAAGCCGGCGCCGACTGCGTGGTGAGCGACTGCCACGTCACCGACGATGCCCTCAATGTCACAGCTCCCTCCTTCTTTGCGCACGCTCGACTCCACGAAGGACGGTGGTACAACCTCTTTATGCGCAATTTCTACCTCGGCTGCTGCATGGCGTTCAACCGCCGGGTGCTACTCCGCTCGCTTCCCTTCCCGCGCCGCATCCCCATGCACGATATTTGGATTGGCAACATCGCCGCCTTCACCGGCCGTGTCGAATTCCTCCACGAACCGCTCATTTGCTTCCGCCGTCACGGCGACAACGCCTCGTGCACCGCGCGCAAAAGTCCCTATTCGTTGTGGGCAAAGATAAAATTCCGCATCGACATCCTCTTTCCTTTGATCCCCCGCCTCTGCCGGCGTACTCCCACCGCGTCTCGCCCATGAAAATCTCCATTGTCACCGCCACTTACAACAGTGGTGCCACCCTCGCCGACACCCTTCGTTCGATTCTCGCCCAAACCCACACCGACTTTGAAGTCATTGTCGCCGACGGCGGTTCGACCGACAACACTGCCGACATCGTTCGCCAATTTGCCCCCCAATTCGGCGAGCGCCTTCACTGGTTCAGCGAACCCGATCGCGGACTCTACGATGCAATGAACAAAGGTATTGCACGCGCCACGGGCGAAGTGGTGGGTATTCTCAACAGCGACGATTTCTATACCGACGAGCACGTCCTCGCTCGCGTGGCCGATGCGCTCGCCGACCCCAAGATCGACGCCTGCTACGGCGATGTGCACTACGTTGCCCCGGGCGATCTGCAAACGATGACGCGCTATTACAGCTCGCGCCCCTTCCGTCCGTGGATGATGCGCCTCGGCTTCATGCCCGCCCACCCCTCTTTCTACTGCCGCCGCACCTGCTATGCACAACACGGCACCTTCGACCTCTCCTACACCGTGGCGGCCGATTTCGAACAGCTGCTTCGCCTCATCTTCGTCCATAAAATCCGCACTGTCTACCTCCCCGCCGATTTTGTCACCATGCGCACGGGCGGCGCTTCCACCTCCGGACTGAAAAGCCACCTCGCCATTCTCCGCGACCACCGGCGAGCGTTGAAAAGCAACCGAGTGGCCTCCGCCTTTCCGCTGCTTTGTCTGCGCTACATCTACAAAGTGGGCGAAGTGATCTACTCTCGCTTGCATCCCAAGTCCAAAGCCCACTCCTAATTGCCGCTTTCAGGGCACGATCAGTTGTTTCGTTCTGCAAAACTCACGCATCATGCGCACCGATCGTGCCCCACGAACAACCCCTCCCCCGCTTGCAGATGAAGAACGGCACCGGCCATTCATCCTCCTTCTTTTCCGAGAAATTCTCCCATCTCAATATTGACAAAGTCTGCCACCGGCAGGCTTTGTTTGTTTTCCTTCCCTTGTTGCTTCTTCACATCTCGAGCCACGCTCTCGCCCTTTCGCCGGTGAGCGTTCCCCCTTTCTCTTCGCCTGCTCCCATTTTCGACCCACGTCGCCAACTTTGCTCAAAAAGCCGTGGGCTTTCGCGCGAAAACAGACGAGTTTTAGGCAAAAGTCCACAAGTTTTGAAACGAAACAAACGTCGAAAATCCTCTACTTGGCGTTTCCGCTCGGTTTTCCTCCCGCCCCCCCACTTTCACCGTCGTGTTTCGATGCGAAACGGCTCTTTATCTAAGAAATCCTACGGACTATTCGCTGCCCGCTCGTCACAATTTCGCTCATGTTTCCCACGCAACACGCCACGCATTCCAACTTCCATTTCTCCGTTCTCCATTTACCTAATTCCTTTGTCCTTTTGGCCCCCGGAGAGAGGCGATTCTGCAGAAAAAAGCACATTTATGCATAACTTTCTGCCCAATTCTGCACAAAAGGTGGGGCGTGCGATAAGATATCACACACCCAACTATTCACATTTCAAAAGAACGAAAGATTAGTTCGCAAACAAATACTACACACCGGCCATTTACCAACAATAATCGCAAATAATCAAACGTAAAATACCCACATGTAGTGATTGCGTGCGTGTGTAAGAGTTCTTAATTTCGCGGTTCAAAACTTCTGTCTGTAAATATGCAATGAAGTGCGCCCACGCGCACCCTCTTTTTTCTATGCGAGATATCTATCCTTTCGGACTCCTCCTCATGGGGCTCGTACCTCTCAGTACGGCCGGCCGCAGTGTGCCCTCAATTCCCGCACGCATGACCAACGCAGCCCCCGATTCAACCGGTGCAGACTCCACACGTCGAGATTTGAAAATCTCGGAAGTGGTGGTCAATGCCGGACAAATGCTCGGAAGTAAGTTTGAAGCCCGCAACCGCACGGGATCAGCCTACTACATCTCGCCGCAAGAAATTCAGCGCATGGGCTACACCGACATCAACCGCCTGCTCAAAAGTGTGCCGGGCGTCAATGTCTACGAGGAAGACGGCTTCGGCCTGCGTCCCAACATCAGTTTACGCGGAACGAAAGCCGAACGAAGCGAACGCATCTCCCTCATGGAAGACGGCATTCTCATTGCCCCCGCGCCTTACTCCGCACCGGCGGCTTATTACTTCCCCAATGTGGCGCGCATGCAGGCCATCGAAGTGCTTAAAGGCAGCAGCCAGGTGCAATATGGTCCCTTCACCACGGGCGGTGCCGTGAACCTCGTGTCCACCGCCGTGCCACAGCGCTTCACCGCCCGCCTCAATGCGTCCTACGGTAGCTACGATACGTTCAAATCCTACGCTACTGTGGGCAACAGCTGGAAGCACACGGGCTTTGTGCTCGAGTATCTACACTATCGTTCGAAGGGTTTCCGCAAAGGCGAGCCCGATGAGCGCGAAGGTTTCCGCCGCAACGATATTTCCGGTAAATTTATGGTGCGAACCGCCTTCGACTCGAGCATCAACCACCGCTTGGAACTCAAAGCGGGCTATGCCGACGAGCATTCCGACGAAACCTATCTCGGACTCTCCGAAAGCGATTTTGCACGCAACCCCTATTTCCGCTACGCCGGCGCACAACGCGACCGACTCACCACACGCCACACCCAGTGGGCGGCCACTTATGTGGTGAACGGCGGCTACCGATGGAACATTACCTCACAGGTTTATTATAATTACTTCTTCCGCAATTGGTATAAACTCAACGACGTGCGCTCCGGCGTGACCAAGGCCGAGCGGAGAACCATCGCCGATGTGCTGGCCGACCCCGAAGTGAATCGCGAATACTTCGACCTGCTCACCGGAGCGCGCAATTTCTCGGGCGAAGCCTTGATGCTCCGTGCCAATCACCGCGCCTACCATTCGCGTGGTGTGCAGAGCAAGGGCGAATGGCGTGGCGATGCGCTGGGAGGTTGGCTCACGGCCGAAATAGGCCTCCGCTATCATGTGGATGATGAGGATCGTTTCCAACAAGACGATGCTTTCGCGATGAAAGACGGCCGTATGCAGCCCTTCCTTCCGGGATTACCGGGCAGCAACTCCAACCGCATCACCGAAGCCCACGCTTGGTCGGGCTATGCACTGGCTAAATGGACGCGCGGGGCGTGGACACTGACCGCCGGTGCGCGATATGAGGACGTGAGTCTCTTGAAACGCGATTTTACCGCCGCCGATCCGCGACGCAGCGGCAAGGTGCGTATCGAAACGCCCAACCACGCCGCAGCTTGGCTCCCGGGTTTCGGTTTTAACGTGAAACTCACCTCACAACTCTCGCTCTTGGGCGGCGTGCACCGCGGTTTTGCGCCCCCGAGTGCCACGCTCTACCAAAAAGCAGAGAACAGTACCAACTTTGAAGGCGGTGCGCGCTGGAGTTCGCGCCGGTTGAAAATCGAAGCCATCGGCTTTTTCAACAACTACCGCAACATGCTCGGCAGTGACCTCCTCGCCGCGGGCGGACAGGGCACGTTGGAACAATTTAATGTGGGCAAAGCGGCCGTGGGCGGCGCTGAGTTTCTCGCACAAGCCCAACCGCGCATCGGACGCGTGAACTTCCCGTTGCAACTCACCTATACTTATACGCACACTGAGATGCGCAATGAGTTTTCGAGCGACGCTTGGGGCGATGTCCACATGGGCGACGAGATTCCCTACATCTTCCGACACGCCGCCAATGCACAACTCGGCGCGGAATACCGCGGTTACGAACTCAACGTGGGACTGCGCTACAACGGCGCCATGCGTACCGTGCCGGGACAGGGAGCAATGCCCAAAAGCGAGACCATTCCCTCGCACTTCATCGTCGACGCCTCGGCCAAAGCACGCCTCAATCGCCACGTAACGCTCACGATCAACGCAATCAACGTGACCAATGCGCGCTATCTCGTCTCGCGTCATCCCTCCGGCCTACGCGCCGGACATCCTTTCGGGCTCTATGGTGGAGCAATCTTCAACTGGTAAGCCTATATCCTGCCTCAAATGACTTCAACCTATCAACTTCCGGCCATTTTCGCCCTTGTCTGCGCTGCAACAAGCGGTGCCACCGTCGCCCAAGCCCAAACTTCGGCGGCCGTCACGGGCATTGTGACCGATATGCGTGGACTTCCTCTTGCCGGCGCACATGTTCAACTGACCAACACGCAAGCGCGCACTGTAACCAACGAGGAAGGGCACTTTACACTCAAGACTTCCGTTCGTCCCTTAGGGAAAACGCTCCTTGTCTCCCACCTTGGCATGCTCGCACGCCGTGTTCGTATCACAACAAGCGACACGCTGCGCATTCAGTTGGAGGAAGACACGCGAAGTCTCGACGAAGTGGTCGTAACCGGCTACCAAAAAGTGCGCAACCGCATCTATACCGGTGCAGCATCGGCCGTGAAGATGAGCGATGTGCGCCTCGAAGGCCTCAACGACGTGAGCCGCATGCTCGAAGGCCGCGTCCCCGGCCTCAACATCCAGAACATTTCGGGCACATTCGGCGCTGCGCCGCGCATTAACATCCGTGGCGGCGCGTCCATCCTCGGCAATGTGCAACCGCTTTGGGTGATTGACGGCGCGGTGTACGAAGATCTCGTTCACCTCTCGCTGGATCAGCTCGCATCAGGGGATGCCGTGACGCTAATCGGCTCGGCTATCGCCGGTTTGAACCCATCTGACATCCAAGACATACAAGTTTTGAAAGATGCCAGTGCAACTTCCGTTTATGGTGCCCGTGCGCTGAACGGCGTCATCGTCATCACGACCAAAAACGGCCGCCGCGACACGCCGCTCTCCGTGAATTACAGCACAGAGAACACGGTTCGCCTCAAACCTCGGTATGCCGATTTCGATTTGCTCAATTCGCAAGAGACGATGTCTGTATATCGCGAGATGGAAGACAAAGGTTACTTCAATTCCAGCAGTGCTTTGTACGGAAGACGCGGAGGCGTGTTTCACCAGTACTACAAAGCGGCCAACACCTACGACCCGTCGACCGGCTCCTTCGGGCTGGAAAACACCGACGCGGCACGTCGCGACTTTTTGCGCCGCGCAGAATATGCCAACACCGACTGGTTTGATCTGCTCTTCACACTTTCGCCCACGACCCAGCACACGTTGTCGCTGTCGGGCGGGGGAAAAAACACCGCCACCTACGCTTCGGTCGGTTTTCTCCACGATGGCGGATGGACACTGCCCGAAAAGGTGGACCGCCTCACGGCAAATCTCAAAAACACCTTCTTTGTCTCGCCGCGCCTCACCGCCACGCTCTCCGCGCAGGGAAGTTTGCGCTCACAGTCCGCACCCGGCACTTTACCTCAGCGCAAAAACCATGCCCAAGGCGTATTCGAGCGCGATTTTGACATCAATCCTTTCTCGTATGCCTTGGGAACGAGCCGCACGCTCTCACCTTACGACGCAAACGGCCGACTCTCCTTCTATCGCAACAACTGGGCGCCCTTCAATATCCTCAACGAGTATGCCAACAACACCTTGGATCTCGAGGTAATCGACTTCAAACTCCAGGGCGAAGCCACCTATCAGTTGCGCGAAGGCCTGTCGCTCAAAGCCCTTGTGGCCGCTCGTCGCGCACACACCTCCTCCACGCACAAAGTCACCGAGAGCAGCAATCTCATTCAGGCCTTTCGTGCCAACGAGACCCCGCTCGTGGCGCAAGACAACGTCTATTTGGTGCACGACAAGGACCATCCCGAGTTGCAACCCCAAATCGGCATTCCCCAAGGCGGATTGCTCGACAACAACGAGGCCTCGCTCAGCAGTTGGCTCGCGCGTTTGGCCGCCGACTACGACCTCAAGCGCGGCGAACACGACTTCAAAGCCTTCGCCTTTGCCGAGTTGCGCACCGCACACCGCACCACCACCCCCTTCACCGGCTACGGCATACAATATGATCGCGGCAATCAGGTCTACACCAGCCCCCTCATTTTCCGCAAACTCGCCGAAGAGAACAACAACTACTTCGCTTTGCGCGAACGAGAAGACCGCGGTTTGACGTTTTCGCTCAACGGCACCTACGGATTTGCCGGCCGCTACGTGTTTAACGCCGTGCTAAACTACGAAAGTGCCAACACCGCGGGACGCGAAGCCGGAACGCTCTGGTTACCCACCTGGAATCTCGGCGCGAAATGGAACATCGACCGCGAAACCTTCATGCGGCCGTATCGCCACGTCTCGAAACTCGCCGTTCGCCTCAGCTATGGACTCACCGCCAAGATGAATGAGGAAGCCATCAACGCGTCTGCCGTCTACCGAAGCGGCATTGTGCAAAGACACCACCTCGCCGACCGAGAAAACAAGATCGATATCCGCCATCTCGAGAACCGCGATCTCACGTGGGAGAAGATGTACGAGTGGAACCTCGGCTTGGAGCTCGGCCTGTGGAACAATCGCGTGAGCGCCACCGTCGATCTCTACCGACGCAACAGCTATGATCTCATCGACCGCGTCCTCACCTCGGGAATCGGCGGACAATATTATAAATACGCCAACTTCGGCGACCTCCGCACCGTGGGTGCCGAAATTGGTGTGCGCACGCTCAACATCAAGGCCGACCGCTTCTCGTGGAGCACCACCCTTACGCTCAGCGCCATGGATCAAAAAGTGACGCGCCTGCTCAACACGCCCACCGCCCTCGACATGGTGGCCGGACGCGGCAGAGGCAACGTCGTAGGCTTCCCCCGCGGATCGCTTTTCTCCTACAATTTCAACGGACTCGACATCAACGGCCTCCCCACCTTCGACTTCGGTCGCTATCCCCTCGGCGCCGGCGACTATGCCCACATTGCCGGGGCAGATTTCCTCGACACGCAGTACGCCAAGACCTACCTCATCTATCACGGTCCCGTGGAACCGCGCTACACCGGCGGACTCTCCAACGTGTTCACCCTCGGCCCGTGGGAATTCTCGTTCTTTGTCACCATGCAGGCGGGCAACAAACTGCGCCTCAACCCCACTTTCGACCCGGCCTTCGCCGATCTCAACGTCTTCTCCAAGCGTTATGTCGACCGCTGGCTCAATCCCGGTGACGAACTGCGCACCGATGTGCCCACCCTGCCCTCGCAAGCGCTGATCGACAAGGTGGGACGCGAAAACATCGAGCGCGCCTACAACACCTACAACTACTCGCAGCAGATGGTGGCCGACGGCAGTTTCGTGCGCCTGAAGAATGTGGCCGTGGCCTACACGCTTTCATCCGCACACCTCAAGCGCCTGCCCCTCTCTTCGGCCTCTCTGCGCCTCAACGTCACCAACCCGCTGCTCATCTACGCCGACAAGCGTTTGCACGGCCAGGATCCCGAATACTATCGTTCGGGAGGTGTGGCACTTCCCACGCCACGACAAATCACGCTCACCCTCAATCTCGGATTTTGACGCCATGTTTTCGGAAAAAAGTCCCTTGTTTCTCTCAAAAGTCCACCGTTTTCTGCGCAAACCTGTGGAGTTTTCGCAGACGTTCGCACACCATCTCGGCGAAAACCGTCGTTGGGTGTCGACAAGCTGTGGCGCTGCGCTGGCAATCGCCCTCCTCGGGGGCGGAATGCTCACCGCCTGCAACGATTTTCTCGACGTAAGTCCCGATTCCGAGCTCAATGTGCGCATCGACTCCGAAGCGAAAATCGCCGAACTCCTCACCGGCGCCTACCCCGAAGCCTCCTACATCCCGTTTCTCGAGCCGCGCACAGACAATGTGGCCGAGCGTCCCAACGGACAGCACACGCAGCTCAACGAGGCCATGTACTTTTGGGAAGACTACGACCAAGACGACCTCGACACGCCCCTCAACTATTGGAATGCCTGCTACAAAGGCATCGCCCAGGCCAACAAGGCACTCGAACTGCTGGCACGCTACCCCAAAACGCCGCGCGTCAAAGCCCTCTACGGCGAGGCCTTCCTGCTCCGTGCCTATCTCCACTTCATGCTCGTCAACATTTGGGCCGCGCCCTACGGCAACGATCCGCAAAGCCCCGGCATCCCCTATGTGGAGCAGCCCGAGAAGCACGCCATCGTGAACTACGAGCGCGGCACCGTGCGCGAGGTCTACGACAAAATCGAGGCCGACCTAAAACGCGGCATCACCTTGGTGGACGATCACTACTATGCCCACCCGAAGTTCCACTTCAACAAGCGCGCCGCCTACGCTTTTGCCACGCGTTTCTACCTGTTCAAGGGCGATTGGGACCAGGTGGTGGCCTATGCCGACTATGTGCTGGGCGGCGATGCGAAGAAAAATCTGCGCCGCTGGAACAAATATGCCGATGCCCTCGAGTTTGATCATCCCGGTCTCCACCGCCTCTACAATGCCACGGACGAACCGGCCAATCTGCTCCTCACCACCACCGAATCGCGACTGGCGCGCACCGCACCCACCGAGAAATTCGGCGCCACTTGGAACATTGTCGACGCGGTGTTTGCCAAGAAGGGCATCGAAGGCGGCGGCGACTACGAAAAGATGAACTTCGTCGGTCACTACCTCTTCACGTCCTCGCCCTCGCCGGTGAAAGAAGGCTTCTATATGGCCAAGTTCGACGAAATATCGAGCAGCGAGAGCACGGGATCGAAGCCCCGCGAACTCTATGTCACCAACGTGTTGCTCACCGTCGACGAGGTGCTGCTCAACCGCATGGAGGCGCACGCGATGCGCAAGGACTACAACCGCGCCATCGACGACCTCGTCGAGTACATGCAAGGAAAGTTTGGTTTCATGCCGGCCGTGGAGCGCAGCGTCTACACCACAACCGACCGCGCCAACTACAACGTCATTTCGCCCACCTACGGACTGACGCTCAAACAGCTCGCGCTCGTCAAAACCATTCTCGACTTCCGCCGCAAAGAGTTCTTCCAGGAAGGACTTCGTTGGTTCGACATCCGCCGCTTCCACCTCAGTGTGCGGCGTAGTTCGAAGAGTCGCTACTACTTCCCGCTCGAAAAGGAAGATCCGCGCAAACTCCTACAAATCCCCACGCAGGCCATCGAGCGCGGTCTTCGTCCGAATCCTCGCGAGCGCAATGCTCCTCAACGCTAATCGCCCATGTTCACTCTCTCCTCACGCGGATTGACCGCCGCATGCACCTTCTTGCTCGCCGCCGCTACCCTCAGCGGTTGCAGCGACGAACGCCTTTCGCCCCACAGCGTGGTGGACGCCGGCACCGAACACCACAGCGACAGCGAACTGGATCGCTGGATTCGCGACAGCATCACCCTGCCCTACGGTATCGAAGTGGTCTATCGGCAGGAAAATCACGCCGGCGCCACGACCGACCGCATCTATCCGCCCCGCCTTGAGCAGGTGCGCCCGGCACTCGAAGCCTTCCGCCACCTTTGTCTCGAAAGCTTCGCCGCCGAAGGGCTCGATCGCCCCAACCTCCTGTTCGGCCGCGCACCGCTGCGCCTGTATCTCTACGGCGGCACGTTCCGTGACGAAAACGGCATGGCACGTTTGTATCTCCCCACCGCCGGTTCGACGGCCGAGATGGCGCTCTTCAACCTCAATGCCTTCGCGCCCGACGACGAAGGACAGGTCTATGCCCTCACACGCAGCGGCTTGCACCAGCTCTGCAAGCACCTCACGGCTGTGATGCCCTACGATCGCGATGCATTCTCGCGCATCAGCGCACAACGCTACACACACAGCACCGCTTCGCTCGCCGCACCATGGGGCTATGCCACCACGCCGCAACAGCAATTCGGGCTCGACAGTTGGGCCAACAAGCGCGGATGCCTCACGATGCACGGCATGGTTTCGGCCGAAGATGACTTTGCCGAAATGCTCAGCGCCACCCTTTGCGCCACACCGGCACAGGTGCAAGCGGCACTCACCGAGGCGGCGACCCCCGACACCGACATCGATCCGGAAATCAATGCGCGCTATGCCGAAGAAGCCAAACAGGCTTATCGCGAACTCACCGCCAAACAGCAATTTGTCGACACCTATGTGCGCCAAACGTGGAACCTCGACCTGCGCCGCCTGCAAGTGCGAACGGTGCGCCGCCTAAATTCATTCGTCCAACAACAACGGTCACATGACTAAGTTCTCCCTTTTCTCCTTCGGTTCGGTTCGTCGCCTCCCGCTGTCCGGCTTTGCTCCCGCTCTCTTCGCCTTGTCGTTGAGCCTCGGCACGCTTTCGCTCACGGCCTGCGGCGACGAGCAGACGGCCTTCGACCAAACGCCGACACAGCGCAGCCAAAACGCCGTCGAGGACTTGCGCCGCGAACTCATCGCCGCGCCCCACGGTTGGCGCGTCATCTATTTTCCCAAAACGGACTCGCTCCTCTACAGCAATCCCGATGAGGCCATCAACCAAACGGCTTTGCGCGGCAGCTACGGCTACGGCGGCCACTGCTTCACGATGCGTTTTGCCGAAAACAACACGGTGGAGACGCGCGCCGACTTCGACGAGGAAACGGCGGTGCGCCCGATTGTGAGCCAATACACCGTGAACCGCAACAGCTTCGCGCAGTTGAGCTTCGCCACCTACACCTATGTGCACCGCTTGGCCAATGACCGTTTTGAAGGTGCCTCAGACTGGCTCTACATGGGCAAAGATCCCGACGGCAACCTCATGTTCCGCTCGGCCAACCACTTGTTGCCGGCAAGAGAATACATCCGCCTGACGCGACTCGGCGCACCCGAAGAGGCGGAAGCCGTGGTGCAGCAGGCAGTGGACAACCGGCTGGCCTTCGAGCGCATGGTGAATCCGCAACTGCGCATCTACCGCGGCGGTCGCACCTATTTCCGGAGCGACTATTTCATGAAACGCAACGTGGAAACCAACCAATCGTTGCTGCGTGAGATCAAGGATAAGCGCTACTACCTCTTTGTCTTCGCCAGCAAGCGCAATCCCATTCCCGACTATCCGCCGAAGGAAATTACCGGACTGGGGTCGGGCTACACCGGCACCGAACAGGGATTGACCTTCCGCGCCGGTCTGCGCTTCGACGCGGCGAAACAGTTCTATGATTTCGAACGCAAAGGCAACCGCTTCGAGGCAGAACTTGTGCAGGTCTACGACACCTTGCTGCGCAGCTCGCGCTATGTGAGCAAACACCTGCACCCCGAAGGCATCAGCACGGGCATCAAAGCTGTGATCTACGACGAAGGCGCACGCTGATCGGCTGCCGTTCGTCACGCTCTCTCCTCTTTTTACCATTACGATATGAGACGCCACTACATATTATATATAGGTGCACTCGCCCTCCTCACGATGGGCTGCACTCGTGCCTATGACGACGCGCCGCGTGAGGACTATGATCGGCTCTTTCCCTTCAAAGGGCCGGAACGCCCGCGCATTTCCTACGAAGACCAAGATGTGCGCCTCGGCGATCCCGATGCGCCGGTGAGCGACTTCGTCTATCCGGGCGTGAACATCGACCGCGATGTGCGCACCTACCGCGTTACGCTGACGTGCTCCTTCGGCGAAGTCGACATTTTGGGCGCAGCGGTGGCCGACACCGACCTGCAATCGCGCTATGTGGTGCGCTATATCGATGCCAACCGCCGATTGCAAACGCTCACTTCCAACCGCCGCGACAGCACGGCACAGACTTTCCTCAAAAATGGACAAGCACACACCGTGACTTTCGAGGCCCGATCGGGACACCCGATGTATCTGTGCGTGAACGGCGTGGGACCGCGCGGTTCGTCGGTCAAAGCCACGATTTCGGCTGTGTCTGAAGACGGATTCACCGTGGTGAAACCGCTCACTGCCCACGAATTTCAAAACGAAGAGGGCATCGACAAGATCAAACACCCCTATTGTGCCTACATCATTCTCCCCTAAATTCGTCAATCGCTCATGAGAATGTTCTTTCCCATCGCCCTTGCGGCCATTTGCTGTGCGCCGATGCTCACGGCCTGCGACAGCCGCGAAGGCGAAACGGTGGAGTCGGCCTATGTGCTGCCGCCCTATCCCGATCCGAGCTACGCCTTCAAGCGCAACGGCACGAGTAGTGTCGACTATTTGGAGTGTAGCTTGCTGAGCGAACCGCTCGACCATATTTACGAAAGCTACTTGCGCGGTGCGAATGTGATGTATGCCGCCAACCGACTGCGCGTGCAACAATACTTCGACGCAGGCGAATTCGGTCTCGCTCCGCGACAGGCCATCGCCGCTTCGCCGCTTCATCGCAACGACAGCGCGAAAGTGCTGCGCGACTTGGAGGAACTCTTTTCCGCCACGGCACGCCTGAGCGGATTGGGGCAACCTTCGCCGAGCGTCACGCGCAACCGCCGAGCCACTATGGGCACTTCGGGCTTCGTGGGCGCGCACATCGGCGACGTGAACGTGGCCTTTGCCGACGAACGCGGCGTCGTGGTGGCCGAAGTCTTCCCGGAGATGGTGCGCGGTGCGCTCTATCTCGACAAAGTGCTCAACACGCACCTCGACGAGGCCTTGCTGGACGACAACGCCCTGCGCAGCGCGCACGAAAACGGCGTGTTGCTCCCGGGACGCAACTACACGGCGCTCGAACACCACTGGGATTTGGCTTACGGCTACTACCAATTCTGGAAACCCTACGCCGAAACGGCCGCACTGCCCGTGCTGCGCGGCAGTCGTATCGCGCTTTACAATGCGTTCGCCCGCGGACGACAAGCACTGACGGAATATCGCTATGAGGATGCGCGCGAAGCGCTGCGCATCATTCGCCGCGAACTCTCGAAAGTGGTGGCCGTGCATGCGATGTATCTCTTGGTGGGTGAACGCACCATGGCCAATCTCGAAGAAGACGTGCAGAATGCGCTGCCTTTCGTCTCCCAAGCGCTCGGGGCGGTCTATGCACTGCAGTTCACGCGCAAAGATGACGGCCGACCACACTTCTCCTACGACGAAACGGCGCAACTCCTCGCACAACTCACCGCCGGCAACGGACTTTGGGACAAACAACGCCTGCTCGGCGACGAAAACACCTCAGGATCGCTCCGCGCTGTGGCACAAAGCATCGGCCAACGCTACGGACTCCGCATCGCGGACGTGGTGCGCCGCAACTAACGACTCAAACGACGATGACTTCTACCTATTCACGTTTACTTTTCGGGCTTCTCGCCCTCTTGCCCACGGCACTCGCCGCACAAGTGGGGCAAAACATCATTCCGAACGGCAGTTTTGAGGAATATGCCGCGACGGCCGCCGCACGTCGCCATCAGGTACGCGCCGACCATGAAGCTGCGGATGACGATGACGACGAAAACGAGGACGGCGACGACGAGAACGGCAAGCATTCGGGGGATTTCGACCCGTATGCGAAACCGCTCTACTGGTATATCAACGCATCGCTCTTCTCGACGCGCGTGACCGACGCACACTCGGGGAAATTTGCGCTCAAACTCTATCCGAACGGGGGCTCGTTTTTCACGCGCGACAAGGACTTCAACGCCTATCACCTCAAGGTGGAAGCCGGCGCGGAGTACCGTTTGACTTATTGGTACAAGGGGCAGAAGATGGCGCCCAACGTGGTCGTGACGGTCGACTGGTTGCGCGGCGGCACGCACTTGAAAAAGGACGCACGCGAGAACAAAGCGGACTACGCCACGAACATTTCCGAACAATGGCAGCAGAAGGTGCTGACTTTCACCGCGCCGGCCGGCGCCGACCACGCGGGTGTGGGATTGTATCTCAACTACGACAGCGAAGCCAACGAGAAAGGGGGCTTCATCGTGATTGACGATATTGAAATGGTGCAGACTTCGGCCGGCAACACGGACGATCGACTTGCACCGCCCGAAAACCTCAAAGCCAAAACGCAGCAGCGCGAACTGGAACTGAGCTGGTTGCCGACGGCAGAACCGGAGGTGAACTACGAAGTGAAGGTGAACGGCAAAGCAGTGGGCACAACAACGGGAACGAGCTTCGTGGTGACGCAACTCGCTCCCGGCACTTCCTACAACATTGAGGTGGTGACGCTGAAAAACAACACGCGTTCGACTAAAGCGGCCACCCTGAGCACCGCCACGGAAGCGCTGACGCACGCCGTAAACGACGAAAACCGCATTCCTTATTTATATAAGGTGCGCGAAAACGGCACCTGTCCGCGCGCCTTGCCGCTCTTCTGGAAAGAACTGGCGGACGCGAACGCGAAAATCACCTATTGGGTGGACGACCAAAAGCAAGAACCCACGGACGGCCGACTCCTTTTCACCAAAAGTGGGGAGCATTTCCTCCATATCCTCGTCGTGGAAAGCGACGGACGGGAGTGGGAAATCGATTATCAACTCAATGTGGACTAAACGATGAAACAACTGATGACTCTGCTGCTCGCAGCGTTCGCATTTGCGCTGACGAGCTGCGACGATACGCAACAAGCGACCGAAACGCCCATCCAAGTGGGAGCGGAAAATGACAACTCGATCGAGGTATCGCCTCAAGCGACACGCATCCTCCTGCTTTCGGGCGGAACAGGCAAATACTCGGCTTATGTGGCGGACTCGAAAATCGCAAGTGTGTCGATGAGCAAAGATACGCTGCGCATCAAGGGCATTTTGGAAGGAAAAACCTATGCCGTGATCCATTCGGGTGACACGAAACGCCGCATTGAACTGAACATCGCTCCGCCCGAGGTGAGTGTGAGCCAAAAGGAAGTTCGACTCTTCCCGCGCGACGAAAGCAAATTCGTGAGTGTGAACGGAGGAGGAGAGTTGGCGGATCTCGAAGTGGTGGATCCGGATCATGTCATCAACGCGAAATGGAACGCGAAGACCAACATTCTCGAACTTGAAGCCTTCTACGAGGGCGATGCGACGGTGCGCATCATTCCTCCCACGGGCAAAGCCCAAACAGTGCGCGTTTCGGTGCGCTGCGAAGGCCAAGCGCAACGTCCGGGCATCTACGGCACGACTTCGCGCAGCCTCTTTAAGCAAATGAATACGCTGATGGCGGTGCAACGCAAGGGTGTCGGCGTGTGGTTTTGCAACAGCACGCGACCGGATGCGGCCTTGCGCTCGCTGAAAATCACCCCGGCGGTGGTGAATCCGCAAGTGGGTGAGCGACTCTCGCTCAACTTCTCAATGCGCTACCCCGATGAGTTCCGCAACAGTGGACTGCAAGAGGGTACACATTCGCTCTATGTCGAGGAGGTGCGCGATAAAGTGGTGGTACTGCGCGGACGCGGACACAAATTTGTGGTGCCCTACGAAAAAAAATAAGCCGCCTTGCAGGCGACTTATCTACAGCACGAGGAGCAACACCGATTTGTTTGGTAAGTATCTCCTCCTCTTTCTACAACGAAATCTCTTTATTTTATTCATTTCCCTGCATCGCTGCGCACTTTCTCGCCGGTCGTTGAAAGTCACGCGAGATGCTTCATCATCAAACACTCTATACTTTAACGCTATGCAAATTTCTACGCTTCTTCGCGGCTGTATGGTCGCAACCCTCACAGCGGTTTCTACACTTTCCTTCGCTCAGAAGGTGGTCACCACTGAGAAAACCGGTCAACTCGAGACGCTGATCAAGGAATCAGAACGCGAAAATACACCTTCTCTCAAGGTGGTGGGACCGATCAACGGTGAGGACATCAAAATCATCCGCATCATGTGTGGCCGTGACTTCAGCGGATCCGAATCGGAGGGGACAACCCGCACGCTGGATCTCTCGGAAGCACAAATCAAACAGGAGGCTGGTAAGAATTATTTCAACGAGCATGTGGGCTTCTTCAATCGTTTCTATAGCCCTTCGGCCGACAACGAAATCGGGGTGAAGATGTTCTATCGCTGCGAGCCGCTCCGCGAGATCATCCTCCCCAAGACGACGACCGTGATTGCCGGCTATGCGTTCGACAACTGCACTTCGCTCGCTAAATGCACCTTCTCTGCCGGCCTGACGACCATCCGTCAATATGCTTTCCGCAACACGAAACTCACAAACGTGGAGCTTCCTTCGACATTGACCGACATGGAGGCGAAAGTCTTCGACGGTTGCAAGGAACTGACGACGGTGACGTTCACAAGCAAAGCCGCTCCCTCAATGCCCGGCGAGCTGTTCCCGAACTGCCCGAAACTCAAAACGATCATCGTTCCCAAAGAATCGCTCGAAGCCTACACGGCGGCGCTGAAACTCCCCGAGGGCGTGACAATCGAAGGCCGTGAAGGCATCACTGCCGTTCGCTCTGCAGCCTCCGCTGCCCCCGTTGAAGTGGCTCGCTTCGACCTCCAAGGCCGTCGCCTCACCCAGCCTCAAAAAGGCGTGAATCTCGTGCGCTACTCCAACGGAACAACTGCCAAAGTCGTGGTGCGCTAAACCTCCTATTCACCCATAATGCAAGCGGTGTCGGACACAATGTCCGACACCGCTTTTATATTGCTCCAATAGGAAGCCGTTCTACCAAAGAGCCTCCATGCTCTCCAAGCCCGTTCGTTACCGCTTTCGCACCGCGATTAGGTTCCAGATACAGAAAAGGCCGACTCTCTGTGAATCGGCCTTTGGTTGGTGTTCAAATTTATAGAAAGTCCCACTGACTAAGAGTTGGCTCGGTCTATTCAAATTTGCTCAATGGGAAGAAGTGGCTATAGCTATTTGGTATTCTTCATCCTCCAAAAGAAATGCCACACTCTAAAGATTGGCTCACTCAAGGCTTCTGCCGGATAATATCTCAGCAAACGTAAGTCACGAGAAATGCGTTGAAGATTATGTCCCCAAAAACCAACTCCGAAACTTGTCTTTGCATACTTGCCGAAGTTACCTCCCGTGAGAATCTCATCAAGCAATAACTGTCCGCGTTGCTCATCGATCGAGACGAACATCTTCTCAGGCGCCAAACCGAGTACTTCATGCAAGACATACATCATAGCGCCGGCGAAACGCGACAACCCCAAATGCTTTAAATCGCGTTGCAACGCGGGAAATGACGATCGATCGACATTCGATACGACATAATAATAATCGACTACCTGTCGCAATCCCACCCCTTCAAAGAAATAATGATGGTAGAGATGAAACAACTGATAAACGACGTTGAAAGCATTCGTGGGCACAGCTACCTCACCTGCAGCATCAGGCAAGGTAATGTGATGAGCACATTGTCGATCAACGTTGTCACGTAACCACGTCTGCAAACGCCGATTGTGGATCGGATTGTGCATGATGGCCGGTGTGGAATGTAGCTCAACAGGGACGCCGCAGAGCGTCAACTCAATGTGATTCAAACTCTCAGGCCCCATCGTCCCTCCCAGTTCCACCAGCATCGCAGCTAATTTTCTGAGATCTTCACGGGAAGCATCGACCCAGACGTCAACATCGCCGGGCATTCGCGAATGAGGATCGGGATACATCACTGCATTGCCCTGTCCTTTGAGTATACAACAACGGTACCCCTCAGCAGTCACCTTATTATAGATGTAAGCCGTGGCACGATTCAACGTCCAGTTTTGCTTACGCAAAGCTTGGCTCTGCCCTATCCATCTGAACAATAGCGCTTGCTCGGGCGCAAAGCCCTTCGACAAACGCTGCACGCCGTTGAACATGATGCCTGTCAATGTCTGCTCTTGAGAAAAACGGAAGAAAGATTCCCAATCGAAACTTTTTAAGGCTTCTCCAGATAGGAATTCTCTGCCTTCATACAGTCCAAGCGAGAACCGAAGAAAACGAAAATACACTGCTATGACGTCCATCGCTCTTTCATGATGTTCCATAAGAAAAGTACATTTCCTATCATGTATCTGCGCCACATACGTTTCGGGTCTTTGAGCAATCGATACAGCCACTCTAACCCGCGCTCTTGCCACCAAAGCGGCGCACGGCTCACCGTTCCGGCAAAGAAGTCAAAAACGGCACCTATGGTACCGACATGGCAATGGATTTCCAACTGTTCCCAGTGCGAATAGACCCACTTTTCTTGCTTCGGTGCGGTCATTCCAATCCAGAGTAAATCAGGCTCAGCGGCGTGGATCGCCTTGATAATTGCAAGGTTCTCCTCTTCAGAAAACTCCTTTTTATAAGGGGGAGAATACGTCACAACCTTCAAACGAGGATACTCCGTGGCAACGCGCTGCTCGATCAATTCAAGCACGTGCTGCGAGCTCCCCACAAACATTACCGTACCGCCTTTTTGCGCCCATTTGTCCATCTCAAAGACAAACAGATCCCAACCGGCAATACGCTCTTTCGGTTGACTCTTTGCCCCAATCCATCGACAAGCTTTCACGATACTCGCTCCATCCGGAATCAAAGCGTCTCCTCCCGTCAGTGCATCGGCAAACAAAGGGTCTTTCAGCGCCGTGTTAAACGAATGCGCATTGATCGTATTGATCAACAACTTTCCCTCAGGCAAGCATGCTAAACCGGCTTTGCTCTCGAGGATGTTCAACGCACTAAGCCTAAACATCATTTTCTTGATTTAGCAAATACCTACAATAACTATTGGGGTGTCTCAAAGCTTCTTCCTCCTTGCGATAATTGAGTTTGTGGATGCTCACATGAGCCGTCAATTTTTGCCAGTCTTCCTCGCTGTACTCTCTGGCGAATGCTTTACTCAATAAAAGACTAGTTCTGCTGTTTGCCCGCGGCATGTTATTGAACACCGATGGGAACTCACGAAGCACCAACACTAAATACAAGTGACAGATGTAGTAGTCTACGGTGCAGTCAAAATCCTGCCAATAAGCCAAAAGCATCTCTAACACGATAGACAAGACCCTTTGCCCAGGTACGGCGGCTATGAACCAGTTTGACAAGGCGACAGGAGCTTTACGGCCAGGTTCGAAATACCTGAACAACGTCAATTCGCTACTTAGGATACGTTCCCACCTGTTCTTAAGATCGGGATTGCCGAACCCCGAGCAGTATACCGAGGCATCCATCCAAATGCCTCCATACTTGGTCAAAAGCGAAAGACGGAGCAAATCGCTAAACAAAGCCGACGGTATCTTTCCCTTACAGAACTTGTCCACCACGTGACGAGGAAGCGATGTCCATTGCCGATAATTCTCTCTGTCTATGAACCGAAACTCGTAATCGGGTAAAGCCCGTTTTTGTGAAGCGATACAAGCTTTTACTAATGCGGGTGCCTGTTCTATACCTTGCAACCATGCGCACCACACAATACGCGGCACGCCGTTCTGTATTGTTCCGCACTCTGCCCCCGCTTGCTCATGAAGCCTTTTGTCCAAGATAGGGCGGTATCGCTTCACTAAGATTTCTTCCACGCCCTGTATAATCGACGGATAGGCCGTTTTTACCGACGCCCCACTCACTACGCATCTTATCAACGCTTTGATGCCACACCACAACACGCCCATTTTGGCGTATTGCCACAACAAGCTCCAACCGCCAAATTGCAGAAATCGATGGCGCAACTTATCAAGATCCAATCCACTTGGCATATTATTGGGCGATGTCTATAGAAAAATCAAGGGGCGAGAAATTGTCACTTGCTTTATAATTGAGTCCAAGCAAACGAACTATAGATAAAGAAGCGAATAGCATCACTTTTTTTGCAGAAAAGAAAAACGTAACACGGCTTTCACAGACAAATACTCGTATGCTTAATTGTTTTCTCTGTCTTCGCAAGCAATGATATACTCTAAAACCTCGGCCATTCGTGCTTCAAAGACATTGAGGGTAAAGTCGCTTTTGAACTTTCGATAACCGTTCTCTCCCATTTTTTCGCGCAAGTCTTTGTCCTCAAGAAGCTTTTCCATGCAATCGGCTAAAGATACTGCATCCTTTTTCTTGGCTATTAGTCCATTCTCACCATTCTTCACCACATCAGGAATGCCCCCTTCATCAGTTGTCACTATCGGAAGTTTATATTCCATTGCTTCCAAATTCACTAACCCAAAAGTTTCATTGTAAGTTGGGAATACAAAAATATTGGCTTGTTCAAAGAACGTAGCCTTATCCTTTCCATAATTCTTACCGTGGTAAAGAACCAGACCATCGAGGCCTCTCAATTTAATTTCCTCTCGGAAACGTTGAACATTAATCTCCGCTGTCTCGCCCCCCACCACATCACAGACGAAGGAATAATTTCGTTCCTTCAAAATTTTCAACGCATCAAGTAATACCAGTACTCCTTTCTCTACATGCAGATTACTAAGAAAAAATAAACGAGGAACAGCATTGTGACGCTCTGATTGGGATTCTACCTCCAAAGTTTCAGGCATTCCATTCGGACAAATAAAGACATCATTTCGCTTCACATACTTCTGTACATCCGAAAAGAGTGATTCTGCTAAGAGTATGACCTTCAAGCGACTGAAGAAGGCTTTATACAGTTTATCATCAAACCAGTTATTTTGCCTTTTGGCAACGCCCTTATTGTGATAATGCACCACCACTCGACACCTCATCCACTTAAGCATCTGCACCACCACGAAATCCTTATAAAAGGCACCACCGCATGAATTTGGCGTGATGTAAACCAATCGTGGCTTCACCTGCCGCACATAGCGGAAGACCGTGATCAAGAGCATCAGAAACCTCAACAGTTTCTTCAAGCCCACTTTACCAATATCTTGCAAACTGTCCGCAGTAGTAAGGTTGATATAGTGACAATCAAATGTCGAGTTGATCAATTTACTGTCACGAATATACTGTCCCACCATCGCAGCTCCATGCACTGGGGGGGGCAGGTGGAGTATAAAAAGAACCGTTGGTACCATTTCTATTTACTTTATCCAATACATTATTCTACTCCATATTCTCAAGGGAACAGAATGATACCATAAAGCTTGTCTATACAAGGAACGATTCAAACAAACAGTTGTTGTGTTCGCGAACGATTTCCAAGTTGTGATCTGTTCCATCGTATCTCTGCTCCAGATATATCAATTACGTTTGGGTTGGTTTTCCCTTATCCACCACTTTGGGAAAAGGCATCTGATGTGTACCGTCAAATAATGGAGGCAGGCTACAATAATGCCATAATGTCGTTTCTCGAAATAAAATGTCTCACGAGGCGGCATTCCATTGGGACGATTCAGCAATTTCCAACGCTGCGCAAAGGGAACGTTCGGATTACACCATTTGTCTATGGTAGGATGCTCATCACATTCTCCCAACACTTTGCCGATTTGATAGATTTGAAGACCCGCCTTCTTGGCACGTAAGCCATAATCAAAATCTCCCTTACTATGGGTAAAGTAATCATCTAAATAGCCTAATTGACGGAATACAAATTGTGGGACAAGTACGATGTTACCGTTGAAATATTCCACAGGCCTGAGTTCACCAGTAGGAATCGGAATCGTCCCCTCTCGCAGTCTTCCTCCATAGGTTAACTTCGAGTGGGTCGCATCTTCAGTAGCACCGACAATAATCGCCTTTCCTTCAGTGTCCTTCACGGCACGCTGTAATGAAGTCAATGTTCCTTCATATAGAAATGTATCATCATTCAGCCAAAGATAAGCGTCATAATCTCTCGCATCTGCAGCCGCCTTCCACACCATGAGCATCCCGCGATTCCAGAACAGATCACCGCTTCCTTCGAGGATGTGCACAGAGGGAAACAAATTCTCTACCGCCTCTGCAGTACCATCCGTACAGCCATCGTCGGTCAGGAAGACATCTATCTGTAAATCCTCAACCGGCAACTGATCGAACAGTCGACTTAAGCACTCCAAAGTTTTTTCCTTGCGATTAAAGACCGTAAGCAGTACTGCCCAATACTTCATTCTCTATCTATATTTTTCTTACAGACCTAGCTGGATTCTCTGCAACCTTTGCATTAAATAATTCATGCGTTCTTGAAAGCTAACCTTCATCAAAGAAGGTCTGAAACGTATTTCCTTTTTGTCACCGGCCATTCTTACTTGGCGATCTAACGCATTAGCGGCTTCAACGATATTATAAGGATCAACAATCTCCCCATTATCCTCAGAAACTAAGCAAGAAGCACCTGCTTTTTGGGAAATGACAATCCGATTTCCCGCTAATAAAGCCTCGTTAATTACGGCCCCGTAGGGCTCCAAGGTACTCAACAAAACAAACACATCAGCTATATTATACCACGCTCGTAATTCTTCGCCCTCTATTCTGCCAAGAAACAATACCTCTTTTGAGATACTAGAAGCCAATGCCTGTAAGTCATTCATTTCTTCGCCGTCTCCGATTATAACAAGCTTGCAATGTTCCGTCATGCTTGCATAGGCCTCTATAATTCCCGAAATATTCTTCACTTTGACCAATCTGCCTACAAACAAGATGACTTTCGTTGTAGATAAACCATAATGCGCGGCAATTTCTATACTCCGAGGTAGAACTTTACGATACTTATCAGTTTCCAAATCATCATTTCGCAAAATAGGCATCCAGATTCCTTTTTGAAAATGTTCTTGATACCAGTCTTTTGCCTTAACATCTAGAAGGATTATATCATCTACCAACCGAGGTACAAGACGTCTCAACCATTTGTGTACTCGCGAAAAATCATTATCATTAGCTATCATATCATAGCTATCATCGCACATGGATATGATTTTAAACTTAGAACAAGTAAGCCACTTTAAAATAAGGATCTGCCAAAGAACAATTTGGAATTCAGGTACAATGATCACCTTCGGCTTCTCTCTCTTAATTATCCCCCACAGCCCGAAACAAATCGTACGAGACCTCCTGCCCAGCTGCTTCCCTTTCAAATAAGTCGGCTTAAATTCACAAAGTTCCAGCAAGGCATCCATATTAGCAATGTCTGGATCTCTGTCCGAATAGAAGTACATAGAAAAGCCCATTTTAGCCAACACGTTGTAGGTGTCTATGCGATATGGAGGAATTGAATTTCCAATGAAGATATTCGTCATTGCACTTTTTGTTTCTCAGAAAAACACAATTAATATTCGCTACTTACCTTAATTCCTAAACCTACTCCAAACAATTCCGTCCTTAATATATCGCGCGGGGGTGCCGGCGTAAACGGAGTATGAAGTTGAACAACAACCCGTAACAACCGAAGAGTGCCCAATAACACATCCTTCCGCAATCAATGCCCCTTTCAGTACAGAAACATTACGTGTAAGCCATACATGATTGCCGATAGAAATATCATGGCTTTCATTAATGCGTTGTCCCGTAGCCTTTGATAGCAACACATGTGAGTCACCATTCCGAATATCGATGCCTGCGCTGAACATACAGTCATCTCCTATCTCAACTTTACATCCCTCAATGGCTGCAATCTCACCTCCTTCCATCGTAAAATCATTTCCAATAATGATAGTACTACCGTCATCTTCACAACAGAAAGAAGTATTGGAGACCCCAGTGCTCCCTCCCCCAATTATTATTCTCGAATTCTTACCTGAAATTGAAAAACGACAATTATGCAGACGCGCTAAATTTCCAATCTCTACACTTGAACCAACAGCAATAGAGAATCTTACCCCATTAAGGTATGCGCCTTTACAACGAACTCTTCTCTGGAGATGTCCGAAATTATGGACAAAAGAATATACCCACGACACGAAATGATTCAACTGAGAATGCTGTTTCAGTACTTGCTTTATTTTATTCATAATCTTCCAACTCTCCCAATAATACAATTTTGTTCCCAAATCCTTCCTTGCAACAGCTACAGACCTTATTCCAATCACAAAGAAAGTATCTGGCATCACAACTTGGTTTTATATAATCATCTATTCAAAATAGATATCGAAAACTATTGTGCATCGCCGTTATTTCATTATGCAACTAACCCTCGACAAACGGCCACAGCTTACCAATAGCATCCGTCTTCTACTTTCGATAAATTTGCAGGTCTTTCACTGTCGTCCGGGCTTACCCAAAACTCATTGTAGAAGCCAAAACGATCCCATCGCTTACCTTTTATCCCAAAATACAGCTGTAAAGACCCACCGATATGTATGCCTTGCTTACCGATCGATTTGCAATATGCTGCCAAAGGAAAACCATAAGCGCCACACCCGATAAGTGCCACGTCAAAATCAGCTTTATCTATTTCACTCTCCATTTGCTTCAAGGCATCAAACCAAGTCTCATAGCCCTCAGTATTTCCAGCAATTGTCTGAACAGCAGGAATGACTTGAAGAGAAGCAAATTCAGGTAGTATGAAGTCTGAATGCTCTCCAAATATTTTATCTCGGTGAAATTCATACTGTCGCTTAATGCTCTTAGCAAAAGGATGAATGACTAGTACTTTTTTTCCTTTTAAGGCTTGGGACCAAGATGCTTTCGAAAAGATCGGCCCTAAAGCTCCTAAAGGAATTTTTCTACAACCTTTTAGTTCATGCTTATAAAACCACTCTTCAGGTCTCCACGAAGCCAATACATCCAATTCCGCGATTGCACTGTTCATAATTTCAGCATATCGAGCCAGCATTGTTTTATTCACGGGGAAAAAACCTGCATTGTTCTCCATGTGGTTATAAGTATAACCCTTCAAAAAAGAAAACAGCAAAGGCGATCTCTCATAAAGCAACGCTTTAATTTCCACAGCACCAAATCTAGCAATCATCAAAGGATTACCTCGCTCTATAAGATCCGCCAAAATTAATTGGGCAGTCTCAAGAGATTCTACGGGCAAAATTCTACTCTTTAAGTAGAATATAAGATTACGGAATATCATAACTCAAATTCTTTTTAGATGAACTTCCCCACGGGCTCACCTTCTTTTTCTATATGCATTGTATGCTTGACGGAAAAAGCCACCTATCGTTTGCCAAATTCCAACACAGTGTATAGTAAAACACACTGGATGATGGTTTCTTTCTGACAAACTTTCCATCTCCTCTGCACTCAGGTTTATAAATACAGGCAATGCCACTTTCAAAAAGGGAATCCCGTGCCTCGAAGAGTCAAAAGCGATACAGCTTAGGTTTTTCACTCCTTCAACATAACTATGCTGCTCAACGTCAGACACAGACTTGTTCGAATAGACATAAAATAGGCGTGTTTTGCCTTGTACACCAAGAAGAATATTCTCGACCTTGACTCCCGCAGTTTTTAGCCTTCTAAATAATATAGGATTGCAATCTAAACTGCTATGCTGAACTGCCTTCTCCAAACAAAACTGTCCATTGAAGCAGATCACCTGTTCTGCGGCAAGCTTTCCGCCAAACAAAGTCGCCGCATACCCCCCCGCAGAGCTTCCTATAGTCACAACTTTAAAGCCATGCGTTTCTTTTTTCAAGAAGTCAAGGAGTTTCTCTTGTGAACTGATTTCTCCATTGATTCCTTTAATATACCACTGTTTATAGACGTCTCTGATGAAGATATGCTTGTAGGCACGGTCAATCCTGCACCGGTACCACTCAAAGAAATTCTTCTCTAAAATGCGTTTGCGAAAAATGCTTTCTGTATGCGGAAACCAAATATCATTGCTACAAAAATATACCGCGCACCACTCCTTCTTTTCAACCTTTTCATTGTATTCTATAAGGTAATTCGGGTGAGATAGCCAATGTTCGCGAACGATTTCCGGATAACAGTCTGATCCATCGTATACCTGCTCTATCATATCAAATTACGTTTGGGTTGTTTTTCCTGATCCACCACTTAGGGAAAAAGCATCTGATGTGCACCGTCAAATAATGGAAGCAGGCTACAATAATGCCATAATGTCGTTTCTCGAAATAGAATGTCTCACGAGGCGGCATCCCATTGGGACGATTCAGTAATTTCCAACGCTGCGCAAAGGGAACGTTCGGATCACACCACTTGTCAAAGCTAGGATGCTCATCACATTCTCCCAACACTTTGCCGATTTGATAGATCAGAAGTCCCGCCTTCTTGGCGCGTAAGCCATAATCATAATCTCCCTTACTGTGAGTAAAGTACTCATCTAAATAGCCTAATTGAAGAAAAGCACTCCTCGGAACAAGTACGATGTTACCGTTGAAATATTCCACAGGTGTGAGTTCGTCGGTAGGAATCGGGATTCGCCCCCCTCTCAGTCTTCCTCCATAGGTTAACTTCGAGTGGCTCGCATCTTCCGTAGCACCGACGAGAATTGCCCTTTCTGAGGTTTGTTTCATAGCCTGTGTCAAAGAAACCAACATGTCTACATATACATACGTGTCATCATTCAACCAAATATAAGCATCATAATTCCTGGTTTCTGTTGCCGCCTTCCATGCCATGAGCATCCCACGATTCCAAAACAGTTCGCCGCTTCCTTCGAGGATGTGCACAGAGGGAAACAAACTCTCTACTGCCTCTGCAGTACCATCCGTACAGCCATCGTCGGTCAGGAAGACATCTATCTGTAAATCCTCAACCGGCAACTGATCGAACAGTCGACTTAAGCACTCCAAAGTTTTTTCCTTGCGATTAAAGACCGTAAGCAGTACTGCCCAATACTTCATTCTCTATCTATATTTTTCTTACAAACCTAGCCGGATTCCCTGCCCAAATTTCATTTTCTGGTACAGATTTGGTCACTACAGAACCAGCGCCTATGATAGAATTCTTACCAATCGTCACTCCCTTCAAAATCATGGAACGAGCTCCAATAAAAGCGTTATCCTCTATTATAACGGGAGCACTTTTTCGATGCCGAAAATCTTCGGAAGATGCTCTTATTTTGGGATCCAATGCATGAAAATCAGAGGTAAAAACACTTGTTCCCCCTCCAATTTTCACGTTATTTCCAATTGTGATATCAGCAATAGCGACCAACGCAGCTTGTGAAATCCCGACATTTTCCCCAATGCGCAACACAGCCCCCTTACCTACCCAAAAGGTGCAGCGGTCGTAACACCCGATAGGATTGCCCTTTATACCATTGTTAATGGCAAAATTCTTGCCAATCGTTAGTTTTCCACCTAAAGAAACCATTACATAAGGAACACCATTGGTGCGATAAGTACCATGAACAATGCCGTTACTCTTAAATAAGGCGTAGCAAAGGAATTGGTCATAACATCCCCCTATTATATTAAATAATTTCCGAAATACAGCAAACAGAAATACTAGCATGAAACTATTTTATCATAAATCCCCAACAAAGCAGCAGCATTTGTTTCCTTGCAATGTCGCTGTTTTGCTGCTATTCTTGCTTGTTCAGAAAGTCGATTGCACAGGTCACGATTAGCAAACAATTCACACACACGCTGCGCCAACAAAGAGGTTTCTTCAAACCGGTATAGGAATCCAGTTTCATTGTCTTTTACCATGTCCATCGTACCACCAACATAGGAGGATACCACCGGGGTACCCAAGAGCTGAGCTTCACCAATGGAATTTGGACTATTTTCTATTGCTGAAGGACAAACAAAAACATGAGCTTGTTTATATTGCTCTATCATTTGCAACTCCGACAATTCACCTAAAAAATGAACCTTTCCTGACACGCTATGTTTTTCTATTAGTTTCCCTATATATTGCGCATATCCATTTTTACGCCAAAATGGTACACCGGAGAAGAAATTACTGCCTGCGACATACACCTTAGCATCTGGGTATTCTCTTAGGATTAATGGCAAAGCCTTGATAATCTGATGCAAACCTTTCAGAGGATAACTTCCTTGACTCAGGAAGATCGTATGTTTGCAACATTGGTCATACCCCCACCTTTGCTCATAAAAGCTATCTCGTAATGTTTCGTTACAAAAATGATAGCTTGCGAGCGGATTCAAAGCCCAAACACAAGCTCTATCCCAAGACGTTCTCCCGATGACATGCTTTACCTCCTTCAAAAGTTCGACTTCAAGCAACGCGCGTCTTTCCATTCGCTGCTGTTGATCCACTAAGCTATCACATCTGATGATGTCACGAATTGTTCTGCTCTTGTTGACTTCTCGTTCACTAAGCCCCCCAAAATAGAATTCCTTACAAAAATGTACCAAACCTTGTATTGAGACTACTGTTTTTTCACTTCCACAAGCTCTAAGTTGTGCAAGAGAATGACCAGATTCGGAGCCATGTATGTGAACCACACCCGGTTTGAAATCTTGATTGACAACTTTGAGGTAATTCTCTACGCCGGGATCATACAAATTCCTTTTTGTAGTGTGCTCGGGAATCAAATAATAGATAATATTTTTCCCCTTAACAATCTGCATGGTCGTCCCTCTGTAGAATGAAGCAACGGCAAGTTCTATCGTATGGTTTACAACCAATGCCTTGGCAGCTGATTGCATCCACCCCCCTCCAAACGGAGCTTGAATGCCTAATATATCGCACAACTCAGGGAATAATATATTTGAAATCCAAAGAACCCTCATCTTAGTCTAACATAAAAATCGTACTCTTTTCCATCGAGTCTATTATTTCTGGTTCATCCGAGATTTGGAGTGATGCGGCAATCGTGCAGCGCATATAGCTTAGCTGAAAATACCTTTCATCCCTAAAACCATAGGCCACTCTCTTCATCACCTTTATCTTATTGTTGATTCCTTCTACTTTCCCGGTCGATATGGGGCAGTCGTACCACGCAAGAATACCGGTTCTATAAGCCATGATCGTGACAGCCATTTTCATCGACTGCGGCACTTTGCTCTCCTGCGCCTGTTTCACCCAATCGAGCATGACCTTTTCGGCTGCTTGTTTATTGGGCTGCATCCATATTCTCTCTGAGTTGCTCTTTGAGGTAGTAGGGCCTGTGAAATAGGTTTGTTCATATCCAAGGCATTGTCAAGCCTTGTCCGATATTGCTCGCCGAAGATATCCGCTCCATTGCGCAGCAGCAGGTAGCGCGTCCCCTTCAAAACTTTGCGCTTGTTGATGTCTTTTTCCTTGTTATATTGCGCCCTGCGTATCTCGTCCAACTTCTCATTCATCAGTTTGACCACATGAAAATGGTCGAAGACATGCACGGCGTTCGGGCAGTTTTCAAGTACGGAGGAGATGAAAGCGGCAGAGAGATCGGTGGCGATATACCTGATGTCGAGTTTCTTTCGTCTGACCCTTTTCCAAAATCCGGCCAAAGCATTGGCCGCCTTGTCCTCACCCACATGGAGAATCCTCCCGCTCTTGAGGTCAACGACAATGGTCTTGTACACATGGCCTTTTCGGACGGCAAACTCGTCTATGCCGACGCTGTCCACTCCCTCAAGAGAAGGCGGAGCATAATGACACTCAAGATGATGAGTGTGAATCTCTTTGATCGTGTCCCACGATACACCCAAAAGACGGGCTGTGTCTTTGAGGGTCATCCCCTTCAAAAGATCAACCACATACCTTGCAAAGCGACGAGTGTAACTGTGACTGCCCGGGGCAAAGGATATCCGTTCCTGACAATCATAGTCACAATCCGCACACTTGCACTTATAGCGGCGGACTTTCATCCGCAGAATTCCCTTTTTGCCACCGATCGGAAGGCGGATAAAGTCGCGAGTGCGAAAACTATTCTTCACCAAATGGGCATGACCGCATTGAGGACAGCATTTCGGAGCTCGTTTACTTTCGATATGTAAGATGATTGTATTACCTTTGTATTCCTCCCGTAGACACTTGTGGTATACAAACCTCAAGCATGATATAGAAAACTGCTGTTCATAGCTGCATATTTGTTGGTGCTAATTCAAATATACAATTTGTTCAGCGTTTTTCTTCTTTTTAGGGCCGCTTCACTCCAAATGTCGGATGAACCTTATTTCTGTCCTCCCACAAGACCTAATAGCCATTCTTGCATTTCATTATCGTTCATTCGCCTAAAAGTCTTAGACATACACATCGCCATCACCATATACAATCCTAAAATCATAGGCGTGTAATCATACGTATCTTCAATCCATCCATAGCCCCAGCGAAACGCCACAAAACACCCCAATATCTTTATATATATATTATTGGAGTCATAGAGTGCCAAATACGAACCTCTCAGATAGATCAAACTTATCAAAATCAACCCAATAAGCCCTAACCAAGTAAAAAGTGAAGGTAATCCTGGTTCGTTAGAATGGCGCTCATACAAACCGGTCTTCAGCACCTCAGCATTAAAAACACCAAAAAAATCGCTATCATTGCCTCTGGCAGGCGTGCGCCCTTCCCAAACGTAATCATGCTTTATCGCAGAACTAATGACCTCTACATAAATAAAGGTTCTTGTGTCAGAGCTCAAATCCTCTTTAATAGCCTTACCATTCCTATCAATTTTCGTAACAACAACACCTTCATTGCTGGAAACTTCTTTAAAGATATTAAATCTTCCGGTCAAGGCTAAGAAGAGCAGAATCAACGGGAGTATATAGAATGTCCAATGCATCCATTTCAACAATACTAGGGAGATAAAGCGACGCTTTATATAAAGCAACGAAAAGAATAAGACAACACCGGCCTTAAATACTTGACTTCGAGCTGTGAAGTCTGCTCCTAACATTAACAACATTAGGAGCAAAATAATCACTTTCCACTTTCCGGAATAGAGTGGCCAAAAGAAGGCCACGATATATATTGGACCTAAGAAAAAATGATAAGCTCCTCTTGACATAAAAGGCAAAAGGCAAATTAGTAAGAAGGGAACGTACTTCAGCCACGTCCTCAATATTGAAGATAAAATCTCAGGTCTGGCATAGAGATATATCAAAGCGGGCAATAGCACGTCCAAAGAACCATAAAACCAGTTCTTCCATAGCCAATAATTTCCGAGCGTATAAAATAAAGCCCCTCTAGCTATGGACAAGAAAACCCACACAAAATAGATTTTCAGTAGGGAATTGTCTTTCGCTTCGAATCGATTTGCTTCATAAGCAGAAAAAGCTACAGCAAGATAGCACAATTGAATTGCCCACATTACGTAAAGACTTACGACATTGATGTGAGCCCAGTCAAGGCCACAAGCCAATGTAAAAAAAAGAGTGCTTAAACTGGCGATTTCTTGTTTATTCCAAAAACTATTCATAACTAGCCTTTACAAAGTGAAGACATTTATCCGAAAGTTGCTCTGCCAACACCATCCACTGTGTTGAATTTGCAAAGTCAAACTTGTTTTTGTCATCCACTTTACCTACTACAAAATTCGGCTCCAGATGACCGTTTCTCCATGACAACACGTTAAAGAGTTCCCTCAATCCTCCGAATCTGCAAGCACTTGCCTCCGACTGATCTGCATTCTCCGTAAAAATCACAGGCGTTCGCATCCCAAGACACGGCAACGCACAATGGATACGAGAGGTTACAACGAGCCTAGCCCTTGCATAAAGCCTAACCAATCGCTCGGCTTCTCCCAGCAGAGCCACGTCACTCGAAAAATTCTCACTATAACACCTATCTTGCTGGCAAATATATGTAGCATTTACCAAGATTTTCTCAGAAAAGAACTTACGATATTCACGATAAAAGCCTGTCAATATCATACATTTTCTGAAGAAGGATTTGTGTTCGGGGTACTTTCGCGCGATTCTTGCAATAGCAAGAAAATGAAAACACAAAAAGACTACTGCTCTTATAGTTGACTTCCAATTCCAGCGTGTCAAAAAATAAGGGTCGACAAAATAAACCTTATCGTCCTTCTCCAACGATTCGTACTTTCTACCAAGTGTCAAGGTCATGCAGCCAGAAAAATATGCATCTACTCCCTTAGCAAGTAACAAATCGCGTGTGTAAGTGTCTCGACAACCAATCGGCTCATTTTGCTTCAGATAGCTGATGCTCTCAGGCTTCAACATCGCGTCTTTCGCCTTACTATTGATATGAAATGCGACAAACAAAGGTTCAATTTGCTTAGGAGGCGGCCAATGCTCGGGCTTTGCCATATACCATCCATTCATAATAACCTTGCATGGTTCGCCTGCATACAAGCTCAACTCGTCACGCTCCACAAATCCATCTACTTGCGGATAGAACTGAGAAGACGCCAGTGCCTGAACATAATCACCTATATTAACTTCAGGCTCTACCTTTCTTATACCCAGCAACTTATAAATCATTCTTTCAAGCTCTAATCAAAAAAACTAACGAATTCACCAATAGCAACCATTCTCAATATCATTAGCATTTACAGGCTTATTTTTCTCACCTGGGTATACCCAGTTCAAATTAAATAGTTGCAAATAGCTTCCTTTGTCTTGCAAAGTCTTCTTCCCATAACTCGGATCATCCCACCTTTTCCCCCTTATCCCAAATAGCAACTGCAATGCTCCTCCGAGGTGCACCGATTGTTTACCCGTTCGCTTGGCATGAGCTGCAAGCGGGAAAGCATAAGCCCCACAACCGATAAGGGCAACATCGTAATCTGTGGCATCCATCCGAGTCTTCATCCAATCGAGCGCCTCAAACCAGTCCTTGAACTCACTTTCTCCTCCAATACTTTGTACGGCTTGTAGGGTCTTCAACTCGAAGTTCGGCAAAACACGTTTGTCTTGAAACAGCAATTCCCGCTTCTCGGCGTACTGCGATTCGATGAGCGAAGCAAAGGGATGAATCACCAACACTTTTTTTCCTTCCAGCGCGCGAGTCCAAGGATTCGTAGCCCAGTATGGCTCCAAAGCCATAAGCGTAACCTTCCGTAAATTCAGACAATACTCTTCAATCATTATCTGCTCTTCTCGCAACCAACTGCCCAAGATGTCGACTTGTGTCATATCTTCAAGCATTAGATTTCCGAACTTCATCAAGTTTTCTTCAGAAGAAGGGAAAAAGCCACTCCACTTAGTCATCTGTTCTTTTACATTTTCCTCCCACCACCAAGCAAATTGCTTTCCTTGCACATATTTGCCGATGGAATGGTGCTTTTCAACAACTCCAAGGTAGTTAGTCAATGCGAGTAACTCAGTACTTCCGAAGCGCGCGACCATGCAAGGCTTACCCGAAACCAAGAGATCATAAATAAGCTCCGAGGCTTGATTAAAATCAGTAACACCTCGATCATAGGGTGGTAACTCCCCGATGAAAGCTTTAGCATATAGTTTACGCAAAGTTTTCAAAAGTATCACTTGCAACTTTTTCATCTGCTCATATCTTGGATTGCGCCCACAGCACTTCCCCTTCATCATCAGCCATTATCCAATCTTCGCTGTCTGGATAGCCATGCCAGAAATTACGAGGAGAAACTTTAATACCGCGATTCAACAAAGCAGGCTTGTACGAAAACGAACTTTTACTGGTAATTAACAAATCTGCATGAACCATGTGCAGAAAAGAATCAACAGCACCCATGTGCATACACCAATGCAAATTTTCAAAATTTGAAAATTCTGGATAATCCTCTGGCTTCCCTTGAGAAAACAAGTAGATGTGTATGGGACTATTATGCCTTACGTGTTCTAACACTTGCGATAAGACACGCACGTAATAATCATTGGCAAGATAGCGCATTGAAAGATTCACATTATTGGGGTCTGCCATTATGTCGCCTCTACGAACATGAACTGCAATATTGAAGTGACCTTGCTCATATATGAGCTTATCCTGTTTTCTTGCAACTGTCGCATAGAACTTGCGCTGTAATTCAGGAATTAACGTATGAAGATCGCGATAGAACTGATCTTGCTCACAAAGGAATACGACTCTTCTATCCGCGTATGAACCTACGATCCGTCTAATCACAGCGAGTTGCTCTTCATCCTGTGCATTAAACAAAGGCAATAAGACGCGCTTGTAACCCCTAGCAAGTAGATCCTTATAATCTACCTCACCATCACCGAATCCTAACAATTCATTCCAAATCGTTGGCTTCCATGGATCATGATAGCTGGAAAACGGAATATTAGCGAATCTAAGCTCTAACGCCTCCGATAAATAGAAACCAGCCATCCAATTGGCCATCTGATGACCTATTCCTGCCCCAGGGTTAGGGCGCGCTGCTATATAATTTTCATTAGTTCCAACTGCACGATGCGTCAGAGAATGTCTATAGGATGCATAGAAAAAGCAATACCTTCGGAAAGAACACTTACGTATGAGATTCAAATACAAATTATAAACCTTACGTCCCAGCTTATATTTAAACTCCGCACTATTCATAGAGATATATCATTGATAATTGCCTGTTAAAATAAAAACACTCTAATAATAAGATTCCTTTATTACGACTAACAATCTCACGACTCGTAAGATTTCAAGACGTCTTTCCATAAGCAAGAAGTCTAAAATATGGTATTCGTAAACAACGCTACAAATACTACATGCTATCGAACATTGCACTATTCCCCAAAATAGAATAATAATACTCTCTATTCTCATCGCGCCCCCTTCGATAAAGAATCCTTTTGGAAGGATAGAGACGGGGGCAAATAAATCACCCAAAAAAGGATGGTTGCTCCATAAGGTAACTATATGTGCCCTATTACCACCAACAATATTGCAAACCCACGCAATTTGTCTATATAATCAAACCTTGTCATCATCTATTTCTTTTTATGATTGAAGCTACAAGCTTACGTTCGTCCTTAGTAGAGCAAACAGTCAGGAACAAAGCAAACAGAATGGTTGTTATAAATGTTGTAACAACAATACGAATCAAAGAAGGTGAACACCAGGTCACGACAAGACTACCACCGATGAACATCGCCACGGTTATAACTACGCAGGGAACAATCACCGCTGATATGAATTGGGAAATGCTTATACCACATAACTTCTTTGCATAATAGAGACTGAAAAAGCCAGCAACAACACCACTACATAAAATCCAAAAGAAATACATGCTAGCTGGCGGCCCAGCAAAAGAATATGCGATATACGTCAGCACAATCGGTAGCAGTGACAATACACTTTTTACTAGCGAATAAGCTTTAATCTTACCATTTGCAGAAATCATCGTAGAAATCGCTATCGTCAACTGCTCAACTAAACTTCTAGCTAGCTGTAAACGCGCAAAAAGGACAGCCCAATCGGGCACATTATTCAACCACAGCTTCAAAATCGCGGGCATCTCGAGCATAAAGGGGATCGCAAAAACTGCCAACAATAAATACGAGTATTTACAACCCGAAAAAGTTGCTTTAGACATTAAAGTATCATCTCCTTGCCCCTTGCTTTTGGCAATAACAGGGTTCAGCGCCTTCAACATCGTATTGCAGAAGACCATCAACATCCCGGACAATTGATTCGCAATCCCCTGAGCAGCATTTAACAACGCCCCCCAAAAGTTATTCAACACGATACCCAAGCCATACTGCGAAACCATGCTCGACGCTGCAGAGAAAAAATTCCACCCTGCAAACGTGGTCATTTCCTTCACCAGCTTAACATCCCAATATATTCGAGGTTTTATCACGCACTCCTCATAGTGTTTGTGACAATACACCTTCATGATGCTCAATGTGAATAGGGGAATGCTAGCCATGAGGACGCCATAAACAATGAGTTTGTCGCCCGAAGCATAGACACAGGCAAAGGCCACGGCAAGTTTGAGGAAAGATTCCAAGATGCCAACCAGAGCATAATAGCGCATGTTTTCGTGCGCATTCATCACAGCATCATAAGGCACATTCATAACAGTGAGAAGTGTACTGATGATCAAACTCAAATACACCACTTTAGCTGCTCCCATTCTTTCTGCAGGAATATTGAGAATGCCATTGAAGAAGAAATAGCCGGCAACTAACAGTACTACAGCAACAAAGACTGCAATACCGGCATGAAGCACAACACTGATATTGAAAATATACTTCTGCTTTTCTTTGTCGCCTTCACCTTCCGCATACGACATAAACCTTTGAGTCGCACTTGCCATAGCAGCATTCAAGAAGCCCAGCATAGCGATTGCTCCCCCGACAATGTTATATATACCAAAGTCAGAGGCGCCAAGGGCGTTCAAAATCAGTCGAGTTGTATATAGCGACACAAACATAGTGATCGCCATCTTTGCATACAAATACCCGGTATTCTTGATTACTCTATTCGCTGTTGAAGACATTATAATTTTGCTAATCGCTTCTTGCTCTCTCGATTATCCATTCAATTTGGCTACCTATCCCTGAACTTAAAGGGTGGGGTACAAATACAATGATAAACGACGTAATAGGACACGAATTGTGACTCAACCGTAACTGAATCTAGTAGTGGTTTGTTTCTATAGGGAACAAAAAAGCTCCTCAAATTAAACATATTAACCTGAGAATCAAATACTTGCACAGTATGCATGAGAGATGATACTATATATAGAAACAATCGTGCACATTGGTATTTTGCAAAGATAGCAATATATTTTGACTAGGCAACATGCAGAACCAAACGATTGAAAAGAAAACAGGGCAGCGTAGAGTCACCCACACTACAATCATCAAGAAATAGACCTCCACTAGAAATCATATCTTACAACTCGATTTACAGCAGAGATCTCACAATTCCATTATCACACTCGGATGGCCAACGCGCGCGTATAGGCGCGCGTCCGGCGTTTTTCGTTTTTTGCCTTCACCTCTTCACCTAATGAGGATAAAATACTGACTATCAATAAATTGAAGGTGAAGACAAAAAGGAGATTTTGTTCACCGGGTGAAGGTAAAAATGGGGGCTTAATGGTCAAATGTACTCCTGAAAGGGGGGCATAATGCTCTCTTTTTCATTTAATGGTCAAATGTACTCCTATAATAGTTGAACTCC